>VGKY01000001.1 GCA_016866875.1 Candidatus Peribacteria bacterium
CCTTCTTCTCGGCAATCTTTTTCGCAAGACCTTCGCTTTCACCCTTGAGTCCCTTGGTCTCTCCATTGAGCGCATCGATGCGATCTTTGAGTCCCTTAGTCTGCTTTTCTAGAGTCTGCTTCTTTTCTGCAATGAGCTCTTGAGCGGAATTGACTGCGGAGTCTTTGACCTCCTTGCGCAGGCGACCCTTTCTCGCTTCAGGTGTCTCGGCTCCGCGTTCAGTGGGTTGCTCTGATCCGTCTGTAGGCTTGCTTGCCCCGTTGTCCTTGGGTTTGTCTGTGGGCTTACTGCCGGCGACCTCTGCGGGTTGCGCCTCTCCCCTGCCCATCGCGGATCGCCAGAGTGCCATGATGGCACCGATCGCTTGGATGGCGGCAATGAGCTTTTCTCCTCCGGTCGCATTGGGGTCCTTGAACGCATCGCCCATGTCATCGAGAGCTCTGCGAGCGACATCCGCTCGCGTTGCGTTCTCAGGCAACTCTCCTTTTGAATCCTTAATCTGTGCAGCTATATCTTTGGCCTCTGCCTTGAGTGCATCTCGCTTATCGAGTAAGGGCTTCATCTGCTGTTCCACCTGAGTAATCTTCTGATCGATATCTGCAGTGTCCTCATTTTTCGCAACCAATGCTGCCCGCTCACCCTTGAGCTGCTGCAGTTGTCCGTTGAGAGGCGCAAGCTCTTGATTGACCTCGCCAATCTTATTGTTGACATCGACCATTTGCGTACGCAGATCTGCGACGCGCCTGACTGCTTCGGGAGCCCCTGCGGGCACCTGATCATCTGCGGAGACTGAAGGAGCAGCATTTGGTTTGACGATTCCCCTCTCTACTGCCAAACGATCTTGCTCATTATGCAGCTTGTCATACATATCGTTTTCTTCCTGCGAAAATTGAGAGGCGTTTTTGTCCAAAACTGCCTTGCCCTCCGGGGAAAGTGATTTATTTAGTTTTATGAGCTTTCCAGTATCATTCTCAGCAATCATCTGTATTTTAATACGAATATCATTCGGACTCAGCTGCGCGAGCTCTTCCACTATTTTTGGCCCAGCCTTGTCGTAGATCTCCTTCTCCTTGGGAGAGAGGACTTTATATGAGTCCATAAGAACGCGCGCCTGTTCCGGATCCAGACTCTCGATTGCAGCCATCACCGCCTTCATTTTTTCGGGTGACAGATTGGCATAACGCTCACCAAAGTGATTTTTTGCCTCCTGAATCGCTGGAGGAAGTTCCTTAGATGCCTCTACCCCTTTCCTACCCCCATCATTGGTTTTTTCACCAGCCCCTTCGACCTTGTCACCCCCAGCGGCACCGGATACTTCTGTCGCTTTATTATCCGGAGTATCTGTTTCCGAAGAAGAAATTTTATGGCCATCGATTGATGTACTACCCTCCGCCTCGCCCTTGCCACCCTCTTGCGTATAGCGAAGACGAATGCCGTTGAGAAGATGGGAAATTTGAGAAGGACTCGTTTGCATTCCCATCTCCAAGGGTTTTCCGTTTTCATCCTGTCTCTCGACAATATTGATGGACCGCGCCGCAAAGAGCGCGACAGCGCGGAATTCCGTTGCCATATTCGCACTGGTGCTTAGGAATGTTTTTCCGTCCTTATCCTGCCGTACATTAGCCTTCTCCATGAAACGTCCGATGACCGTTTTTTGGGCATCTTTTGGCATATCCTTGAACAGTTGTCGAAGCTCTTCGGTACCACGCGCATCTGTCCGCCAAGACTCTTCTCCGGGCTTCTCCTGAAAGGATTCCGTGATAAACGACCCGGAACTCACTTGCGCATCGAAACGCTGTTGAGTTTTCTTTGGATCGGCCTCTGTGGAGAATGCCGTCGTTATTTCTTCCAAGGCTTCTTCCACGTGCCGCACCTGCTCCTCAAGAGGCATGTCGTCGCAGCAAACGAGCTCCTCGAGGTCAATTGTCACCTCATGATTGCTAATTTCAATCGTTTGGTTACCGCGTCTTACATCACCGGACCCGGTTGCTGGATTATAGGAGGTAGCATCGTACCCGATCTTACTGATGAGATTGAGCGTGCCTGCAGTCGCCCTACATTTCAAAACTATATCCTCTCGTGCTCTATTGCCACTCTGCGTGCCCGTCACCTTTTCAAAGCGACCAGTCAAGATCGTCTCCGGCACGGGGGAGTTTTTGGCGTTTGGGAGTTTGCTCAGCGCTTCCTTGGCGCTATCCAGTGATTGATTAATCTTGGTGTTGAGTTGATCAATGGTCTTTTCGCCAGATTCCGCCCCCTTCTCCGGTTGTCCATTCGGCGCTTTGCTTTCATTGGGATAGTTTCCCAGTTGCTCACGCCGGTTGCGCTGCTGGGCTATTTCGGTGTCCAGTGTGCTCTGACGGTCGACATTGGTAACCAGATCATCCGCCCGCAGATAGCCCTGTTCGCTATTTGCAGCCGTGATGTACGCATCGATCGCAGCGGTGATTGCCTGAGTATTTTCGGGCGTATACCCTTCCATTTCGGCCTTTGCCTCGGCATCGCGCACGGCCTGCAGGAGTTGCTCTGTCTTCCCCTGCATTTCCGCCATGATGACCTGTCGATTTTCCGGGGGGTCTGCCCTTCCCCCTTCAGCCATTTGATCATCCGTCACCTTTTTTTCGGCACTATCATCAGCTGGTCCTACGGGTGCGGGAGCCTCGGGGGCAGGAGCCTCAGGCTGGGGTTCCTCCCCACCTTGAGCCATTTGATCATCCGTCACCCCTTTTTCAGCACTATCATCAGCTGGTCCTACGGGTGCGGGAGCCTCGGGGGCAGGAGCCTCAGGCTGGGGTTCCTCCCCACCTTGAGCCATTTGATCATCCGTCACCCCTTTTTCAGCACTATCATCAGCTGGTCCTACGGGTGCGGGAGCCTCGGGGGCAGGAGCCTCTGGCTTGGCTGCCTCCTCTTTTGCTGCGACTGCAGCATCTTGTGCGGCCTCAGCCCGAATCTTTGCCCGCATCTCCGCGTTGCCACGCGGCTTTCTGGCCTTAGCCTCTGGGGCATTTTTCACTTCTCCAGCGGGGGGCACTGTGTCCACTGGCGTCTTTTGGCTTGCATCTGCTGTTTCGCCCATATCTTCAAGAACCTTGCCGAGGTTTCCTGAGCGCACATCCATCTGAGTTTTTGCTCCGTCTTGCATCCCCTGAGAGGAACCATCGCCATCTGGGGGTAGAAGAGCCTCTCCTATCTGTTCGTTATTAGATGTGGGTGTATCACCGGCAACCTCAGACGACATCCGGCACAGTCGTGCTTCTCCCAGAACTCGGAAATTGTAATGTTTGTTCTTCATAGAAATTAAGAAAAGAGAGATTCCATTTGTCGAAGCTTCACTGCCTCCTCTGCCTGAGACTTGATCTCAGCAGATCGCATTGCCTCCTTTTTGTGCGCCTTCTTTGCGGTCTTCAGCTGCTTTATGTGCGTGGCCGCCGCGCGATCAAACTCTGTATAGGCTTTGTTGTAGCGCTCGACGCGCTTCGCTCTGTCTTCCTTGCTCTCGTCTTTGTACTTCTCCGCAAGGTGAGGAATAGTGTCGCTACAGAGCTCTGGCTCTATGCCCCGCATGATGCTGTCATACAGCTCCTGCCCTGGATTGCGAGCGGTCACCGTCGCCTGTGCGGAAGTAGTCGTCATGGATGTTTGTGAAATCTCTCTATTGTACAGGAAAATAGGCATTTCTCATAGGTATTCTGCGCAGCAGGAATCACCGCAGCAGAAGGCCATTTGCCCCCTACCTGCTACCTGCTACCTGCTACCTGCTACCTCCTACTTTCTGCCTCCTACCTCCTACTTTCTCCTTCCTACTTTCCCTCTTTCTTCAGCATCCCCACTTGTTGCGTGAGCCCCTTGAGCCACTGCGCTTCTGAGTCTCCTGTTTCCTTCTTGAGCTCTCCAAAATGGATGCGGAGCTGCTGCCCGGAAATCCTCCACTGCGGGTGCTTACTCACAAGCTGCATGATTTCTTTTGCGGTCACGCGGGCACCCAGGGTCATCACCGCCTCCTCTCTGTTTGCTCCAGACTCCATCTTGATACGGTGCACACCGGCCGAGCGACAGGCGATTTTGAGGCGGAGAATGGCAAAGAGATTCTCCACCTGCTTCGGCATCTTGCCGTACTCCTCCGTGAGATCCTTCTCGAACTCGGAGAGAATGGTCGTCGTCTCACTCCCCGCGAGCTTTTGGTACACGGAGATCCTCTCCCCTTCATCGGGGATGTAAAACGACGGGAGGAGGGCTGTGACAGGCAAAAGAATTTCGATATTCACCTCCTGCTCGGCATCGGCAGTGCCGCCCGCCTTGAGCTCCTCCACCGCACTTTTCAGCATGCGTAGGTAATGCGAAACACCGACGGTCTGGAGCGCGCCCGACTGCTCCGCCCCGAGGATCTCCCCTGCACCACGGATCTCGAGATCGCGCATGGCAACCTGGAACCCGCTTCCCAGCTCACAGGCTTCAACGATGGCCCGGAGACGCTTCTTGGCGTCCTCGTGGAGCTTCTGGCCGTGGTAGAGGAAGTACGCGTACGCCTGCAATTTGCTACGACCAACGCGACCACGGAGCTGGTAGAGCTGGGCGAGACCAAATCGCTCGGCCTCGTTGACGATCAGCGTATTGGCTCGCGGGAGGTCGATACCGTTTTCGATGATCGTCGAGCTCACGAGCACATCAAATTCGCCATTCTTGAAGGCCAGGATGCGTTCTTCGAGGACGTCAGGCTTGAGCTGGCCATGCCCCACCACAAACCGCGCCTTGGGCACGAGAAGCCTCAGCTTGTCGGCAAACGCATCGATCGTCTCCACACGATTGTGGAGGACGTAGATCTGCCCCTCACGCTTGAGCTCGGTCATGATCGCCTCACGCATCAGCACATCGCTAAATTTACGAACTTCGGTGATGATGGGGAGTCGCCCGGGCGGCGGCGTGGTGATCGTGGTGATGTCACGGAGCTTGTGGAGGCCGAGATTGAGCGTGCGCGGAATGGGAGTCGCTGTGAGAGTGAGGATGTCGACATTGGCGCGCATCTCTTTGAACTTCTCCTTCTGCTTCACACCAAACCTCTGCTCTTCGTCGATGATGAGCAGGCCGAGATTGAGGAAGTGCACGTCGTCTTGCAGCAGCCTGTGCGTGCCGATGACGATGTCGAGATCGCCCTTGCGAAGCTTCTCGAGCGTAGCGCGTTGTTCCGCAGCCGAGCGGAACCGGGAGAGCATGTCGATGCGCACGGGAAACCCCTGCATGCGCTTGCGGAAGGAATCGAAGTGCTGTTGCGCGAGGATGGTAATCGGCGCGAGGACGGCCACCTGCTTGCCGTCCTGGACGGCCTTGAAGGCGCTGCGCATCGCCACCTCAGTCTTCCCAAAGCCCACGTCACCGCACACCAAACGATCCATGGGGTGCACATCCTCCATGTCGCGCTTGATATCCTCGATGGCCTTGAGCTGTCCTGGCGTCTCTTGGTACGGGAATGCCTCTTCGAACTTCTTCATCACATCCGTATCGAGACCGTAGGAGTGGCCGCGGGCCTTGGCTCTGAGCGCGTAGATCTTCAGGAGCTCCCCAGCGATCTTCTGCGTTTCCTCTTTGAGCCTGCCCTGGATCTTCTTCCAGTCGCTCGTACCAAGGCGCGTGAGCACCGGCTCGTTCCCCTCTTCGTAGACGTACTTGCTGAGCTTGTCCGCCTGATCCACCGGCACGAAGAGCTTGTCCCCCTCGGCGTAGGTCAATTCCAGATACTCCCGCACGGTCTCATCCACCTCCTTCTCCGTCATGCCCTCGAAGTGTCCAATCCCGTGCTCCATATGCACGACAAAGTCCCCCGGGACGAGGGAGGTGATGAAGTCGAGCGCGAGTTTTTGGACCGAGCGCTCGCGCCCTGCTTTGCGCAGGGAAAAGATTTCGCGATCGGTGAGGAGGGCAATCTTGAGATCGGGATTTTGGAGGGAGTGCGGGAGGAGATCATTGACCTCGGCGGGAACGAGCGTGATGGCCCCCGGCCTGCGTTCGAGTCCTTTGGTGAACGGCACTTTTTCCTCAGTGCAGATGCCGGAGAGCTCGTCGATGCGCTTCGTGACGACGAAGAGCGTCCACTCCTGCGCGAGCTTATCGCGGACATCGTTGAGGAAGTCGGTGAGGGTGTAGAACTTCAAGACGGAGAGGTAGCGCAGGTGCACGTGATGTTCGGCCCCCTCGGGAAAAGGGGTGAAACGCAAGGTGTGAACATCTTCGAGATCTTCGATGTCATCCTGGTCGTCGATGAGGAGAAGATGCGATGATGGAACCTGCCCACTGAGCGGCGCCATGCGCTCGTAGACGATGGGCCAGATGGCAACGGACTCTGTGGGGGCGACGGCAACCGAGGGGTCGTCCGCTCGTAGCGTGTGGATGCTCTCGATGCGATCGAACTCCAAGGTAATCCGGTATGGGTGAAACTCCTGCACGGGGTAGATTTCGAAGACGTCCCCCACTCTGCGGTACTGCCCCGGTGTAAGGAACCGATCCTCGCCGTGCACGTACCCCATGGCAATGAGGGCTTCGATACTTGCTGTGAAATCCACGGTGCTACCTACAGAAAACTGCAGTGCGCCGCTCTCCAGGTCTGTAAACGACGGAAAGTGTGCTTGCCAGACATCGCGCGGGACCAGGGAAATGGCAGCGGCTCCGTCGCGCATGGAGAGGAGGAATGTCCGGAGCGCCTCGGGGATGATTTCGCCGTTCTCGTTTTCCGTAAGGTGCATCCTCCGCGTCACAACTCCAAAGAAGCGCAACCAGTGCTCGAGAGATTCGGCATACGCCTCATCCTCTGTGACGAGAAACGCAGGCTGGTTCCTGTGCCGCAAAACTGCAGCCGCAAGAAGCGCCTTGGCAGTCTCGTTGGAGGCGCCGCTGAGCACGAGCGTTCCTCTCGCGTGCAGGGCATCAGCGAGGTCTCGGTGCGTCTTTTCCCCAAGAAATAAAAGTGGGTCCACAGGAGAGTGATGTACAAATGGGATTTCAGGCTTCAAAACAGCCTTCCCTCGGCAGGGAAACGTGTCTACAGGATGATGATCGGTGGCTTGTACTCATGGCCATCACAAGCCCTTTCTCTGTCGCTAGCATAGCAGTGCACACATCAAGATTCAATCCTTCTGCAAGAGAAAATGCTGCCACCTACTCCTCTTGCAGCCGAAGCGGCATGATGAGGTGACTAAATCCCTCAACGCCAGGAATAGTGAAGAGTGCAGGGTGCTGACTATCCGTGATGCGCATCTCCACCTCGCCCCCGGGGATGTGCCCGAGGAAGTCGAGGAGGTAACTCGAACTGAGGGCAATTTTATTATCTGCCCCGGAGACCACTGCCCCGAGTGTGGCCTCGTCTCGGCCAGACTGGGTAGTAGGTGTAGTGATGCGAATGCCTTCTTTGGTGATGTGGAAGGTAAGGTTGTTATTCGTCTCCTTTGCGAAGTAGTGCATGCGCCGGATTGTTGGGAGTAACTCCGAAACGGGAATGGTGACAGTGGTTTTGGGGGCTTTGGGGATGATTTGTTCGTAATCAGGAAACTTCCCATCAATCAGGCGGGAGAGAAGGGTGGTAGACCCTGTGGTGATCTCGATTTGTTGGCTACTGAGGGCAACCTCAACATGCGCCGCGGAGGACTTTTTTTCTTGCTTCTCACCCTCATCACCTGCCCCCTTCGTCTTCCCAGAGCTTTTCTCTTTTTGACTACCGACGATGGCCTGCAACTCATCGAATACTTTTTTGGGAATGATGCAGGAAACATCCACACTGCTGTCGACGGGGAGTTTGTACTCCGAGAGACGATAGCTGTCTGTGGCCACAAAGATGAGTTTTCCTTTTTGTGAACGAACATACACACCGGCGAGAACAGGGCGTAATGTTGTTGTTGCCGCAGCGAATGTAACGGAGTGCAAAGCATGGAGAAGAGGATCTGCCACAAGGGGGAAGCTTGTCTCTTTTTTTATAGAAGTGATCGTGGGATACTCTGCAGCCGCCTCACCAGAAATCAGTGTTTTGGCCTTCTTTGAAGTACAACGCAATTGCGTGCCCTCACTTGTCTCAAGGAGAACCTCTGCATCAGTGTTGTACTGAGCGAAGTTGAGAAATGCTTTTGCAGGAATAGTAATAGCCCCTTCATTTTCTACATCGGCCGGGAAGTGCGTCATGATGCTCAGTTCCAAATCCGTTGCGCTGCAGGTGCAACGCTTGCCCTCAACATGTAGTAAAATATTTCCAAGAATAGGAAGTGCTTGTTGATTGCTGATTGCACGACTCACAAGATGGAGTGCTTGCTGGAGATCGGTGGTTTTACACAGAAGCTTCATGTGTACGTATAAGTATAAAAGAAATATATAGTATATTCGTCATAGTAGTAGCACCTTGTTTTTCCTCAACATTTTCAGTCTCATCTCGTGGAGAACAGGAGCGAACAACAGGAGAAGGGGTGGTGAATGAGGAGAAAGTGGCTTACGGGAGCGCCAAGGGCTTATTGTGGGGGCTGTGGAGGGGGTGTGGAAAACTTGTGAAGAACTTCGAGAGGATGGCAGAACTCCATAGTATTAACTTTTTGGCTTCATAGAGAGCAAAGAGCCCATAGCTCTGGAGAAGGACGCCAAACCCCCCACAAACGTTATCCACCTGTTCCCCCAATCATTGTGGATAACTTTTTTATACAAAAGGGGCATTTCCAACCCTTTATGTACTGATCGCGGAACGAAAATTTGAGCGCTTGGATGCAGCATTGGTCGTCGTGCGGTTCTTGCGCACATGCATCTCCCCCCCCTTCATCGTCACGAAGCTTCCGTCGGGCACATCAGTCCCCACAACCACGGCGGAGCTCACAAAACTGCCAGCCCCAATGTTCACACCGGGTTGGAGACTCACATGGATACCGAGCCGGCATCCATCCCCCACAATACATCCCAACTTTGTGAGACCTGTATCGATCCGATCGCCATCAAACGCCGAAGAGATCATTCCTTCATCGAGCCGCAGGTTCCCGGTGATGCACCCGCCGCCAAACGAAACGTTGTTACCGACCACGCTTTCTCCAAGGTAGGTCATATGTGTCCAGACATCGTGCCCGAGCACCGACCCCTTCACTTCCGTTCCATAACCGATGACACAGTTGTTGCCGATGCTTGAGGCGCGCACGAGGGCGTTATTGCCCACGATCGTTCCTGAGCCAATGACACAGGGGCCAACGATAGTCGCGTGGGGCAGAATCCGTACTCCATCACCCAAAACAACGTTGCCATCAACGACGGCGCTGGGGTGGATAGAGACATTTTCTCCCACAAAAGGTCGCTCAATGCCCAAAAGCAACGTCTCGAGGAGCGGCACCATGTGCCAGGGGTACTTCACCGCGCGCCACACCCCTTCGTACGGTGCTGCAGCGTAGCGCTTCGTGGCAAAGAGCTCTGCGAGTGCGAGCTCATACCCATCATCACGCTTGGGGCGAACGTGTTTCAGAGAGGCCAGGAGTGATCGGGGGTCGTTGTGCACATGCGCAACAATGGTGACGAGCTTGCTCGGCTCCGACCCTGGCTTCGGCTTTTCTACAATGCCGGAGATGCGAGCCCCCTTCATCGTGAGGTACCCGCCCGGGAAGTACGCCTTCATCTTCTTAGCGAGGACTGCGCCATCACCCTTCTTCGCTTTTTGCATGACGAGTGCATACGCCTCAGAGTCGACGACATCGTTTCCACTGACGATCAATACCGGCTCGTCTGCACGGATTTTCGGGAGAGCGACGAGGAGCGCGCCCCGCATACCGAGATCTAGATCTTTTTGCAGGACGCCCGTAAGCCCCGTCAGGTGCTTCGCTTCTGTGAGATTGTGCGCGCCACCGACGAGCGTGATGTGCTTGAGGCCCGCCGCGCGGAGGCGATCGATCTGATGTTCAAGGAGTGTCTTCCCACAGATCGGAAACAAGGTTTTCTCATTGAGGGGCCAGAACCGCCGACTGCGGCCGGCGAGGAGAAGGAGAGCCTGCATGAATCCTGTACACGGTAGCGGAAGATCATGATCTTCCGCTACCGGAGAACAAGGGAGATTTCCCCTTCCTGGTCCGTTCGCAGGATCGCGATTCCGTGTGCGCTGAGCCGATCGAGCACACTGCGGTGTGGGTGCCCAAAGCGATTGCCGTCGCCTACAGAGATCACAGCTATGGAGGGTTCTGCAGCGAGGAGGAACCCCGTCGAGGTCGATGTTTTACTTCCATGGTGCGCTGTTTTCAGCACGGATGAGCGCACATCTGCACCCGACCGGAGGATTGCCCTCTCCGAAAGCTCTTCGATGTCCCCTGTAAGGAGGATCGCGCCGCTATGAAAGAGTGCGCGCAGGACCACCGAGGTGTTATTGGTATCTGGTGTTTGTGAGCCATGTACGTCTCGAGGTGGCCAGACGACGTCCAAGATGAGCCCATCGGAGAACGCGAGGTCCTTCTGAGGATCTGCGAGAATGACAGGAATTCCTTGTGCAGAGAGGAGTGTGAGAAATTTACGGTACTGCAGCTTATCTGTTTGTATCCCGCTCATGAGCACTCCTCCAACGCGGTAGCGTTTCAGCACCTCGGAGAGTGCACCGATGTGATCGAGATCCGGATGCGTGAGGACGAGGAGATCGATCGTGCGGTCAAAAAATGACATGTGCCTGCCGATGCCCTCAAGGGCGGAATGGTCAGGGCCGCCATCGATGAGAATCTGCTTTCCCGATGGCGATAGGAGAAGCGTTGCGTCCCCCTGCCCCACATCGAGGAAGTGGGCACGGAGAGTGCCGTCGGCCATACGTTCGCTGTCGCGCACAAGCAGAACCGCTGCGCAGGCAACGCAGAGAAACGGCGCGAACCATATTCGAAGCAACTGCAGTGTAGGCATCCTCCAATCCTAGGCTTCCTCTTGCGAAAAATCAGGTGTACGTACGTACAGCCTTCCACGCACTCGTTGCACGCTTACGCGCGCGACCGCTTCGACCGCTTCCACCCGATGAGGGCGCCGATACAAGAAGATCCAGCGGCGAAGAGGCCGATGCCTGTCTTCGAGAGATTGTCCTTCCGCGCGATGATCGAGTGCCCTTGGACCATGTGTGGGATGCTCCCCTGGACCATGCTGGTCAACGGGGGAAGTGCGGGTACAGGGAGGGGCATCGGTGGCACAGGCGGAGCGGTGGGCGCTCCCACAGGCACGTTGCCTGGAAGCGTCACAGTGCTAAACACGCCGGTCGATACTGCGCCGTAGACGTTAACGACGTTGAGGGAAATGCCGAGCGATCCGGGCTGCGCCCCCTTGATCTCGATGCCGCCGATGTCCATAGGCACCGGCTCGGGATCGCTATAGGTCAGTCCACCATCGAGGGTCTGACGGACCACGTAGTAGGCGATGTCTCCGCGCGACAGATCGGGATCCCACTGTGCAAGAACTGTGTAGGTCTTCCCGCCAGTTTCAGGTGTTGCTTGCAGGCGGAAGCCCATGACGTCTTTGGCGAAAGCAGGGTTGTACACAGCGGGCGGAGCCTGAGGTGCATCCCCCAGCTCGTGCCCGGCAAACGTCGCCGACCGGTCCGTTGCATGAAGAGGCTCGCCTGCAGTGCTCTGCAGTGGCTCACTCAGTATCACGCGGTACGTGCTCCCCCTTTGCTGGGGTGCCGTTTCGAGCACCATAATTTTATCGCTGATCAGTAGTTGCGTAATGTGCAGATTGCCACCCAGGCCCTCGATCCGAAGCGCCCCTGGAGCGGATGTCTCGTCGATCATGACCTCCGCCGAGAAGGTCAACTTCACCTGCGTAGGCGACAACGCCTCTGCGGAGAGAAGGTGCACATACCCGTCCGATGGAGGCGCGGTGAGCATGGGTACCGAGGGATTCACATTCGTCACCGTCGGTGTCGGAGGGAGTGTGAGCACGGGTGGTGCTATGGAAGTGGGGGATGACGATGCAGGCGCTACGGGCGAGCTCGGCGCGCGTGGCGTGACCGGCGGCAGGGCCACGGGCGTCGGGGTTGGCGTTACGCCGTTTTGTCCGAAGACGCCGAGTTCCTCCAGCGTCGGCAGCTTGATATCGATTACTGGAGCAACAAACCCTAGCGAGGAAGAGGAAGCAGCAGCGGCAGAGCTTGCAACAGGCTGTACCGGTTTGGGCGTAGGTGTGGGTGCAGGTGCCTGCGCCGCAAGATCAATCCGAATCTCCTCCATGAATGAGTCACTCTCTTCACCAACGGAGTTGACTCCGAGTACGGTAATGAAGAGGAAGGATTGCTTAGGGGGGTCGGTGAAGGTGAACTCCGTCACTGCGCCATTCGTCTCCTCAAAATCGTCGTAGAGCCCCTCACTTTCCAAGATGGAATCCGCACTGTAGTACAGTCGATAGAGGACAATGTCCGCGCCTGGTAGTGGGTCCCATCGCACGACGACCTTTCCATCGGGCATTGCTTCTCCGGAGAGATTGGTCACGGGCCCCGGCGCTGCGGCTACGCAGAGGATGGGGAGCGCAAAACTACAGAGCGCGGCAGAGAGTCGAGTGCGGATTGTCATGGGTGTTTCTTTCTATTCTATCAGATTTGGCTGTGTTCGGCAATGTTCCCCTCTTCTCTTTAATGCATCAAGACAGTCATTTGCTCCCATTCGGCACAGCAGAAGATCGCGAAATTCATCGGCCCGCAGTCAGGAAAGTATTGGCACCCTATGCAAAATAGTCACGGCATCCCTACCGTTTTTGTCGGCAAGAATATCGTGTGAATCCTCACAGCAAACATAAAGACAGTCATCGCGATGCTTGCTGCAACCAATCCGATCACCGTTGGGATTTCACTGGTGAGGAGCGGCACCGCTTTCCACAGTCCCACTCCAAGCACGCAAGCAAACAGGAAAATTTTCAGGAGAGCTTGTGCGAAGATGTGCGCGGCCATCGTTCGCGATGCTCTAACCATCAGCGTGATTGTCAGAAGAACATGAACGATATTGCTGGTGGTCGTCGCGCCGATGTACCCATAAGAAGGAATCAGCAAACCATTGAGGCCTATGGATAGGACCGCGGCCGATCCCAATATCTTCACGAGCGGTTTGCTCTGTCCGCGGTTTAAAAGCACATAGAAGCCGTACTGTACGAGACCGTTGAGGAATATCGGTAGCGCCATGAGCCGTAGCGCCGTGTCCGATCCAGGCTTTCCCGGTGTGCTGAGGTAGGCATCTGTCGTGAGGAGCTCTATGAGCGGGCGTGCCCACAAAGCACTGAAGAGTGCAGCGATAGCTCCCAGTAGCAGAAGGACGATCAATGTTTTTCCGAGAAGCTCGCGGGTGTCTTCGCCTCTGGCGTCACGCTCGCTTAGGGTGGGGAGGACAGAGTTTAGGAGGAACGTCGGAATGACGTAGCCCATCTCCACCATCCTGAGCACAAATCCGTACTCCGCATTTTGAATCTCGAAATCCGGCCGCAGGAGCGCGATCATCGTCACATCGATCTGGCGATAGAGCGCCATGCAAAGGAACGCAACGCCGAAGGGCACGGATTGCCGCAGGACGGATCGGATGACTGCAGGGTCTCGACGCCACTGTATGCGCTCGAGGCGGCTCGAGGCGGCAAGTGAGATGAGCAGCAGCACGAAAGCGCCAAGGCCGCCGATGAAGAGGAAGACATTGAGCAGTCTGACATCGCTACTTCCCCGAACGCCTGCGACGATGAAGAGCGCGATGAGTCCGGTCGTGATGATGCGCTGCGTGACCTCTGCGAGAAACACGTACTGCATCTTGTGGTGGACTTGAAACACTGTCCGAAGGATTCCTGCGAGGAGCGTGAAGAGCGGAACGAGCGCGGCGACCGTGACCGAGAGCGGCAGTGGTGTCCCTTGCCATTGCGGCAGAAGCCAGACGAGTGCGAGAGCTAGCGTGAGTGAGAACAGGAGAATCACCGAGCGGATGATGATGAGTGCGCAGAGTACGGCGGAGCGGTCTTTTGCTCGCGCCATCTCGCGCACACCGACCGCATACAAACCAAAGTCAGCGAGGATGCCAAAGAGCTGGAGAAATCCGTACGCAGAGTTGTAGTTGCCGGCGAGCTCTTTACTGAGGCCGATCGCCACAAACTTCACCGTCAGAATCGAAAGCGCAGCCATGACTACCTGGCTGCTGAGTTGCCACAAGGTGGAAGAAGCGATTTGTCGGGAAGGCATCAGGAGGATTGTAGAGAAAGAAGCATAAACGCATAAAATTATAAAGAAACATAAATTACATTTGTCAAATTCCTTGAACAGGGTACAATGCGCAGCGATGGGTCTCCCCTTCACCCACCTCACATCGACAAAACAGCTCTCGCGGAGTGATACGGATGCTATTGTAGGAGTTGCTCAGGATATGGAAGGGATTCTCAAAAAAGGGGGTTGCGATCTCCTTCGCGGGAAGATTCTCGGGAGCCTTTTCTATGAGCCGAGCACGCGCACGCGCTTGAGCTTTGAGTCCGCCATGCAGCGCCTTGGTGGAGACATCGTCACTGCAGATGGCATTCAGTTCAGCTCGCTCTATAAGGGCGAGTCCATCGAGGACACTATCGTTGTTGCGTCGCAGTACTGCGACATCATCGCCATGCGCCATCCGGAAGTGGGCAGCGCTGACCGAGCTGCTGCGGTCTCTCTGGTGCCTTTCATCAACGCAGGGGATGGCCCAGGGCAACACCCTACGCAGGCGCTCCTCGATCTCTTCACCATTCAAAAGGAGTGCGGGAAGATTGACGGACTCAAGGTGGCCATGGTCGGGGATCTGCGGTTCGGGCGCACGGTGCACTCCCTCAGCTTCCTCCTCGGGCTCTATGACAAGATCACGCTGGTCTTCGTCTCGCCCAAAGAGCTCACGATGCCTGAGAAGGTGATCACCTTCTGCAAGGAGAAGGGCATCGCGTTTTCCGAAGAGCGCGCACTCGATGCCGCGCTCACGGCAGACGTCCTCTACATGACGCGCATCCAGGAAGAGCGCTTCACTGACCATAGCGAGTACGAGCGTCTCAAGAGCGTGTACACACTCAAGGCCGCCCACCTCAAAGGAAAGCGTACGGTGATCATGCACCCCCTCCCCCGCGTCACCGAGATCGCTACCGACGTCGACGCACTTCCCAATGCCGCTTACTTCCGCCAAGTCCGAAACGGCGTCCCCGTCCGCATGGCACTTCTCGCGATGCTTCTCGGAAAATTATGAAAAAAAAGGATTTTTTTAAAATTGTTTTAAAAGACTACAAGCTTGTGGGCGCGGTGGCGCCTAGCTCCTCGTATGCGGTTCGCCGAATTATGCACGCCTTAAAGCCGAACGTAAAGTATATTATTGAATACGGCGCCGGCGATGGAGTGGTTACTAAAGCCCTTTTAAATGCCTTACCTGCCGACGGCAAGCTTGTTGCAATTGAGCTGCAAAAAGATTGCGCTGAGCTTTTGGAAAAGATCAGTGATTCGCGTCTGAAAGTGATAAACGAAGATGTGATTACTGTTTCAAAAAAATTTTCTCAACTCAAACTGCCGCGCATTGACGCTATTGTCTCCGGCATTCCTTTTTCATTTTTAAAACCAGAAGAAAGAGAAGAGTTAATTTCAGCCAGTCACGAAGCGCTGGTTGAGGGCGGACAATTTATCGGCTATCAGGCCACTCCTTATCTCCATCGGTCTCTGCGTAAGCGCTTTTCGAAAGTAAAAGCGATATTTGAAGCGAGAAACCTCCCGCCATACTTTATTACGGTGGCAGAGAAGTAATTTTTTAAAAAAGTAAGATATAAAATATGGAAATGATAAAAGTTTCATCAATTTTAATCGGCGTAGCTGATCTCAATAAATCAAAACCATTCTATGAAGAAATTCTTGGAATGACTTTTGATGAATTTCGTCCACCATTTGCTTCCGCAAAACTTGGTGAAGTTGAATTTAACATTGAAGAAGACGCGAGTTATAGAGCAAAAGATTGGGCCAAAAAATACATCGGCGGACGGATTCTTTTCCTTATCCCGGTCACACTGATGTCCCGTATGCTCGGTGTCGTTTTTCTTGTCTTGGCGGTCAAAGACTTCTTTCCATCGGCACGACTGCGCATGCGGCCGACGACGTGGATTCTGGTCTCCGGCGAAGCAGTCAACGGGCTTCTTGGCGGTATTCTCGGAAACGCCGCCATCATGCGCGGGCAAGTGCTGCTCGCACTCGGTCTTTCAAAAGCGGAGTTCGTTGGCACGTCCACCACCATCGCGCTGCCGATGAACATCGGAAAGAGTTCCGCATACGTCACGCAGATCGAGTGGTCGCAGGATCTCATCATCCTTTTCATTGCCGGTATTCCTCTCATGCTCCTCGGTGTCCGGATCGGCAAACAATTTCTTTCGTACGTCAGCACGCATGCGTTTGAGTCCTGCCAGCGCGTGATCATTCTCATCGGTGCTGCACGCTTTCTGCTATTCTAAGTTTCATGACGTGCGCAGTACAAACCTTTGGCCATCACTGGTGGAGTGGACGGGAATCGAACCCGCACACCAAGGTCTCAAGTCTCAGTGTAACCACCAGGTACCACCCCCCAAATGACGGCTGTACGATCGTACACCCAATAAAAGGCCTTTTACAAGCTTTTATTGACATTTGTAAGCAAAAAATGTACCCTGTGATCGAGGTCTCAAGTCTCGGTGTAATCCGACGGGTCTCGGATGCCGCCCATCATAGGAGCGGCTTTTTTTGTACCGTTTTATGTCCCCCATAATCACCTTCCCCGGCCTCATCGATTGTCACGTACATTTTCGTGAGCCTGGGCTTACACACAAAGGAGATATGGCATCCGAGTCTGCAGCCGCCGTTGCCGGTGGGGTACTCACGGTGTGCGAGATGCCAAACACCATTCCCTCAACAACGAGTGTGGATGCATTGGCGGATAAAGTGAGGCGGGCAGGGAAATTGAGGAATGCAGGAATGCAGGAATGCAGGATGTTCTTTTTCATGGGGGCTACCGAGAAGCGGCATCTCCTTGCCCTTCGCGATGTATGGCGCGGCACCTCTCCTACATTGCAAGAGCTCAGAAAAAGCTGCTGCGGTTTAAAAGTGTACTTCGATCACTCCACCGGCAATCAGGGGGCAGATCTCGAGACTATCACCGAAGCATTCCGGTTATGTGGAGAACTGGGCGTTCCTCTTGTGGCGCACTGTGAAGATGCAGGGATGAATGACGTAGCAAAGAAATCCGTAGCGGAGGCTCATAAACCTCCGCTACAGGCCTCATCCCATTCAAAAATGCGGCCACCAGAATCCGAAGTCGCCGCCATCAGACAGGCAATCAATCTTGCGCGGGCACATCGTACGAAGTTCCATGTCGCGCATCTTTCCACAGCAGGAGGACTGCAGCTGGTGCGTGAAGCAAAGAGCGAAGGATTATCTGTGACGTGCGAGGTTGCACCACATCATTTGTTCCTGACGATCGACGATTACAAAACGCTTGGTGCCCTCGGAAAGATGAATCCCCCATTACGCTCAAAAGAAGATCAGGATGCGCTCTGGGCAGGCATCGCGGATGGTACTGTCGACTGCATTGCTACCGATCATGCACCACACACATTGGAAGAGAAGCAGTCCGGTGATCCACTACAGGCGCCCAGTGGCGTACCAGGTGTAGAGACGATGCTGCCACTACTTCTGACAGTGGTTGCGGGAAGATGGCCAAACCCGAGAAAGCTGACAGCTGTCAGCTGTCAGCTGTCAGCTTCTGATATCGTTCGGCTCTGTTTCGAAAATCCCAATCGGATCTTTGGGCTGGGTCTTCACAAAGAAGATCGCACCATTACCGTTGATCTCGATAAGGAATGGATTGTCGAAGCTCAAAATCTCCACAGCAAATGCGGCTGGACACCGTATGAGGGGTGGAGGGTCCAGGGCAAAGTGGTAATATGACGGTGCACATGAATATCGTGTCCGCAAAGTTTTGGCGGCTGATTACAGGGCTTCTGATCGGAGCTCTTCTCGATGTCGTAGCGCTTTGGATTTTAGGCGAAAGCAAAACCTTCTCAGGAATTCCATCTTCTCTGCAATGGGCAGAATCATTGCTCATGCCTCCACTAGCCATCGCGGCACTTTTTGATACATTTCCAAATCCCCCAGGCCTATTGGGGGATCTTATAAATAGCGTCGCCCTTTTTTTGGTGTTTGGACTCTATCCAATCGCATTGGCAATAATGTTTGCTCTTCCGTGGGAAGAGAAAAGAAACAAAAGCATCATCATAACCCTGGGCATACTATTTGTGATTGCTTCGCTTGGATACGTGTCAGTAGCAACGCGTCCATGATTATAGGTACCACCATCCCCCTTCGCCCTGTGGGGCTTCGGGGGACGAGAGGATACTTCTCCATCACAGGGGAATCTACTGCTCTACAATGATCGGAATCACCATCGGTTCTCGATCCAGCGCACGGTCGAAGTAGCGATAGAGCGCTCCGGTGACGGCGCGCTTGAGTGCCTTGCGGTCGGTCTCACCGCGGTTCACAGCTTCCTCGTACGCCTTCTTGCTGGCGTGCACGACTTCGGCGGTGATCTTCTGCTGTTCGGATCCGTAGATGAGTCCGCGGCTGAGGACGTCGGGGTCGCCGACGAGGCGCTTACTCTGGCTGTAGGCCCTGAGGATGATCATGACGACGCCGGACTCGCTCATGATTTTTCTGTCGAGCAGCACTCTCTGGCCTTCGCCAGCAGATCCGCGGCCGTCGATGATGACATCTTGGACAGCGATCTTGTGCTTGCTCTTGCGTGCACCGCCTCCCTTTTCAAATTCGAGAATCTCGCCGTTGCTGAGGAGGTGTACCTGGTTTTCCTGGTACCCGATACTGCGCGCAATGTCCGCGTGTGCGGCGCGCATGTGCGGTTCTCCGTGCTCAGGGATGATGTGCGCCGCTCGCACGAGCCGGTGCATGAGGAGGATGTCTCCCCGGTGGCCGTGACCGGTGACGTGCAGCGCGAGTTCCTGATTGGTCTTCACGTTGGCGCCACGGGTGTGGAGATTGTTGATCACCTTCGCGACGGCGCGCTCGTTGCCGACGATGGGGTTGCTACTGAGGATCACCGTGTCCCCTTTCTTCACCTCGATGTGCCTGTGGGTTCCCAGCCCCATGCGTGCGAGTCCAGCAGTTTCCTCCCCCTGACTTCCGGTAGTGATGATGAGCGTTTCGCGATCGGGGATCTTGTCCATGCCTGGGCCTACCTTGCGGATGAGTCCGCGAGGCGCTCGGAGGTACCCAAGGTTTTGAGCAATCTCCACGTTGGCTTCCATACTGCGGCCGGAGATGAAGACTTTGCGGTTGTAGGTCTTCGCATGCTCCACGATCTGTTGGATGCGGTTGAGAAGCGAGCTGAACGTTGAGACGATCACGCGCCCCTTGGCATCGCGTATCAAGTCCTCCAGCGTCGCAGAGATCTCACTCTCACTCTTGCTGAATCCCGGCTTTCCGGCATTCGTAGAGTCGGCGATGATCGCGAGCACTCCTTCCTTGCCGAGCTCCGCCAGGCGCTGGAAATCCGCCGGGGGTTCGTACCCGGTCGGCGTGAGGTCAAACTTGAAGTCGCCTGTGTGGACGATCTTTCCATACGGTGTATGTAGCACGATCGCCGCTGAGTCGGGGATGCTATGCGTAACGCGGAGGTACTCCACTTCTACTTTGCCGATCCGGATTTTCTGACCGTACGTGACATTGGTCAGCTTGGCCTGGCTGGTGATCCGCTCTTCGTCGAGACGCTTGCGGATGAATGCCGTTGTGAGCTTGGTGCCGTAGCACGGGGGATAATGGAGTTGTGGGAGCAGGTGCTGAACGGCACCGATATGGTCAAGGTGCGCGTGGGTGAAGAGAATGGCTTTGATCCGGTTCTCCCTTCCGCGCAGCGATGAGATATCGGGGATCAGGTAGTCGATGCCGAGCATGTCCTCATCGGGAAACTGCAATCCCAAGTCGATGATGTACAGATCCCCATCGACGTCGATCACGCAGGAGTTTCTTCCCACTTGGTCAAACCCTCCGAGCGGGTAGAACTTCAACCCTCCGCGCTGTGGACCCTCCTGTTGGGTTGCCTCGGGACGTGCCTGAGCCGGCGGACGGCCGCCTCTGGCATCTGAACGGTGGTTTCCTTGTGGGCGCTGTTGCTGCCCACCGGCGTTTCCATGGGAAGGTTGAGAGCCGCCCTTCATGGGACGTCCCTCTTTCTTGGTATTGAGGTGCCTTTGCACCCACTCTCCAACAGTTTTCATTCGTAGTGATTGGTAATGCCGCAAGTCGCGGTACGTCCCCACTGTACTCCATGGTTATTATAAAATCAATAGTTACATGTCGATGTATCAATATTTTGGCTTAGAATAAACAAATTTTTATTTTTTAAATATGAATTTTGTTCCTACTAAGGACGGAGTATGTCGTGTCGGCGATCAGCGGACTCCCTTCACCACCCCTTGCCGTTCCCATGACCTCAAGGTAGCCTCCTGTACCGTATGGACACTACGGTCCAAACGGGCCAGACCAAGTCCTTAAGCGGAACCTCTCTCGGTGGCCTTTCTCTTGAGTCTGCGCAGGGCGAACGCGCGCTGCTCCTCTTGCAGATCGAGGCCGATGCACATGATGCAAAGTCTCTCGAAAAGGAGATGGGCAGCATCATCCGCGCGAGTTTGTTGGAAACGGAGGGCGAAGCATCCTCTCGCCTGGATGGCACGCTCAAGGAGCTCAATGGGCTTTTGAAGGGATTGCTGCTTTCTGGCACGATTCAAGACATTCACGCGATCATCGGTATCGTCGACATGGATGGTACGTTGCACGTTTCCCATGCAGGGCGCGCCGAGGCATACGTCGTGCGTGGCTCTTCGGCCAGCCAAATTACGGAGTACACCCGAGGAAAGCCGACGCCGGCATTCGTCTACGTCGCAAGCGGCGCACTTGAACAGGGTGACATCGTGATTCTCTCCACGCAACGACTTCTGCGGGCATTCACTCCAGCGCAGCTCACACAAGTTGTCCAGCGCGGCGGAGACATTCTCGGGGAGGTGACCCACGTGCTTGAAGGGGAGAAGGAGCATGCCTCCGTGGCGACACTGGCAGTCGACCAAGGAGGACGACTGCCGCTTGGCAGAGAGGGGCGCAAGACGGTGAGCAGGACATCACAGCGTCAGCGCGGCAGCGGCCGATCGAGGACGTGGACTTCCCTGATCGCATGGTATGCGCTTGCGGGGGTGGATTGGATGCGCGGACTCAATATCGTAGGGCGCCTGCCCGCGCTACGCTCCTGGGCGGAATCTTTCTTTCGGGATTTGCGCGATCCGAAGCGCAAGAAGAGGGCACACCTCCTCCTCCTCGCTGGGACCATCGCGGTATTCCTGGTCATTTGGGTGCTCCTGCAGCTGACCATGAACAGTGAGCGAAGCAAGACACGCGAAGAGCTCGGCGCCATCGTGGAGCAAGTAGGCACAGAGCTCAAAACTGCTGAGAATAGGCGTATCGCAGGGGATATCGACGCTGCCAATGCCATCCTCGAGCGTGCGGAGGAGCGCAGCAAGCAAGTCATGGACAATGACAGGGGGCTCTATCGCATAGAGGCTTTGGATTTGCTGGATCGCATCCGCAACAAGCGTGAAGAGATCAATAATATCGTGAGACTCTCCCCGCGTGTCGTCGCCAACCTCGCCGCTAAGAATCCGGATGTCACTGCTCTGGGGTTCATCGGCCTCGCGGATGGTGAGTTCGTCGCCTACGATCGTCAAAATATCTATCGGGTTCTGCTGAACTCCGTGGAGAATCCTGTGCGCGTCAGCGATGAAGAGCTCATCGTCTCGGGGGCGTCCTTCCCGCGCTACCAGACTCAGGTGTTCCAAACGACCGGCAACACGCTCATCGAGAGCATTGCAAGGCAGCACACGATCATGAAAACAGAAGATCCCGCCGGATGGGTGACGGGCAAGAGCATCGAAGCATACCTCCGCTTCCTCTACATCCTCTCTCCGGAAAACAACCAGATCTACAAGTACGAGCGCCTCAGTAATCGCTACGGTCCCCCATCGCCCTATAACGTCAACGGCGATGTATCGCATGGAATCG
The DNA here is from genome assembly GCA_016866875.1 of Candidatus Peribacteria bacterium. Classification (GTDB taxonomy): domain Bacteria; phylum Patescibacteriota; class Gracilibacteria; order Peribacterales; family Peribacteraceae; genus 2-12-FULL-55-11. The sequence goes on from VGKY01000001.1 coordinate 22,055, forward strand.
ACATTGCAATCGATGGGAACATGTATGTGCTCAGAGACGATGGCACGGTGCTGAAGTTGCTGCGCGGAGAGGAAAAGCCCTTCGTCATCCGCCACGCGCCGGATGGCTTGCTCCAAGACACCACGCGCATCTACAAAGTCTTGGATGGAAGCATGTACTTCCTCGATCCCGTTGGCGCTCGGGTCATCGTCGTGAGCGATGGTGGCCAGACGGGGGAGTCCACCTACGCGAAGCAGTATGTCCTCGAGGGGGATCAGATCGGCAAGCTCGCGGATATGTATGTCGATCCGGACGAGACCCATGTGTACGTCATCGATGAGAAGAGGATCTACGCGGTGGATTTGAGGACGAAGTAGGTGAACGCAGGTGGTAGGGGGCAGGGGGGAGGGCGTAGGATTGCCGTGTGCGTGTATTGATGTTTGGGACGTTTGATCGGCTCCATCCGGGTCACAGGTTTGTCCTCGACCAGGGGCTTTTGCGTGGAGAGCTCCATGTCGTTGTCGCTTGCGACGTTACCGTCGAGCGCATCAAGGGGAGAAAGCCCAGGCAGTCCCAAGAGGAGCGCATGGCAGCAGTGGCACGCGACTACCCTGCAGCGCATGTGACGCTCGGAGACGAGAGGGATTATCTGAGGCCCGTTACACGCATCGCGCCGGATCTCATCCTCCTTGGGTACGATCAAGAGTTGCCGCCGGGCGTAGAGGTGCAAGATCTCCCCTGCCCCATGGAGCGCTTGGCTGCATTTCAGCCGGATAGATTTAAGAGCAGTTTGCACAGGGAAAAGGGTATGTAGGCGATCCTGGCCTCAGGCCATAGTGCAGCGTCCCTAGTTTGTTCCTACGCCTACGCCCACTATGTTCTATTCCTCTCGCACGTTAAATCTGCTATACTAGTTCGATACCCACACACACCATGAGTAACGGTCCATCCCTCGTAAAGCAGCTCACCGGCGCCATCGTCGGCGGAGCACTCGGTCTCATTGCCTACTATGGGTATGAAGCCGCCCCGCGCCTTACTGCGTGGACGAGCATCCCGCAGCAGTGGCTTCCCGGTGGAGGACAAGGATCTGCGGTGGCAGATAAAGACCAGGCTGGGGATCGTACCGGTGCCCACTTCGAGTCCAGGGCAAAGGAGATTTCCGAGAAATTCGGTGCGGCATATAAGAAGTATCAAGTGGAGGGGGGCTCCAGCTCACGTGCTTCCAGTGCGGATGCATCCTCTGAATCCGTCTCGTCTGCTGAGGCAATGTGGAGCGAGTCTTCGTCAGTCGCCTCGGTACCCGCTCCTTCATGGATCGATGGAGCTGCGAGTTCGTGGGACGATTCCGCTATGGAAAAAGCTCCCGGACCGGATACTGATGAGCTCCCGGGTTCTGGCATCGGTACCCTCGGCGCACTCATTGCTGCAGGCATGGGAGCCGGAGGATTGCGGGCATGCAAGCGTCGCCCACGAACGTAGGTCAGAAGCGCAACGTCGCATCATCGGAAAAATGCGCTAGGCTACCAAGGTGTCTTTGAACCTTTTTTCTGTCGCCACGCTCCTCTTTCTTGGTCTTGCACTCGGGAGTTTCGGGTCCGTGATCGTTGCGCGGGTGCCACAAGGTAGGGGCATCGGGGGTCGGTCGGTGTCACCATGTTGCAAGAAGAAGATCGCAGCGCGCGATCTCATCCCGCTTGCGAGCTACGCACTACTCCGTGGTCGATGTCGCGTATGTCATCGCCGTATTGCGCTGCGCTACCCTCTCCTCGAGGCATTCAGTGCTGCTCTTGTAGCCCTTCCCTCGCTTCATGAGGGATACATAGATTCTTACACCCTTGCGACGGGAGTGGCGCTCTGGCTCTTTCTCCTCCTCGCTGCGTTGGATGCGGAGTCCCAGCACATTTCCGATGCGGTCACACTCCCCTTCCTCGTGTTTGCGCTTTTTGCAGCCTACCTGCGTGGATACGTTCACTGGCTTGGGCCGCTCCTTGGCGGAGGATTCTTTTCTTTGCAGTGGGTTCTCTCTCGCGGTCGGGTGCTTGGCAGCGGGGACATCTTCATGGGCATTGCCATGGGGTTGCTGCTCGACAGCTGGCAGGAGACGCTTCTGGGCATCGCCCTTTCCTACAGTATTGGCGCGGCCATTGTCAGCGTGCTCCTAGTTACCGGTCGAGCGAAGCGCACGGATCGCATCGCATTCATCCCCTATGTATTTGCAGGAACACTCGTCGCGTATCTTGGCGGCGCGCCCCTTCTTTCGGTGCTTGCTCCTTGGGCGTATTGATCACCACATAAAAATTGGGACATCGTCCTGATCGCGAGATGAGGACAATGTCCCTACGTCTGCGGTCGATATTTTTCGAGATGCAGAAGCATTCGCCGCCCCCGCACCTTTTTTCACGTCTGTGGCTATCCAGTGGTAATCGTTATGCGTGATTACGACAGACAGGAAAAAAGGTGCGGGGAGGATATCTTGAGCAGACCCATCCATAATATGGATTTTTTACCATTTGTCAATGCCTCCGTGAGCCCTAATGCAAGCGTTTTTTACATCGTATACGCTATTCTGGCCCCATGAAGGTCGTTGCCAGTAACCGCCGGGCACGCTTCGATTACGATATTCTCGAAACGATCGAAGCAGGAGTGATGCTCTCAGGACCCGAAGTGAAGTCCTGCAGAGCGGGGCATGTGACTCTCGCAGGAGCCTATGCTCTGCTGCGCGATGGTCGGGCATACATTCGTCATATGGCCATCGCACCGTACCGCTATGCCGCAACGGATGCCGGGTACCAGCCATCGCGCGAACGGGAATTACTGTTGAAAGCAGAGGAATCCCTGCGCCTCACAGCGTCGGTGGATCAGAAGGGATGCACGCTCATTCCCCTGGAAGTTCGTGCCGGGCGCTTCATCAAGATTGCGCTCGGTGTGTGCCGTGGGCGCAAGAAGTTCGACAAGCGTGCGGCGATCAAAAAGCGCGACACGGAGCGCCGCATACGTGAGGGGAGAGAGGTGTGATTTTTGCGGTTTCCGCTACTCTATTTCCGTGTCTCTCCTCCCCGCCCCCCTTCAGCGCACGATCGAAGAATTCAGCAAGCTTCCGGGTATCGGTCCGAAGTCCGCGGAGCGTCTGACCTTTCATCTCCTTCGAAGCTCCAAGGCTTCTCCGGAGGCGCTTGGGAAAGCGCTTTTGGATCTACGTGTAGAGCTCAACTATTGCTCGGAATGTCAGATGGTGACGCTGCAGAACAAGTGCTCTGTGTGTGAGGATGCATCACGTGATCGCTCGACTATTCTTGTCGTCGAATCTCCCCTGGAAGTGATTGCCTTTGAAAAAACTGGATACAAAGGTTTGTATCACGTGCTTCATGGTGTGCTCTCCCCCATCGATGGCCTCGGGCCGGAGCAGCTGAAGCTCAAGGAACTGGTGGATCGTTGTGGTAAGGGTGACATTGCCGAATTAATCATCGCCACAAATCCTGATGTAGAAGGTGAAGCGACGGCGACGTACATCCGGCAAAAATTGGGAGATTGTGTGCAGAGAATTACACGGTTAGCGCATGGTCTTCCCATGGGTGCCGACATCGAATTTGCGGATCAGGTGACGCTGAAAGAGGCGATTGCGGGTCGAAGATCTCTGTAGCGCCCATTTCTACGGATGATCCTGAGCCTGTCGAAGGGTGACACTGAAAGAGGCGATTGCGGGGAGGAGGGCGCTCTGTTGATGATATCAGGGGGCCGCACGCCGGTAGGCGATGCGGCTGATATTGGTTGGATAGGTTCAAATATTAATGTCTAAAAACACGTACTCCAGTTGTCACCATCGAAATCCCCAACGCATTTGCCTTTGCAAACACCTCTGCATCACGGATCGATCCGCCCGGTTGGATGATGGCGCTGATCCCATGCTTGGCGGCTTCTTCCACAGAGTCCGGGAACGGGAAGAAAGCATCACTCGCCATCACCGCGCCCTTCGCACGGTCTCCCGCGCGTTTCACAGCGATCCAGGTGCTGTCCACTCTGCTCGTCTGGCCGCAGCCGATGCCGACGGTCACCAAATCTTTTGCAAAGACAATCGCATTGCTCTTCGCGTGCTTCACCACCTTCCAGGCGAAAAGCAGATCGGCAATTTGTTCAGCGCTTGGCTTCGTTTCCGTGACGCACGTGAGGTCTTTCTCGGTGACGATACTGCTGTCGGGATTCTGCAGAAGCATGCCGCCGAGAACAGTGCGATAGCTTTGAGCCTCGAGCTTTGAGCTTTGAGCGGAGCATTCTATAGCCCGGATTTTTGGCTTCTGCTTGAGCAGTTCCATCGCCTTAGGCTCAAACGACGGAGCGATGATGACCTCAGCAAAAATCTTCTGATCGATGATCTTTTGGATGATCGCTCCCGAGCACGGGCGATTGAGCGCGACGATCACGCCGAAAGCAGAGAGCTTGTCGGTGTCGTACGATCGCTGGAATGCTTCTTCGATTGTTCCATTGCTCGCTACCCCGGAAGGATTGGCGTGCTTGATGCAGGCTGCTGCTGGGATCGAAAATTCCTGTACAAGATTCCACGCGCCATCAGCATCCAGGAGATTCAAGTAGCTCATTGGTTTTCCTGCCTCCTCCTGCACGATCTTCCACGGTCGCTTGGTGTTCCACAGGTCGTAGTACCTTCCCCACTGGTGCGGATTTTCGCCATAGCGCAGCGTCGTTCGGTTGTGCAGCATGCAGCCGGCGTACATGCCTTCCGAGAGTGTTTCTGCGATGAGCGCATCGTATGCGGCAGTTTGCGCAAAAGCTTTTTTCGCAAGCTCTTGCCGTGATTCCCGTGTCACTTCTCCGTTCTCTATTTGTGTGATTGCACGTTCATAATCTGCTGCGTCACAGATCACCGTAACAAATGCCGCATTCTTCGCGGCGCTGCGCAGGAGTGTGGGTCCACCGATATCGATTTGTTCAATGAGAGCAGCTCGATCAACATTTTTTTTGAGCGTCTCTTCAAAGGGATACAGATTCACGACGACCAAATCTATCGGTTCGATTCCCTGCTCCTTTGCCTCTTGCATATCCGATGGATTATCTCTGCGCATCAAAATTCCTCCCATGATCTTCGGATGCATCGTCTTTACGCGTCCGCCGAAACATTCGGGAGACTGCGTTACGTTCTCTACGGGCGTCACGGTTACCCCGTGGTCTTGCAGTGTTTTCTGCGTTCCCCCGGTGGAGAGGATCTCCCAGCCGCACTGTTGCAGTCGCTTTCCAAGATCAACGATGCCGGTTTTATCGGAGACGGAGAGGAGAGCGCGGGGCATGGGACGGGAGGTGGGAGGCAATGCCGGACAACGCACTTGTACCCGTTTGTATCCGACAACGCTATAATCACCGATTTTGCCGTTTTCTCCTATAATTTTATCGAATATCCACACCGTGTCCGACCAGGAGAAATCCCCGCTGCAAGCCGCAATGCGCGGTGGAAAGCACATTCTCATCATCGAGGAAGAGTCCACAAGACAGAGTGCTTAAATGAGCTTTTATGCGTTACATACCATCCGTCTGCAACTCCCGCATACCTATAGCAAGGAATGCACATTCACTACATAACGTTTCCCGCTGGATATATTTTCCGGCAATGCATGTGGTTGCGCCCCCGTTTACGAGATGGGTGCCTATGCCTGGTGTGCGTGAGCGTGGACGGTGTGCCATCGCTCAGGTACCCCATAATCTGTCCGTAAAAAATAAAACGTCATAGTTTTTTTTGAGCGCAAGGCAATCGAGCAGATCCATTGCGTATAGAGGTACAATGCCTTTCCAGCGGCTGGGGGATTTTGGTTTTCTCCCGGTGATTACTTCCCTTCCCTCCTTTTTCCTATGAACTTCCATGCTAAGAGCCGATCGGGTTTCACCCTCATCGAGCTCCTCCTCGTTATCGGAATCATCGCGATTCTGGCTGCGATCGTCGTCGTCGCGGTCGACCCGACCAAGCAGCTTGCTGATGCGCGCAATGCACAGCGACGCAGCGATGTGAATACCATTCTCAATGCGGTGTACCAGTACGCAATCGACAACGACGGCACGCTGCCGGGTTGTCTGCCATCCGCAACTGTCGGAACAACATATAACATTTGTACGATTGCTGCCTGTACAGGTGTGACGAACGGATGCGACCTTATGCCCCTCACTGACAAAGACCTCGTTTCCATGCCTGTCGATCCCAGTGGAGCCACGGGCAATGACACGCGCTACGACATCTCCAAAGATGCCAACAACCGTGTGACGGTCTCTGCGGACTCTGCCGAGCATGGGGAAACAATCAGTGTCACTCGCTGACCTCGTACAAGAAAGAGCCCCGGTTCCGGGGCTCTTTTTCGTCCACCTTCGCAGGAAACCACTGCCGTGAGGCAGTGGAGGAATGCGAAAGCTGTTTCCATGTATGCTTCGATGGATTTTGGAACGATGCCGCAGACGTGTGCGGGGAAACCATCGGCGCGAGCTGGTGGAGCTTCATGCGTAAACTTCGCCGGATCCCCTTTTGGATATGTAGGCCATAGAACGCGGAAATCGTGCGCAAAGGAGTCGGTCTCCGCGCCGCACTCCTACATAGATTACGTTACTTCAGCTTCCCTGTTGCACCCTATGACCCGTATATATGCTCACGGACTGCACGCAAAGGGACTTGATCCCTACCTCTCGATGCGAGACAATAGAGGTCTGCTCCTTGGATGACCGCCCCGCACCTTTTTTCGTGAAAGGAGTAACCACGATCCCGCGTACATTCAGCGGTTACCGAGACCACGAAAAAAGGTGCGGGGAGGAACGTCCGGACTTCACAGGAACGCCATGTGGGTAACGCCCACCGCGGCGGCGCATACGCATCGTAAGATGCCAAGGCCGTTCGTAGGACCAGTGCCACAGTGACGAACCGCGTCCCGCACCTTTTTTCGTGAAAGGAGTAACCATGATCTCGCGTACATTCAGCGGTTACCGAGACCACGAAAAAAGGTGCGGGATGCGGGTGAAACGCCCCGGGAACCGGGGACCTGCAACCGTCTCAGGCATCGCCTTACCGGCGGTGTCCGGGTCCATGCAGTTCGGCAAACTCTTGGTGAAGCAAGGAGGATTTGGGTAATGGGAATCGACTATGGTTCCGTAGTCCCCACTACCCCTCCGCTCGAGCCCGCGAGCAATCACGGGCCTAGACAGATGGTCATCCCCCGCACCTTTTTTCCTGCCTCATTGTGACCAATGATCATGCGCGATCATTCGTTACCGCAGACATGAAAATAGGTGCGGGGACAGAATCCGGCGTATAGAGAAGCAGCAGACAGAGGACCGCAAGGTCCTCTTTTCTGATACAGGCATGTACAATGCCCGTGCGCCGCTGCTCGCCCGTACCCGCCGGACCTGTCGGGCTGGCCGAACGGTACGTTCGAGCGGGGGCTCCCACCTACGCTCTGATGAGCTTCGGTGGGCGGGATATGCTGCTACTGGTCATTCAGGTCTTTCCTCCTTCATAGGCCGCTGTAGCTCAGTGGTAGAGCAACGCACTTGTAATGCGTGGGTCGAGAGTTCAATCCTCTCCAGCGGCTCCAGATCCTTCCATAAAACAACAAGACGAGAGCGTCACCGATGCATTCTCCACGGCGCGTGGGTCACATTACCCGGGATGACAACTCTATTCCGCAGCAATCATCTCGGATGTGCGCTACACTGAGGCACTCCATGAAGAAATCCGAAGCCATTCTCGGGCTGCTGCGGATCCCCGTGGATGCACTTGCTGCTCTCGCTGCGCTCCTCTTGAGTTACCGCTTACGGAGCAGCAGCGTCGATCTCATCCCGGGGGTTCGGCTTCTCGACCCCCCCACGAGCTTGCCGGCGATGGATGTGTACATTGCGGAGTTCGCGCTCCCCGGAGTGCTACTCTTTTTGGCCATTGCTGGCCTGCTTTCCCTCTACATCCTACGCACAGATCGAAGTGGTTGGAACGAAGTGGCGAGGATATTCGTCGCAGCGGCGCTGTGGCTTGTCTGTGTGATGGCTTGGTTCTTCCTCGTACGCAGGGAGCTCTTCTACTCGCGACTCCTCCTCCTCCACGCCACGGCGCTCATCGTCCTGTTTGTGGGTTCAGCGCGCGCAGCAGTGCTGCTGCTGCAGAGGGGCATGCTCAAGATGGGCATCGGCGTTCGTCTAGTTGTATCCATAGGAGCACATCCATTGCCCGAAGCTGCCATGTATGTGCTCACCAAAGACCGTCGTTACCTCTACCTCGGGCATTTGCCCGATCTCCTCTCGCTCGAGCAGCTCGAGCACCGTCGTCACCTGGATCTGGTGGTGCAGACGGATCCCGACTCATCAAGCAAAGCGACGTTGGCGCTCATCGATTACTGTCGCAGCAACCACATTGGGTACGGGTTCCTCCCCCCCGTTCTCGCCGACCTTCCGCATTTGCTGCGGGTAGAGCGTCTGGGGCTTCTCCCACTTGTGCAGTTCCAGCCCACGCCTCTCGATGGTTGGGGGCGCGTGTTTAAGAGGCTGTTTGATATCTGCGGATCACTCGTGCTTCTCCTCCTCTTTGCGCCGCTTTTTGCGCTCATCGCCGTCGCAGTGCTCATCGAGTCCGGTGCCCCAGTGCTCTACGTGTCCCACCGTGTCGGCGAACACAGACGCACGATGATCGGCCTCCTCAAGTTCCGCTCGATGTCCCGCAATGCGGATGCACGAAAGCCCGAACTGCTTTCCATGAACGAGCGCAAGGATGGTCCTCTCTTCAAGTTGCGCTGCGATCCCCGGGTCACGAAGGTCGGCAGGATCCTCAGGAGATTTGACCTCGATGAATTGCCGCAACTGCTCAATGTCCTTCTTGGGCATATGTCGCTCGTCGGGCCACGGCCACACCTTCCCGATGAGGTGGAGCGCTACGATCCGTACCAGCGCCGCGTCTTTGCCGTGAAGCCGGGGATCACGGGCTTGAGCCAGATCTCCGGCCGATCTTCCCTCCCGTTTGCCGAGGAGGTGCGCCTGGATCTGCGGTACGTGGAAGAGTGGTCGCTCCTCCTCGATATCTGGATCCTCTGGCGCACGGTGTGGGTGGTGCTCGGAGGGAAGGGGCATGCGTGAAATGAGCAATGAGCCATTAGGAATGAAGAATGAGGAATTGATAATTGAGAATTATATGCAAATGCCTGAGAATAGGCCTGAAGGGTCATCCTTGTTATGCGTTTCCATCCTGAAAAAGCCACCATTGGTGTCCTCGCAGCGATGCTGATCATTCTCGCGGTGCAAACCGCGCGCGGTCCCGTCATGCATGGAAAGCCGGGGGACCTCGCCGTAGATGGGGATCCCTGCATTGGCGAAGCGATTGTCGTTGATTACCCCTATGACTACCGCATGCTCGAACCACACGCGTGCAAAGTGCAGTGCAACGATCAGAAACCCCGCTACATCCTCTACACCAACCGCATGGCAACCCAGTGCGAAACCCCGCCGGGGTGCAATGACTGGGGGGAGGACAGAAGGGTGACGTGCACCCCGCCGCAGGCGGACGCGGATGCGAGTGCCACAGGTTCGTGATGTCATCTTGCCCATCACAGCAGCCGCATTTGCTCCTGTGGTGATCGCTTCGCCGATTGTGCATACTGCTCCAAGTACGCTCGTACCTCTGCGCCATAGTTCTTTGTGCGCAGTCGGTCATCGCATATCTGCACATCTGCATGGTCGGTCGCATGTCGCATATAAGTTCGCAGCAGACGGAAGAGCCGAGCTTTCAGTCTTGGGAGCGAGTACTCCCCAAAGGCATCGCGGTAGTGAGCCGCGCGGCGACTGATCACTGCGTGACTCGGATGATCAAAGGGTAGGGTAAAGAGGATCAGATGATCGACGGTGCCCACCGGCAGCTCCACGCCTTCGTAGGTCCACGGCGTGAGGAGCCAGAGTGCAGGTGTGCTTGCAGCCATGAATTCCGCCTGCATACGTTCCTGCCCACCACTCAAGTTCTGGCAGATGAGCGTCACACCTTTTGCCTCGAGTGTTTCCGTGTGCCGCACAAATGCATCTTCGATGATTTTACGACTGCCGAGGAGCACCACAGTTTTTCCCGGTGGCGGATTGCTCATGATGGATTCGAGACTTGCGGCTTCAGGAAAGATCATGGGCATCGTCAGCTCTATGCCAACGGCGGGATGGCGCTCCGTCGCGACTCCGGGGGGCAGGATTTCGCGGAAATCCTCCTCAGGGCCTGCAGGGAACAGCAGCGTTGTTGGGAATGCATCATAGAGACTTGCCTTGAGCAGGGTGCCGATCCTTTCTGGAACGGACTCGAGAAATTGACTACCGTTTTGCCGCTGTTCGATCCAGGTAATGCGCCCATCCAGATTCTCAGGGTCGAGAATTTTGCCCGCATGTTCGAGCATGCGCTTCAAAAGCACAGGGGTTTGCTCATCGATGAGCAAAGGAATTCTCTCGCGCAGTGCTTTGGCATCCTTCGATTCGGTGTCGGCCCTCACTACGTATCGCAGATCTTGGAAGTTGCGCGTGCGCTCGATCCAGATCTGGAGGAGGTCGGTGAAGCTGACGAGATCAGGATTGCCCTGGGCTGCCGCCCGCAGTCCGTCGAGGCTGAGTGACCATCCGTAGGCTTTCGTCGCAGTGTCCTCGAGCATGGAGGCATCATCGATGATGATCCGCGCGCCCGTGTGTAGTGCGCCATGTGCTTCATGGGTGGGATCCGTAAGGAAACGCAGCAGCTGCCGCTGATCGAGTAAGACAACTGGCGGGAGATCGCGGAATTGCGCGGTGTAGACATCCGACGTATCGGTCGCCGCCAGCTTTCCCGTCCACACGGCACGCTCTTCCCCGTGGATGGGGATATCCCCTTGGACGCGCGGGGCATACCAGCGGAGCTTGGTCAGGAGCGACGCTTCGTCGCTGGTCAGAGATTCCTGAGCACGTAACGTGCTGACTGCCTTCGGATCGAGGAGGAGGAATGGGGGGTGCAACACGCGCACGCCGGAAAGCAGCGGTAGGAGTCTCCGCAGCGCATTTTCCAGGTTCTTCACGGCGATCCACGTTGTACCTTCTCCGCTTGCCGCTGCCTTGGTGAGCTTTACAAGCGTGCCTGAGTCGAGCGTTTCTGTGAGGAGGGTGACATCGCATTGTTGTGTTTCTGAAAAAATTTTCCTTTTGGAAAAGGCTGTAGAGGTAGCAGAGTGAGGAGAGGTGTCGGAGACCGGCTTGAGCCAAGGCGGTGTCTTCTTCACGAAGGATTTCTCCGGCAGTGCATCCGCAAGCATCTTGTACCCTGCGGAGCTTCTCGAAAATGCATCACGCAGCTGATCCAGTTTGTCTTGGGGAAGCTCCAGAAACCGCTCCCAGCATCTCTCGAGCAGTTCCAGTGTCGCAACCACATCGCCCATTGCGCGGTGGATGGGCTCATGCTTGAGCTTGAGTACGGTACTCACGTACGAGAGCGAGTAGCTTGCGAGCTCGGGGAATACGAGCGATGCGAGCATCGACGTATCGATCCAGGGGCGCCCGGAGAGATCCATCCCCTCTCCTTTAAGCATCCTGATGTCGAAGCCGACGTTTTGCCCGATAATCAAGGTGCCCTCGCCGATGTGTTCCAAAATCTTCTCCGCGCATTCTGCGAATGTCGGTTTTCCATTGAGCGCATCGGGCCTGATGCGCGTGAGCACCTGAATCACTGGCGGGACATCGTTTCCAGGGATCGCTATGAGCTCCTCACACCTGTCGACCACTTTCCCGCCCTCCACACGGAGCGATGCAAACTCAATGACGCGGTTCGTGCGCGGCACAAATCCCGTCGTTTCGGTATCGAGGATGGTGAAGGAGAGACGGGGGAGTGACATGAAACTACCGTAGCGGAGATTCATGAATCTCCGCTACGGAGAAGTTGGCATTCCCTAGGCAGCCGAAGAGTTTCCCTGCTCTTGTCCTTCCTCAGGCTTCACTTCCTCTGCGGGCACCAGAGCGGCCGGCGTCGGTTCATCTACAGGCTCCCCCTCGGTGGCATTGGGGATTTCTACAGCAGCAACAGGCCCTCCGCGGATCTCGGCGAGCTTCGCCTTGAAGGCTGGAAGCTCCTCGTAGTTGTACATGTCGAGTTCGTACCCCGTGAGCTCGGTAGCAAGCCGGATATTTTGTCCTTTCTTTCCGATGGCCATCGGACGCTGCGCTTCCTCGACGAACACGGCTGCGCGCTTCTTCACCCGTCTGCCTTGCTCATCGAGCGCCTCTTTGTCGTTCACGATGATCACGGCGGAGATTGCAGCAGGCTGCAGAGCCGTGGAGATCAGGCGGATCGGATCCTCGCTCCACTCGATCATATCGACGCGCTCGCCATTGATCTCCTCCATCACGGCCTGGATGCGCACGCCCTTTTGGCCGACGCACGCGCCGATCGGGTCGATCCTGGGATCCTTGCTCTTCACCGCAACCTTGCTCCGGAATCCCGCGTCGCGGGCGATGGCCTTGATCTCCACATCGCCGTTTCTCACCTCCGGGATCTCGAGTTCCAGGAGCTTGCGTATGAGTCCTGCGTGCGTGCGGGAGATGCGAAGCTGCGGACCTTTGCCCGTCATCTCGACGGTGTCCAAGTAGACGCGGATGCGCTTACCCGTGTAGTAGTGCTCGCCGGAAATCTGCTCCCTCCACGGCAGCGATACCGTCATACCTTCGATCTCGAGCGTCACCCAGTTGGGTTCCACCTTTGTCACCGTTGCCGTGAGGAGCTCTTCCTCGCGGTCCTTGAACATCTCATACAGAGACATCTTCTCGGCCTCCTGGAGCTTCTGGAGGATCACCTGCTTCGCCGCCTGTGCCGCGATGCGTCCGTAGCCCTCTGGCGTGACGTCGATCTCGATCTCGTCGCCGACTTCGGCATCGGACTTGATCTTCTTGGCGTCCTTGAGATTGATCTCGAAGTTCTCATTCTCCACATCTTCCACGATCTCCTTTACGAGGAGGATCACGGGGTGCTCCTTTCCTTCAGGCAGATCGACGCGGATCTCCTGCTCTTTGTTGCCGAAGTCCTTTCGGTACGCGGTGGCAATCGCCTGCTTCACAGCTTCGATGACCTGATCGGGACTGACATTTTTCTCCGCGCAGATCTGGTTTACCGCGGCAATGAACGAAGCTTTCATAGGAGAGGACGAAGAGGACTAAAAAGACGAAAGAAGATGGAAAATCGACCGTTCCATGATCCATGGAACAGTCATCAATTCGCTGGTCTCCATTGTACAGGAATTTCGAAGGAGTGCAAGATAGCGGCGATGCACATTCTGGCTATTTCGAGCGTTGTTTCCGCTGTGGCGAGTATAGCCTCTGCGGTATTCACCGATCGCTTTCTCATGGATCGTATCCCCGTCATCGGCTCCTTCGCCGGTTTCGAGCTCTCTTACAACTCTGGTATCGCCTTCGGCATTCAGCTGCCGCCGGTAGTGCAGGAAGTGCTGATCGGTATTGCCTTGGTTCTTGTGGCCATTATTGCGGTGCGGCATATACAGAAAGCTGTCAGCTGCCCGTCCGAACGGCGCACCGGCCGGGCGGGTCAGCTGTCAGCTGTCAGCTTCGGCCTCATTCTCGGCGGCGGCATCGCCAACGTGATCGACCGGATTCCCGATGGCCTTGTTACGGATTTCATCCAGATGGGAACATTTCCCACGTTCAATATCGCCGATAGCTGCATCACGGTAGGGGCGGCTTTGTTGCTCTGGGAAAGCTGGAGACATAGATAGTGATATTGATCATCGTTGAGGAGATGGCAAAGGGCACGCAGGCTGTGGATCTCCTGCTTTCGAGCACCGAAACCTCCGTAAACTTTCATGTCTTTCGTGTTTCATACCACCCTGCCAGCGCTATACTTTTGCTCCATGCCAGATCTCCGTTATCGCGTCCGCGGCGGCATCCCCCTCAGGGGAGATATCACCATCAGTGGCTCGAAGAATGCGGCCCTACCGCTGATTGCCGGCAGCATCCTCTGCACGGGGGAAACCGTTTTCCGTAATGTGCCCAGACTTCGGGACATCGAAGTCATGCTTGAGATTCTCCGGTTTCTCGGTGCAGATGCCTCGTTTCACGAGGGCACGGTGCGCATCCGCACGGATCGCATGCAGAGCAAGCCTATCCCGGGAGAATTCGTTGGGAAGCTCCGAGGATCCATCGTCCTCCTCGGGCCGCTCCTTGCTCGCTTCGGGGTAGTGGAGATGGCGTACCCGGGAGGGTGTGTGCTCGGGAAGCGTCCGGTCGGCGCCCATGTCGCTGCACTCGTGCAGATGGGAGCGACGGACATGAGCACTGAAGAGGCTTTGCATCTCCAGGGTGCGCTTCACCCGGCGCATGTGGTTCTGCCCGAGTTCTCCGTTACAGCGACCGAGAACGTACTCCTCGCCGCGGCACTCCTGCCTGGTCGCACCCGCATCGACATTGCTGCCACCGAGCCACACGTTCAGGACGTCGAGCGCTTTGTGGCTGCGATCGGCGCGAAGGTTGAGGGTATCGGTACACACACGGTGACGGTCGAAGGTGTGCACCAGCCGGCTTGCGTTGAGCATAGGGTCGTGAACGATTACCTCGAGATGGGAGTCTTCGCCCTCGCGGCGCTCGTCACGAAAGGCAAAGTCCGTATCCATGGTGCTGATCCCGAACAGATCACGATGTTTCTCGAAACAATCCGTCGGATGGGCGCGGTCTTCCGATGGGACGAAGATGGCGTTCTCTTCGTCGATGGAGAGCTGTCGTCGCTGCGTGCGGTGAAAGTTCAAACACTGATCTACCCCGGCTTCCCCACAGATCTCATGGCGCCGATGGGCGTTGCCCTCACGCAAGCAAACGGCGTGAGCCGTATCTTTGAGACGCTCTTCGAAGGACGCATGGCGTACCTCTATGAGCTCGAGAAGATGGGTGCGCATATCGAAGTGCTCAACGCGCATGAGGCGCTCATCATCGGGCCCACGCCTCTCCGAGGGCGACAGGTGGCAAGCAACGATATCCGTGCAGGTGCAGCCATGGTGCTTGCGGGGCTTTGTGCGGAGGGGGAGACGACCATCACCGACGTGCGATACATCGAACGAGGATTCGATCGTCTCGATGAAAAGCTCAGAAAGCTCGGAGCGAGCATCGAACGCATAGAGGAGGGAGAAAGTAGCAAGTAGAAGGTAGAAAAATAAGAAGGACAACCTGCTACTTGCTCCCTCCTCCCTAGTATCAGTACCATCTCTGGGCTCATGTTGATCTTCACCTCCCCAGACGGCCGCAGCTTGCAGGTGGAAACCGGTGACAAGGTTAAATTTGTCTTTTGCCCTCCAAAAGCAGTTTCCGGAGCCATATCCCTGTTTTCCAAGCCGGACGAGGATCCAAAGGAAGGCACGATTTCCTGGCCGGGAGAGTACGACATGGGCGGTGTCTCCATCCGGGGCATCGGCCAGAAGGAAGGTGGGCACGTCTCCTTTGTCTGCGAAGCGGAGGGCGTGCGCGTCGCGGTGCTCCCAGCCCCTCTGCAAGACTGGACCGATCATGATTTCGGACTCCTTGGAGATGTCGCGGTCCTTGCGATCCAAGGGGATGACCCAAAAATCGCGCAGAAGATCATCGAGGAGGTGGACCCCCGCGTCATCATCCCGCTTGGTTCTGAAGAATCGACCGTCAATGACGTGCTCAAGGTCATCGGCGCGGTTGGCACTGCCGCTGTGTCTGAGTGGAAGCTCAAAGGCGGGCTGCCGGCAGAGGGAAGGCAGGTGATTGTGCTAGAGGGTTGAGGGAACTCTGCGGCTCATCTCTTCGCTTAGAGTCATCGCATTATGGTGCTCCCGGCAGGAATTGAACCTGCATTTATCCCTTAGGAGAGGATCGTTCTATCCGTTGAACTACGGGAGCAACTGGCGACAGATTAGGGGTGGAAGCGCGGAAAGCAATATTGCGGCAAGAGAAACAGGCTGCCCCGTTCTATGGGATCTGGAAGTTTTTCACGGAGATTCACGTTTCTGCAATCAATCGCATGAGGCAACCGCTTATCGGACGCTTCGTTGAAGCGTGGCCTCATTACCTTCTATGCAAAACAACCCAGAAATATGTTTCTGTTGAAGAATATCTCCTTTTGCTATCAGGCATCTCCGTGCGATTGCGATTCATGGTTTTCACGGCTTTCCTTGCGGTTCCCACCATGGTGTTTGGGCTGTCATTCATTGATCAGAGCGATGACTACGCGGCAGCAGCTCCACGCGCTTCCTTCCGGCGCTGATGTCCACAGTGATCATGGCGCGTGCAGTGCTACACTCTGCCCATGGCGTTCGACTGGCACTTCACCGCGTTGCTCCAATGGATCGGCATGGGTGCGGTGCCGCAATCGGAGTACCTCATCGCGCGGTGGCTGTTCCTGCGCGTGCTCGGCATCATCTATCTCATCGCCTTCATCTCCCTCTGGGTGCAGGTGAAGGGGCTCATGGGTGGTGGGGGTATCCTCCCCGCGCGGGAGTACCTAGACGCCCTGCGGCCGCACTACGGCCCGGAGCGGTACTCCATCATCCCCACCGTCTTCTGGTTCGGCGCGAGCGATGTGGCGCTGCAGCTCGCGTGCGGGCTGGGCGCGCTTGCCGCGGTACTGCTCGTCCTTGGCATCGCGCCGCTCCCCTGCCTCGTCGTGCTATGGGTACTCTACCTCTCGCTCACGAGCGTCGGGCGGGACTTCCTCTCGTTCCAGTGGGATGTACTGCTGCTGGAAGTGGGGTTCCTCGCCATCTTCCTCGCGCCCCTCGGCTTCCTCCCCGGGCTGGCCCAGGAGACGGCGGTGCCGCCGCTGATTCTCTTGCTCTTCTGGTGGCTGCTCTTCCGCTTCATGTTTGAGTCGGGCATCGTGAAGCTCCTGAGCGGCGATTCGTCATGGAAAGACCTGAGCGCGCTCGACTACCACTACTTCACGCAGCCGCTTCCCGTCTGGACGAGCTGGTACATGCATCATCTGCCGGCATGGTTCCAGCGGCTTTCCACGCTCTTCATGTACGCTGTGGAGCTGCTCCTGCCGTTCCTCCTCTTCACCGTGCGTCCGCTCAAGCTCGTGGCGGTCGCAGGCATCGCGCTCCTCAATCTCCTCATCTTCGCGACCGGCAACTACACATTCTTTAATCTGCTCACGGTTACGCTCTGCATCCTGGCGCTCGATGACGGCGTATGGTTCGCCCTGCTGCCACAAGGTTTCCTGAACGTGGTGGGGGATGCCGCCGCTCCCGCACCTCTGCCACCGTGGTGGCTCGGGGCGTGCGCGCTCGTCGCCCTTCTCTACCTCTGTGTGAGCGTTCCCCAGTTCCTGCGCACCGCGCTACCTTCCATGCCGATGCCGCGCGTTCTCCTTGCTCTGGAGTCCGCGGTGCAACCTCTCCGAAGTATCAACCGCTACGGACTCTTCCGGGTCATGACGAAGACGAGGATGGAGATCGTGGTGGAGGGGAGCGATGACGGTGTGACGTGGCGCGCATACGAGTTCCGCCACAAGCCGGGGGATCTTGCGCGCAGGCCGGACTTCGTGGAGCCTCACCAACCACGCCTCGACTGGCAGATGTGGTTTGCGGCGCTCGGGAACTTCCACTCCGAACCGTGGTTTCAGGCGTTTCTTATCCGCCTTCTCGAGGGATCGCCGGACGTTCTCGCTCTCCTCGGGAACAACCCGTTCCCGGATTCTCCGCCGCGGTACGTGCGCGCACTCATCTACGAATACGGTTTCACCTCAGCAGCCGAGCGCAAGCAGACGGGCCACTGGTGGCACCGGGGCGAGCCGCGCATCTACGCCCCGCCGCTGTCCCTCCGCGGTGGCTAACGGTACAATGCGTTCTATGGGAATTCGAGCCTTCGCTTTCGCATTGCTCCTGCTGGTGCCGCGGGTCTCCGCTCTCGACTATAGCGACCAGAGTCTCATGTATCTGGATGCCCCCTTCCGTTCGGCGGATGCGGCCGGCATCAGTCTGCTCACGAACATCGGAGCGGTGCAGGGCAACCCTGACGGCACGTTTCAGCCCGACAGGACCCTGAACCGTGCGGAGTTCCTGAAGATCGCTCTTGCGAGCCATCCGAAGATTCTCGTTTTGAAATCCGACGCGGAACGCTGCTTCCTGGATATCGCACGCGACGCCTGGTTCTCGCCCTACGTCTGTATCGCGAAGAAGCGCGGCATCGTCGGCGGCTACCCCGATGGAACGTTTGGTCCGGGGAATTCCGTAAACTATGCAGAAGCTCTGAAGATCCTCGGGGAGATGTACGACGTGCAGATTCCCTGGGATGAGCTTCCGCCCGCCGACCTACGATGGAGGCAGACGCACTGGTATGTTCCCTATCGTGAAGGTGCAATCACTGCCGGAGTTTCTCTCGAGTCTTCATTGGACGGCAGCATGGATCACTGGCTGACGCGTGGACAGATGGCGCGGCTTGCCGCGGCCTACCGCGCGCACCATGATGGACAGCTTGCGGAGTACCGCAGGGTCGAACGGGGCGAGTCTCTTATGCAACCGCAGTCCTCGGCCGCACGTTCGGCGATATCTTCTTTGTCTTCTGCTTCCTCTTCATCCTCTACTCCTCCCCTCAGCCGCTGGACGCACCCAGCCACCTCCCATTTTCTCATCGTCGGGCAGCAATCGGATCCGATTGCGTCCGGGCTCTTTCAATTTTCAGAACCCCAGGACATCCGCTCAGTCACTGTAGAGATGAAGCGCGAACTAAAGGCGATTCACGCGTTGGTTCTCGTTGATCATAAAGGGCGTGCGCTTGCTACCCTTGCGATCGATAAGACAGATGCCACTCGCAGGCGCTGGCGCGGGGACAACGCTGCAGGCGTTGCCACGGTTGGTCCTGGTAGCGTGCCTTTGGGCATCGCTGCGGTGATCAAGACCCCGCTGCAAGGAGGATTTCCCGAGGAGTTCATCGAGGCCAAGAACATCTCGATGATGGTCGGCGATCCCTCTGGGATCTCCACCGAGCAGGCACTTCCCGTCGAGTGGTCACATCCACCGCATCAGACATCGCTCACGTTCATCGCTTCCGTACGGAACGCAGGGCCTGCGCGCGGCACGCTGCTCATTGGCGATGACCAGCGAGTCGCCGAGTTCCGCTTCGCTGCGGGAAGTGGAACACCGATTCATATTGAGCAGCTGACACTCACGGCAAGCATTGGACCAGAGATTTCCGTGAGCCACTGGCGGGTTGCACGTGTGGAAGGTGGGCCATCCGTATCGTGTTCGGTCGGGTCAGACGGACTACTGACCTGCCCCCTCACCGAAGAGATTGGAGTGATCAGCGGGGGTTCGACAACACTCGTGGTGATTGCCGACATTGCCAAGGTGCCCGGCAAAGATGGCGGAACACTTCAGGTGATTCTCGATGCTCCCGGATCGACATCGTCGTTTGGAGCCGTCCAGTGGAGCGATGGCACGGGTCACTACCGATGGATCGAGGGCGAGGCGCCGCTTGCCGAGGGGACGAGGTGGGCAGGGTGATCAGCCAATCGCCTTGGCGATGTCCTTTGCCATTGCGTCCACTGCTTTCCCTGCAGCCTCCTTCCAGTCTTTTCCCTTCGATGCGTAGATGATGCTCCGCGACGCGTTGACGATGGCTCCCGTTCCATTGCCATGGAACCCCTGTGCGACGTCTTTCGCTGTGCCTCCTTGCGCACCGTAGCCGGGGATCAAGATGATGGCGTGTGGCAGCAGGGAGCGGAGGTACGAGAGTTCTTCGGGGTACGTCGCGCCAACGACGGCGCCGACCGCGGAGAATCCTGAAGTACCGAGGCACGTCTTGCCCCATGCTGTGACGAGCTGTGCCACGTGCTCATGCACAACCTCGTCGCCGAGGGGAAGATCCTGCAGCTCTCCGGAGGAGGCGTTGCTCGTCTTCACGAGGACGAAGAGTCCCTTGTCGTTTTTCTGTGCACGCTCGATGAATGGCGCGATGCCATCGAATCCCAAGTAGGGATTGACCGTAAGAGCATCGACAGGCTTTTCTGCGCCCAAGTAGGCTTCGGCGTAGGCATCACATGTCGAACCGATATCGTTGCGCTTGCCATCGGCGATGACGATCAGCCCCTTGGTCTTTGCGTAGTCACAAACATTCCAGAACGCGCGCATGCCCTCCCATCCCAGAGATTCGAAGTACGCGAGCTGTGGCTTGACGCAGCTTGCCGTGCTGGCGACCGCATCGACGATGCCGCGGCAGAATTCCTCTACTCCATCGGCATTTCTTGCGATGCCTTCGGGCAGCTTGTCGAGTGCTGGGTCGAGCCCTACGCAGACCGGGGACGTGTCTTGGATGTGGGCGGAGAGGGTGTCTGCGAAATGTGTCATTGCTTCAATCTTACCAAATTTCGACAGGATCTACGATGGACGGAAAGTGCAGTGAAGACCATGGCCAATCTTCGGGGTCGTCGACGAGCCCGTGGCGCCATGCATTGCATCGCACGTAGGCCAGAGCATTCTCCATTTGCTGTGATGATTCTATGCGTTCGTCGTGAAAGCCTTTTTGCCATTTTCTACATGCATCGTCCCCCCCTCCGCAGCGGAGATTCATGAATCTCCGCTACGGAGGGTCGATGCAACATTTGTATATGCCATGAACTATTGCGTTTGAACGATTGCATGAATGCACTTAAACCTTTCACTCCCGGCCTCACGATGATGTGCATGTGATCTGGCAGGATGCAGAACGCATAGACTTTCGCTTGCTGGACGTTCCTGGTCATGCGCAGGTGATCGATGACGACTTCCGGTATTCCCGGTCTGGTGAGCCAGGGAATTTTTCCATATGCATTCGTCGTTATATGAAATGTGCCGTGTTGCTCAGAGTGTTGCTGTGTCATACGTCCTCGCCCCCACCCCGGTACTGCAGCGCTTCTGCGACGTGCTGTGTTGCGATCTCCTCGCTTCCCGCAAGATCCGCGATTGTGCGCGCTACTTTGATCGTGCGGTGATATGCGCGTGCAGAGAGCTTGAGCTTTTCTGCCGCGCGGCGCAGGAGCGCCGCGGGGTCTTCTCGCAGGGGGCAGAGCGCGTCGATCTCGCGCACGCCCATGCCGGCATTTGTTCTCGTGCTTTGACCAGAAAAGCGTGCCTGTTGACGTTGCAGCGCACCGATCACCCGATGACGGATGCTCTCGCTCGCCTCGGCGTCTAGCTGCGGCTTCTTCTGGAGATCCGCGATGTCGACGGGATCGACGGGAATCGTCAGGTCGATACGGTCAAGCAATGGCGCGGAAATGCCAGGGCGCCTGCGGGGGTGACTGCGGTCGGTGTCGGGTGGATTCATCGCTGCGACAAGTGTGAAATCTGCGGGGAACGTCACGCTTCCCTGGGCGCGCGTGATGGTGATCGTGCGATCCTCGAGCGGCTGCCTGAGGACGTCGAGCACTGCAGGCGGGAACTCGGCCAGCTCGTCGAGGAAGAGTACGCCACGGTGCGCCAGGCTGATCTCACCCGGGCCCGGCATCTGTCCGCCACCCACGATGGAGACGGCACTCGCCGTGTGATGCACCACGCGAAACGGGCGCTGTGCAACGAGCGGTGCGTCCTCGGGGAGCATGTTGGCTACCGAATAGATCCGTGTGACCTCGATGGATTCCTCGGTCGACATCGGTGGCAGGATTCCCCGCAAGGCTCTTGCAAGGAGCGTCTTCCCCGTGCCCGGCGCGCCGCTCAATAGCACGTTGTGCCCGCCCGCCGCCGCGATTTCCAGCGCGCGTTTCGCCCCATGCTGCCCGCGGATGTCTCCGAAATCCGTTTCCACAATCGGCAATGCAATACACGCTTTGGATGCGATCGTGCGCGGGCTTTGCGCCCCAGAGAGGATCTCCATGAGTTCCTGCAGGTTGCATGCTCCGATCACCTTGATGCCCTCGATGAGTGCTCCTTCCGCAGCATCGACGGCAGGAACCACAAGGGTCTGTATTCCCAGATTTCTGCACGCGATCGCCGCAGGCAGCACTCCTGCGATGTGTCGCAGCGATCCATCGAGGGCAAGCTCACCGAGGAGTGCCGTGGATTCCAGTCGCTCAGGGGGGATGTCCAGCGCTCCCGTTACGAGGAGAAGGCCAACGGCAATCGGCAGATCGTAGTGCGGGCCTGCCTTGCGCAGGTTCGCCGGAGCAAGATTGACGGTGATCCTCCTGCCCGTGGGAAATCGGCATCCGCTGCTTCTGAGCGCGAGGCGCACGCGCTGCTCACTCTCTTTCACCGCAGTATCGCCCAAGCCCACGATCACCATCTTGCCGTCTCCCGGTGGGGCGGCGATTTCTACATCGATCTTGCGTGCGGCGATGCCGACAGTGGCAAAGGAGGTCAGGCGGGCAAGCATGGCTCCCCGTTGTACGTCCGCTTCTTGTCCAGCGCGACTGTACGTTCGTACACTTGCGCAAATGCAAAATCATGTTGGGTGTACGAGCGAACACTGTTCTTCCCCCGGCATTCCTGCATTGTTGGCTCCACGATGGCTGAGCACCACATCGTTGGGCGCGAAGGAGAGGACGTGGCGATGCGTCACTTGCTCATCACGGGATACAGTCTGCTCGGGCGTAATGTGCGCATCCATCATGATGAGATCGATCTCATCATGATGGATTCCATAGATGGTGCCATCGTCTTTGTCGAGGTGAAGTCGCGCAGGAAGGATGACCCCGACTTTGTCCCAGGGCTCAACTTCACAGAGGAGAAGAAGGGCTGTGTACGCAGGGCTGCGGAGCGGTGGATCGCCGCGCAGGAGCACGAGTGGGGGTGGCGGATGGATCTCGTACTCGTTGCGGATGGCAAAGTGGTGGATCACATCAAAGATGTCGGGAACTAACCCCACACAACCGTTGCCCTCTCCCCCTTGAGGATTCTTTTTGCGGGCCATCGGCTATCCCCTTCTTTGCTTTTGAGCATCTCTGCCCATATCTTCTTTTTCTTTTCTCCTTTCAAAAGAAAGAGTTGCTCGTCGCTACACGCAAGGAGATTCAAGCTCACCGAGATGCGGTCGTGAACGGCAAATGCATCCGTGATTGTGTGGATGATCAGTGCCTGATCACCGAGGGCAAGCTCTGACACTGGCGGAAATAGCGAGGCGATGTGCCCGTCTTCTCCCATCCCTAGTACCACGAGATCAGGCAGATGATCACTGCAGAGCGTATGCAACGATAGGGCGTAGCGCTCGATGCACTGGGAAAGCGGGAGGTCTGTATCGGGGAAGCAAAGGTGATCAGTCGTGATGTTCGTTCCCTGGAGCAGCGTCTCTTTGATTAAGTGCTGATTGCTCTCGGCGTGATCAGCGGGAACGTAGCGCTCATCGACCAAAAAGATGCGCAGGTGTTCCCAGGGAAGTTGCATCGTCGCCAGTGCTTCGTAGACAGGGCGAGGCGTCGATCCGCCCGAGAGGCCGAGTATGCACTGCCCACGCTGTGCTATAGCGCGCTCAACAGCATCGGCGATGTGCAAAGCTGCGGTGTGCACAAATTCCCGTTCCGTGCGCGTATGGAGTTCTTGCATCACGCATACTCTCGCTGATCCCCTCCTCTTTGTCACCATAGCTCAATCTAAAACCACTGCACTCCATGGCGCGTCATCCACTCTGCGGCCTCAGCAGGCCCGTCGGATCCTGCGGTATACGCATGGAGCTTCGTTGAGCGTTTATCGAGGTGCTGCTGCAGTGGATCGATGATGTTCCATGCGGCACGGATTTCCTCAAAGGACAAGAACCACTGTTGTTTTCCCATGATCGCCTCCAGGAGCAGTAGTCCGTGCTCCGGAAGACAGTCACCGACGCAGACGAGCGGGTCGCTCATGACGAGCGGCCGGAAATCCGGTTCCGATCCTCCAAGCTTTGTCTGCAGGTGGAGCCGCATGCCCGCCTCACCCTGGAGGATGATATCGAAACGATTGGGCGTCGCGCCCTTCCCCGCGTGCTCTGGCCCCTGGAAGGCAACGGAGATGCGCGTCTCCTTCCGGCTCATGCGCTTGCCAGTGCGCAGGTAGAACGGGACCCCTTCCCATCGCGATGAACGGGAAGCGATGCGGAGCGCCGCAAAGGTTGCCGTGCGCGATTGCTTGCTCACGCCTTCTTCCTTGAGGTAGCTCGTTTGCTGCTTTCCTCCAACGGTGCCCGCTGCGTACTGTCCTTGCATGATGACATCGTCGAGAGATGTTGTCGTAGGTATGAAGAGCTGCTCTATAGCATGCAATCTTGCTGCGCGGATCTCGCCCTCTGCCTCAAGGCGCATCGTGAGGAGGGCACAGATTTGCAGGAGGTGCGACTGCACCATATCCCTCAGCGTTCCGACGGCATCGAAGTATCCTGCACGGCCCTCGAGACCCGCCGATTCCATCGCCGTGATCTCCACATGGTGCATGAGTGTGTGCTTGAGGATGCGCTCGACGATCGGGTTTGCGTAGCGCAGATAGTAGACGTTGCGCACAGCCTCTTTACCAAGGTAGTGGTCGAGCAAAAAGAGTTCTTCCGGAGCAAAGTACGTCGTGAGGACGGATTGCATCTTCTCGAAGCTTGCAAGGTCAGACCCTACAGGTTTTTCAATGATGCAGCGGAAGTCCTTCGAGCGCTCCTCTCGGTGCACGCCGCTTTTCGAGAGCAGATGCACGATATCCGCAACGACTGTGGGGGGTGTGGAGAGGTAGGCAAGACGCACGGTATCCTTCCAGCCTTTTTCAAGTTGTTGTAGGCGTGTCTGCAGGGTCGCAAAATCTTCGAGGACGTTGTATTGCCCCTGACAGTAGTGCACGTGAGAGAGGAGCTCATCGAGCGCCCATTGCGTCACTTCGGGCATGGCCTCGCGCACAGAGTCGATCACGTAGCGCCGGAAGCCTTCCTCATCCATTGCCGTACGCGCGTATCCCACAATGGCGTAGTCTTTCGGTAGACGCCTTTTGAGCGCCAGGACGTAGAGCGCGGGGTAGAGCTTGATGCGCGCAAGGTGGCCAGAAGCGCCGAAGATGATGAGCGAGAAGGGGCGGGAGGCGGTCAGCATAGGAGGCTCTCAGTGTACCGTACCTTGGAACAGGATTGTGTTATCCCTCAGATGAATTGCTTTCAGCATTTGTCCACGTCGGTAGATCCGACCGTTCTTTGCGGATCCACACCTGTATCTTGTCGTGAAGAACGGTCAGGTACGGAGCGTACACGGAGAGGAATGCATCGATGCCTTGTCGCGGATTGAGACGCTCGTCCTCAAATCGTGCGAGATCGTAGTCATCAAAGATGAGGATGCCACCGGGCTTTAGGAGCTTCCATGCGTAGATCCCATCAAGGAGAACGTTGTGCGCCATGTGGTCGGCGTCGATGTACACGATGTCGTAACGGTTCTCGACGAGCGTTGGAAGGATATCGTGTGATGCCCCCCTTATCTTGCGTACCTTATGACTTGCTCCCAAGGTGCCGAGATTGTGATCGAGACATGCTTCCGTATGGAGTGTCGGGGAAAATGCCCCCTTTTCTGCCAGTGTCTGGAAGTGTCCCTGGGGTTTTTCCGGGAAGAGATCGATGCATGTCGCGCGGGCAGTGGGATGCGTGAGTACGTTTTTGAGCATCCAGCACAGACTTCTCCCTTCCCATGTCCCTACTTCGAGGTAGTGCAGACAAGGACGTCCACTGAGTGTGGCCAGATGCTTCTCCCAGAGGGGGATTTTTCTGCTGAACCAATCGACAGACATCCGAAATGCACTGCCTGTGTCAGCGGCCTCCGTGACTATATTCTCGGTCAACTGCCTATCGGGCTCGGAAGGATCTTCTTGCCGAGCCTGGAAGTAGCCCCGTACTGCGGCATGCAAGTCAGGCTTGGCTGAGGACCATTGCCAACACCCTTCGTCATCGAGGCAGATGTCGGTCTTTGGATCAAAATCGCGCAGGAGCCACTGTCGGTGGTGGTAGTGACGGTTGCTGCGCGATCCGTGCCAAAGGTGGTAGGCCTTTTCCCTTAGGCAGGAGACACTCCCACCAACCAGTCGTTGCATGGTTTGCCACCACGCTTCTGCGTCGGCGCGCAAGGCATCGGGCAGAAAGGTAATGTAGTCGATGCGATCGATTGGGATACCCATGAATGCTCCGAGCATGAGTGCATCAGCTCCTCCGAGGATCATCTTGTCGTACAGCGGGCAGGATCGCAGGAGGTCCCGTCTTGCGGCGATGGCAAACCCTGGTGCTCCTAAAATGCGTGTCATTGCGCCATCGATCTCCGCCTGGTGCACCGCGCCGTTGTAGATGTACTCCGTCGGCGGTTCCGGTTCTCCTGGAGCGGGAGGCAAGCACCCGCGCTCCAGACGTCGCAACTCTCCGAAGGGCTGCACGACTGCGTAGCGCTCGAGCAGATCCAGCGTTTTGGGAATCCACTGGTCATCGGCAAATACTCCGTCGTTGTCCATCCATACCACGTGCGTGCATGTTCTCGGCAGAGCCTCGATGCCGATATTGAGCAGGCGTTCCTTTTGCCAGAGCACCGCGCTCGCTCTCCGTTGCACCAGGATGTCGGCGTCCTCAGAAGTGAGCTCAAACTGCCTGTTGGGGAGTGCCGCCTCGACGGCGATCAATGGCAACCCCTGTCGGCGCAAGGACGCCCGGAATTTGCGAAAATTCTCTAGCTTGGTTCCGTATGCCTCGAAGTTGAAGTACGACGTCACTCCCCAGATGGGACTCTGCCGTTGGGACTCTGCTGCGGTGGGCATACGAGAGATGCGGTGCCGCGATGCGTTCACGGAAGGAGTACGTATCCCGGCTTCTGGGGGGCTATGCGTTTCCAGGGAAGATCCGCACATCCGCGCGAGAGCAGTGCATGGTACTTCTGGATCCGGAGCCCGTTCCAGGACGCGTAGTACGTTCCTTGCGGAACTCCCGGAGCACGCAGTAAAAAGAGTATAGCTGTACCACTCTCGTCGGAGCCGTCGACAGGTTCGTCATCTGCGGAAGATGCGTATGCTCCACCGAGATCCACAATTCTGATTTGCTCACAGTCCTCAAGGAGCATTTCCCGCAGTGTTGCGTATGTTCCTTCGTGCAGGATGCTTCGGGGAATGATCATGCCTGCTGTGCCAACCTCATTGGCACGTAGCATCGCATGGATATGCGCAATGGAGCGCAATACTGGTGATGCGCTCGCATCACGATCGGTGCCAGCGATTCGCGATTTTCGAAGATAGGTAGCTAAAAGTTTCTGCGATCGTTCATCGTCGTGAAAGGCCTGACTTCCTTTCCCAAGCGCTGTCCCTATCACCGGTATGGTGCCGGGGGTCGAGCAGAGTGTGAGCTCCGCAATGCCACTTCCTGACACTCGCAGTTCATCTTCAGGTGCAAGCGGCATATGCAAATCCGCAAAGGCATTTGCCATCCGTATGGTGGCAATCCCGAGCAGATCGGGCGAGCAATCCCGCACGACCATCTTTTGCAGTAAATGTTTGCGCAGTGTTTCGGGTTGTGCGCCCTTTTGCAAACTTGCATGTGTACTGCGCCGAAGAAATTCGTAGGCAATCTCTCCTCTGGCACATGCGGGGTCCATCAGGAGAACCTTCGTATTGCCCAGCCCTTGTTCGATGCCGGCTTCGTGTTCCAGGAGCCATTGCAATGTTTGCGTGAGAAATGCTGAGAGAGGAAGTGGTATCGTCGCACGTTGAGGAGTGATCTGTTGCATGACCGCAAGGAGAACATCATCGGATGCGGTCTGCGCACGGCAGAGTTGCTTAAGGGTCGACGGATCTTCGCCCGTGATACAGGAGAGTATGTCCTGCACAGCACGTTCAAGCACATGGGGAAGTTTGTCTGAGGCAAGGATTCTTACGATCCATTGTAGTGATTCTGGCAATGGAGAGATGCAGCGCGAGAGTTGCTGTCTGCGCGTAAGGGCAGTGCCCACAAGCGGGAATTTCGTGCGCAGGACTCCGGCAAGCATTGCACATGCGCAGGTGATCGCATGCGCCTCTAGAGGAGCTCTCGACACCCCTTGCAACACCGCAAGATCACCATGCTTTTCCAGTGCAGTTGCCAGTGCATGGATCCCGCTTTGGAGCGTCGCTGTCATGCTCTGCATATCATCTTTGGAGTGCGGCTTGTCGGCCTTTCCTGCAAGCTCAGCGCACGCAAGCGCTGCGTCCAGCACAACGGCTACGGCTGTCGCTGTGCGCGCAGGGTAGAGCGGGCGTGAAACGGATGTCGTTACCGCATCACGCACCAGGTTGGGAACGGTCACTGCCCCTTCGGGCATGGCGTAGCGCAGAGCGATATTGCGCAGCTCTCCTATGCTCAGAAGGCGATTTTCTGAGCAGCGTTCCAGCAGCGCTTGCCACTGATAGCAAGTAGAATGTGTGCGGTCTGGCGTTGCCGAGAGTGCAAGCCACCCCCCGAGTACTTTGCTACAGAGCTGCTCGGAGGAACGCACGGGAAAATGTGCCAGGTTCACAGAGGCAGTGTTAATGGAGGGCAGCGGAGCGCCGCTGTCTCGAGAGAGCAAGGTGTGGCATCCCATCGGAAGCACCCAATCTTGGGTGCGTAGGAGTTTCACGGGTAGCAGCACCTTGCGAATCTGCGGCGTTTCGACACTGCGGCGATGCACGATGCGCCGAAGGACATTGCTCTCACTCATGTCATCCTCCGGCGTGGGAACGTAGGTTTTCCAGGGGAGCAAATGCACGCGGTCATCGCCGAGCGCTGCGAGAGAATCCTCCAGAGATCGGCCTTCGGCAGGTGCGAGGAACTCATCTGCGTCGAGCGGAAGGATCCAATCGGCAATGTCTTCCCGTAGCACGCTGCGCACGCGCTGCGTGAGAACGTCACTTTGCGGATAGCCGGGGTCGGCGTTCTCATGGATCTCGATCGGCATCCCCTCGGCGCGAAGCTTCTCGAGGATCTCTAGCGTGTTATCGATGCAACGGTGCAGCACGAAGACCATGCGCGTCGCCAAGGGCGTGTGGTGGCGCACGAATGTCTCGATGATGTCCGCTTCGTTGCGGACAAGAGAGATGGTGACGAGGCGAATGCTCATAGGGAGGAGGGATACCGTACCCCTATCACTCTCCCGAAGCCACGACACTCGTACCCCGCTCTGAATAATGTCAAGAAAAGTTATCTTGAAGGAGCAATGGCAAGGGTACATTGTTTTTGCGCATGCACGATTCTCTTCGTCAGCGTATCGAGAATCATCAGCAAGGCGACACGCTCGTCATTCACCCCGGCGAGGTTACGCTTGGAGCGAACGGTCGTATGGTGGTGCAACAGCTGCGACGTCCGGAAATGCATATCAACGATACAGTGACTCCTACGCCCCTATTGGAACATATGTGTCGTGCCGGAGTCGAAAATGTAAGAGACGGGAAAGCGGAGGCATGCCCATTCCTCTCAGTAGCTTTGTGCCATAGTCGAATCCAAGGATTAACCATACAGATTAGAGGCGCCTGTAGAGAGTGCGCGGGGCGCTTTGCGAGCAATCTCGAAAAGACCAACTGAAAGCGGAGAATCCGCAGACACTTCTTGCATATCGGGAAGGAGGTGATACTGTGTCGCTACATTACCGTTTGCTATCCAGAGTGGCGGAAAGGGAACTGGCCCGTTTGATCCGCCCCCCAACCCCCGACGATTCGGGAAGGTGGGAACTCCAGCCCCTACGGGGGAAGATAGGTCGCAGTTGCGCTTCCCTCTAAGGAAGCGTTTTTGTTCTCATCCCAACTCCTACGCCCTACTCCTACTCCTACTCCTACTCCCCCGTTCCCATGTCCTCCTTCTTCACTTCCGAATCCGTCACTGAAGGTCACCCCGATAAGCTCTGTGATCAGATCTCCGATGCTGTACTCGACTATGCACTCAGCAAAGATCCACGGTCCCATGTTGCCTGCGAGTGTCTTGCCACTACCGGTCTCGTCGTCGTTGCCGGTGAGATCACAACGAGTACCTACATCCCCATGGCGCAAGTTGCGCGCAATGTCATCCGCGAGATCGGCTACGACGATGGCATCTTCGGTTTCGATCACAAGGCCTGCGCGGTGATGGTGTGCGTCGGTGAGCAGAGCGCGGACATCGCTCTGGGTGTCGATGAATCAACGAACAAAGACAAGGAGCAGGGCGCGGGAGATCAGGGATTGATGTTTGGTTTTGCGTGCGACGAGACACCCGAGCTCATGCCTCTTCCCATCAGTCTGGCACACGGGCTGACGAAAAAACTCGCGGAAGTGCGGAAGAAAAACGGGCTCAAGTATCTGAGGCCCGATGGCAAGAGTCAGGTAACGGTGCAGTACAGCGACGATGGAAAGCCCGAGAGAGTGGAGTGTGTGGTGGTCTCCACGCAGCATGCGGAAGATGTCTCTCATGAGCAGATCTGCCGCGATATCCGGTCTCACGTTATTGATCCTATCTGCGGCTCGTACATCGATGCCAAGACGAAGTTTCACATCAACCCGACGGGTCGTTTCGTGATCGGAGGCCCTCCGGGGGACTGCGGATTGACAGGCAGAAAGATCATCGTCGATACGTACGGAGGGTACGGCCGTCATGGTGGTGGAGCCTTCTCCGGCAAAGACCCGAGCAAGGTTGACCGCTCTGCCGCGTATGCCGCGCGTTGGGTCGCCAAGCACATTGTAAAAGCGGGACTTGCCCGCAAGTGTGAAGTGCAGATAGCCTACGCTATCGGTGTTGCGGCGCCTGTCTCCGTGCGCGTCGATACCTTCGGTACCGCAACCACGTCCGACCGAGCCATCGAGCAGGCGATTTCCAAGGTCTTCGATCTCCGTCCCGCGGTGATCATTCGCGATCTCGATCTTCTCAGGCCCCAGTACCGCGCGCTCGCTGCGTATGGACACTTCGGAAGGGAGGATCTCGATGTAGCGTGGGAGAAGACGCCGAGAGTGGAGGCGTTGCTTCGTGCATTTTCCTAACCTTGCTATGCCTTCCAATAATGTGCAGTCAGTTCTGATGGATCTCCAAAGGAACTATCCTCCCGACACTGAGAATGGTGATTTGGCGAGGCCTGCAAAGAATCTCCTTTTAGCGCAGTGCACCCTCGTACAAGAGGTTGTTGCCAACGTATTGCAGCTTTCCTCGCCCTCCATCCGTCCCATACTTAAGGCTTGTGTCAGAGTTCGTACTCACTTCGACAATATTTCCGGTGCGCTGTGGCCGCACATCCTTGCCGATTTTTCAGAAGAGTGCGATAAAGAGGGGGCTACCGGGAAAGTAGCTATGGCCCTTGCTCTGCTCAGTAAAGATGCCCAGTTCGCCCCTCTCAACGTGGGCCAGGAAGTGAGTGTCATATTGCGTGGGCGCAAGCGCAATCGTGATCAGAAGAAATACGACAAGCTTTGCCAGGCTGCCAAACCGGCAACACCCCAGCAGCTTCCCTGATGGACGCATAGGGTCATTGCTGTTCAGCATGTCATTTTTTTGCTGATATAAGCCACACACTACATATGTGAAGGCTTCGTTCCGTGCATGAACTTGCAATTCCAAAATGAGGGTATCTAATGGATGCATGTCTCTCCATGCTCCACCATCGGCAGGTACCACCCGGTTGACGCTCAAAGCAGGAGAGCCGAGTCTGGATAGTAGATACGTCTGGACGCGGCAAGATTGCCAATTGTGCAAGAGGATTCTCCAGGATGCCGAGAAGGCGGGCACGCAGCTCACGAAGGATTATGCGCGTGCGGTTTCCCGTGCTCAGGATCCTCAAAACGCGGTGGATCTTGCGGCGGTAGTCATCAATGAGCTTGGGCGGGCAGAGCTCCTCGGTGACCCAGTCTACTGTGCGATCGCCACTATGGCGGCTAGTCAGCTCGAGCGATCCGCTAATCCCGCACTGGCCGTTGCAGGACGCATCCTTGAGCACCGCGTCGCTGTTGCCAAGACGCAGAGCGCGGTACCTTCCGATGTACCTGTCATTCCCTCTGTCCAGGATGAAAACTGGGATCGCATCGAATGAAGGTTTTGCGTCCAGAGTGATCGTCGTTTCCTCTGCCGCAAGTCTTCAACCTAGCGCAATTGCTATGAACGCCAGCAGCTCGCGCACAGCTCTTTGCTCCTCCTAGAACCTCATCGCCCTTTTGCCTGCGGCCGGCAATGATCAGCGCAAGGCGGTAGAAGAAGTATTCGTGACTGAAGCGAAATGCATGCACGCTCTCCCATTGGATCCTCGGGAAAAACCGTTGCAGCTCGTGCTTTCAGATCTCTCATCGAGGCCACATGTCTCGCGTTTATAGAGCGCACGGAGCCAAGGAGTTTCGCGTATTAAGATGGCATCACGTTCATCGGCGGAGGATCAAGCTGCACATCCGCAAAACGCTTAGTGATACGTTCAGTCAGTTTCGTGATTGCTTCAGGAGTCATGGCATCATGGTGAAGATTGATCTTCCGTACAGGGCGGCTTGCAAGCGTCATGCCGAGCGTGAAGCCGTCGGCGCACTGGGCAGTGCCATTGGAATTCCCGTTCGTTTTGCAAACGAGCTCGATCGTTACAGGATCAAGAACATCCGCGCGGGGATTTCCCGTGTTTCTGAGGTACTGAAGCAGCATGTTCCTGTCGATCCGGCGGAATCTCCCCGTTCCTGGCGTGTTCCATTTCCCAGGAATGGTTCCTTCATCCAGAAGTTTGGAGGCTTGATTGGTCGAGATCTGAAGAACGCAGCCCACTTCCGTTGTTGAAAGCACGTCCATGCGTCCGAGTGTGTGCAATTCTCTGAAGGTCAGTTCATCGGAAGAGTGCACATGTTCCATAGAGGGAGGTTATGGCGTTACGTGCAATATGTCAATAATTCTTGTCTTCGCCCTTCGTCAGGGCTCAGGGTGACAGGCCACTTTGCAAGCGCTCGATCTTCGTTGATGGGTAGTAATACATCAGGATCTGTTCCGCGGTCTTTCCTTCCTTTGCCTGCCCCTTTGCTCCGCAACCACTCATGCCGACTCCATGCCCTGCCATCGGCAAGCCTTTGCACCATGGATCGGATTTGCTTTGGAAGATTGCCGCGTGCGGAAAATTCTTCCAGCCGATTTCTTCGGGACTGCGGGTGCGCCCGTCGTCCGAAGAGAAGTATGGGGGCTTGATCAAGATATGTTGGAACTCCAGAACCTTTCCCGCAGTGTCGCGCACAGCTTTCGTCCAGAGAGTATTTTTCAGTTCAAAGGCGATTCCCTTATAGAGCTGAAACCGTGCCGGTGAGTCATCACCATCGTAGGGCATGCCGGGGAATTTCCGGTTCTTCTCGCTCATGTAGTACGCGGCGTAGGTGCGCGCAGCGATGGCGAACGCCCGCTGCTTCTCGTAAGGCTCCGTGTCGGGTTCTTCT
Organism: Candidatus Peribacteria bacterium; assembly: GCA_016866875.1. Classification (GTDB taxonomy): domain Bacteria; phylum Patescibacteriota; class Gracilibacteria; order Peribacterales; family Peribacteraceae; genus 2-12-FULL-55-11. Next base: position 55,288 of record VGKY01000001.1, read on the forward strand.
GCGAGTCCTGCGAGATAGTCTTCGAGGTGCAGCGTGTTGATGATCGCCGGCTTGCCTTCCAACTCTATGCATTTCAAGGCTCCTCGGTACTGGGTCTTGAGTTTTCGGAGGTCAATATCCGTACAGCGCGATGCATCGCCTTCGCGCAGCGAGAGACGGATGCGGATGTGCTGTGCTTCGGACGCATGCGTCGGCTGTTGCATCGACGATTGCCCTTGGGGTTCTGCTGTGTGCGCCCTCCGCCCTTTCACAAGCAGCGTGTAGCGCACGTCGCCAATGGTGAGCGTGTGGGTGCCAGGATCGGTCGGCAACGTGATCTGTAGGCGGATGGATTGCGTTGAGCGCTGAGCAAGGTCCTCGGGGAGGAGGAGGTCTTCGCGCACGGGGATTGATCCCCCCCCCATTTCCTGTATGAGACCAATGCGCGGCGTTGAGCGCGTCACTGTGGCGATGCGTGATCGGCGACTCACTGCGCGGTTGCCGCTTGCGTAGCTCACGAGAAATACTGCAGTGCCACCCGGCTGCCCTGTGATCGTCGTCGCGCCGACCGCCTGCACACCACTGGAGGAGCTACTGGGGCTCGTTTTCTTGCTCTTCTGACGAGCTGTGAAGAGTCCCGTACTCTCGCCTTTTTTGGGATTTGGGAAGGTCACTGAGGCGTCGACATCTCCGCGGGAAACGTTGCTGCGGATCTGATCCATGGCTTCCGCAATGTAGTACCCTGGGCAATCTGTTGAGAGCAGGTCGCGATGCCCGACGACGGGCGGCAGATCCCTCCCGTGGAAGCGCACGGTGTCCTTCGGGTCGATGTCGTAGCGCATCTGCAGCCGATGCAGCAGCCACTGGAGGCTTCGCATTTGCGCTTGCCGGGGGAGCTCCAGATCAAAGTTCCCCATGAGGGCAATGCCCACGGTACCAATGTTGCCGCAGTAGACATGGCCGCCTATGACGTAATCACCACCTGCCTTCCCTTCGAAGATCCTGCCGTCCGGTCCGATGACGTAGTGGTAGCCGATATCCCCCCAGCCCTTGCCGTTGGCATGCATCTCGTAGAGTGATCGCATCTTCTCTTCTGAGGAGCGGTCATCGCCTTCGTTGAGGATCGCCGTATGGTGCAGGACCAGAAGTCTGACGTCGTTCCCGTACTGCAGTGGCCAGCGGTAGCTGCGGTCGCCCTTCTTGCGGATGGTGCGCGATACGGAGAATTCCTCAGGGTACAGCCGATGTGCTTCCTCACATTCCTTCTGTCTTTGGGGAATGGTGTCTGGTTCGGATGTCTTGTCATTGGCCGTGTTGGCTACCGCTGATGTCGTCTCGCCGTTCACATAGAGAAACGTCTCGTCAGCTCCCCATGCACTTCGTCCGACGATCCGGTAGGGCTCTGCAGCGAATACATTAAGAGGTAGCAGCAGAAGTATCCCGATGATCCCAAGCGCGTGCACCGGAGCATCCTACTGGTTTGCCGTTCCATTTCCCAAACCGTACTTGCCCGAATGGAAGGCGGGAATGTTTCATGGGCTACTCTCCATGGTCTGGATCACGCGCTCGTAGCCTTCCACCATCTTCTCCATGCCAAAGAGGCGCTCTGCGGTTTTCCGCCCTTCTCTGCCGATCATTTCCCTCTTTGCATCATGCGCCATGAGCGAAGTGATGGCTGCACGTAGCGCCTGAGGGTCGTCTGCAGGCACCACAATCGCATCGGATTCACTCTTCACATACCCCGCGATCCCGCAGGCATCGGTGACGATGACAGGGATGCCACAGAGCATCGCTTCGCCCGCTACGAGGCCAAAGGGATCATGCTCGCGAGAAGGAAGGACGAAGATGTCGAGGGACGCGTAGAAGTCGTGGAGATTCTCTCTGTAGGGCAAGAGCGAACAAGCTTGTAGCTTTCGGCTTTCCGCTTTCAGTTTTTGCTCCTCGGGGCCGGTGCCAACGATGGTCAGGGAGACATCTTCCAGGCCTTTTACTGCTTCGATGAGCACGTCCACACCTTTGTCCCAAGAAAGACGCGCAATCGTGCCGACACGAAATTCTACCTTCTGGTTCCCATCTTCTGCGTTCCGATTTCCACTCAGTCTTGAGACATCAATGCCGTTTGGTATGGCGATGACATTGGCAAATCCCAGTCGTTCGTAGATTGCTTTACTCAATTCCGACACCACAATGGTCGTGGCATATCTGCTCAATTTCCGTAATCGGGGAAGCCAAGGATTTTTCGTGAGCCAGCAGCCGACGCGGTCGTGTTCTACCCAAATCACAGTGATGCCCTGAGCGTGGAGATAGGGAGTGAGGAGAAGTTTTTCTGTGAGACTGAGCATCACCACAGCATCCGGATGGAATGAAGAATGGAGAATGGAGAATGATGCATGCAACTTCCGTCTCATAGAACATTGTTCCCATAAAAAACTCAGAGCACGCCACTTGGTCACTGGCGGAGATCCAATTTTCAAACGTACAGCTGAAAGCTGAAAGCTGAAAGCTTCTCGTAAAAGCACCGGGCAACTCCCCAGAAACATCACCTCATGACCACGCTCCTGAAGGCCGCGCATGAGCGCGAGCGTTTGTACTTCGGCGCCGCCCATGCGGCTTTCGAGGGGGAAGCGGGTGAAGAGGATGCGCACGACGTATATCGTATTTCGTAGATCGTATTTCGTATATGTGATCTGCGGTCATTTGTCGCGCCATTGATCGATCAGCTCTGAAATTGTCCTTTCCACATCATCACGTTGGTACGCGGTGCAGATGCAGGCCTCTGCTCCCGCCTGCTTGGCCTCTGCAAAGCACGTCGCGCTATCCATGGATGTGATGAGTGCGATGCGTGCTTGCGGACTCTTCTCTCGAAGAGAGCGCATGACCGCGGGACCATTTTCCGAGGGGATGTTGTAATCGATGAAGGCGAAGGCGATATCCGGATGCTCGTTGATGAGATTGTTCGCCTCTTCCGTTGAGTACGCGACAAGGAGCTCTACATTCCAGTGGCTATGACGAAGCAGTCCCTGCAGAAGCATCTGCTTGCCCTCAGAGTCGTCCGCGATGAGAAATTTGGGGCGCGCCATGATGGTTCCTATTGTATATCCCTAGCGGAGATTCATGAATCTCCGCTGCGGCTCTCCTCTACAGGTATTACGCCTTTGCCAACTTCCGCAAAAATCCCCCAATCTCTTTGAGCGAACACTTCTTGGCGTTCACTTCGTGATCGAAGCTATGGCCCTCCCATTCCTGCTCCACCCCAAGGCGCACGCAGACGAGATCCGAGGGGAACTCCTCCTGCACAGTTTCGAGCATCGTAGCGCTGGGACAGGTAATGAGCACAGGACATTCTCCCGCTTTGCGCGCGTCGCGCACGCACTCGCAGGCGACAATGGTATTGAAGGCCGTCTGGAAGTCGTCCGCTGTCGCTTGTTCGGGATCGTAGATGTCCTCGAGTGCGAGGTGCTTCCAGTTCGGATGATCTCCGAGGAAGCTCTCAGCGAGGAGGCCGCGTGCGGTGTCCGATGCTCCGGCGAGGAGGAGAAGCATGTGCAGTATGATTAACATATCATTATATCATGATTGCTGATGCCAGTGAAGTCTTGCCGATGGCTTCGGAAAGCCAACGCCACTGCTGCCACAGGGATTCCATGCCGACCATCGAAGCATCGCCGCCGCAGCGGTTTGAGGATCTTCCCGATGAAGCGCAGCGGAGGGTCTTGAGCGCGATCATGGAGATGCGCGAGTACTGTTCGTTTGATCGCATGAAGGATCTCCTAGCGCAGTTGTAGGGGACGTGGAGCGCAGTCGACAAGCAAACGAGGCTAACCGGATGAACGCGGCTATATGCTTCTCCATTCTTCTTGATTCCTAGATCTCCTTGTTGCTGGGTTGCTATCCCACCAGCTGCATCGTGGGGGGCACATGGGTGATGTGGATCACGCTGTGATTAGTCACCTTGGCCATGCATGAAGTACCAATCTGCTCCATACTTCTTTACTAGCTTCTGAACGGCACTCATTGTTACCCGTTGGTGGGATGCGACCATGGGAAGTGTCGAAGATTGTTGCGTGGATTCGGGATGTTCTATAGCTCGTTCCAAGACATTGGGCGCATCACTTGAGTGAGGAGTATCGAGCATGGGCGCACACTCTGGTGCATATGTTTATCTTATGCAAGTAAGTTTTCCTGCTCTGTTCTTGCGCTTCACAAAGTCCTGAGCGTCGTCCTTCATCAGATCTACACACAAAACACTTCGATCTTCATGACAGTGTTACACACTGTAAAGTTAGCCGATGCTCTTCTGTCCTCCCATGTATGGTCGCAGCACCTCGGGCACCGTCACGCTGCCATCCTTGTTCTGGTAGATCTCGAGAATCGGGATCAGGATTCTCGGTGAAGCAATGCAGGTGTTATTGAGAGTGTGCACGAATTTCTTTTCACCGGACGGGGTTACGTACTTGATATTCAGGCGCCTTGCCTGGAAGTCCCCGAGGTAGCTACAGCTGTGGGTCTCGCCGTAGGCTTCTCGGCTTGGCATCCAAGTCTCGATATCCTGCATGAAGACCTTACCCTTGCCCATGTCCCCGGTGCACACGTCCATGACGCGGTAAGGGAGCTCTAGGGCAGCGAGTATGTCCTCGGCGTTCTTCCGGATTTCCTCGAAGAGTTCGAGTGCTGTATTGATATTCGCTTCGCACAGAACCACTTGCTCCACTTTCTCAAACTGGTGCACGCGATAAAGACCTTTCGTGTCTTTGCCGTATGTCCCCGCCTCCCTGCGAAAACACGTGCTGTAACCGGCGTAGCGTTTTGGGAGATCTGCTTTCGTGAGCACTTCGTCTTTATGAAAACTGCAAACGGTGACTTCGGAAGTTCCAATCAGGTGCAATCCATCCGGCTCGATCGCTCCTCCAGATTGCTCCTGCCCTCCGACGGCATAGATATTCGCCTGGTCGGCACCGGGAAAGAATCCCGTGCCCACAAAACAGGCTTCGTTTGCAAGAAGCGGCGGAGCGAAGAGCGTCCAGCCTTTTGCTACAAGTGCGTCGATCGTGAAGCGCAGCACCGCTTGATGGAGCCGCGCGCCGTCCCCTTTCAGGAAGTAGCTTCTGGCGCCGGAGACTTTTGCGCCACGGGGAATATCAATGATGTTCAATGCTTCACCGAGCGTCACATGGTCTTTCGGTGATGTCACCCTGAGCGTAGTCGAAGGGTCTTTTCCGACGCGCTTGCTCTCCACATTATCCTTATCACTTTTCCCGACGGGAGCTGTATCAAGTGGGATCGATGGCAGCATGTATTGCATCGCCTTCCATTCGGATTCCAGGACGCTGAGTTGCTCCTCTCCCCCCTTCACGGTGGCACTAAGGGCTTTCATCTCCGAGAGAGCCGCGGCTTTCTCTTCTCCCTTGAGAGTAGGCATTTTCTTGTTCGCAGCATTTTGCGTACTGCGCTTCTCGTCGAGTTCCTTCTGCAGCCCCCTGCGCTTCTCGTCGAGTTTCAGAAATGCTGCCACATCGATAGCGATGTTCTTGTTCTTCGCGGCCGCCTGATAGGCCTCTGGCCGCTTGCGGAGATCATCCAAGTCAATCATAAGAATGCGGGTAGTACTTCTTTGGCCTTTAGACGAGCCCTGAGTATCATCGAGGGGCGGAGATCATCCGGGTCAATCATGGCGCGAGTATACGGCCCTGGTTTCTCCTGCGCTACGTCGTTGGACCTGCCGCCTCGTCGCAGGCATTCCTGTATTATCCTCGTCATCAGTGGGGTATGCGCGGAAGATTTCGGGGCGGCCTACAAATTCCCGCTTGGCATCTTTGTGCATCTGATACAGTCCGTCACCACACTTCGTTGTAAACATCTCAAACCAGTGCCAGTGCTTGACTTCCTCGCCGGGATTGAGAAGGTAGAGCGTGGTATTCGGCTTGTCGGTGAACTTTCCAAGCTCGCCGAATGTCCCCTCATTGGCCATGATGACATTGGTCAGGTCAACAGCGATGGTGCGGACATTGCGCCTGAGCATGCCGTTGAGTTCCGTGCGCAGTCTAGACTGATCAGACCCGGTCCATGCCGTAGGCTTTTCTGCCTTGCGCGGCCGCACGATAGGGATGGAAAGTACTTTTCCTGCCTCATTGCGCAAAGCATACACATCGTTTTCGATCTCTTGTGATCCATTAGCATCTCCTTCCATTTCGATTGCCTGAAGTTCCGCGGCCGATGGCAACTCGTCATCTTCTTCGTCAAAATAATCCGCACGATTCATATAGGTAAATGTAAAATAAATTAATAATTAGTCAATGATTTGTCTTAGACTATTTGACTGATTCCTAAGAACGATGAGAGCTGGGTGTGTACAATCTCCAAACATGCCCAAAGATCAGCCCTTCAAGCTCGTCGCCCCATGGAAACCTACCGGTGACCAGCCTGCGGCCATCGAACAATTGCTGCGCGGTGTCGCTGCAGGCCAGCGCCACCAGTCGCTGCTTGGAGCCACCGGCACGGGAAAGACCTTCACCATGGCCAATATCGTCGCTGAACTCAATCGCCCGACGCTGGTGCTTGCACACAACAAGACCTTGGCGGCGCAGCTCTGCAACGAGTTCCAGACGTTCTTTCCCGAGAATGCCATCTCGTACTTCGTCTCGTACTACGACTACTACCAGCCGGAGGCCTACATCCCCAGTAGCGACACCTACATCGAGAAGGATGCGAGTATCAACGAGGAGATCGAGAAGTTCCGGCACGCCGCAACCATGAACTTGCTCACGCGCAGAGACGTTCTCATCGTCGCCTCGGTCAGCTGCATCTACGGTCTTGGTGATGTCGAGAGTTACGAAGCGCTCGCCATCCACCTAGAGCGCGGCATGCCGATCCAGCGCGACAAGCTCATACGCCGCCTCATCGATATCCAGTACCGCCGAAGCTCCATGCAGTTTAAGCAGGGCATGGTGCACGTGCTCGGCGACACCATCGAGGTCTTTCCTCCGGGCGGCGACACGGTGATCCGCATGGAGATGCCCTTCGACGAGATCGAAACTATCCAGGAAGTCGATAGCTTCACCGGAGAGCTCATTGCCGATCTGCAGCAGGTCAGCATCTTCCCCGCGTCGCACAACGTCACCACCAAGGAGAAGATCGATGCCGCTTGCGGTGGCATCAAGGCGGAGCTTGAGGTGCATGAGAAAGAACTTCTCAAGATGGGCGAGCTTGCGAAGGCCGAGCGGCTGCGGCAGCGCACGGACTACGACATCGAGATGCTCAAGGAGACAGGCTACTGCACGGGCATCGAAAACTATGTGCGCTACCTCAACAACAACGGAGAGGAAGGGCGGCCGCCATCCACTCTCCTCGACTACTTCCCCAAGGATTTCCTCCTCTTCGTCGACGAGTCTCACATTTCCATTCCTCAGGTTGGCGGTATGTACGAGGGAAACCGTTCGCGCAAGCAGACCCTCATCGACTTCGGGTTCCGCCTCCCCTCTTCGCACGACAATCGCCCGCTGAAGTTCCCGGAGTTCGAGCAGCGCTTGAACCAGTGCATCTACGTCTCGGCGACGCCAGGACCGTACGAGTACAAGCATACGCCCAAGGAGTGGCTCTCCGAGCAGATCATCCGCCCCACAGGACTACTCGATCCGGTGGTCACGGTGAAACCGACGAAGAACCAGATCGACGATATCGCCGCGGAGATCGATGCCACGAAGAAGCGCGGAGAGCGCGTGCTCATCACCACGCTCACCAAGAAGATGGCCGAGGACATGACGCAGTTCTTCGCCGATCGCGACGAGCGCGTGCGCTACCTCCACAGCGACATCGAGACCCTCGAACGCATCGAGATCCTCCGCCAGCTCAGGACCGGCGAGATCGACATCCTCGTAGGCATCAACTTGCTCCGCGAAGGTCTCGATCTCCCCGAGGTCAGCTTCATTGCCATCCTCGATGCCGACAAGCAGGGATTTTTGCGCTCGCGGGATGCACTCATCCAGACCATCGGCCGAGCGGCGAGAAATGTCCACGGTCACGTGACGCTGTATGCCGACAAAGAAACCGTGGCGATGCGCGCGGCACTCGATGAGACGGAGCGGCGCCGTAGCGTGCAGCAGGCCTACAACATCAAGCACGGCATCACCCCGAAGAGTATCGAGAAGGCCGTGCACGACATTGCCGAGGAGCACCGGAAGCTGGAGTTGCGGCGTCCGAAGCGCGATCCCCAGAAAATTCCCCGTGACGAGCTCAAGCGGCTCATCGAGCAGCTCGAGAACCAGATGGCGCTCGCCGCGGAAAACCTGGAGTTTGAGAAGGCTGCGGATCTGCGAGATGAGATTGAACTGCTGAATCGGCAGTACAAAAAATAATCAAAAAAGCCGCGCCCCGGGGGGACGCGGCTCTGATGTTTTTCGGTTAGTCGCTTTCCTGATAGCGGATGCCATCGCGTGCAGCACCGATACAGCGTGTGCGGCGCTGACCCGAAAGGTGGTCACATGCATCCGTCTCCTCGTTTTGCGCTGGAGCGGCGGCATGGCGACTTTCGTAGGTGCTCTGGCCATCGCCCTTGTAGAGGTCGCGCTTTTGGAAGATCTCGCGGTAGTTGTCCTGATCCGTATAACGGTAGGAAATCACCTGTGTGGAGTACTGCGCTCCTGCGCCAATAATGGTGCCTGCAAGGACGCCGGCAAGCGCGGCAATAATCGTCTGACGATTCTTCATACTGAGTGTGAGGAAGTGGATATTAGTGATATTATAACATATATATAGAATAAAACAAATAGTAGGACTTTCCCGAAAACTGGCTATTGACTCCTATATAGTAAATGTTACTATAATTGCCATTTTGTCAAATTATACTATTAATATGCGTTCTACGATCAGTCTCTTCTCAGCCATCGCCTTCGCCCTCGTTTGTACCGTTCCGGCTGCCGAGGCGTCCTATGATGTTCATCCGTGGGAGTTCCGTCAGCGCCGCCCTATAGAGCGCAGGACGCTTGCTACAGACTACGCGGATCTGGAGGAGTACTACGACCAAAGCCCGCACAGGTCGAGCACGCATGCCTTGCACCCTCTCAACCGTCGCCGCTACTACAATCTTCGTCCCTACATCTACGTGGGCGAGCGCGGCATCCACGGGTTGCTGCCGCTCAACAAAATCTACGAGTACAATCGCGATACGCACCGCCGGTCGAGAATCGAGATTGGCGGCCCTGCAAAAGGGAGCGAGTGCCTCAACTACTCCTTCAATCGCCCCAACTACCGGGTTCCTCCGTTTGGGTACAAGTGTCAGGATTAGTATCAGTCTATGACTGAACTTTCTCACAATAACGATCAGGAGAGAAAGGCTGAGGATGCCCAGATCGGCCCTCTCATCGTTCGTCTCGCCGAGGAGAAGGGTCTTGATCTTGAGAAAGCAGCCAACCTTAGTCCGGAATATGTTGGCGGCATGAGAGATGGGAAGCGTGAGCTCTCCAACTGGGCCATCGTTCGCTGTGCACGTGTACTGGAATTATCCAATGTGCCCGCTATAGGAGTTCAGGGACCCGAGCTCAGTGTTGCTGTAGCGCGAATACGCAGCTATCTATTGCAGCTTCTCGATAGCAAATAACAATTACTCAAAGATCTTCACAGCTTCTCTGAACCCTTCCGGTGTCCCCGTATCGAGACGGATGCCTTCGCAGTGCACGCCGTGGACAGGTGTTGTGGAAAGTGAGGCGATGAGCGCATCGATAAGACGGATTTCCCCACCTTCACCATTCGAGACCTTCGGAAGTACTGCAAAGACGGATTGAGGGATCAGGTATCGTCCAACAATTCCTAGCGTTGATGGCGCGGATTCCGGCTTCGGTTTTTCCACCATGCCCTTGAGCTTCATTACGCGTTCATCTTTGGGGTGGCGCGTATCTACCGTCACGATGCCGTAGCGGTGCGTGTGTTCCTGTGGGATATCCTGCAACGCAACATAGGCTCCATGATCGTCACCGGTGAGCTTCGCGGCATCTCGGAGCTGCTCCAGACCCGAACGCTTTCCCAAAAACAAATCATCACCAAACAAGATGGCCACTGTCGGAGACTTTGCCCAACCGACGGCTTGCAAGATGGCGTGTCCGTCGCCGAGCTGCTGATCTTGGTACACCACGTGAAACTTCACCTCGTCGTAGCGCTTGAGCTGTTCGAGGAAGTGGCTCTTGCCTCTGCGCTTGAGCTCCGCTTCGAGTGCAGGGTCCTGGTAGAAGTACTGCGGGATCGCTTCCTTGCCGCGGCTGATCACAAAGCAGATTTCGCGGATCCCCACACTCAGGCATTCATCCACAAGATGCGCGATGATCGGCTGATTCCCGAGAGGCAACAATTCCTTCGGAACGGCCTTGGTCCAAGGCAAAAAACGGGTTCCGAGGCCGGCAACGGGAAGGATGGCCTGCGTGAGTTGCACGGGCTGAGCATAAGGCACTCGTTTGACTCTTTCCACTAAATCCCCTACAATGGTGGGAAATTTACACCCAAATCTCATGTCCAAAGCCGAATCCGCTCTGTCGAAGGTCCAGACCCTCTATGTCCTTCAGGTACAGCTCTGGAATGTCCTTGATGCGAAGGCGCTCACGCCCGAGCAACGCCTTGAGGCGCGCAAGCACCTTAAAGAGTTCGGTTCCCTTCTCCGCAAAGCCGATTGGCACATCATGGGAGGCGAGGATGTCTATACTGCGTTGAAGCAAATGGAAAAAGAGGTTGCTCGGAAGCTCAAGTCGCGCGGCGCGATCTCCAAGAAGCCTTCCATCCGTTCGCGTGCGATGAAGGCAGGGAAGAAGAGACGCTGAGCCGAGAGCCCTAGCTACACTTCGCTGATTCTGACAATCTTAATCTTCTCCTCTTTGGGTATGAGGATTTTGAGGATGCAGTCTTTGCTGAACGTCGCCTTCACCTTGCGTGGGTCCACCGCCATCGGCAGCGTCACGGTGCGCTTGAACTCCCCCCAGAAGCACTCTTGGAGATAGTAGCGGTCTTCCGGAAGCTCCTCGCCCTGGCGGCGCATGCCGCGGATGGTGAGCGTGCGGTCATCCACCTCGATGTCGAGATCGCTCAAGCGCACGCCCGCGATGGGCGCACGAATGATGATGTAGTCATCGATCTCGTAAATGTCGACGGCGATCTGCCCCACACCCTTCGGGGGGGTGGATTTCTTCTGCGCTGGCGCGCCCTCCGGCTCCGCGCTCTGCGCAGTCTGGAATGCTGAGAAAATCCCGTGGAAGGGCGACGATGCCATCTCGGTACGCCATGATACGCATGGGAAGTGCGTTTTGGCAAAGTGAATGCATATTGCAGTAGGAGCGCAGGGAAGCGTTTCCCTACTGCGCTACAGTCCTACTGCGCTACAGTCCTATTGCGCTACAGTCCTATTGCGCTCCTCATGACCACGACTCAGTCCATCATTCTCGGCGCAGTTCAGGGTCTCACAGAATTTCTTCCGGTGAGCAGTACCGCCCATCTCATGCTTGCACAACACGCGATGGGCCTGTCGACGGACTTGCACGGGTTTGACATTCTTCTGCATGCGGGGACGCTCATCGCGCTCGTGATCTGCTATCCGCGGGAGTGGTGGTCGATGGCCTGCAGCCCCTTCAACGACGACAAGGTTGCGCGCAGGATGCTTTGGCTACTCATCCTCGCTACCGTTCCGGGTGCATGCGCCGGAGCGCTCTTTGCCGAGGCTGTTACCCAAGCGATGGAATCGATCCAGTGGCTCGGCGTACAACTTCTCATCAACGCTGCCTTTCTCGTGATCGCTGAACGCCACCGAGGGGTCCGCTCCCGTGATGCCCTTGCCCCTTCCGATGCCCTCATCATCGGAGCGGCGCAGGCTGTTGCCCTTGTTCCGGGGATCTCCCGTTCGGCCATCACGATCGCTGCTGCCCGCATGCGATCGGTCGAGCGCCGGGCAGCTCTGGATTTTTCCTTCCTCATGGCCACTCCCATTATCGCAGGAGCATCGGTATTTGCCGCATCGCATATTGTGTCGGGAGCGACGTCTATTCCCTCGCTTGCGGTGATCATCGCCGGCATGGTTGCCGCATGCGTTGCAAGCATCGCTGCTATCCGCATGTTGCGCGCGATTGTCGCACGCAGAAGCCTCGCAATCTTCGCGTGGTATCTCGTCCCACTGGGGCTCTTGCTTTGTGTGAGAGTTTGAGACAAGATGCTGTCCCTGTAAGCTCCATGAAGAACTGTGGAGCGTTCACCCTTCAATTTTTTCTCGCCATTCCTATGTCTTCCGTGCAACTTCGCAACGCCATCAAGCGCCTCCGTTTTGAACGCGGCATGACACAGGAGGAACTGGCATTGCGCACGGGAGTGAGTCGGCAGACCATCATGAGCATCGAGCGTGGTCAGACAAATCCTTCCGTACTCCTCGCGTTCAAGATCGCGGCAGCGCTCAACGTCGGCGTCACGGATGCCTTCCAGATCGAGGGGAATCTCGTTCCGGTCTAGGAGAAAAAAGCAGCGAATGACATGCACTGAGGAAGCATCTCCTTAAGCGTTTCTCGTTTGCATGTCTTCTACGAAAAGCTGCACCTGCGCTCTTCCTTGCCATGCATTGATGCCGATGCGGCACAGTGCATCGATCGTTTTGGAGATGCCCATCTCATGATCGCCGAACCCAAAGGCAATGGCCTTGTGGGTTCCGAGTCGCATCTGCAGGTGTTTGCCGTCGTCTCCCACACGTCGTTTGTCGAGTACGGGTACGTCGCGCAGGAGAAACTTCGGTTCAGGATTCCCCTGCCCAAAGGGCTCGAGCTGACGAAGAGATGTGGCAAGAGCCAGGGATACTTCCTCCGCAGGGAGCAAGGCATCGACCTCGATTGTCGGCACGAAATCCTCAGCAGCGCACTCTGTGAGGATGTCTTGCTCGAGGTTCTTGCACACGTCATCCCACTGTTCTGCGGGGAAGCTGCACCCTGCGGCCTGCGCATGCCCCCCAAAAGATTTCAGAAGATGACTGATGCGCCGCAATCCTTCGGTGACGTGGTAGCGGGCGGGGCTGCGCAGGGATGCAGTGATGTGGTCTCCACACACGACGCCGATCATGCTCGGGCAGCCCGTGGATTCCGCGAGCCGGCCTGCAATGAGCCCGATGATGCCGTGCGGGTACTCGGCGTGCGCGCTTGCCTTGAGCACCGTTGGTTGCCGTGCGATGTCCGCGAACGCTTGATCGACCAGGTGCGCGGTGGTTTCTTGGCGCATTTTATTAAGCGCATGCAGGCGTTCCAGTGGCGCTCCTCCCTGCAGCAGGGCATGCAAGGCTATGGCGGGGTCATCCATGCGCCCTGCGGCATTGAGTCGAGGGGCGATACGGAATGCAACGTCCGTACTCGTGATGCGTCCCGATGTCGTCTCCTCGCGAAGTTTCGCTAAGGGCCCCGTCTCCAGATCCTGGAGCGAGCGCAGGCCATCCTGTACCAGTTGCCGGTTGATGCCCCGCAGCTCCACGAGATCGCCGACGGTCCCCATCATGGCTAGTGCGCGGTCGGTATGCATGTCCTCCCACACAGGCCCCTCGAGTCCTTGGAGAAAAAGGAATGCCATGCCGGCACCTGAGGGATGCGGCGGGGAAAATCCGGGAGTAAGCCCCGGGTGAAGGATGGCGTACGCTGGCGGGAGCTCCTCGGGGACATGGTGATGATCGACCACAATGACGTCGATGCCTTTGCTCTGCAGCAATGCAATGGGCTCGATAGCAGTTATGCCCGTATCCACGGTAATGAGCAGGCTCATGCCATGCTCGATCCATTCTTCGGCGATCTTTGCCGTGAGCCCGTATCCGTCATGTACCCGGTGCGGCAGACGCACCACAGGCTCTTGTCCGCAGCGGCGGATGTAGCGAACGATTTGGGCGACGCCGGTGATGCCATCGCAGTCGTAGTCCCCGAAGATGCCTACGCGCTCCGAGGATTTCATCGCCGCATGCACGCGTTGCACGGCGCGCGCCATATCGGGAGGCATGGGGTAGGGCGTCGGCTGGGCGCTGAGACCGCGCTCTCGCGCGAGATCCATAGCCAGCGTCCTGGCGCGCACTCCTTGCAGGGACTCCAGAGGGAGTCCTCCTCTGGCGATCCACCGTTTTTTGGTCAGAGACGTAAGTGTTGCCATGGAGCTGCACAGTACCAGAGACGTTCCTGGAACCATGCATTTTCCCTGCGTCAGGTTCAAAGACGCCTTGTCTGAAGAGCAGATAGCAGTTCTTTCGCGATGGAGAACGGTGGCCTAGAGCACCTGGCGCTCTGAGCGCTTTGCGCGCCTGAGCGTCCATCCTACGGCTCCTATGAGCGTCGTCGCGGCGACCCAGGCGCCGGCTCCCGTCGGGGCGAGATCGGGGCGATTTCCGAGGAGAACCTGTCCCCGCGTTGGTGCTCCGTACTGGAGGACGCGCTGGCGGTCAGTGATGCGGTCCAGCAGCCTGATGGTGCGCAGCAGGTCCAGGTCACTTGCGGAGAGATCGGCAGAAGCCGCGTCTTCCGATGGATATACTTCTTCATCCAGCGCGTCCTCCTCCGGGATCTCTTCCGGTGCCGCTGCAGGGACGAAATGCGCCTCCTGTTCACGCACTCTGCGTTCCGTGCTTACATTTCTCTGGCGTGCGACGCGATCCTTCGCTCCCCTTTTAGAGGGGGGAAGATAAAACTCGCTACTGAGGAGCACCTCTTCCGGCGTCATGTAGGCAGCCGTCGTCATAGGGAGCATGCACCCGATGGCAATGATGATGGGGAGAAGCCTGCGGAGGGTCGGTGAGGGCATCACAGTATTGTAGCAGAATCAGTGTCCAGAGGCAATCAGCAATCCGTGCCGCCTCCGAGCTCGCAGAGGAATATCTCATGGAGGTCGAGAATACCGTCGCGATCCGAATCCTTGAGGAGTGGGCTACTTTCCTCTTCGTCGAGTTTGCCGTTGATATTCTTGTCCTCTCCGCGGAGCTTCTTGCCGTTCTCGACCCTGCAGAGGCCGTCGCACAGCCCGTCATCATCGGTATCCCACTTCATCGCATCGGTCTCGCCGAGATCACGCTTGCCGTTGTGGTTCCTGTCCTCGAGCCCGTCGATGAGGCCGTCGCCGTCGCTGTCTCTGAGTAGGGGGTTGGTTCCGAGGAAGAAGATTTCCCGTCCGTCGCTCACGCCATCGGCGTCCGTATCCGCGTTTAGAGGGCTGGTCCCGACATCTCGCTCCACTGCCGTATTGGCAAGGTCGCCGTCCTCGTCTATGCCGATGGGCAGTGGAATTTCGGACATGAGGAAGCACGACGTCCCTGCGTGGAACTTCTCGATTTGGTGGCGAATCGCACCACGGTAGAAGCGTTCCTGATTGAGGTCAGCTTCCTGCAGATTCTCTACCGTATTGAAGCGGTTCTGGCGGCTATTCATCTGTTGCTCGATGCGCATAGTGCGCTCCTTGAGCGACAGGAAAATCTTTCCGGGAAATTGCTTTGTGGCGCGCGCGCTATTGGCATCGTCGTTCTCCGGGAAGCAGTATCCCCAGAACCGCGACACCTTTCCGCGGAATCCCGTGATCACGTCGAGCGTCATATTCTTTGCGTCATCGGGAATCTGGATGATCACATTGGTGTTTGCTGGCGCCGTCGCCCCGGTGACCATCTGATGCGGCTGAATGATCTTCCAGGGGACCTGGCCACGCATGTGCGCGGGCAGGAGCCGTCCCTCCAGTCGCATGTCGTGATGTACGGCGGTCGAAACGATGCCGAGCGTGAGCATGCCGAGGATCAGAGTCGTCCACTGCATCGTCTTCTGCGTTCCGTGGAGGAGATTTCGGGGCATCAGGGCATTATAGCAGTTTTCCACGGTTTTTTGTAGGGCCCATATGCCTCATGAAGCTGCTATCTGCAGAGCTTTCTGGCTTTTGCGCTCAGAGCATTGCCCGTTGCGCTATGCTCCTACACGTGTCCAAGGACCTCTACGCCGTTCTCGGTCTGAATCGTGATGCCTCTCCCGAGGACATCAAGAAGGCGTACCGTCGCTTGAGCAAGGAGCACCACCCCGATAAGCATGCTTCTGGGGCCACGCATGCCAAGAAGGAGGCCGAGCATAAGTTCAAGGAGATCAACGAGGCATACGAGGTGCTCTCCGATCCCGAGAAGCGTCGCAAGTACGATCAGTTCGGATCGACGGGCGCCTCGGGGCCTGGGGGTTTTGATTTCAGTGGTTTTTCGGGAATGCGTCCCGAGGAATTTGGCGGATTCTCCGATCTCTTCGAGACGTTCTTCGGGGGTCGTGGTGGCCGGGGATCAAAGCATGAGCAGCGCGGCAGAGATCTGGAGATGCAGGTCAGGATCAGCTTTGCGCAGAGCGTTTCCGGTACTCAGCAATCACTCCCGCTCCGGCGCCTCGCTGTCTGCACGGATTGCGGTGGCAGCGGTGCTGCCAAGGGATCTGCTCTTGTGACATGCGGCGAGTGCGGCGGGACGGGGCAGGTCACGAAGACCGCGCAATCGTTCTTCGGGGCCATTCGTCAGAGTGCGGTCTGCAACCGCTGCCGTGGAGCGGGCAAGCGTCCGGAGAAGACGTGCACGTTGTGCGACGGTGAGGGGAGAAGGATGAGGGACGATAGCGTGACGGTCGATATCCCTGCCGGCATCGACGACGGCCAGACCATCCGTTTGCGTGGGTACGGCGAAGCGGGAGTGATGGGCAGCACACCTGGTGATCTCTTTGTGCTCGTGCGCGTCATGCCCGATGCACGCTTTGCCCGCGAGGGGAATGATATCCATGCGAAGCTCACCATCGGCATCCCCGACGCCGCCCTTGGCGTCGAGATCCCCGTGGAGACCGTGCATGGATCGGTGTCTCTACGCATTCCCGCCGGGGTGCAGCCGGGGCAGGTGCTTAGGATCAGAGGGAAGGGCATGCCGCAATTGCGCTCCAAGTCTCATGGGGATCACTATGTCACGATCGTCGTGCGCGTTCCGGAGAAGCTCTCGAAGGAGGAGCGGCGCTTGCTCGAGGAGTGGCGCACACTCTCCGCGTAGTTGCTCAAGTATGCCTTGCCGGAACGGTTGTGGTACTCTTCCCTCCGCTATGCCTCGTAAGGCTACACCCTATCGTTTCGGGGTGGGATCCGTGATCGTGTCGGCGTTGCTCAGTGCATGGGTACTCACATGGATCCCCTCTCCACATTCGGATGAACCTCCCGTGGCTCAGGTCATGATGGGGGGCGAGGTTGGTATGGTGAGCGGCACGATGTCGAGCGTGGGCGGCGATTTTGGCAATGTGGGAACTATGGGCATGAGCAGCACGGGCGGCAATACCTCCAGCATGGATATGATTGGCGGCGATAAGGGCGGGGCAGGAGGAAACAGTGTCCCGCCTATGTCGAGCTCCGGCGGTGTGGGAGGTGATATGGGCGATATGGGCAATGTTGGTGCATTGGGGAATTTTTCCAGCGAAGCGCAGAGTTCTAGTAGGGCACCCGGGTCCTCCGCTGCCCCGCCGCAGTCATCCTCCGCCCTGCCTCCGGCATCTTCCTCCGATCCTCCTCCGTCCTCCTCCAGCGCCGCATCGCGATGGTGTGGTGACGGCAGGACGGATGCTCCGGAAACATGCGATCCCTGTTCGCCGGTTGGTAGGGTTGCCACAGATCCCAACTGCAATGCTGTGTGCTCCGTGGGCCGCTGTGGTGACGGCTTCCTCGACCGCAGGCGCGGAGAGGAATGTGATTACGTCGGACTGGTTTTCGATGCCGCCTCCGATCCAAGCGTAACGCGGGACGAGTCAACATTTGGAAGGTGTGCATCGGATGCATCGTGTGGAGACGGCTACTGTCTCTACGGACAGTGCTGGCCCCTGAAGTGGATCGCCTACTGGAACTGGAGCGATGTTGCCCTCTGTCCGCAGACGTGGTCCACCTCTACCACCTGGACTCTTCCCAACGTGCAGACGGGGTCGCCTTGTAACGATTTCACCGATCCCCGATGCAGAGAGTTTTCCGGTGACGGGTGTACCATCAGCTGCAAGCTGGAGCGCTGCGGCGATCGTATCGTACAAGCGGGGTACACCAACCCCGCAGGCAAACACTATGGTCTTTCGGAGCAGTGCGATGATGGCAACACCGACTCCGGCGACGGCTGCTCCGATCGTTGTCAGCTGGAAAGCGGTAGCAGCGCATGGGGCGTTCCCCTGGTCTCCTCATCTGCCGCATCGTCTTCCGCACCCCCATCGAGCGTACTAGCATCTTCTCAGGAAATGGAACTCATCTGCGGCGACGGGATTCTCAGTCCCGGCGAGGAGTGCGACGACGGCGATCAAAATAGCGCCACAGTATCTGGGGCCTGTCGTCTCGATTGTCGACGCGCCCGCTGCGGAGATTTCGTCGCAGATTACATCCTCGGAGAGCAGTGTGATCAGGGCGTAGGCAACAGCGACGTCACTCCGGACCGCTGCCGCACAGCCTGCAAGCTTCCGCGTTGCGGCGATGCGGTGGTCGATACTGGCGAGACCTGTGACGATGGAAACAGTGCGGCTGGTGACGGTTGCTCGCCCTTCTGCATCTGGGAGTCTTTGACCCAGATGCGCCCGAGTTGCGGGGATGCACGCATGCAGTCTGGGGAGACCTGCGATGACGGCAACACCGTCTCCGGCGACGGTTGCTCCTCTCTCTGTCAGGCAGAGCTGGTGCTTGGTCTGCGGGAAGAAATCAACCCTATGCTGGTCACCGAAGGCTTGGTGTGCGGCGATGGCGTCCTAAGCCCGGGCGAAGCATGTGATGACGGCAACCCCTTCGGTGGAGACGGCTGTTCTCCCATCTGTGCCCTTGAGAGTTCCGTCTGCGGTGACGGCGTCTTGGCTGCCGGAGAGCAGTGTGATCCTCCAGGGCCGACCTGCAGCCAAGCCTGCACCCTCATTGCCGATCTGAAGTCCGCAGCCGACCTCCCGCCTCCGCTGCCCCTCGCGCTCATGCCCTACGCGTTCGTTGCTCTTCCGCCCACGTCGGCCCCCATCGCTGACACAGGCCCCGCAGCTATCGCCGTGATGGCATCCGGAGCGGCCGCAGCGGTGGGATGGTTACGACGGAAAAAAGTAGCAGCTAGAAAATAGCAAGGAGCAGTGAGAAACGAGCAGATCCTCATGGGTACCTACTACCTACTACCTGCTACCTGCTACTTTCTACTTTCTATTTCCCAATTGCCCCCTTATACGTCGAGATTTTCGAGTCCATCCTCTTTGCTCTCGATCACCGGAGAGAGCTCTTCGCCACTCTTGATCGCCGACTCGTCTTTGCGTCGTAAAACGATCTGACGATACTCCCCCTCTCCCACGCTTTCTGTTGTGAGATCCTGGAGCTCTGGAGAGTTACTGACATGCAGGTGGACGATGCGGCGGAAGTAGGGGCTCATGGGTGCGAGAGCCACGCGGCTTCCCGTGCGACGGACAAAATCCGCCTTCTGCTCCGCAACCTTGCGCACTTTGTCCTCCTGCACGCGGCGGTAGCCGTCGACGTCGAGCACGATGAAGGGTGACCGCTCCAGTTTTTCCTTCGTGCGCATGATGGACTTTGCTAGGTGTTGGACGGAATTCAGCGTTTCCCCATGCCAACCGATCAGCCGACTCGGCGCATCCGAGGCGATGTCCACCCTGGTGATGTCTCCCTCCGTGGAAACCTCCACGCCGCGAAACGGGAGATCGAGCTCGGTGAGAAGGTGGGAAACAACATCGGTGAGGAGGGCGGAGTCCATGCGTGCGCAGAGTAGAGAGAAAGACGGAAAGAGGAAAGAGCAAAGGGCGCCGAGTACAACAAAGGCCTCCCTAAGGAGGCCTGAGGTGTTGCCATGGGCAAAGTCGATTATCGGACGGCGTCCTTGAGGGTCTTTCCGGCCTTGAACGACGGAACCTTCATCGCAGGGATCGAGATCCTTTGCGTGGGGTTGCGTGGGTTCACGCCCGTGCGCGCTGCGCGCTTAGAGACTTTGAACGTTCCGAATCCCGTGAGCGTCACGGTGTTGCCCTTCTTGAGCTCCTTGGTCACGAGCGTGACCAAAGCCTCGAGGGCGGAAGCGGAGGCGCGCTTGGTGATGCCAGCGGCGTCCGCGATCATGTTGATGATATCCTGCTTGGACATGGGACAGTGGGGAAAGGAAGTAAATCCTGAGAAAGTCTATGCCGAGGCACCGCTTGTGCAAGCCAAAAAAACAGTGTCAGAAACGTTGAAGGGGAGAAGGATGTTTTTGGCCGCTCTATTGAGCCAAAAAAAATGAGTACCAAAAATACTCATTCGCTTTGCCTTTCTGTGGATCATTGGCATGTTCTCCGCCAAATGCAAGGTCAAAGCATCCTATGGCGATCGTTCCTGAACACTGCTTGCGTATCGAGTTATCCCTCTCTCCCCAGAGAGCCTTATTTGTTCATGGTTGTACGCCCGTACACCAGTTTTCCTTTGACAAACACATGGACCACTGCCTACCCTCCCGCACTGTGCCCAAGCATCTCGTCATCGTCGAAAGCCCCACGAAGGCCCGGACCATCAAGAGGTTTCTCGGGAAGGATTTCACGGTGGAGGCGAGCATGGGACATGTCCGAGATCTTCCGGAGAGCAAACTTGGTGTCGATCCTGACGATGGATTTTCTCCAGAGTATGAGGTGCCGGAGGAGAAGAAGGCCGTTGTCAAAAAGCTGCAAGCAGCTCTCAATGACAGCGACGAGCTCTGGATCGCGACTGATGAGGATCGCGAAGGAGAGGCCATCGGTTGGCATCTTGTGGAGACGCTCAAGCGCAAGGTTAACCAGCCCGTGCGACGCATCGTCTTTCATGAGATCACCGAGGAGGCGATCCATAAGGCCGCTGCCCATCCTCGGGACATCGATACGAAACTTGTGGATGCTCAGCAGGCTCGCCGGATCCTCGATCGCCTCGTCGGCTATACCCTCTCCCCTTTCCTCTGGAAGAAGGTATACCGCGGGCTCTCCGCAGGCCGTGTGCAGTCTGTCGCCGTGCGTATCATCGTCGATCGCGAACGCGAGATCCGGGCATTTCGTCCCCAGGAGTACTGGACGATTGAGGCTACGCTGGAGACGAAGGAGAAGGAGGCATTTGTGGCGAAACTCTCAGCGAAAGATGGAAAGAAATTCGTCCCCACGTCTGGGGCGGAGTCTGATGCCGTTGTGCAAGCCGTAACGGGTCGTCCCTTCAGCGTTTCCTCCGTGGAGGAGAAAGAGATTCAGCGTACGCCACCAGCCCCCTTCACCACGTCGACACTTCAGCAGGAGGCCGGACGGAAGCTCGGGTTTTCCGTGAAGCAAACCATGATGGTGGCCCAGCAGCTCTACGAAGGCGTCGATCTCGGAGCCGGCAGCGGCCACACCGGTCTCATTACCTACATGCGTACGGATTCGGTGAACGTAAGTGAGAAGGCCCTTGGGGAAGCCAAGGCGGCTATCGAGAAGCACTATGGTCGCGAGTACGTCCTTTCCGAGCCTCGGAAGTACAAGACCAAGAGCAAAGGAGCACAGGAAGCTCATGAGGCGATCCGCCCAACCGAGATCAGCCGGACGCCACAGTTCCTTGCCGATGTCCTCGATCATCAGCAGCTCAAGCTCTACACGCTCATCTGGAATCGGACGGTGGCTACACAGATGGCCGGAGCGCAGCTCAAGCGTGTTGGCGCGGACATTGCGGTAGATGCCTACACATTTCGTGCCACCGGACAGACAGTGGTCTTCGATGGATTCCTGCGTCTCTATCGCGAGGATCGTGACGAGCCGGAGGCGGGCAAGACGGGAGAAGACGATGATGACAGCGAAAAGATCCTCCCTCCCCTTACTGAGGGGCAATCCCTCGATTGCACGGGCATTGTCCCCGAGCAGCACTTCACGAAGCCTCCACCGCGGTACACCGAGGCGAGCCTCGTGAAGAAGTTGGAGGAGGAGGGCATCGGACGTCCGAGCACCTACGCCCCGACCATCTCCACGATCCAGCAGCGTGGATACATCAAGAAAGAGGGCAAGCAGCTTCAGCCTGAGGATGTCGCCTTCACCGTTACCGATCTCCTCACGGAGCACTTCTGCGATATCGTTGACCTGGGATTCACGGCACAGATGGAGCAATCTCTCGATGATGTGGCGGAAGGGGAAAAGGATTGGCAGAAATTTTTGGGATCCTTCTATAAGCCGTTCAAGGCGCTCATTGCTCAAAAGAATGAGGAGGTTAGCCGTGATGATGTGCTCAAGGAGCGCATCCTCGGCAAGGATCCTGCATCAGGACTCGAGGTGCTCGTACGTACAGGGCGATTTGGCCCGTACGTGCAGCTCGGACGCTCCGAAGCCATGGCCGATGTACCTGTGGAGCTTGCAAGCGAGCCAAGGAAAACGCAGCCGAAGAAGTCAGCGAAGATGAAGAAGATCAAGCCGAAGAGTGCCTCTATCCCGAAGAATCTGAGCAAAGACAGCATCACCCTTGCACAAGCATTATCGCTTCTGAGCTTCCCTCGGATGCTCGGGGTGCACGGTGGTCACTCCATGGAGGTCCATCGTGGGCGCTTTGGCCCCTATCTCAAGTGTGGTGAGGCAACCGTGAGCCTTCGCGATATCGATCCCCTTTCCGTGGATCTCCCTCAAGCGATTGCTTTGCTCAGTACGGCCAAGGAAATGCGTGCAAAGGCCGCAGAGCCTCTGAAGACTCTCGGTACCGATCCTGCAACGGGCGGTACGATTTTGCTCAAAGACGGACGATACGGTCCCTACGTGACCGATGGAAAAACCAATGCGTCCCTGCCCAAGAAGTTCACGCCCGACACCGTGACGCATCAGGATGCCGTGGAGATCCTCGCAAAAAAGCGCGCGGCACCACCGAGGAAGTGGGGAAAGAAAAAATGATTGTTGTGTGCTTATTGTGTCTACCGTAGAGATGGCACTCTGTGCCGTCTCATACAAGGAGACGTGACAGAGTCGCGTCTTTACTGTCTGTGCTCTACTGGTGCCAAGCGATTTCTGGCAACACGGTAAGCTGTTCGGTCCACGGGTGCAAAGGCGTGCCCGGTGCGAAAAAACGACGGACGAATAAGGCCGCGAATTTCCTGTTCCCATTGCTGAAGTTCCAGCGGTTTTTCTGCGGCGCTGAGAATGGCCGCATTCGTTTTCTCATCGAATGAAGTTTGATCGAGAGACATAATTAAGATATTACGATTTAACCATCTCTGGTGTACGCACTCAGCGAGCAGGAACAGCAGGGGGCGTGAGGGTTGACTGGATTTCTGCATTGCAGCGATGACATGCGGTAATGCCGATCGATCGCCGACCATAGCCAAGCGCATTCCCAGCACGCACGCGAGCACCGCATTGTGTGGGTATGCCATCCTTCCAACTCTCAGGGTTTCTATCGCTTCCGCACTTCTCCCGAGATCGTGGAGAATCCCCGCTCGCATATTGCAGAGGTGCGCATCCTCCATCCCCTTTCCCTTCGCTTCGTCGAGAGTCGAGAGCGCCTCTTCACTCCTCTTAAGATCGTGGAGAATCCCCGCTCGCATATTGCAGAGGTGCGCATCCTCCATCCCCTTTCCCTTCGCTTCGTCGAGAGTCGAGAGCGCCTCTTCACTCCTCTTAAGATCGTGGAGAATCCCCGCTCGCATATTGCAGAGGTGGGCATTCTCCATCCCCTTTCCCTTCGCTTCGTCGAGAGTCGAGAGCGCCTCTTCACTCCTCTTAAGATCGTGGAGAATCCCCGCTCGCATATTGCAGAGGTGCGCATCCTCCATCCCCTTTCCCTTCGCTTCGTCGAGAGTCGAGAGCGCCTCTTCACTCCTCTTAAGATCGTGGAGAATCCTCGCTCGCATATTGCAGAGGTGGGCATTCTCCATCCCCTTTCCCTTCGCTTCGTCGAGAGTCGAGAGCGCCTCTTCACTCCTCTTAAGATCGTGGAGAATCCCCGCCCTGATATTTGCCGATGCAGCATTCTCCATCCCCTTTTCCTTCGCTTCGTCGAGAGTCGAGAGCGCCTCTTCACTCCTCTTAAGATCGTGGAGAATCCCCGCTCGCATATTGCAGAGGTGGGCATTCTCCAGCCCCTTGCTTACACATTCAGCGATGATAGTGAGGCAGGCATCAGTATCACGAGACAGGAGGTCCCTGAGGACCAATGTGACAATCTTTCCAGTGTTGAGCATACTTCCCTCAATGCGTTGGATGACCTCGGTAAGGCCCACTCCACCTTCAATCTCATCAAGAGCAGTACAAGCGATTGCGTGTTCTGCGCTTTTTTCTGCATGTACTAACCGTGTGCTTTTCGCCATTATTATATATTATATTACTATTATTTATTAAGTCAAATCAGCCATAAAAGTCATACTTCTATAGCTTCGCATCAAATTTCCTAGCATCTCGGCTTTGCTCACTCTTCGATCGTAGGGCGGGGTAGCAAAACCAATGGATCCCTATGCATCGCAGATCCTCGCAAGAAAGCGAGCGGCACCGCCGCGGAAGTGGGGAAAGAAAAAATGATTGTTGTGTGCTTATTGTGTCTACCGTAGAGATGGCACTCTGTGCCGTCTCCCATAATCAGACGTGACAGAGTCGCGTCTCTACCTTTAGGAGCGTTATCATGCTTGATCAGTCAATGATCATCCTTGATAGGATCCTGTGATCACTCCTCTTCATGCTTGATCATGCATAGGTCAGCTCATGTTCATGACGATCATCATGATGATGGTCTCTTTCCTACGTATGTTGCGTACGCATGATCTCTTCAGAGAGGATTTTTGCTCTATCTAGGGCTCAAAAAAATTCATAAAGCGAATATTTTCCCGGTGTGATGATGCGTCAGATCATCATCAGATATGCATCATGCCCATATTCATGACTACGCACCCACTCCCCTCCTCTGTCGAGTCGTGATGATTGCATGCGTACTCACTGTGCTTATCATGAGCATACTCTGATCATCTTCTTTGACTACCATGCATGATTCTTCCGCTACAGCTACGGCTCCGTATATTTCTATCAAAGAGGCCTCGATCCGGTACCAGAAGGCGGAGATCACCATCAGGCGCTTTGTGCGCTCAGTATTGGAGCAGGAGAAGTGTGCAGAGCGCACCATGATCCACCCTCTTCCTTCGGAGGCGGTCAAACTCAAAAAGCAGAAGAAGCCCTTTGCCTATACGATCAGTGAAGACCTTCTCAAGAAGCAGTACGGAGAGGGTTCTGCATCGAGTGCATCCCATGGATCAGGCCACGGCTCCTACATGCATCTCCTCGAGCGTACGAATAGAAACCTTGAGGACCAAATGAAGGTGAAAGACGAGCAGATTCGTGTACTCGCCCAAGCGATCGACGGTCTCTCCGAGCGGCAGCGCGAGACGAATGTGCTCATGAAGGGCTTGCAGGAGAGGTTTTTCCTGAGTGCGCCGAAGGAGGAGATTGTCGAAGGAGTTGCAGAGATTTCTCGGAGAAAGGCTAATCTATCAAATATTAAGCAGAAGAAAAAACAGAAGTCCGGTATAATTGGGTGGCTCTTCTCCTAGGTGTACTTCACATTTTGATTACTGCTTCATGATAACAGCAGGGTCGATTTCTTGGGCAATGGTGTATGCACGCTCGGCTTCTTCAACTTTCCCCAGAGCTCTGAGGATCGCCGCAAATTCCGCGTGTGCCTCTGCCGAGTTTCCATTCCATGCCAAGGCTGTTTCAACCTCGTGCTGTGCCGCTGGTAGATCCTTCTTCTCTGTCCGAAGCAAGCGTGCCAGCCGAATGCGTGCGATGACGAAGGAGGGATCCATGCTGATTACCTTTGCAAATCCTTCCATTGCTGCTTCCTTCTGACCGGTTTGTTCCGCTAGCGATGCAAGATCGAAGAGAGGACTCGGGTCATCGGGTTTCATGTTTTGAGCGATGAGAAATTCTGCATGAGCCTCTGGCAAGTGTCCGGTTTCCGCGTAGAGATACCCAAGTTGCAGATGGAGCTCCATCGCGTCTGCCGTGCGGATCCCGGCTTTTAATAGATCATATGCCTCTTGGGGTTTTCCTTCGCGTCGCAGTTTTCGTGCAAGATTTGTTCGTGCTCTTGTGGCCTCGGGATAATTCTTGAGTGCATGCGTAAAAAGCGATGTCTGCGATTGCCAAACTGCAGTTTGTTTTGCGGAAAGTCCGGTCATGATCATGAGGATGATCACGATCAGGCATCGCATAGTCACCGCTCTGAGGGATCTAGCTATGTGAGCAAGACACAGCGTTACCATGAGAAAGAAACCTATGGATGGAAGATAAGCATAGCGGTCAACGGCAAAGTAAAGATCGCCAGCTCTGCGGAAATGCAGGAACGTCGGGGAGAGGAATACGAGGTAGGAGAGAAATCCCAAAACTAGGATTGGAGAACACTTGCGAGCTTTTATGATCCATCCGCACATGCCGATAAATGCTGCGACGGATATCCAGATGCGTGGGTCGCCGATGTGCACCTCGCCTGCATAGGGATAGAAGATGCTAAGGCGAATCGGCAGGACAAGTTTGGTGAGATAAAAGACACTGCTTTTCATACTCAGAAGCATGGTTTCCGCGATGCGCATCTGCGTGAGCACCTGTTCTTTTCCGCCCATGGCAACAAATGCCATCACACACGAGAGAACAAGATAGGGGATTTGTTTGCGAAGTAGCTTTTTCCAGCTCTTTTCACCCAGAATGAGCACGTCGTACAGTAGGAATACGGCCGGAAGAACAAATGGTGTTATCTTGCTGAGAAGAGCGCAGAAGAATGTGAGGATACTCAAGGCGTATGCATGCTCGATCACCTGTTTGTCGCGCCTGCACAGATAGAGGTTGAAGCTCAGGAGAATGAATGCGGTCGAAAGAAGGTCCTTGCGTGCTGAAGCCCAGACTACTGCCTCCGTATGGAGCGGGTGAATGGCAAACATGAGCCCCGCAACGATAGAGGCATTTCTATAACCGGTGATTCGTGAAAGCAGTGCCATCGCCAGCATGCTATTGATGATGTGTAGAGCAAGATTTGTCGCATGGTAGATCCAGGGATCAAGGCCGGCGATCATGTAGTTGATCTGAAAGCTGATGATGGTCAGTGGCACATAAAGCTCGGGGTCATAGGTGGAGAATGCAAGGTAAAGAGTGTGGGGAGATATTCCTCTGATACTGAGATTGCGCACGATTAAAAAAGCATCATCGATCGGGGAAAATCCATGCAGGAGCGACCAGCCGAATGCAAGCAGAACGAGGATGATAGTTGCAATGCATGCTTTGCCCCATGTGGGACCCCAGGACTGCTGCTGATGATGAGATGAGAATTGCGACATTCCAATAATGAGATTAACAGGCGCTGTCAGCCGTCGCCAAGGCTATGGCCGACAGCTCGCAGATAACAAATTCTGCAATGCGGTTTGATGCTGCTCAATTCTGGCACGCCACGTCGCTCGCGAGCGACGTGGCAGGCGCTGTAGGGATCGAACCTACGACCTTCGGTTTTGGAGACCGACGCTCTACCGACTGAGCTAAGCGCCTACGAACGCATTCTACCTTCACTTCTCCCTCAAGAAAAACCGACGACCCTGAGGCCGTCGGCATGCTGTTTGTTGGTGGGAAGAGTGGCGCCCCGGTCGGCTACGAGCCAACAGGGGCAACTGTGTACGGTGGTGACACTTTGATACTCCTTTCTAGTCGCCCGAAGGCGATATCGAATTCCAATAAACGGCTGGTCGATTCTATGGATCAGTGCTGCCTGGTCAACACATTTCCCACACTTTTGGTTTGTCCCGAAAGGGCGTCGTCACAGGTGATAACGGTGCGATATTGGGCGACGGCATCGGCAATACACGCCTCAAGATCGGTCTCCAGCAATTTCACATTTGTCTGAGCTCTCAGTCGTAGCCGCACACCTTTGATCATTCCTTCAAAGATCGTTTTCGGGCGGACACCGATCGAGCTTGCTATGAGACCCCAGAGCTCCGCATCCGTCCACGTCAGTACCGTTGGCTAGTCGATAGTGTCAGTCATGGTCGCGGCAGAGTGTCAGATCGTTTTGTGATCTGCAAGGCCACTGTTCTTCGAAAATATGCCGCTGCCCCAATGGGGGATTTTGTGCTATACTGCTTGGATTTATGCGCATCGATATCGAAATCCCACAGCCGATTGCCGCAATAGTGAGTATCAGCGTCACGCTCGCGGCGATTGCCTTCGTGGACCACATGACCGGGTTCTCCGTGCAAGCGAGCCTTGCCCAAGGCGGTGAGACCACGCAGGAATCCATTCACGCTGCAGAGGAGGATGCGCTCAGGCTTCGCCAGCAGCAGGCCGTGCTTCAGAAGCGCGAGGAAATCCTGCGATACCAACTCGAACTTCTGCGTCAGGAGCGGCGCGTGCGTGGCAGCAGTCTGCCGTCTGCTATGGCAGCAGAGATTGATCGTAGTGAGCAGATGCTTCTCGATCTCTTGCGTGACCAGCAGGAGGCTGAGGGCAAGATCCTCCTCACACTTCAGCAGATCTGGGAGGCCGAAGGACGTGCCATTGCCCTCACCCGTTCGGCATCACTCGGGCAAGTGAATCTCCGTTGGCCGGTGGACCCAACACTCGGAGTCTCGGCAGGATTTGGTGACGCTCATTACGAGGAGATCTTCGGTATGCCTCACAAGGCCATCGATATTCCGGTAGAGCAGGGGACTCTGGTGAGCAGTGCGGCCGATGGGGTTGTCGAAGAGGTCAGCGACAACGGCTACGGATTTAACTCCGTGACTATTCGTCACGACGGTTACGCAACGCTCTATGGTCATGTGGAATCCTTCCTCGTTTCCGAGGGGGACACGGTGCGTGCAGGCGAACCTATCGCGCTCTCCGGTGGTCGCCCCGGATCGCGCGGTGCGGGTCATCTTTCCACGGGACCACACCTCCACTTCGAGTTGATCGTGCGTGGAGAGCGCGTGGATCCGATGGGGTACTTGCCTACGCAGCGCTAGATTGTGCGTAGGCGTCGGTCATGCCTGACACATAGTCTTTTATGGCTTCTGGAAGGGCTGAACCATGCTTAGTCATAAGATCATGTATACGCTGATCAGGCTTGATCATGTACTGCTCACAGAGCTTGTTGATGACCCTCTGCCCCTCGAAGCTGCGTGAGCGCACATCGGGGTGCAGATACATGTTCTTCCACAAAAATTCGCGGATTTCCGTTGTGGCCTTCTGCGTGTCTTGGCAAAAGCCTGCAAGAGGTACGGTGCACGCGTAGACATCATCGAGGGTGCTGACACCCTGATCACGCATACGCTCTTGGGTAGTCATGAGCAGATCTGTGACAAGCAGGTGGATGATCGTTCCGCGCAGTGCAGTGCCGCGGGGTTGCGCGAGTGTTCTCGCGCGTTCAATGAATGAGATCTTGCAGATGTCTTTGAGTGAAAAGAGTTCAGCGCGCAGACCGTCTTCGCAGTCGTGTCCGGTGTAGGCAATCTCGTCGGCAAGGTTCACCACTTGCGCTTCGAGAGTACTGCGTAGCGGAGGTTCATGCACTTCCGCTACGAAGCCATCATGCGGTGTCCTGTGCTTGAGTAATCCTTCGAGAATTTCTCTGCTGAGATTGAGTCCGGGGAAGAGAGTGGAATGCTCAGCAAGTACCGTGACGATCCGGTGTGATTGCTCGTTGTGTTCAAAGGATCCGCCGTGGACCTTCATCCACTGGTCGAGTGCTTCTTCGCCGGCATGGCCAAAGGGTGGATGACCGAGATCATGTGCAAGAGCGATGCACTCCGTCAGATCTTCATTGAGGCCAAGTGCACGGGCGATGTCCCTGCTGATTTGGGCGACTTCAAGGGTGTGTGTCAGTCGTGTGCGTACATGATCGTGCGTCCCTGCGAGAAAGACCTGGGTCTTGCCTTTGAGTCTCCGGAATGCCTGCGTGTGGATGATGCGATCGCGGTCACGCTGGAAGGGGAATCGGGTTTCATCCTCAGGCTCTTTGTACATTCTCCCAAGAAGGCCTTCGTGCGGTACGGCGTAGGGCGCAAGCAATGTGTTGGCTGCCGTTACTCGTGCATGAAGCGACTGCATGACACCTCCTATCTTCTTTCTTTTGTCAGCCAGACAAAAGAAAGAAGCAAAGAAAAACTCACCGCGCGCCAATGCCCCTCCGCCCGGCCCTGAGTCTCGCCGGGTATGCCTACAAGGATTCGGCATTCCCGCCTCGACGTGCCTGCGGCACAAACAGGGCCTTCCCCCTCACCCCCCGTGGCGCGCGGAACCACCCTGCGCTTCTTGCATACTCATGTGATGCCTGGCTTCGCAGAGTGCGGCTCGTCATTTTTCAAACACAAAAACGCCCAACATTCTCCAGCGTTCCTCGTTCTGCTCGCTAAGGTGATCCGGGGGAGAGACACCATTGGTGCCTCTCCAGTGATGTCGTCCAAACGATCGTCGAGCAGTTGCGCTTGTCCCCTGGGTGTAAGGTGGGTGACCGCAATCCGGCGCCGCAACGCTGGATGATTAGGTCTCCCGTATACAAGCTGATTGAGAAGAAACGTACTGCTCTGACGAATCGCTGAGACGTTGGCCACTGTAAAATCGGTGCGTGCAGAGATCAAGAAAGAGCCCTTGCATGAGCCATTTTCGACGTGACGGATTGATCGTTTGTATCATTGGTTCTCCGTCTCAGAGAATCTACTTATTGTAAACAAAAATATACATCTCTCCGAGAGGGCTACTGGAGCATGCACGCAAGAACATTCGTTGCTCCACTCTTCACCGCCTCCCGATCGCCTCCGCGGTACGTCCAATACTTCTCCGGATGACATCGCGTGCAGTCACGCACGCGCTCGATGTTCGTTGTGCTCACCCCGCATGCCATCAGTTGTCGGTCAGCCCAGCCTCCCAAGTCAGCCTGTTTTCCAGTGACGAGATCGTGCGGGATGCCGGGCAGTTCCCGCAGTGGGTCTTGAAACTCCGCGCATGCTGTACAGAGGCATGGGCCTATCCCGACGAAGCATGTGGACGGATCCACGTGCATTTCGTTCTGCATCTGCTCGAAGAATCCTTCGATCGCTTTGCACAGAAGTCCCTTCCAGCCTACGTGCAGCACGCCAATGATGTTTGTGTCCGGAGCGTAGACGATGAGTGGCTGGCAATCGGCGATCCGGATCATGAGCGTGAGATGCGCCTGATCGGTGATCAGGCCGTCTGCGGACGCAGTTCGCCTGATCATCTGCCTAGTCACGAGTGTGCGATTGCCGTGCACCTGATCAAGCGCTGCATAGTCTTTGCCATGGAGCGCTTGCATAACGGAGTGATCCGTGATCAGGTCATCCTCCTTGGCAAACAGGCTTACGGCGATACGATCCGCAAAGGGGCTGAGCAAGGCAAAGGGTTGGCTGTTCATGCGTAGGCAGGGCGTTAGGCTCCGTCTGTAACAAGCGCGTGCAACACCATTGGGATCTGCTCGATCACCCTCCGAGTTCCATAGGCATACCCAAATTTGGGGTAGAGCAGGGCTCCAGAGCGTTTGATCACTGTGGATGCCCTTCTGCACGCATCGCGGGGCGAAAACCCCTGTGAGAGCAATCCTGCGACAAGCCCGGCCAGTGCGTCTCCTGTCCCCCCGACCGTGAGCCCCGCATTTCCCCCCGCAATCTCGGTCACCGTTCCATCGGGAGCCACCACACGATCCACCGCACCCTTAGCGAGGATGTGCACTCGGTGCTTCTTTGCATAGTCGGCGATACCATCACTGGGTATGCCCATGCGCTCCAGTTCTCCAAGGTGCGGTGTGAGGACGGCAGTCTTGCCGGCAATAGCGCTGAGCGTCCACGGTTGGAGAGCAGATGCATCGAGCACGATCGGGCAGGGCGTCTCTTCGATGATGTCTTGGAGCGTGCGGAGCGCCTGGGTGTCGCGGCCGATGCCCGGTCCGAGGACCGCGCAATCCATGGTCGCGAGAAGCTCCACGATCCCCGATCGATCACCGCGAGAAAGGTCCGGTCCCTGGAAGGGGTGTACTTGGAAGTTCAACGATTGCATCCGCGTCACTTCCGCATGCGCCGACGGGATGCATACATGGACGAGATCCGCACCACTTCCTTCCGCGGCGAGGGCGGCAAAGATCGGTGCTCCGTGCATAAAGTGCGAACCACCCACGACCGCTACGGTGCCGTTATCGCCTTTGTGGGAGAGCGGGTCGCGCATGATCTTGCGCTGGCACGATATCACACCGCAGGCATGACATGCGCTTTTCCATACTGTTGCAAGGCTCGATCCACAACGGATCGGATATTGCTTCGGAAATGCTGCTCACGAAACTGCTCCGCATGCGCGCGAATTTCCGCAGGGTTCCAGTGGATCTTGGCATAGTCATTGATAGCCGACGTGAGCGAGGCCTCGGATTGCTCGCTGAAAAAGACCCCCGTTGCTCCCTCAGCAACGGTGTCCAGCGCGCCGCCTTTGCCAAGGGCGATCACTGGTGTGCCACAGGCCATGGCCTCCAGTGCCGCGACGCCAGCATCCTCGATTTGTGGGAACAGGAATGCACGTGCTTGTGCATAGAGCTTGGGAAGGGATTCGTCGGGAATGAAGCCCAGCATGTCGACCGTAGGTCCGGCAAGTTTTTTGAGTCTCTTGAAATCGCTCCCGGTGCCTGCGATTTTGAGCGGCAGTCGCAGACGGTTAGCAGTCGCGACGAGCAGATCGAAGCGCTTGTAGGGAACGAGTCGGCCGAGAGCCAGGAAGTACGCGCGATCTTGTGGCCGACGGTCGTCGATCTTTGCTCCAAACATTCGCTCTCCAACCGGAGGATGAATCACAACGCTCTCTCTCCCGTAGATCCTCCGAATGCGCTCCTGAGTCGTGCGGGAATTGGCGATGAAGACATCGACTCTGTCCGCCGCAGTCATATCCCAGCGGCGCAAGCGCATGAGCATGTTTCTGACCATGGGCGTAAGTAGCCTCGGCACCCGGAAATCTTTCAGGTAGGCATCTTCCATTTCCCATCCGTACCGCACAGGGGTGTGGCAGTAGCAGATGTGCACCGCATCGCTGGGAGGGATCACCCCTTTGCCCACTGCATGGGACGAGCTGAAAATCAGATCACTGCCCCGGAGATCCATGCTCTCTACGGCTCGTGGCATCCACGGTAGAAGCACCGTGTGCGTGCGGAGGATGGAGAAGGGGAATTGCAGACGCGAGAGGCGGATGTCTGCGTGGGAGAGTTCAGGCAGACGCCCCCTGCGTGCGACTGTCGTGAAGATCGGTGCATCGGGGTACATGCGGTGCAGTGTTGCAACCACATGCTCCGCTCCTCCGAAGGTGGGGAGCCAGTCGGCGATGATCACTGTACGCATGCGGGGAATGGAAAATGTAGAATTGAACATTGAAAATTGCAGTGATCTGGAGCTTGATAGACACGGTGTGTCTACCGAGACACATTCTGCATTCAGAATACTGCATTCTCAATTCTGCATACCCGTTTTCCATGCCCATGCGTCCCGCCAAGCGCCTGCCTGCAAGGCTTCGTCGTCCGGTGAGTCCGGGTACGCGCGCTTTGGTGGAGCGTCGTTATGCGCGGCGCAAGGTGCAGCGCAGCGCACGCTACCGCCGCTTCCTGCAGAAGGTTGTCGGCTCTGCTGTTGCAGCGCGCAAGCGGTTGGCAGCCCTGCTTCTCGGCATCGCTCTCGTCGTTCTCCTCGTCTTTCTCGGTGTTGCCCTCTTTTCGCCGGCGATGCGCGTCACCGAGGTCCGCATGGTGCGCACGGATCCCCGTGTGGATTTGGAGCAAGTGCAAACATTGCTGTCTCCGCTCTTCGGAAGGCATCTCATGCTGCTCTCCACACACGACGTCAGGGAGCTACTCGAGCGGGGCATGCATGATCTGCACCGCGTTGCGGTGGACAAGGATTATCCGTCTGCGCTGGTCGTTCGCATCACGCCCGATCCACTTGTGGCGCGTCTCTCCATCGCCGCCGATGCCGCCGATGCCGCCGTCGCAACCGGTGCAACAGTGGATTTTCTCACGGATCAAGGCGTGTACATCTCCTCCTCGCGCGTCTCCGCTGGAGAGGATCTGCCGCTGATCACCATCGTTGACTGGGGCGCCCGCCCCGTTTCTGGCACCGCGATCATTGCCCCTGCCATGCTCGAACGCATGACGCTCACCGAGCGATTGCTCCTCGAACAGTTTGGCCAGGAGACCCTCAGTCGCACCGTGTACATGCGCGGTCAGGAGTACCATGTACGGATCGCCCAATGGACAATCTGGTTCGATATGCGTAGTTCGCTCGATGAGCACCTGCAGCGCTATCGTCTCTTTCTTCGCGAGATCCCTCCCGCAGACGTGCGTTCGTACGTTGACTTACGTCTTACGAATCGCGTCGTCCATCGCTGATCGACGCACGCGCCTGCAAGGTTTCCCGTTGGTTTCGTCGGGCAGCACTGGTTTTCCCGATGCACCGAATACGCTATGCTTCTCCGGATGCTGCGAACCCTCCTCTCGGTTTTGAGTCTGGGCATACTTCCTTCCCTCGGTGGCACGGCATCGATTCCCTCGATTCCGCCGCACCTCGTTGTCGCGCCACCCGCACTGGAGCTGCAGATCGCAACTCGCCTCTCCGCTTCTGGGGTAGTGGTGATCGATGCGCAGAGCGGTCAGCGTGTCTTCGGCAAGCAGTACGACGTGCCGCGCCCCATCGCAAGCCTCACCAAGCTCATGACGGCATTAGTGATTGTTGAGCACCATGAGCTTTCCGAGGTCGTGCGCGTGCCGGGGGGTCTCAAGACATTCCAGTCTGCGGTACAGCTGCCTGCCGGCGAACAGTTCACCGTGGGTGACATGCTGTCGGCCATGCTCATCGCCTCTGCGAACGATGCAGCTTCCACGCTCGCTATTCACCATAGCGGTTCTGTGGATGGGTTCGTTCAGGTGATGAATGACCGTGCAGTGGCGCTGGGTTTAGAGCATACGCACTTTGAGAACCCCGCAGGTTTCGATGGCCCAACGCAGAGATCGACGCCCCAGGAGATCGCATGGCTCACGATGGCCGCTCTGCGACAGCCCTTCATCCAGAAACGTCTTTCCATGCGAGGAGCGCGGATCGTGAGCCTCCAGGGTTCCGATATCTCTCTGACTAACACGCATGCATTGCTCCATAGACAGGGCCCCGTGCGCGCCGGCAAAACCGGTACGACCAATGGCGCCAACCAGTGCCTGATGTCGGTGGTGGAAGAATCGGGTCGTCGCTATGTTGTGGTCTTGCTGGATTCCCTGCAGCGCTACGTCGATATGCGCACCATTCTCGATGCCATGGCCGATCTCGCTACTCCTTCGACGAGCGTGTCGATGCGCCCCCCGCTTCCCAGTCCCTGACCCCTATTTCTCCGGCAACCGTCTTGCCGTTTTGGGTGCGTCCGTGAAGACTTCATTTCTCCCCAGCTGTTCCCCGCAGGATATTGCTCACACCAGCAGATAACGTCCGCCACTGGCTGTCCCTCCGTGTCCGGGGTCTCTGCGCGCTGGTCTTCGTCGTATCATCGCTGCTTCCGCCCTACATTCCCCATGCAGAGCTTGCGCAAGACGATTCCCTACCTGAGCTCTCGCAAACGGTCTTGCTGGTCGAAGAGGGATTTCTGATGAAGACCTCGCCTTTGAGCAAAGAGGGGGCCCGACGGACGTACTCGGAGGCGCTCATTCATACCGTGCAGTCCGGTGACAGTTTGGAGAAGCTCTCCAATCGCTACGATGTCTCCGTCGACACGATCCGCTGGGCGAACACTCTCACAGAGGGCCAGGCCATCAAGCCTGGGCAGGAACTCATCATCCTTCCGGTCGACGGCATCCTACATACCGTCAAGCGGGGGCAGACACTCCTCGGTCTTGCGGAGCTCTATAGCATCCCGTATGCGGATATCGCCGTTCAGAACAAGCTCAAGGATGGACTCATAGCCGCAGGTCAGGAGCTCATCATTCCCGGTGGCAAGCCCATCGTGCCAAAGCCGGTTCAGGTGGCTTTAAAGCCCAAGTCTCCGCAGAAGGCCACCGCAGTTCCCAAACCTTCCCACAAGCCCGCGCAGACGACCTACACGCCGGAGCCGACGAGGGGCGTACTGCAGAAGCCGTGCGGTTCCGATTGCTTCATCACCCAGTACTTCAGCGCCAGTCACTATGCTCTCGATATGCAGGTGCGCGGCGGCGGGCCGATCTACGCGGCGGAAGCCGGCACGGTGATTCGCACAGACTACGGATGGAACGGCGGCTACGGCAATGTGATTGAAGTCGATCACGGCAATGGACTTGTCACACTCTACGCGCACAATAAAGAGCTCTACGTCAATGTGGGGGATGTCGTCGAGCGCGGTCAGAACATCGCGTACATGGGCAACACCGGTCTCGTGCATGGAGCTACGGGCATCCACGTACACTTCGAAGTCCGTCTCAATGGCGTGAAGAAAAATCCGTTGCTGTATATTCAGGAATGAGGGTGGTGAGTGTGGAGGAATTCTGGCGGGACCGACGGGACTCGAACCCGCGACCTTCCGCGTGACAGGCGGACGCTCTAACCAGCTGAGCTACGATCCCATATTATACGGGCCCAACCCTACCGGAGATTCGCTGGCTGTACAACAGAGTGCCCGTGCTTTGACAGTAGGTTTAACCTATCTAGATTGGTTCATAGAATAGTTGTATTATATTAAATACGTGTTATAATATTCTCACTTTCCTCATAACTACCATGTCGATTGCAGATCAGCCAAACATTAATTCAGCCCCCCCTCCTCCGACTGAGGAGGTATTTGACCCCAAGTGCTTTCAAGCTCGCTCGGTCATAGAAGGTGCCGTGCGCAATGCATCGCATGGAATACTTGCTCATGCACATCAGCAAATTGTTGATGGTGTGGTAGAAGCGTATGGACGAGAAAAAGCCAAATTTACTACGCTTGCAGAGGTGAATGATTTCATCGCCCATGCCGTTCGGGATCGTATTGATCAAGTTCCTGAATCCCATCGCCTTCCCGAATATCGCGACGCCGCATAGGGCAGTGTCTAGATTGCCGGTTTTTCCTTGTGCCACGGCGCTCACGAGCGCCCTCATGTCAGATCATTATCGCTATGCAATTGCAGGTCTCTTGGTATGCCATACCGTCGCTTGTTCATACGCGTAAGCCGCACGGAGGATGACGCCTTCGCCCCATTGCGGACCCATGAGCTGTAGGCCGATCGGGAGCCCCTCGACAGAGCTCGGGGTGACACTTTTTGAGAAACCGCAGTTCACTGATAGTGCCGGGATCCCTGCCATCACTTGGCCGTCGAGGAAGACGTCTTCGAGGTACATGGCGATCGGGTCGTTTTCATGTGCACCGACTTTGAAGGCGGGGGTCGGGGAAACGGGCGAGAGGATCACATCGACCTTCGTAAATGCTTCGGTGAAGTCCTGCTTGATGAGCGTGCGCACTTTCTGAGCCTGACGGTAGTACGCATCGAAGTAGCCCGCGGAGAGGGCATATGTGCCGATCATGATGCGGCGCTTCACCTCTGGGCCAAAGCCCTCGCTGCGGACGCGCACGTAGTAATCGAGGAGATCTGCAGGGTCTTTCACCGTATGGCCGTAGCGCACGCCGTCGTAGCGAGCCATGTTGCTGCTCACTTCGCAGGGGCAGAGCACGTAGTAACAGGGTGTCGCGTACTTCGTATGGGGCAGAGAAATCTCCTGCATGGTTGCACCGAGACTTTGCAAGACTTTCGCGGCCTCGCGCACAGCACCTTCTACTTCAGCATTCATCCCGTCGATGAAGTACTCCTTCGGGATCCCGATCTTCAGGCCCTTCACATCCTTGGTGAGCATGCTCCTGTAGTTGGGTACAGGCTCGTCTCCCGTCGTGCCATCCATCGGATCTTTTCCTGCGATCGTCTCTAAAACGATTGCGAGATCCTCGACGTTTTTACAGATCGGCCCGATGGTATCGAGCGAGCTCGCCATGCTCATCACGCCGTAGCGGCTCGTGCGGCCATAGGTCGTGCGGATGCCGGCCACGCCGCAGTACCCCGCAGGTTGGCGTATGGAGCCTCCTGTGTCGGTTGCAAGGGCAAAGAAACCCTCATCTGCAGCGACTGCAGCCGCCGATCCTCCCGAGGATCCTCCGGCGACCCTGCTCGTATCCCAGGGGTTTTTGGTCACGCCGTAGCAGGAGGTTTCTGTGGATGCGCCCATCGTGAATTCGTCGGTGTTGGTTTTCCCGAGTGAGATCGCACCCGCGGCTTTGAGTCGCTTGGTCGTTGTGGAGTCAAACGGGGGGATGTAGTTCTTCTCACGCAGGATGTTGCTACAGGCAGTTGTCGCTACCCCCTCTTCGCAGTACACGTCTTTGGCGAAGTAGGGGATTGCGGAAAGCGGGTGATCACTCACCCCCTGATCATCAATCTTTTTGGCTTCCTCTAGGGCTCGATCAAAGCTTCGATGGACGATGGCATTCAGGGACTTATCCACTTCTTCGGTCCGTTTTATGCATGCGCGAACCAATTCCTGTGCAGAAATTTCTTTCTTCTTCAATTTCTCATGAGCCTGAGTGATGGTGAGCGTGTGTAGCATTATCCGTGGGCGGATGGTGTCTCTATCTGGTCATCGATGATCGGAAGAGCACTGCACCCAAGCAACGATTCCGGCGCAATCTTCTCGCTGCAGAGTGCATCACTACGAAGCATGTTCGCCGCGCCTGTAACCTGTGCTGTCGGTTCTACTCCAGACGTATCCACTTCCTGCAACTGGTCGATGTAGCCCAGAATTGCCGTGAGATTTTTTGCATACGTCTCGATTTCATCGTCGCTGATCTCTAAGCGCGCGAGCTTGGCGATGTGTCGGACTTGGGCAGGGGAAAGGTGCGTCATTGCGCCTGAGGATAGCGACTTTGTGCTCTTCCATAAAGTCCGCTGGTACAGTTTACAAAAATGTAAAAATATTGAAAAATGATTTCTTATGCACACTTTGGAATCAGATTGGCAGGAATGGTTTTCAAGGCAAACGGGCATCACGTCCGCTGTGCATTTTGACGATGTCCCTCCTGCACGCTACGTGTGTTTTTCTGATGAAGATGGCACGGAACTCTGGCGCGCTCCTCTGACCGATTGTCCGTCTCCCTCGGATGCGGCAGATTTCCTTCCTCCGTTTCTCCGCGTTGAGAGTGTGACTCTTTCTATTCGCAGGAAGCTCCTTGCTATCTTAGGGCAGCAGCCAGAGCACGTTGCCGAATGCGCAGAAACCATTCCCGAAATCAGGGACGCAGCAATGGCTGTGGCACATGCTCCTCTGGCATCTCGCCGTCGCGACCGCGTACCGACGGTCTTCGAGCTGCCTGCGGAGATGCGGAGGCAGTGGGAGGAGATCCTCTTTCGCATCGACGACGTGACCGCTCAGCGCTTGGCAGAAAAGCTTGCCCCTTCAGCTTCGTAGAGCTCATGCTGCGCCCCTTGTGCCTGTCCATGCATTCTTCCCGATGTGGGGCCTAAAGCGATCCTGTTTGTGCCGCTTATCTACGCGATTCTGCACATCCGACCGTATGGATCGGATTTTGTCGATGTCACCGATGATCTTCGGATCCTGCGCCGTTTCGAGGAGCGAGCCCAATATGCTCAGTAGCTGATCCTGAGCTGCGCGTGCCTGCGGGTTCGGATCCGTGTCTACCGCAAAGTGTTCGTCGATTGCATGGCTGATCGCCTGTACGACTTTCGCTGCACCTTCGATTTCGATGGCGAGCTGTTGCTCTGCACTTCGGAACTGCGCCATATCTCCCTCTTGGGTGTAGCGCATTTGGGTGCCGACGCTCTGACCATTTCTGAGTCTTTCGATATTGGCGATGTATCCCTCCAGTGCCCGCACGTGATGCGGATTGATGCTCATGACAATGGCGTTGGCTTCGAACGACTGTAGCGCTTCGCGCTCGCGACTCACCGATGCCGGAGTCTCTGCGTTTTGCTCCGTTACTTCTTTGCTGTGCTTCTCCGTAACGAGTTGGAGTGCTGCAAACAGATCATCGCGAGCACTTTTCGAAAGCCCGTCGACGCCGGCGAGCTCCGATGCTTCCGCGAGATCCTCCGGAGTGATGTGTACCTGTTGCGCTTCATGCTTGGACATCGGTGTTTCGGGAATAATATAGATATTATATAATATTTATACACAAATGCAACTACTCCCAAACGCAGGATTTCGTCGTTTGGGATCCTTCTATTCAAATTCACCGTAGTTCTGCATGATGTCTCCATGTCCCTCCTGCGCCTCAAAGGTCGTAAAGCATGTGACCGCCTTCAGAAGCTGGGTAATAGCTGGAAGGGCAAGCACATGGTCGTACGGTGGATGCTCGGGCCGCCGCGTGGCGTGAAGGCTGCCGGAGTCTACTTTGGCATGCGCGCGTCGACGAAGCTCGATAAGTCTGCTGTGCGCCGCAATCGCATGCGTCGGCGCTGCAAGGAAGCATTTCGACTGGCCATCGCGGAACTGCCCCCAATAAACGTCTCAGCGCAATTGTTCCTCAGCCCCCGCGCGAGTAGTCTGACGGTGGATTTCTCCGAGCTCCAGAGCGACGCCCGGCGCTTCCTCTCGTTTCTCACCTCTTCATGCCCTCCTCAAAGACCAGACGCTTCGCAGACTTCTTCCTGATCTTCGCGCTCGTGTATCTCGGGACACAGCTGATTACGCGTCAATTCTTTCCGCATGCGAATTCCGACGCTAGCCTACGTCCGGCGCTTGAACTCCGGGCTCAGGATGCGACGGTGAAAAGTGGCCATCATCCTGTCCTCCTTCTCATCAATAACACCGATCATCCCCTCAGCGTCGAGTCTCGCTGCCCGCAGGCACCGGTGGATTTGTACTTTGGAGAATCCGATGTCGCTACGCATCCCGATCAGGCAGTTGCGACTACAGAGGTGGCTGTAGACTGCATAGTCATCGAAGCAGTTCCTCCCCACAAGCAAGGGTTGATCGATCTCGCTCCCTGGAAGTACTCCGCGTTTGATCGTACGGGAAATTACATCGCGACACTTGCCATCGCGCCGCAGCCTGCTGCGGAAACAGGGGCGCTTCTCCAGGTGTCGTTTGAGATCTACCCAGCAGGGTGGATGACGCGCGTGTTCCGCGCCTTTGTCAGTAAGCCGCTCCTCAATCTTCTCGTTTTCATTGCATCCCTGACCCCCGGTTACAACCTCGCCGTCGGCATCGTCGTCCTGACACTCATTGTGAAGTTTCTGCTCTTCGTGCCTACCCAGCACGGTCTCGAGGGTCAGAAGAAGCTGCAGGCCCTTCAGCCAAAGCTTGATGAAATCCGCAGAAAGCACAAAGGCGATCAGCTGAAGACCAACGAGGAAACCATGAAGTTGTGGAAGGAGCACAAGATCAATCCGTTCCAGTCCTGTCTGCCCATCCTCATCCAGTTCCCCATTCTCATCGGTCTCTTCTACGCCGTGCGTGACGGGTCGCACCTCGCACTCTCAGAGCACCTGCTCTACGCGCCGTACCAGAATCTCCCGTGGACCTTTGGCACGAACTTCTTCGGCATGGATCTTTTACAGCCGAGCGTCTACCTCTTCCCGCCCCTGCTCGTCATCCTGCAGTTCCTGCAGATGAAGCTCACCTTTGCCCTTGCCGAACGCAAGAAGAAGGCGAAGGAGGGCACGAGCGAGAAGCCCAAGGAAAAGAAGCCCATGAGCCAGCAGGAGATGCAGCAGAAGATGATGCTCTACGTGCTTCCGCTCATGATCGGTTTCT
Source organism: Candidatus Peribacteria bacterium (assembly GCA_016866875.1). Lineage (GTDB taxonomy): Bacteria > Patescibacteriota > Gracilibacteria > Peribacterales > Peribacteraceae > 2-12-FULL-55-11. The sequence goes on from VGKY01000001.1 coordinate 96,944, forward strand.
TCGCGGTGAAGTTTCCCGCCGCTGTGTCCCTCTACTGGGGCGTGTCGACGCTCTTTGCCATTGGCCAGCAGATCGTCGTGAACCAGAGAGGCTGAGCAGATTCCACCCGCAGGAGTCTACGATGCTCTTGAGTTCGGCGTGCGAATAGTGATAATTTTCAGCCATGGTGAACCGCGTCGATTCCGGAACAGACACGCGCGTTGTCGTTACCGATCATGATGGCGTCATCGACTGTCACATTGATCCGACAGGCGTGGAGGTTGCGGTCGCTGAGACCATTATGGAGTCGCGCAGAAGAGCTGCGGAGGTGTGTGAAGAATTTGATAGGTGTCTATGTCAAAGACAGAGCGCAATCTTCGCTTTGCGTGTTGCGGCGAGTAGCGTTGCATCTCGATGGAATGGTATCTAGCAGCTCCTATGCCACCGTCACCTCTTTGCAGAGGTAGACATCCTGGATGGCATTGAGGAGGGCTACGCCCTCTTCTTTTGGCTTCTGGAAAGCCTTTCTCCCTGAGATCAGTCCAGAACCCCCTGCGCGCTTGTTGATCACGGCAGTGCGCACTGCTTCCGCGAGATCCGATGCACCTTTGCTTTCGCCACCGCTGTTGATGAGACCGATCCTGCCCATGTAGCAGTTGGCCACCTGGTAGCGGCAGAGGTCGATGGGGTGATCGGAGCAGAGCTCTTCGTAGACCCGCTTGTCGGTCTTGCCGTAGGAGCTTTCCTGACCCATGGCGAGGAAACCTCCGTTGTTGGTTGGGAGCTTCTGCTTGATGATGTCCGCTTCAATAGTGACTCCCAGATGGTTGGCCTGTCCGGTGAGGTCTGCTGAGGTGTGGTAGTCCTTGTCCTTCTTGAAAGCACCATTTCTCAGGTAGCACCACAGCACCGTAAAGAGCCCTAGCTGATGCGCTTTTGCAAAGGCATGAGCCACCTCCACAATCTGTCTGCCGCTCTCGGGTGATCCGAAGTAAATCGTCGCGCCGATCCCCTTTGCCCCCATGTCGTAGGCCTGCTGCACCGTCCCGAACATGATCTGATCGAACTTGTTGGGGTAGGTGAGGAGCTCGTTATGGTTGATCTTCACGATGAACGGGATCTTGTCTGCGTACTTCTTCGCTACGATTCCCAGAACACCGTACGTCGAGGCGACAGCATTGCACCCTCCGCCTATCGCAAGCTTCATGATGTTCTCCGGATCAAAGTAGTCCGGGTTTTTCGCAAACGAAGCCCCTGCTGAGTGCTCGATGCCTTGGTCTACGGGGAGAATGCTGAGGTATCCCGTTCCCCCGAGTCTTCCATGTCCATACACTGCATCCAGATTTTTCTGTACAGCGCTGGATCGGTCGGACTGTTCAAAAATGGTTTTCCAGGAATCCTTCGATGGAACATGCAGACGATCATTGCTGATTTTTGGCTTGTGGTTGAGAAGATTCGTAGCATCGGTTCCAAGATGAGCGGAGATGTCGGAGAGGGAGAGGGGCATGGAAAAGATGGAGATTGCCCTGAGTGTACCACGGGTAGTTTTCCCTGCTCATGTGCATCTTGTCGCAACCAGGGATCGCGAGATTTCGAGGCAATCTGCTGAGGGTAAAAATAGACAAATATCTCAATATATGTATTGATATTTATATTCTTTTTGCTACGCTAGAGGAAGCTCATTCAAAGATTCGAGCTCGGCAGCAGGTGCGAATATGCGCTTCTCCTGCCTGGCTCAGAGCATGGCTGTGCGGTGAGGATTCCGCGCGGGTGCTTCAGAAGAAGCTAGGTCAAGCTCCAAGAAGGAGAAGCCATGTTGGTCATAAGTCGCACACGTGGAAAGAAGGTTTCCTTCTTTCTGACAACCAACACTTCGACTGTCACAGTTGAAGTGGAGGTGCGGAAAATCAAAAGGGGGAAAGTGACACTGGCCATCACGGCCCCGGTCGAGGTGAAGGTGCTCAGAAACGAGCTCCTCAGCCGGCCCTAGTCCTCAAAGCCGCAAGGCTTTGGCAGTCAATGAAGTCGATCCTGTTACAGCGGGATCGTCACTCTGGCGAGTCCTAAATGGGACTCGCCGGTTTTTCATGTGCTTCGGGTAGAGACGTAGCAGTGTTGCGTCTCTACAATAGGATCATGGCGCTATGTCTCTACAACACCCTTACGAAGCGCGAAGAGGATTTCGCTCCTCTCGATCCCGCAGGAAAGGTGGTGACGATGTACACCTGTGGCCCAACAGTCTATGGTCGCCCGCACATCGGAAACTATGCGTCGTTTCTCATGGCCGATCTCCTGCGAAGATGGCTTCAGGTAGGCCACAACTACAAAGTTCGCTCCGTGAAGAACATCACCGATGTCGGACATCTCCTGCACGATGCCGATGCAGGCGATGACAAGATTCAAAAAGAAGCGGAGAGACAGAAGACGCAAGAAGGGCAGGAAGGGGAGGAAGGGCAAAAAGGCAAAAAGACACCAGTGATTACGGGAGTAGTTTCGCGTGAGGATGTCCTCACTGTCGTCGAGCGATACACGCAGCAATATATAGAGGATGAGAAGGCACTGAATTTTTTGGAGCCTGAGGCGCGACCTCGAGCGAGTGCCTATATACAGGAGCAGTTGGCACTCACCAAGAAGCTTCTGCAGAGTGGGCATGCGTACGATCTGCCGGACGGCATCTACTTCTCCGTAGAGAGCAAGACCAAAACGCCCTACGGCGCACTTTCCGGAAACACCATGGATCAGATCTCCGCGGGCGCGCGCGTCGACGTGCATGAGCTCAAGCGCCACCCTGCCGATTTTGCACTCTGGAAACGCTGCATAGGACAAAACAGCAAACATATATTACGTTGGTCTGAAGCCACGGGAGAGGTGTCACATACATCTGGCGAGGACAAAGATTCCGGTTTCCCTGGCTGGCACATTGAGTGCTCTGCGATGAGCTCCTCTCTCCTCGGAAAGCAGATCGACATCCACACTGGAGGTGAGGACAACATCTTCCCGCACCATGAGTGTGAGATCGCCCAGAGCGAGTCGGCATTCGGTGTGTGCCCCTTCGTGCAGATGTGGGTGCACCGCAGGCGCATACACATGGGCAGCGAGAAGATGAGTAAGAGCCTTGGCAATGTGTTAACGATACCGGACATTGTTGCCCAGGGGTTCTCTCCACTGGATGTGCGGTTCTATCTTCTCTCGGTTCACTACCGCACCAATCTCAAATTTTCCATGAAGGGACTCGAGGATGCGCGCAGTGCGCGGAGGAAGATTGGAGAGTGGATTGCAGATGTTGAGGAGGCAAAAGACGAAAAGGCTACAAAGGACGAAGAAGATTTTCTTCGACGCTTCTCCAAGGCGATGGATCACGATCTTAATGTCTCCGAAACCCTCGCTGTCGTGTACGAAATAATGGCTTACAGTCGCAATAAAAATGTTCTTGGTGCATGCAAGAAATTTGCAAAAACTCTCGAGGAAACATTTGGATGCTTCTCCCTGGAACCTTCATCAGTCGATGCCGATGCTCTCGCGCTCGCGCGTGACCGCGATGCTGCGCGCGTACGCAAAGACTTCGCCGAGTCCGATCGCTTGCGCGATCAGCTCATGGAGATGGGCTACGAAGTTCGTGATACCAAAGAGGGGACAAAGGTGAAGAAGAAGTAGCGGAAGTTCATGAACTTCCGCTGCACAGTGCAGCGGAGATTCATGCATCTCCGCCACGACGGTTATTCGATTTTTCGCACCCCAGATAGTGCATGTCTACCGGACCACACTACTTGTAATGTTTGTTCGACAGACATATATATTATAAAACAATAAAAGTGAAAAATATCCACACATTTTGATTAACGTTAAATTTCCTTGCTATTGGGTGTTTTGATCAAGAATTCATTCTACAAAATAACTATTGGAGCATTTCTGTAGCCTTAAATCGAGACTTCTCTCCCTCCTCCATGTGTAACACGGCGCCGTTTTGGTCGTTTTTCTGTGTGCACGGAAGAGAAACGGGCCTTGCGTCGGGGTTTACCCCGTCGCTAGAGTCCCCCAGATCCTCTACTGCGTAGAGTAGAAGAGGGTCCCGTGTACACGCTCCTTCACACTTCGGCACCCTGCCTTTCCGTTCTATGCATTGTCATTCCGGAAAGACGGCTTCACATCGGTACGATCCGCAGCTTTGCTGTGGAGTATCGTCGTTCCGGTCGTGTTTTGTATTGCACTCACGCATGCTCATTCACGGTTATCGCTCTCGCACATCTCTTTATATATAAGGAGGCGAGCAGTTCGCACTCTCCTTCGGGAGAACTTCGCACACCTGCTCATCCTTTGTGGGACGACGGCCTGCTCTATGCGATGGAGTGTTCTTCAGGAGTGAGCGGAGAGGTTCCTCACATTGTTTTTTATTTCTCTTTCTTCCTACGTTCTTCTTATGGATTTTATCCGCATCAAGAAGGCGCTCGCGGGAGTCTCTGTCGCGGCTATCGCCCTTACCCAGGTGGGTACGGCGTTTGCCAAGTACAGTGACGTTCCGTCGGGTGTGTGGTTCGAGGATGCCGTCCAGTCCTTCATGGACGCCGGCTACCTTGACGCCACGAAGGCGAAGTTCCGCCCTGGCGATCTCGCCAACCGCGCGGAGTTCGTCAAGCTCGTCGTCGAGCTTAACGGCGGCATTCTTTCCACTCCCCCTGCAGTGGCATCCTTTGATGACGTTGCTACGGGTGCGTGGTACTACGGTTACATGGAGGAGGCTGGCAAGGAGGGCTGGGTCCGTGGTGACGGGAATTGCTACGGCAAGCACCCGTGCTACGCTCGCCCCTCGAGTAACATCAACCGCGCTGAGGCTGCGGCTCTGATCGTTCGCGCCTTCAACCTCGAGTCGACCGGCGCAGCTGCGCAGTTCGTCGACAACCCCTCCGGACAGTGGTACACGAACGCCGTTCAGACGGCGGCCGATGCCTGCGTCCTGCAGGGTGATGACTCGACGGGCCGCGTGCGCCCGAGCGACAACATGAACCGTGCAGAAATGGTCACCATGCTCCACCGCGTCGACCAGGGTTTGACCTATGGTGTCGATTGTGGTTCTGATGACATGGATGGCGCTGCAATGGTCAAGAAGGCCATGGCTATTGGCCCCAAGACCGTTGAGGTCGAGTTCACGGCTGCCCTCGATCAGGATTCCGCCGAGGACACCGACAACTACACGGTAACGGGTTCCCCGGAGGTTCCGGTCGTTTCCGCAACGCTCACGGATGATTCCGTTGTCGAGCTCAGCCTCGGCGAGACCATGGATGCTGGCCACGAGTACACGCTCGCGGTCGATGGCGTCATGTCCGCCGATGGCGATGAGATTTCCGACTCCGTTTCCTTCACGGGATACACGGAGCTCGTCAAGGGCGATGGCATCCTTGAGCTTTCGCTTTCTTCCAGCAACCCGGTCGGCGACACGCTCCCGAAGGGTGCTATCGGAGCTGTGATGCTCTCTGCTGATCTCACGGCTTCCTGCGACGATTCCGTTTCCATCGAGCACGTTACCGTCCTCCACGAGGGCTTCGGTGCTGTTTCCGATGTCGATGGCGTCTACGCAGCGATCAACGGTGCCCGCGTCTCGCGCAAGCGCACGCTGGACTCCGAGGATCAGACCGCAGACGTCCGCTTCAGCTCCCCGCTGCAGGTGGATTCCTGCGAGACCGTGACGGTTGATTTCGTCGCGGACTTCATTTCGACGGCCACCACGGCCGCTGAGCACAACCTCGTTGTGGAGCTCCCCTCCGATGTCTCGAGCAATGCGAAGGACGTTGAGGGTAACTTCCCGCTTCGTGGTAACACCTTCCGCATCGCTGCCATCACGAGCGGTATCGTGACGGTTGCGTACCGCACGGTCTCTCCCGATCAGGTGGAGGTAGGCGACACGGGAGTCGTCGTTGGAAAGTTTGAGGTTTCCGTGAACTCCACGGAGGACCAGACTTTCTACTCGATGACCCTTGAGCAAAACAGCTCCGTTTCCGACGGCGATTTCACGAACATCGCGATCCGCCGCACGGACGGAACAGTTCTCACCAACACTGTCGCTCAGACGGTTGGTGACTTCATCACGCTGGTCTTCGATCCTCCGTTCACGGTCCTTGAGGGTGACAAAATCACGCTCGAGGTCATTGCGGACATCGTCGGTGGCGCTGGTGACAGCATCATCATGCACTTCGAGGAGGCTTCCGACATCTTTGCTGTCGGTTCCCTCTACGGTTACGGAGTCAACGGTCAGCTCTACGGCTCGCAGATTGAACTGCCGGCTACGGACAACGCCGACACGGTGACGATCGATGCTGGTGAGTTCACGATCGGTGTCGACGGTCCTGCATCGCAGGACTTCACACGCGACGACAATGATGCGATCCTCGCTAACATCACCTTTAAGACGGGCGGCGAGAAGATCGACATCAAGGATCTCTACATCGCTGTTCAGGCTGCTAGCAGCACGGGTGCAGGTCTTGTGCACACCGGAACGAACGATGCGTACGACAACGTCCACGAGATCCTCGAGGACGTCGAGATCCGCAACACGCGCACGGGCCGCACCATCGATGGTGTGCGTCTGACGGGTGCCAATGATCTTGGTTCCGACACAACGGACACCTTCCAGGTCTACCGCTTCGACGACTTCGTCGTCTCCGGCGACGAGACATGGGAGTTCCGTGTCGACTTCATCGACAACGGATCGGGCAACCATCCGAAGTCCGGTGACAAGTTCAAGATCCACATCTGTGGCGAGCCAACGGACATCCTTGATGCTTCCAACAACATCACGGACAACACGACGGGATGTTCCTTCGGAGGTCTCACGACCTCTTCGGAGACCTACCAGATGCGCATCGAAGGCCTTTCGACGGGAGACAAGGTCGGTGACGTTCGCCCACGCGGCAACATCGCTGGCAACTTCCACCGCATCGCCGATGCCACGCTCAACATCACGGTGAAGAGCATTGGCACGACCGATACGGCTGTCGAGAACGCCAAGAACGTCAACTTCCTCCGCTTCGAGGCTCGCGCCGGAGAGGCTGAGGATATCCTTCTCACCAAGCTCATCCTGGCCGCCGACTCCGGCTCCGGTCTGAACGCTCAGAACTACACGCTCTGGGTCGATACGGACGGCAACGGAACGGTGGATCAGGTACTCGAGAGCGGCGTCGCCGCTCAGGGTTCTTCAGCAAACGCTACGGTCACCTTCAGTGATCTTGTCGGCGGAGGCTACGTGATCCCGGCCGAGGAGACTGTGGTCTTCGAGGCTCACGGTGACATTGCCAGCAGTCTCTCGACGACGCTCGGTAGTCACTTGCAGCTGCGCTTTGCTACGGGTTCCTCGAACTTCATCGAAGCTGAAGAGCTTGATGACGGTTCTGCTTTGAGCAACATCAAGCAGAATCCGAGAGCCTGCGGCTCTACCTCGTGTGACATTATCTTCACGACGGTGACCTCGCAGCGCTGGAAGCTCGTGAACCAGGGTGACCTCTTCGTGACGCTCGATTCCTCGCCGCTCCGCAACCGCCAGCTCCTCGGTGGAGCCCTTGGCGAGGGTGTACTGCGCGTGCAGTTCCATGCGGAGAACGAGGCCATCGATGTCCACGGACTCAACTTCGCCTCCACGGGTTCGACGGCAACATCGGTTGACCGCCTCGAGCTCTACAAAGAGGGCGAGTCCACGCCGTTCGCTCTTGCCACCACTGGTAGCTGTGGTCAGCGCACCGTAACTCGCACAAACTACGTACCTGCCGGAGGGTCCATCACGACATTCTGTACGAGCATGCAGAACCGTCAGCTCGTCGTTCCTGAGGGTCAGGACGTCGACGTGATCGTTCGCCCGCGCCTCAAGACCGATGTCGGCGGAGGCACGACGAACCAGATCATCGCGCTCTTCATCGACCCGACCAAGAAGGCCGATGACGGCCAGACGGGTTCCGGTGCGATCCGCGCACGCGGTGATGAGTCGAGTAACCCGCTTTCAGCCAACGACGGAAACGAAAGCGCCGGTGGTGAGATCTTCATCGGTCTGACCTCTGCCGCAGCGCAAAACGTGGCTATCATCGGGAAGAAGAACGTCTCGGTGATGTCCAAGATTACGTCGATCACGAACGCCAACCCGGATGCCAACGGCTCCGCGATCCAGACCGGTCTCAGTAACATCGGTCAGTTCAAGATCGCTGCTGCTGCTAACGGCAACAGCAAGGATGGTCTCAACGACGTTATCCTCTCTGGTATAGCGCTCAACGTGAACGCCACGAACGTAGTGATCACCGGCAACACCTTCAAGCTCTACAACAAGGCGGATGCGACGAACAAGGTAGCCTGCACCGCCTACGATGATGGTGGTACGGCTCTTGCCACGACGTACGTGCACTCCGGAGCCATGCTCGTTGATTGTAAAGGCCTCATCGGATCTGTTGTGAAGACGGAGATCGACCAGGCTAGCGATCAGACCTTCGTTCTCGAAGCAACGATCACGAACGCGAACACCTCGGCGACGAACAGCTCGCTCCAGGTGTCGATCACGAACTTCGACGCAATCAGCAATCTTACCTTCGGTAGGTCGTCCGGAAACAGCCACCTCGCGTGGCGCGATACGGACCAGGCTGGTGCAACGACCTTCCGCTGGGTTGAGTACCCAGACACGGTCGTGAAGTCGACGAGCTACTCGGGCTAATGACATTCTTTCCCTTGGAGTACGTAGCGGAGATTCGTAAATCTCCGCTACGTCCCCTTGGGACGTGTGCATTTCCAGATTGTTCGTTTATTACGTATTCAAAAAAGCCCCTCCGCAAAGGGGCTTTTTTTAAATGGGAAAAAATTTTTCCAGCGCACATAACCGCACGTAGAAACGTGCGCTGGAGGGGTAGGGGGTAGGACGTAGGGCATAGGATTTCGTTTGTTGAAGTGTACGTAGAAACGTGCGCTGGGGTTTTTACCGACGTACAAACGTGCGCAGGCCCGCCTATCCCACGAGTGTTCGCTTGATCTGCAAAAGGTGCTTGATCATCGGTTTCAATACTATTTCTTGCTCTGGCGGATACTCAACAACTGCGCCTCCAAACTGCTCTTTGAAGCGGGTGATGCCGGACCAGGATGAAGCTTTGAGCTTTCGGCTTTCAGCTTTCAGTATGTTTTCTGCATGAGAAGGGCGTTCAATTCCCAAAAGATCGTACGTATGACAGCCATGGGCTTTGCAGTACTTCATGGCTTCCCATTGTAGAAGATAGGATGCCATGAGGCTGCGGTTGGCGTAGTCGGAGGCACCGTAGTAGTAGATCCCCGTGCCGTTCCAGATCGTCCCGAGAAGGCCGGCGATCGGAGAGGGGGTAGGGTTATTGCTATCCGCTGTGCGTTGTTCGCTGGTCGTTGGACCGTAGGCAAGCAGCAGGAAGGCACCGGGGAGCGATGCCAGGAACTTTTGGTAGCGGGAGGCGGGAGGGGCGGTGAAGCGGTCTCTACGGGCCGTTTCTTGGGCAAGAGCCGCAAATGCATCGATGTCCGTCGACTGCTTCACGCATACGCCGTGCTTCTCTGCCACGCGGATGTTGTAGCGTCCTTTTTGCTTCATCTGAGCCAAAATCGCTTCTTCAGACTGTGTGAGATCAATGATGCGGGTGGCGGGGGGCTGCTCCGCTCGTGGGGAAGCTTTGAGCTTTAAGCTTTGAGCTTTAAGCCCAATGCTTGGCGACAGAAAGAGCGACATGCCGTTGTTTTGAGATGCAATGCATTGGATTTCGCCGAGAAATGACTCATGACTTAGAGCTGAAAGCTTAAAGCTTGTCAGCGGGCCGCGAGGGATATCCCACGTGCTCAGTCCAAAGCTTGTTTTGTCGATGACGACTAAAGCTGAAAGCTGAAAGCTGACGGCTTTTAGCTTCTCATATGTTTCTTCAACATAGATCCGCACTTCTCTCCCGAGTGCCTCTTGGTAGGTCTTCCACTCCAGCGATTGCCACAGGCTGCCTTCGGGATGGGATTTCACCCAGCGGTCATAGGCGAGGAGCTCAGCGGGGGAGGAGAGAAGCCGCACCATGCCAGCTTATAGCGTATAGCTTTCCGCTGTCAGCTTTCCCTAAATATTCTGGAAGTTGAAAGCTGAAACCTGTACCCTAAAATCTCACTATGGCCTACACCCTCCCCACTCTTTCCTACGCTTACGATGCCCTCGAGCCGCACTTCGATGCGCGCACGATGGAGATCCATCATACGAAGCATCATCAGACGTACATCGATAAGGTGAATGCTGCCGTTTCGGGCACAGAGTGGGAGAAACTTCCCGTGGAGACATTGCTTCAGCGCATTGCGGAAGTGCCGGAGGACAAGAGGGCAGCTGTGCGTAACCACGGAGGAGGGCATGCCAATCACACATTGTTCTGGACGATTCTTTCTCCAGGCGGGGGCGGGAAGCCTTCTGGAGACCTTGCCAAAGCCATTGATGCATCCTTCGGTTCCTTCGATGCCATGGCAGAACAGTTCAATGCGGCTGCGGCCAATCGCTTTGGATCGGGGTGGGCGTGGCTCTTGAAGGGAGAAGGGAGCAGGTTAGAGGTAGCAAGTACGGCAAACCAAGATTCGCCACTGATGGGCAAAGCCATTGCTGGGTGCGAAGGCACGCCGATTCTCGGGCTCGATGTGTGGGAGCATGCGTACTACCTCAAGTACCAAAACAAGCGCCCGGACTACATCAAGGCGTTTTGGAATGTGATTCATTGGAAAGAGGTGGAGAGGAGGTTTGTAGGAGGGGTGTGATCGTTTGTTCGTTTCTTCGCTTGCCTGTCTTCCAGGTAGGCAAACAAACCGCTCTTCCGAGTTGACGCAAAGCACATTAAGCCTACAATTCCTGCGATTGCAGTGGCTTCGATTGCGTTTTGAGTACTGCAGGCCTGTCGTATATCCGTTTCCGGAAAACTGGTTCCCCTAGGGGTGACCGTGTCCGGTAGCGATTCTCCCCCATTTTTATGGCCAAGAAAGCCAAGAAGCCTGCTGCACCTGCCCGCCGAAGCCTCGGCGTAGGTGGGAAGAAGTCTGCCCCTAAAAAGGCGCCATCGAAAAAAGCTTCCACGAAGAAAGCCGCTCCCAAAGCCGCCCCCAAGGCTGCAAAGAAGCCCGTTTCTTCTGCAAAGAGTAAGCCGGTCGAGAGCAAGAAGAACGTCGCGCAGGCGGGGAAGAGTGTGGCTGCTAAAAAAGTGGTTGCCGGCGGCAAGAAGCCCTCGGATTTCGGTGGCAAGAGAGGCTACCAGATACACGTCGACGATACGGTGCTACCGCAGGTGATCCCGCACATCGTGCCGATTGCCGGTCGCATGCCTGCTGGATGCAAGCACCTTCCGGAGCATCTGCAACCCAAGCAAGTGCGCGACGGACGCGTCTACCTCGGTGAGGACGAAGGGATCTCCATGGTGCCATCGCTCATCGAGATGCAGCTGCTGAGCTACAAGTGGTTTCTCACGGAGGGTGTGAAGGAGCTTCTCGAGGAGATCAGCCCGATCACGGATTTCTCGGGTAAGAAGATGGAGCTACGCATCCTTGGACATTCCTTTGATTCACCGAAGTACGATCCCGATACCTGCCGCCGCAGAAACCTGAGCTACGAGGCGATCATGAAAGGACACGTGCAGCTCATCAACAAGGAGACGGGGGAGATCAAAGAGCAGGACGTGTTCCTCGGATCGATTCCGCTCATGACCAACACGGGGACGTTCATCGTCGGAGGCATCGAGCGTATCGTCGTGCACCAGCTCGTGCGCTCGCCGGGAGTCTTCTTCGCGAAGATGCCGGATTACCCGCGTCACCATGCTGCCAAGATCATCCCCAAGCGCGGAGTGTGGCTGGAGATCGAGACGGACCGCCGTGGCATCATCTCGTGCAAGATCGACCGCAAGAGGAAGATTCCGATCACGCAGCTTCTCAGAGTTTTCGGCTTCAATACCGATCAGAAGATCCTCGATGCCTTCAAGGACGTGACGAAGGAGAAGGATCACATTCTCCAGACTCTGGAGAAGGATCCCGCACGCACGCTGGAGGATGCGTACCAGAGCATCTACCGTAAGATTCGCCCGGGAGATCTGGCGACCCCCGAGAATGCCAAGCAGCTCGTGGACGGCCTCTTCTTCGACTTCAAGAAGTACGACATGGGACATATCGCGCGCTACAAGTTGAATCGCCGCTTCGGATTGAAAACCGAGAGCGATGAAGCGCACCGCGTGTTCCAGGTCTCAGATTTCCTCGAAATTCTCCGCGAACTCATCCGCCTCAATAACGGTGAGGGCGTTCCTGATGACATCGATCACCTCAGCAACCGCCGCATCCGTTCCGTCGGAGAATTGGTCCAGAACAAGTACCGTGTGGGTCTCGTGCGCACGGAGCGCATCGTGAAAGACCGTATGACGGTGATGGATCTGGAGACCGTCACTCCCATGCAGCTCATCAACAGCCGCCCGATCACCGCGGCGATGCGCGAGTTCTTCGCGAGTTCGCAGCTTTCACAGTTCATGGACCAAACGAATCCGCTCTCAGAACTCGATCACAAGCGCCGTCTCTCTGCGATGGGTCCTGGGGGACTTTCCCGCGAGCGTGCGTCGTTCGACGTCCGTGACGTGCACCCGAGTCACTACGGCCGCATCTGCCCCATTGCTACCCCTGAAGGTCCGAACATCGGTCTCGTCGTTCACCTTGCCGGTTTTGCCCGCGTGAACGCGTATGGATTCCTCGAGACGCCGTACCACGAGGTGAAGCACGATGTTCCCCTCGATGCCGATAGGTTAGTTGGACGCATTCTCGACATGACGATTCGCGAAGGGCATTCGATTGTGGCCAAAGAAGGCGAGGTCGTCGAAACCAAAGGCAAGGCGAACGCCGTCATCAGTCACTTGAAGAAGCAAGGCGCGAAGACTGCCCCTGTACGTCCGTACGTCACGAACAAGACGGAGTACGTGGATGCCGAGCAGGAGCGCCATCTGACCATTGCCCAGGCCCCGAAGGGACTCACGTCCTTCGGAGAGTTCAGCTCAACGCGCATCTCCGCCCGCCGACGTGGCGAGCCGGTGCTCGCGCACGTCCGCGATGTCACGCATGTGGACGTCTCCCCGAAGCAGATTCTTTCCATGAGCACGTCGCTCATCCCATTCCTCGAGCACGACGACAACACCCGCGCGTCCATGGGAACGAACATGCAACGCCAGTCCGTTCCGCTCATCAAACCCAGTTCGCCGCTCGTCGGTACGGGTATGGAGGGGCTCGCTGCACGCGCATCCGGACACGCGCATCTTGCCGAGGAGGACGGAGAGGTGGTGTCGGCTGACGCTCAGCAGATTGCCGTGGTGTACAAGTCTGGCCGCAAGCAAACCTACAAGCTCCATACCTTTGAGCGCTCGAACCAGGGTACGTGCTTCCACATGCGCCCCCGCGTGAAGCGTGGAGACTCCGTGCATCGTGGCACCGTGCTCGCTGACGGAGCATCCGTCGAACAGGGTGAGCTCGCGCTCGGCCAAAACCTCCTCGTCGCGTACATTCCGTGGGAGGGCTACAACTTCGAGGATGCCGTCATCATTTCGAATCGCGTGGTGGAGGAGGGATATTTTGATTCCATTCATATCGAGTCGTACGTCACCGACGTCCGCGATACGAAGCTCGGATCGGAGACGGTCACCCGCGATATCCCGAATGTCGGTGAAGCGAAGCTCAAGGACCTCGATCAAGACGGCATCGTCCGCATTGGCGCCACCGTCCATGAAGGAGATATCCTCGTTGGTAAGATCACACCGAAAGGGGAGACCGAGCTCACGCCGGAAGAGAGGCTGCTCCAGGCGATCTTCGGTGACAAAGCCAAAGATGTGAAAGACAGCTCTCTGCGGCTCCCTGGGGGGGCCGGAGGAAAGGTCGTCGAGGTGCAGATCTTCGATCGCAGCGAAGGCGACGAGCTTCCGACGGGTGTCATCAAGCAGATCAAAGTCTTCGTGGCGCAGACCAGAAAGATCCAGGTCGGAGACAAGATGGCCGGACGTCACGGAAACAAGGGTGTGGTCGCCCGCGTCGTTCCCCGCGAAGACATGCCGTTTTTGGAAGATGGAACGCCGGTGGATATCCTCTTAAACCCCCTCGGTGTCACCTCCCGTATGAACATCGGACAAGTGCTGGAGACACACCTTGGATGGGCCTGCAGCATCCTCGGTCTCAAGATCGCTACGCCGCCGCTGGATGGTATCCATACCGAGCAGATCGACGGGTTCCTCAAGGCCGCGAAGCTTCCTGATGATGGAAAAGTTCAGCTCTTCGACGGTCGTACCGGCGAGGCGTTTGCCCACAAGTCTACCGTCGGCATGGTGTACATGCTCAAGCTTCTCCACCTTGTTGAAGACAAGATCCACGCCCGCTCGGTCGGTCCGTACTCTCTCGTCACGCAGCAGCCGCTCGGAGGCAAGGCCCAGCATGGAGGTCAGCGCTTTGGAGAAATGGAAGTGTGGGCTCTCGAGGCGTACGGCGCCGCGCACACGCTGCAGGAAATGCTCACGATCAAGTCCGATGACGTCATTGGTCGCTCCAAGGCCTACGAGGCGATCGTCAAAGGCGAGGCGATCCGTAGACCCAGCATCCCGGAGTCGTTCAACGTTCTTGTGAAAGAGCTCCAGGCACTTGGACTCCGCGTCGATCTCCTGAAGTTCAAGGATGAAGTGGTTCCCGAGGAACGCGTGGTGCTCGATGAGGGCGAAGTGGAGGCTGTAGAGCTCTCTTCCCGTGTCGAAGCGGAGGAGCAGGCTGAGGAGATTCTCCCCGGCGACGACAAGATCACAGAGATGGCGGCTGCCAGCGATGAAAGTTCCGATGAGATCATCGCAGGCATCGAAGAAGGGGCAGAAGTCGAGGCCTCGGGCATCGGTGCCAAGCAGGAGATGGCGGATTCCGCCAGTGAGGAGTCGATGGAGTCGGCGTAGGTTGGTTTGTAGAGAATAGGTTGATTGGGTCCGAAAGGGCCCTTTTGACTGTTTTGGAGAAATTGACAAAATTTGATTATGATATAAAATATCATATCTATTCCGGTCCTTTGCAAAACTTTTTTCCAGTGTACGGAGCAGTGCACTCTAGCGTGCGTTGCTCCGTGTGATGGCGGTATGTTTCTTACTCAAAGAAAAAGAGGTTCTGCGATGAAAACGGAAAGAGGATTGGGTGGCGTGCTTACCTATGAAAGTACGCTTCAGATCGGCACCGCTCCAAAAGTGGTGGTGGTTCGATGCTGGAATGTGCATGAGACGAAAATGCGGGCATTTCTCGAGCGCTGGCACCGGATTCGTGCGGTTTTCCACTTTGAAGTGATCATCCTTGTGATTGATCCCGACAGAGATGATGGAAGTACGCTACGGTCCCTGCAAGCGTGCGGAGATCCCGGTTATGTCGTCCCGATCTATGTGACGGGGCCTGCCGACGTGAAAAATTGGACGCGCATGCTTAATGGAGCTCTCAAGTTCCTGCACATGTCAGGCGTCCGTGATGGCGTCTTCATGATCTCCTCGGTGGAGGCAGATCTCGACTCGTCGCTCGATGTGTTTGACAACGTCGATTGGCGGGAAACCATCCCTATGGTCGGCATCCGTCACTCAGTGCCCACGGACTGCACGGATGAGGTTCGGGACTACCTTGGGTTGCTGCAAAGTGATCCTATGGGTGCTCTCGCACAGCTTCAACAGAACGAAACGGCATTCTTCAGAGCTGCGGAGTTCGCCAGCCCCTCGGATTGGGCATGGAAGTCCCTCTTCATTGGGCGCAACACCATGCAGCCCTGGAAAGGAGACATGGCTTTGGCTCTGAAGGGGTTCGACAACGTCTGCAATGGGTTTGGAGGGCAAGAAGATTTCGCTCTCCGTACCCGCATGCGCCAGAGCGGTCTCACTTCTGATCCCCGAAGAGTCTTCTCTTTCCGGGACAAGCGGGTCGAGACCGGCCAACCCACGCATTTGGGCGAAAGCCCGATGAAGAAGATTCAGCGGGAAATCAATGCAGCATGTTTGGTTTTGCGATTGTATCATGCGGAACTGCATGCTTGGGATTGTCACGGAACATTCGTGATTCCACCTGAACGCAGAGATTTCGAATGGTAACCACGGATGGACCATACCGCCGCACACGAAGACCCCTCGACATCGCTGTCGAGGGGTTAACGTATGTGACGAAATACTAAGTTTCCTATACATCCCTTTTTTCCCGGGAATTTCGCACAATGTCTTGACGCTCATAAATGCGCTTCCGTAGAATACCTCGGCCTTATGGCACTTTACGCCTACCCGCAAGATTCGTAGACCCGCGCAAGCGGGAGATCCGAGTTCTGCGGGTGTGCGTAAGCCACCCGCTTTTTTTATCCGCACTACTGTGTGCGGTTGCCCGCCGGCGTGATACCCCGGGGGGGAGCGAGGTTCCTTCGCATCATCGGCTCGATGAAAAAGATTAAACCGCATTTGCACCATCTTCTGTGCTGGTGAGTAGTCACCAGTGCGAAGATATTTCCTGTCTCAGAAGTTGTGCCCTGAGACAGTAGAGTTCACACCATTACCGTGGGCATGTTCTGCCTGCGCAGTGGCATGTGGACAGTACGCACTATCAAAAAATGTTACTCATGCGCATCACATGGATGCCTCGACTCTGCATTCCGATGAAGGACGTGGCCAGCTGCGATAAGCTTCGGTCAGCCGCTAGGCAGGCGCTACCAGCCGAAGATTTCCGAATGGGGAAACCCCGTGGGAGTTATGTCTCACGACCCGCGTAAGCGGGAGGTCACTCGGTGAACTGAAACATCTCAGTAACCGGGGAAAAGAAATCAACATAGAGATTCCCCGAGTAGTGGCGAGCGAAAGGGGAACAGCCCAAACCCAGCACCTTTTTTCCTGCTTCTTGGTAACCATGCATTACTCTTCGGCGTCGGTTACCACAGGCATGAAAAATAGGTGCTGGGGGTTGTAGGACTCCATACGCCGATCTTCTTTCTCTAGGCGAACGACCCTGGAACGGGCGGCCATAGAGGGTGAGAGCCCCGTAGACGAAAGGGAAAGAAGCGGTAGGAGTATCCTGAGTAGGGTCGGACACGTGTAATCCGGCCTGAACCTGGGAGGACCACCTTCCAAGGCTAAACAGATGCAGAGATCTATAGCGGATAGTACCGTGAGGGAAAGGTGAAAAGCACCCCGGAAGGGGGATGAAATAGTTTCTGAAATGTGATGCGTACAAAAAGTCGGAGCCCAGCACCTTTTTGATGTTTACCGGCATACTGCTGTTCATGCTGAATAGTGTTGTGTCGCTAGAGGTCAAAAAGGTGCTGGGTGACGGCGTGCCTTTTGCATAATGAGCCAACGACTGTGTTCTCAGTGGCGAGGCTAAGGCAGTCATTAGCCGGAGCCGGAGCGAAAGCGAGTCCGAATAGGGCGACTTAGTCGCTGGGACACGACCCGAAACCGGGTGAGCTACCCATGAGCAGGATGAAGTCCGCCGGAAGGCGGATGGAGGTCCGAACCATAGCGTATCGCAAGACGTTGGGATGACTTGTGGGTGGGAGTGAAAAGCTTACCGAACCCGGAGATAGCTGGTTTTCCTCGATATGTTTTTAGGAACAGCGTCGTCAGGTACAGCGGGGGGTAGAGATACTGTTTGGATGCGGGGGTCCTTTGTGACCTACCAAATCCTGACAAACTCCGAATACCCGCCTTATTACTGACGGCAGTGAGACGGTGACAGCAAATTGCCATCGTCGTGAGGGGAAGAGCCCCGACCATTGGCTAAGGTCCCTAATGAATACTGAGTGGAAAAGGTAGTGCAGGTGCTTCAACAACCAGGAGGTTGGCTTAGAAGCAGCCATCCTTTAAAGAAAGCGTAACAGCTCACTGGTCGATGCATCTGTGCGCCGAAAATTTACCGGGGCAAAGTATTCAACCGAAGCCGTGGATCCCAGCACCTTTTTTCCTGCCTCTTCGTAACCATACATGAATAGTGATCATTGGTTACCGCAGGCACGAAAATAGGTGCTGGGGTGGTAGAGGAACGTTCTCTGCGCAGCGAAGCCGAGCCGCGAGGTCAGGTGGAGTGCAGAGAAGTGAGACTGTTGGCATGAGTAACTACTAGCCAGGTGAAAAACCTGGCCGCCGAATTCCCAAGGTTTCCCACGCAACGGTCATCGGCGTGGGGTTAGTCGGTCCTAAGGCCAGGCCGAAAGGCGTAACCGATGGACAGCAGGTCAATATTCCTGCACTTCCTGTAGATCGACAACGGGTGTCAGCTGATAGCTTTCCCGGCCTCTGATCCTCACCATTCTGGATTTGATAAGGACGAAAAAGACTAAAAAGATGAAGAAGAGGAAAAGGAAATCCTCTTCGTCCTTTTTGTCCCCTTCGTCTGCAAGTCTAGGATGGTGAGGACCATGTCTGGAGAGAAGGATGCTGTCACTTGAGTAGCGGTGTGACGGAGCGGGACGTCTCGAGCGTGCGCATTGACTGCACGCGGAAAGCGTAAGGCGTTGAAGCCGGGAGGCAAATCCCCCGGTTGAGCCGAGCGCTGATCCCGATTACCCCCCTCACGGGGGCTGAGTCGAACACGTTCTGCTTCCAAGAAAACCATCGCTATGAGAGTTATAGGAAACCGTACCGCAATCCAACACCGGTGGGATGGTCGAGTAGACCAAGGCGAACGGATCATCTTGCGTTAAGGAACTCGGCAATGAAGCGTCCGTAACTTCGGGATAAGGACTGACGGTGACCGCAAGGTCATCGCCTGCAACAAAAGAGCCCGGGCGACTGTTTACCAAAAACACAGGTCCCTGCGAAGTCGCAAGACTATGTATAGGGGCTGATGCCTGGCCAGTGTCAGAAGGTCACGTGAGGAGCTTTACGGCTCCGATCTAAGCCCTGACGAACGCCGGCCGTAACTATAACGGTCCTAAGGTAGCGAAATTCCTTGTCGGGTGGTCGATAAAAAAACTTGCCCGAATGGTCCGCAAGGATCAGCACTGAGGAATTTCTGTGTTGAAGCTGTCAGCTGTCAGCTTTCAGAAGTTTTCTGAAAGCTGAAAGCCAGAAGCTGAAAGCTGTAATCGGTCTCACTCTGAGACAGAGTGATATCAATCCGCCTCGGCGGATGATGGGCTCAACGCCCGAATAACAAATTAGACGCCATTGCTAGAGATATCCATTATTAATTGTTTAGACCGTGTTCCGCGCCCGCGGAATAACTTAAATCAGTGTTTAACGTCGCTATATGCTGGAACATCCCTGTATCTCCTATGCTGCAAGGTACGGAGTGGGGACAATCAGCAGGAAAGATCCGTCTTCGACGGAAATCCTCAGAGACTACACGCGACGCCCCGGCTTCGTCCGAAAGGACTACGCCGCGGTGATGATATAGTCCGATCCCTCTAGCGATAGAGGGCGGGTCGAAGACATGACCCGGTCACGCGAGAGTGTGATAACAAATGCCTGAAGAGCTTGCAGCTATCAGCTGTCAGCTTTCAGAAGGCGTTAGTGCGCTTCGATTGAATCGAAGATCTTGGTTCGCCTCCAAGAGGAATTGCAGCTCAAGCTGAAAGCCAAAAGCTGAAAGCTACAAGCTGCGTCGCTTCGCGACGCTATGAAGTTCCGACCCGCACGAATGGTATAACGGTCTGGGCACTGTCTCGACGCAAGGTCCGGTGAAATTTCAATGCCGGTGCAAATGCCGGATAGGTTATGGAAGGACGAAAAGACCCTATGAAGCTTTACTATATGCTGGCATTGTCTTATTGGTTTTCATGCGTAGTATAGGTGGGAGACTTTGAAGCTCTGGCTTTGGCTGGAGTGGAGTCACAATATGAAATACCACCCTTGGGTTCCGATGAGACTCACCCCGTGTCTGAAACAGACCGGGGGACAGTGTTTGCTGGGTAGTTTAACTGGGGCGGTTGCCTCCTAAAATGTAACGGAGGCGCACAATGGTCACCTAGCGCCGGATGGAAATCGGCGCGGTCGTGTAATCGCACAAGGTGGCCTGACTGTGAGGCTCACAAGCCGAGCAGGGACGAAAGTCGGTGATAGTGATCCGGTGCCCTGAGTACGATTCACTTTGTACTCTTCCCACGTGGGTGGGGCATCGCTCAACGGATAAAAGTTACTCTAGGGATAACAGGCTGATCGGTCCCAAGCGCCCACAGCGACGGACCGGTTTGGCACCTCGATGTCGGCTCATCGCATCCTGGGGGTGGAGAAGCTCCCAAGGGTTTGGCTGTTCGCCAATTAAAGCGGTACGCGAGCTGGGTTCAGAACGTCGTGAGACAGTTTGGCCTCTATCCTCCATAACCACGTGCAGACGTGAAAGGACCTGTTCCTAGTACGAGAGGACCGGAATGGACGAACCTCTGGTGCACCTGCTGTCGTGTCAACGGCACCGCAGGATAGCTATGTTCGGACGGGATAACCGCTGAAGGCATCTAAGCGGGAAGCTCACCTTAAGATTGCGTCTGCCCATAAGTCCGCCGGAAGACTACCGGTAACATCGGCCACAGGTGTACACGCAGCAATGCGTTTAGCCGAGTGGTGCGAATGGACGATTGAACATTTTTTGGTTCGTACCGTTTAACGACGGTACGCAGAAGCGTGCTGTCTACCTGTCACACCGTCCCCTTAAAAAGGGCGATGCGCGGGCAGAACATACCCATGCCGCCTGAACGCGGAATTGAAAATTTAGAATTGAAAATTGAAGATTAGTTTTCCATTTTCATTTTCCATTTTCCATTCGCGCGCAGCGCGACAAGTGCGGTTTATCTTTTCATCGTGATCATTTCGAAGCACAATCTTTCTGGATTGCATTGTCCTGGTGTCTTTAGCAACGGGGAAACACCCGTTCCCATTCCGAACACGGCAGTTAAGCCTGTTAGCGCCGATGGTAGTGAGACATCAGTCTCGTGAGAGTAGGTCGACGCCAGGACAATGCAATCCCATGAAGGAGTGCTTTTTAGCTATATACATCTCCAGCCAAGGACTTGCGGGGTATTTGACAAATAATTTAAAAGTTATATAATGTAATTAAATTCCCCACTAGTTATGGTCGATACATTACTACGTAATGAGCTTGTCCAGGCTGCCGCCGCTATCAAAAATGGCAAAGAAGCATCTCGGCGTATAGGTGAGCTCATGCATAATCGCCGCGGTGATGTAATCGAAGCTACAAAGGAGCTTTCCCATCAGCAGCAAGCGATAATCATGCCTGGTAATCCAGAACCTCCAAATCAATCTACACCCGAACTAACAGGGGAGAATGTTCCATTGAATCTATCATAATTTGACCGTGAAAATCCCGAAGCCTGATCTACGGGGTCTTTTGCATCTTCACTGTGCGTTTATTGCGCCAATCGTGAACGGGCCACTTCGTTGACCATCGTCTCCACTTCGAGTCTGTCTACGACGGTGCCTGCAGCGATGACGTACGACTGGAGCTGCTCAATGCCTGTGAGGGTTTCTTGCAGTTGGCTGCAGGTACGCGTATCCGCCGTACAGGCATTGCGAATCCCCGCGAAGCGATGTACGACCCCAATGACAGCATCTTCGTGCAGAGGTCGCCAAGGTGATCTACGAGAAGATCAAAGACGAAGTGAAGTCGACGACGCGGTATGCGATAAAAGGATGAAAAGGACGGAAACGTCTTTTTCGTCTTGTTATTCCTCTTCGTCCCCTTGTTCTTCTATCCTTTCTTCATGAGACTATTTTGCGTGGAGCGTATCCAGAAAATCCTCTCCGCTCGCCGTACCCACCTTCGCCCTGTGGGGCTACGGTGGGCAGGATTTCTCCATTCATAATGCAAGAACGTTTACAGAAGATATTATCGGCACGTGGTATATGCTCTCGCCGCAAAGCGGAGGAGTACATCGAGCGAGGACTCGTTACCGTGAACGGCGAGAAGGCGATCCTCGGTCAGAAGGCCGATCCCGCTGCCGATCACATTGAGGTCGATGGCAGTGTGGTGCAGGAGCGCAAGGAGATGCTCTATTACGTGATGCACAAGCCGGTGGGAGTGGAGACGACGAATGTGGAAAGACAGAAAGGGCAGGAAAGACAGAAAGGGCAACAAGGTAAACAAACAACAGCGCAAAATATTTCAGTGCGCAACTTTTTGCCCGGGGAATTACGAGGAAAAGTTTTTCCGGTTGGTAGATTGGACAAAGATTCCGAGGGGCTTCTGCTGTTTACCAATGACGGAGTTCTCGCCTACCGTCTCACGCACCCGAAGTTCGATCACGAGAAGGAGTACATGGTGATCGTCGACAAAGACGTGACGGATGGTCAGCTGCGGAAGATGCGTGAGGGGATGACACTCTTTGGCGAGCGGACAAAATCGGCGAAGGTGGTGCGCACGGGGGCAAGGCAATTTCGTTTAGCACTCACTGAAGGCAAAAACCGGCAGATCCGCAGGATGTGCCAGAAAGTGGGACTCGAAGTCCTGCGGTTGGAGCGCATTCGCATCGGCCCCTTGCAAAATTCTCGGCTCAAAGAAGGGCAGATCCGTGCGTTGACAGCGCAAGAGGTTCAATCGATGCTCGCGTATGTTCAGATCCCCAAAGATATTTGATAGAGCTTCCCCTTCACCCATGCCTGCCGGCAGGCAGGCCCCGTGCCTGCACGCCGGAGTGCGTTTCGGCACGCAGGCGTGGCGCGCGGCACCATCCCGATAAAATCGGTTTACCGCGGATCGATCTTCAGCGAGCCAAAGTGCTGCACCCAGATGGTGCCCACAAGGCCGATGCCGATGTCGGTGAAGTGCGAAGTGAGGATGTTCTTGCGATGATCGGGCGACTCCATCCAGCCACGCATGACATCGGCTGGAGTCTGCTGACCTTTGGCGAGATTTTCCCCGAAAGAGGCATAGTAGCCTTTGCATTTACACGTTTCTGACGTGAGTGCGGCGAAGCCTGCGCGCTCAATGCGCTTTTGTGGGCCTTCACCTTCCGGTGATGTGTGGCTGAAGAAGTCGCGTTGCAGCATGTCCTGTGCATACGCCTGGGCGGAGGCGGCAAGCGTGGAATTGGGAGCAAGTGGAGGAAGATCGGCCTTCTCCCGTTCCCTGTTCACCAAGCGGATCACAGCATCTTTCAGCTCCTGCTGCTCAGAGACGGAGCGAATGGGTGTTGCTTCCTCTGGCCGCAGCGTCCCGCGATCGAGATGTCGCTCCCGTGTTTCTGGGTTTGGGGTCTGCGCTCTGCGCGAACGCTGGGACACCTTGCGTATACGCGGAGCCGGGCGCTGCTGCTGTCTTCGCGCGTCAATCTCCGGCATCCTCCGCGTAGTCTTGCGCCTGCGCACATTCTGCTCGACGCGCAGTCCTCCAGAGGAGCGCTCGATTGCTCTCCGTGTACGAACCAGCGTTGTCGGACTCGCCGCATCCGTGGAGGGAGGAATGGCGACTACTGCAGTGATCAAAATGGCCACAGCGATTGTGCTACGGGAGATTTGCATCATCCATAGTGTAGCGCTGATGCTGGGATCGGGTAAGCGGACTACGACACATGGTCTGCACGCGAAAATTCCTGTATACTATCAGTAAATGAATATGATTTCCCCACCTTCGCTAAGGATTTGGCGGGTAGGCACGGAGCGGACCGGCCCCATTACGCTGCGCTTCGACGTAGATCCGTAAGATCTCTGCGCATGGTATTCCCTCACTGAACAATGCGAATTATCTCCCACGGTGCAGCCCGAGAGGTCACGGGAAGCTGTCACGAGATTCAGATCAACGGCAAGCGCATCCTTCTCGACTGCGGACTCTTTCAGGGTAAGCGCAAGGAAGCAGCGGTAAAAAACAGCACATTTGCGTTCGATCCCGCCAAGGACATCGATGCTATGATCTTGAGTCACGCCCACATGGATCATGTTGGGCGCGTGCCGCTTCTCTGGAAGCAGGGGTATCGCAAGCCGATTCATTGCACGTACGCGACCAAGGATCTTGCTGAGGTGATGCTCCTCGATGGCGGATACATTCAGGAGAAAGACGAGGAGTACTTCCAGAAGCACCTGAAGGATTCCATGGTCACATTGGATGGTGCGCTGTATACCCAGAAGGACGCGCAGGAGTGCATGCAGCTCTTTCGTGGGTTCAATTACGGTGAGTGGTTTCCGGTAGTCGAGGGAGTGCGTGCACAATTTCTCGATGCGGGGCACATCGTCGGTTCTGCCATGGTTGTCATCGAAGTCACCGAAAACGGACACACGCATCGTATCGGTTTTTCCGGAGATCTGGGACGCAAGCACTTACCCATCATCCGCGATCCCGAGGCGATGCCCCCTGTTGAAACTCTTATCTGCGAAAGTACCTACGGTAACCGCACCCATGACGACATCTCTACTGCGCGCGAAAAACTGCGCGATATCATCGTGAAGACCGCGAGGCGGGGGGGCAAAGTTCTCATCCCCGCATTCTCCCTCGAGCGTACCCAGGAGATCATTTACGATCTCCATCTTCTTTGGGACAGCAAGCAGATCCCTGCACTGCCCATCATCATCGATTCACCGCTTGCAGAGCGCGTGACAGGAGTCTTCATGAAGCATCCGGAGTGCTACGACAAACATATTTTCGATGACTTCCTCAGCCGTGCCCACAACCCTTTCCAGTTTTCTCTCGTGCGCTACACAAGCACCACGGACGAGAGCAAGGCGCTCAATGGTACCCCCGGCCCCATGATCATCATGGCTGGCTCGGGAATGTGCGAAGCTGGGCGCATCCGCCATCATCTGATAAATGAACTCCCCGATGCAAGAAACGCCATTGTTACTGTCGGGTACATGGCGGAAAATACCTTGGGTCGTCGGATCATCGATCCCACGATTTCCGAGGTGAAGATCTTCGATGAGCTCGTGGCCAAGAAAGCCGAGGTGATCTTTATCCACGCGTACTCCGGGCATGCGGATATGGCGGATCTGGATACGTACGTTCTCCCAATCCAAGGATTGAAGCGCGTGGTGTTTGTGCATGGGGAATCTGCACAGATGGAGCCCTTTGCAGCCCGGCTCAAAGCCATCCATCCGGAATTGGTGACGCATATGCCGGAGAAGGAAGAGGGGATAGAGATTTGAGGGCAGCAAAGCCAGAAATGGAAGAAAGGTTTTGCCCTTCCTGCCTTTCCTGCCTATTTACGGTAGGCTTCATGTATGCTGAAGAGTCGCTACACATTCTTGCAGATGACCCGCATCGTCTGGGCCGTGGGATGGTCGGATTTTACTTTGAAGTACCGAGGATCGATCCTCGGGTACCTGTGGTCGCTGCTCGCGCCGCTGGCGAAATTTCTTGTCATCTACTACGTCTTCAAGCCTCTGGTGGGAGGGGAGATCGCACAGTATCCGTTGTATCTCTTTCTCGGCATCATCATGTGGGAACACTTTACCGTGACGACCACGCACTGCATGACGGCGCTCAAGGAGAAGCAGGCCTTCTTTCTCAAAATTCCGTTTCCGCGCATGTTGATCATGTTGATCGTGGGATGGACGAACATGATCATCTTCCTTACACACTTCCTGATTTTCGTCGTCTTCGTGCTCGCGATGGGTGGATCTCCATGGATGCCATGGCTCTACCTGCCGATCCTCCTCTTGCAGATGACACTGTTTGCCCTTGGCGTCGGCATGCTGCTGGCATCCTATTGTCTGAAGTATCGCGATATCCAACATCTGTGGGGCATCCTTTCCCAAGTGCTTTTTTGGCTCACGCCGATCACCTACGTTTACCGGCTCGATGCGCCGATTTCGACGCAGTGGGGTCGTTTTCTCGAACTCCTACATCACCCCACGCTTCATACAACCTTCGATCTCTTCGTGCAGTTCCAGCCCTTGAGCATCCTGATCTACGATATGCGGCGTGTGACGCTGTATGCAGCGACGCAAGCATTTCCTTCGCTGCCACACATCCTCGGTGTGACCGCGGTGCTCGTCGCACTGTTTGCTCTCGCTGCGCGCGTCTATCACTATCGTAGCCAGTACTTCATTGAAGAATATTGAGGGTGTGTTTGTTGCGTTGATGGTGTTTGTTGGGTGTAGGAATCTTGCGATATACAGATCAAACATTGGTATTCTATTGTTGTGTCTCCTGTTCCCATCCTTTCCTGCGAGCATCTTACGAAGTCCTTCCAACACGCGCTTGTTCCTGTGCGACACATCCAAGAGCGCATCATCCTGCCACACCGGCGCAAGCGCGTCTGGGTCACGAAGGCTGTTGACGATGTGTCGCTGACGCTGCAGCGAGGTGAGTGGATCGGCATCTACGGTCCTAATGGATGTGGCAAGACTACGCTTCTCAGGATGCTTGCCGGATTGCTTCCTCCGGATGCGGGAGCCGTGCAGAGTCACGCGGATCTCTCGTGCTTTTTTGAACTCAGCGTCGGTTTTCACGAGGAACGAACAGCCATCGAGAATGTGCGTATGCATGCGATGCTCCAGGGAGTTGCCCGCAAGGACATCGATGCGATTCTCGAGTCGGTGCGTGCATTTGCGGGGATTGCCGATCATTGGGATCTTCCGCTGAAATGCTACTCCACAGGGATGCGTCTGCGTCTTGGGTTTGCCGTAACGATGGCGTCGCCTGCCGATATATTACTGCTCGACGAGATTCTTGCGGTTGGCGATGTGGATTTTCAAAAGAAATGTCGGATGCGTTTGATGGATCTGAAAGTGTCGGGTAGGTCGGCGCTTGTGGTGAGTCATAGTCTTGCCGATCTTGAGGCGATGTGCGACCGCGTGCTCTTCATGGAGCGGGGGCGCATTGTCTGTGAGCGAGGCGCTTCCGTACCGCTCTCGTGACGCTATCGTCGGAGTAACCCCGCGCAACGTCGTATCCATGCTGTCCAACGGAAGGTCCGTGTCGTATGGATGTGATCCAGTGCCGCTTGCATACGCATCGAAGTCGCTTGCGCGTTTGCTATCTCCCGCATGATGTGCGCGTGCTTGCCTTCCAGTGCATCGATTATCGCATTGAGTCTCACATTTTCCGTCTGGAGCACCGAGCGCTCGGATTCCAGCGTGCGCAGGCGGTCGGCCTTCTCCGTGGCTTCGCGCCAGCGTTCCTGCTGCATGCGCATTTGTTCGTCACGCTGCCGGATGCGATGGATGATCGTTGCGTTATTCGCGAGCTCTCGCAGCCGGTCGCTTTCAAGCATGTCGATGTGTGCCCGAAGGCATGGACTTGCATGCATGTCGTTGAGAAGCGCGTTCAGCCCCGGCTGGCGCACGAGTCGAGAACGTGGGATGAGTATGCCGAGTCCATGCAGTCCCTGCAGCGCTTGCCAGTGCCATCGATCAGGTTCTTCTTTGAGAAAATCCTCTACGGCTGTGCGCACTCCGTTGCGGGGTCCCCCTTCTTCAAGGGCGTTTTCGAGATCCGCATTGAGTCCTCCGATCTGTTCCAGGCCGGTCTTGGACGGGAGCAGCCCACGGAGCGCCGAAGGGTGCCGGTATGCCGCAGGGATCGCTTCTTTATCGTAATACATATCGCGTCTTCCATACGGCCACTCCGTGTCATGTAGGAGGATGATCGGTTCGCTGGTTCCCGCAGAGACCCACTGCGATAGGATGCGCAGTTCCTGGAGCACTGTGTACCAGTTATGGTCTCCGTCGATGAGTACAAGATCCGCGCACACACTAGGAAGCACATCTGTACTTTTGGCTGTGTGATAGGTGAGTGTTGTTCCTCCTTCTGCGGCGAGTATGACCATGTCGCACGCGGGATGTGGATCGATCGCTCGCACTGTGGCGCCGTAGTGTTTGGCATAGGAAAGGAGAAGGTGTGTCAGATGCCCTTGTCCGATACCCACTTCCACAATGGAACGGATATTCGCTTCTTTGCAGAGCGGCTCGATGATGCTGTTCCAGAAGCGGTACATATCTATGTATCGGAGGTAAGGGATAGCATGGGATCATAGCGGAAAACCGCGATCGATCCCCAGGTTCCGATCGGGGAATATCGGCGATCCAGCGCATCACGCTGTGCCTGCATGACATTATGATCGCGATCCAGCGGGTCTGTGTTGTGGGGGATGCAGTAGTCATGAAGCGCAATGGTTCCCTCAGGGCGGAGCATGCCGTCGAAGGCTCGCAGATCTTCGCGCGCTCCCTCGTACGAGTGATTGCCATCGATGAATACCAGATCTGGGGCTGAGGGCAGCTGGCCTAAAACATCACAAGATCTTCCCGTGAGAAACGTACAGGGATAGCGCGCATGTTCCCCTACAGCTTGCTGAGCGTGTGCGATATGGCGTGGGGAGATATCGATGGATACCAGCGGCACACCTTTGCCGCTGTCGCGCGCGCCGCAGGCTAGTACCGTGGTGGATTTTCCTGCGTAGCATCCCACCTCGACGATGCAGTGCTTGGCTGCGAATGCGAGGGCGTAGAGCTTGAGCACCTCACTGTCTCGAAGCCACCCGGGGATGGCACGTACGACGTCGGGCATGCGCCGATGCAAGGGGCTGACCATGGCTTCTGCATATGTGTTGGCGTCGTTCCAGTGATCCTCCCGCTCATCGTGCGTTTCCAGGGGAAGCGGTCGAGTGCAGAGTTCGTCGTACAGTTCCACGTATGCCTCAGCCATCTCCTTCCTGGTGCGCAGGCGCACCATTTGTGTATTTCTCAGAGCTTTGCGGTACTCGGATCCTGAGAGTTTCACGATGATGTCGCGGGCGATCGTTGTAGGATCCTGTGATGGAGCGATCCATCCTGCGTCCGTCGCACGCATTCGCTCTCCCAGAGCGCCGCAGTCGGTTACGTATGCAGGAATACCTGCTTGCCAGCTTTCAGAAAGCGCATAGCAGAATGTTTCTGGGTACGTCGAGAGAATGGCCACTGCGTGCGGCCGGATCCGTTGGAGTATCGAGGGCAGATCGTAGCGTTTGTATCCACCGAGAAACTCTATGAGCGGAGAGCGCAATGTGGGGAAGTGCTCTGCGGAGGATCCGAGGAGCACGCAGTGCACGCCGGCATCTGCAAGCGCCTGTACCACAGGCTCGACGATGGCGCGCCCTTTTTGGTGCGCGTGGACGTATCCCAGAATGCAGACGGTCGGCGCCGACCAGAGATCGCCCGATGCTGCGCACTCTTCTCCAGGTATGCCATGGGGAATGACACGGCGCGGCGAGGAGATGTCTTTGAAGACTGTGTCGAAGAGTGCGAGTGCACTTGAGGAGGGGGCAACAATGGTATCGGCGCATCGCAAACCGGCGCGCGCGCGTTCCTGCCAGGTTCCATGCGTTTCCCCGCTATCCGGACATCGTTTGCTGCGCTTGGGGATCCCTGCAAACATCCCCCGTTCATCGGTCAGCGTGTAGTTGGGGGATATCGCATAGTAATCATGCACGCTGTAGACCACATGCGCTCCGGATTGCTTGGCAGCTTGCAAGATGTCAAAGCCGAGATCGAGCGTGTGGTGTACGTGGACGATATCCCTTGGGATCTGTCTGAGTACAGCTTCACATGCGATACATTCCTTTCCGGGCTCCATCGGCTGCGTCCAGCGCTCTTCGAGTGCTCCCACGTATCGGTGCGCATTGAGGACATGTTCTCCTGGGTGCAGTACCAAAACATCGCAATGCACACGCATTTCTTCTAAGAGGTCGTAGACATGGAGCTCCGTTCCGCCTTGTGCTGCCCCATGGGGATCGTCATGGACGACAAACGCAATGCGTCTGCGGTTTTCCGCCAGAGTGTTCACAGCATGGCGTGTTAGTCTACGTCGCAGTCGCGTCAGTACGGTGTCATGCTCGAGGAATGCCGCGATGCGCGCATCGAAATCCGGATAGCGCTCGCGCAGCAATCGTTCATGTTCCGGAATGCACGTTTGCAGAGCACCCAGGTAGCCGATGGAGCGCATGGTGACGTGACCTTCGTGGTACACGAAGGTGCTGTCATCGAGGACGTGCTTCCAGCCGCAACCTGATGCTCGCATGCACCAGTCGGTTTCTTCGCCATATCCTCGTCCGAATGCCACATCCAACGTGCCGATGGCATCGATCGCACGCCGTTTCATGTACATGCAGAACCCCACGCCCGTGGGTATCTGCGGGGAGCGACACTCCGTATAGCGCTCTACCAAGCAGGCCACACCTTCCGTTCCGACTGCCTCTGCGTACTGTCGCTCCGCGGGTGATTGGAAGAGTGAGTATAGGGATGCTTCAGTGGAAAGCGGCGTGACGCTCGCGATCCGGGCATCGCTGCAAGCGATGCGGGTCATGCGTGTCAGCCACCCCGTCGATACTTCGGTATCCGTATTGAGAATGACCACGTCACGGTCGGAGTACCGTAGCCCGCGGTTGACCGAATGTACGAATCCCCGGTTCTCTGCGTTGCGAAGGACGATGATCTGCGCAGGATGCTCTGACGATAGTGTTTGGAGGAGAGGGGCAATGGCGGGATCGGTGCTGCAGTCGTCCACGATGATGATGCGAAACTCCACATGGTCCGTTCTCTCAAGAATGCTTCGTAGGCAGCGATCCAGCCATTGAGGCTGGTTGAATACTGGGATGATGATATCGACCGGCGGCAATCCCTCCGTAGGCATAGGAGAGATACTATAGCGCAGCTTCCTCTACAGACCCATGTCCGCGGCCACTCCTTTCATGGCTTCCAGGACGATGCCGACGAATTCATCGAGAGGGATGCCGATAAGCGGTTCACATTGCCTGATCTGCTCGCGGTCGACCTGTGCGGCGAACGACTTGTCCTTGAGCTTCTTCGTCACGCTCTTCACCTCGACATCGGCAATTTTCTTACTGGGACGAACGTACGTTACAGCGATGATGAAGCCCGTAAGCTCATCGACACAGTAGAGGCATTTTCGCAGCATGGTATCGAGCGGATACTCAGCTCCGTATTTGCTCTGATAGTGCGCGCGGATATCGGCGAGCAGCTCACCGGGTGCTTTGATGGACTTCAGCAGGCGGTCGAGAGTATCGCCGCAGTGCGCCTCATAGTCTTTATCGAGCTTGTCCCAGTCGAGGTCATGGAGCATACCGGCAACCTTCCAGGTTTGCGGGTCGCCGCCGAATTTCTTGGCGAGCGCTTCCATAGCCGCACCCGTAGCCACGAGATGCGCTCGTGTTTGATCCGTGTGCTCCTCAAGGAGTCCGTGCGCGGCGGGCAGGAGGTGGCCGTAGTCGGCGTGTTGGAGGAGGGGGGTATCGGACGTTTGCATAGGAGACGGAGAAGATGAAGAGGATGAAGATGACGAAGAGGAATCCGTCTTTTTCGTCCTTTTCGTCGTTGTAGTCTTTTTCATCTCCGCAGGAGATTGCTTTTGCGAATTCAAGGGTTTCATCAGCGGGAACAGCACGACGTCTCGTAGGTTGCTCTGCTGCGTGAGGAGCGCGACGATGCGGTCGATGCCCATGCCCCAGCCCGAGCATGGAGGGCAGCCGTAGGAGAGTGCCGTGACGAAGTCGTCGTCTTTGCGATGCGCATCCTGATCTCCTCCGGCGGAGGCTTTTGCCTGCTGTGCAAACCGCTCGTCTTGATCCACCGGATCGATGAGCTCGCTATAGGCGTTGACGATTTCCCAGCCTCCGACGACGAGCTGGAAGCGGTCGGTCACCAGAGGATTTTCATCATTGCGTCGTGCAAGAGGGGAGAGGTCGATGGGGTGCCCTGTGATAAAGGTCGGCTGGATGAGCTTGGGACGGCTGACCTTTTTGTAGAGCTGGTCGATGAGATTGCCTCTTCCGAGTGTTTTCACATCGACATCGAGCTCGATCCACTTCTCCTTCATCGCACGGCGCAAGTCGTCCGCTGTCGTACATGCGTCGAAATCGATGCCACAGGATTGCAGGATCGCTTCGCGCAACGTCAGGCGTGGCCATGGCGGCTGGAAGTGTACTTCGGTGAGTTTCCCCTCACGGTCCGGAATCTTGACGGTTGTGGTGCCGAGCACTTCCTGCAGGAGAAACTGCAGCATCTGTTCGGTAAACACCATGTTGCGCTGATAGTCCCAATAGGCCGCGTAGTGCTCCACCATGGTGAAGTCCTGGAGGTGCGAAGGATCCAAGCCTTCATTGCGAAAGACTCTTCCAAGCTCGAACACTCTGTCGAACCCTCCAACGAGACACTCTTTTAGGAACGTCTCTGGCGCGATCCTGAGGTAGACATCGAGGTCGTAGGCGGCGTGGTGCGTCTGAAATGGAGTCGCGAGCGCGCCCGATGCGGCGTTGGTGAGGATCGGTGTCTCCATCTCGAGAAATCCGTGCTGCCAGTAAAACTCCCGGAGCTTGCGTATGAAGTTGCTCCGAAACACGAAGCGATCGAACGTCGCGCGGTTGCTGAAGAGATCCAAGTACCGTTGCCTCCAGAGCGTTTCTTGATCGGCAACGCCGTGCCACTTTTCCGGTGGCTGGCGCAGGGTTTTGCAAAGCATCTGCCACGAGCGTGCGAGAACCGTCGGTTCGCCTTTTTGGGTCGTGAAGCGCTCGCCCTCGATGCCGATGAAGTCCCCAAGATCCAGCGTTTTGAGCGCCTCCTTATAGGCATCTTTGCCCATGACATCTTCCTGCAAGAGGATCTGCATCCTGCCTGTGTGATCCTGTAGCTGACCGAAGGCCATCTTGCCCATGTCGCGCCAGAGCATCAGACGGCCGGCGACCTTTGTCGGTGTTTTTTCCTCGAGTGCAGCAATGTCTCCTGCGGTATGGGTGCGCTCGAAGCGGGACGCGTACGGGTGACCTCCGCGCTTGCGGAGCTCCGTGACTTTTCTGAGGCGGAAATCGTCCATGACCGTAGCAGCATAGCTGAGCGATGAGCGATTATGTATCATATCTTTCCTCTCCATTTCCTTCCCGTGGCTCTCCTTCTTCCCAAATCGCTCTTCATCCATATCCCGAAAACCGGGGGAATGTGGGTGCGCAAGGCCATACGCAGCGCAGGGATCCTCACCGACGAAATCATTCCCACCGCGATGATCGGTGAAGATTGGCATGCGATGATGGGGCACGCGAGCCCGCTACAGCTTCACATCAGCGACCGCTTTCGGTTCGCGTTTGTGCGTCATCCTCTGAGCTTCTACCAGTCGTACTGGTGCTTCAAAATGCGCACGGGGTGGACGTCGGAACTCACATTCGATGTGCAGCACAGATCGGAGGATTTTGCGACATTCGTTCGTTCTGTGCTCAAGGCGAATCCCAGGGGATGGCTGACGCTCATGTACACGCGCAGTCTTGGAGAGCACTTCGATGCGGTGGAGTACATCGGGCGGACGGAGCGCCTTGCGGATGATCTCGTGTGTGCACTGACACTTGCCGGTGAGACGTTTGACGAAGATGCGCTGCGCTCCACTTCCGCAGAGAATGTCGCGTCGAAGCATCCCGAGTGGGCAGAGCGTTGTCAGTACTCCGATGCACTACGCGCAGAGGTTTGCGGGGTGGAACATCGAATCATGGAACATTTTGGCTATGGAGAGCGTGTTATCCAGCACATGGATACCATAGTGCAGTCCGGCGCGGTGTCTATCACCTAGCGCCACATCATGGGATATTCGTGATAGTGTTTTGCCATGGGTAGTACCACTGGCGTTTTCATCGGCCGCTTTCAACCATTTCATGAGGGGCATCGACGGTGCATAGAACACATTCTCTCCGAGCGCGACCGTTGTATCATCCTCGTCCGTGCAACCGAACCGAGCGAGAAAAATCCCATTGCAGCCGCGGAGCGTATCGCGATGATCCGCGCACATTTTCCCGATTCTACTCGCGTCGAAATCCTTACGATGAACGATCCGGGTGCCGATCTCTCGGTCTACATCGGGCGTGATGTTGGCTATGATCTCATCGCATTGGACGCTCGTACAGAAGCCATTTCTGCAACAGACCTTCGGCGACAGCTCTATGAACGCGCAGGAAAATCGTACGATCCTGCAACCCCACGCCACGTGCGCTAATCGTGACTGCACCTTTTCCCATCATCTGGCTCACGGGAAATTCCGGCGCGGGCAAGACGACGCTTGCGAAGTTTGCTCAGATGCATTTTCGCCTCGACGTGCAGGAGGAACGTCTGCTCCACCATCGCATGGTCGTGCTTGACGGCGACGAGATGCGCGCGTCGATTTCCACAGAAGAGTCGCTGACCCCAGAGGATCGCCGCCGTCACAATCTTCGCGTTGCACGCCTTGCAAAAGTCTTGCAGTCACAAGGGTTCCTCGTCGTCGTCGCGGTCATCGCGCCGTTTCGAGAGGTGCGCGATGAGATCGACGCGATCTGCACCCCGCGTTGGATCTACATCGAGCGCAGCGGCCTCGGTGCTCCCGACCGTCCCTACGAGCCGCCGCTTCAGCCTGATGCGGTGATCTGCACGGACACAGGATCTGTTGGGGAACACGTGGGGGAATTCATAGAATTGATCAAATTATTTGTTCAAGATAATCATCAAGGAAGAGCCAAAAATGAGAATTGTAATCCAAAAATTATTCCATGCAGAATTGCCTGACTTTGATGCAGACTTTCTCCATACCACTATACGCATAGCCCTTCGTCCATCGGTCGCATATTGGTGTGTGCTCTGCATGGCAGTGTTGATCGTTGCAGAGTTGGGGAGTTTGGCCACGCTGTCTCTACTTCACAAGCGATGGATTACCTATGCGGATTTCCCTGCGTTACACACGCAGCAGAACGGAGAAACCTTGACGTTGCCGGATGGTTCCAACACAGATTCTCAATCATTTTTTGGAGGGGTTCCCACATATCTGCATCCCTATCTTGGATTTACCCTCAAGCCCCGCACGGAAGTTGTGGGTGGTGGGCGCAGCATTGCACTGGAGGCATTCGGGTTTTTTCCCGCATCGGGAGAAATCGTCTTGCAAAAAGAGGAGAGCGAGATCGTCGTCGGAATTCTTGGAGGATCCCTTGCCCAAAATTTCATCATTGGTGGAAATGGCGGGAAGGCTCTTGCAGAAACACTCTTGAAAGATCCTCGCTTTGCAGGGAAGCACATCCGTTTTACATCCATGGCGTCGGGGGGTTACAAAGAACCGCAGCATCTCCTCGCGTTGAATTATTTTTTGTCGCTGGGTGCGCAGTTCGATATCGTCATCAACCTCAGCGGATTCAATGAAGTGACACTGCCCTTTCGTGAAAACATTCCCGCCGGGCTTCACCCTCTGTATCCCAGAAGTTGGCAGCTGCTTGCCGGAGGACTTTCTCATGAAAAGCTATCCGTGATCGGGCGTATAGCCATGCTTCGCGACTCACAGCAGCGCAATACTCTGTACGCATCATGGCACCCATGTGATTGGAGCGCTGCCTGTACGCTCACGTTCTTTGTTCGGGGCAGGTACATCCATCAGCAGATCCATCGTCTCAATGCCGATCTCATCCTCCACACAGTTCCTAACAACACTTCCCCCATATTTGCAGGGCCTCCTATGGGAAGATCCGGTACAGGAAGCGCTCTTCGGGAAATTGTTGCCACCTGGAAAAACAGCGCCATGCTCATAGAAGATCTCGGCAGATCCCGCGGATTTCGCACATTTACTTTCCTTCAGCCCAGTCCGTACATAGGAGGGAAGCCCCTCTCCGCACAGGAGCGCGCCATCCTGGAGTTTGGAGGCTGGTCGGATCGTTACTCCAAGCAAGGCTATCCTGCTCTTCAGGAAGCAGTTCGATCCTTGCGTGAGGAGGGATACACCGCCACGGATTTATCGAACGTATTCTCGGTGCATCCGGAGACGCTCTATGTGGATAGCTGTTGCCATGTGGGAGCCGAGGGCGATCGCATACTTGCGAAAGCGATGGGTAGAGGGATCCTGCGCGACTGGTAACTCCGGCTTTTTGTTTGACGCGGAGTGTACAAACCCCCACAATGCTCCGGCTTACGTTCCAGTCTGACGCCCCGTAGGGACCAATCAGACCCACTGAACCTCCAAGCTATGTCAGGTCTTATCGCCCGCAAACTCGGCATGTCTCGCGTGTTCCTCGATGGAGCGGCTGTGGCTGTGACGTACTTGCGCGTGGAGCCCAACGTCATCGTTCGGCTGAAGAACGCAGAGAAGGATGGCTACAATGCCATCATCCTGGGAATTGGCTTAAAGAAGGTCAAAACACGAAAAGGAAAGGAATTGCAGAAGTTTGCCGTCATGAAGGAATGGAAGGTGCAGTCCCTTGATGGACTCAGCACCGGCGCCACGGTCACTGCCGAGAGCGTTCCGGAGAAGTCCCTCGTCACGATCACGGGTGTGAGCAAGGGAAAGGGGTTCCAGGGCACCATCAAGCGTCACCACTTCGGAGGAGGCCCCGCTTCGCACGGATCGCACTTCAAGCGTGAGCCGGGATCCGTAGGTATGAGAGAAATGCCCGGACGCATCCATAAAGGCAAGCGCATGGCCGGTCACATGGGTAACGAACAGGTGACGGTGCATGGTCGCCCCGTTGTCGTATGCGATAAGGAGAAGGGTGTTCTCGCCGTTAAAGGACCGGTTCCGGGCCCCAATGGTTCGGCCGTTTACCTCACTGTTGAATCCCAGCCCTCCGCATGAAGATCGATGTCTACACCGCAACCGGCACGAAGAAGGGATCCGTTGAGCTTCCGGAGGCGCTCTTCGGGGCAACGATCAATGCAAGTCTGATGCACCAGGCTGTGGTGCTGCAGCGCAGCAACCGCCGCCGTTCCATTGCCCATGCGAAAAACCGCTCTGAGGTTGTCGGATCCACCAAGAAACTCTTCCAGCAAAAGCATACGGGTCGCGCTCGTCGCGGTCCTGGCCGCTCGCCGCTGCTGCGTGGAGGAGGAAAGGCATTCGGTCCACGATCGGAAAGGAATTTCCGCAAGGACATGCCAAAAAATATGATGCGTGGCGCTCTGTGTTCCGCACTTTCCGCTCAGGCCAAGGCCGGCGCGATCGTCGGACTGGAAAGCTACCCTGATGCTGTGAAGACGAAGGATGCTGCTGTCTGCCTGGAGAAGATGAGCCTCGTACTCGGGAAGAGCATTCTCATCGTCACCTCCGGTCGTCATCGGGGCATCGCGCTCTCTACGAGAAACATTCCCGGAGTTCGCGCAGTCTCCGCAGCCTACCTCAACACGGAAGATGTGCTCCTGGCTCGCAACATCGTGTTCCTCGTCGACGCTCTTGCGGAGGCGGAAAAGCTCTTTGGTGGCAAGAAGGACCGGACGGAGAGAGCGGTAAAAGAGACGTCGGTTGTCGCCTCTGAGAAGATCATCCAAAAGACGGAGAAGACGAAGAGGACGAAAAAGACGAAAGCCTCCGAGAATTCTTCAGCATCTACCCCCTCTTAGTTCTCAATTTTCCTCATCCATGGAACTTTCTCGCGTCATCCTCGGCAGCATCGTCACAGAGAAAGCAGAGCGCCTGAAGGCCGCAGGGAAGACCTATACGTTGAAGGTCGCCCACGGGGCTACGAAGGTTGATGTCCGCAAGGCACTCAAGGAGTTCTACGACACTGATGTGACAAACGTCCGCGTCCTGCGTACGCGCCCCAAAACTCGTGTGATCGGGCAGGGGAAGGTGATGGAGAAGCGCCACGCTATGAAGAAAGTGATGGTTACCCTCGCTGCAGGGAGCAAACCCCTTGATCTCGCCGCATTCACCAAACGCTAATCATGCCTATGAAGCAGTGCCGCCCAACGACTCCCGCACGACGTCAGATGACGATCGCGGACTTCTCTGGCCTGAGCAAGAAGCGTCCGGAGAAGGGCTTGAGCCATGGAAAGCAGCGCATTTCCGGTCGCGGCAGCGGTGGCAGGGTACGGGTTCGTCACCGTGGCGGAGGACACAAGAGACTCTTCCGTTTCATCGATTTCAAGCGCAGGGGCAAGATGGGCGTTCCGGGGACCGTTGCGTCGCTCGAGTACGATCCCAACCGCTCCTCACGCATTGCCCTCGTGCACTACCGTGACGGAGAGAAGCGCTACATCCTCGCCCCCGAAGGTCTGTCTGTTGGCGATACGGTTGTCTCAGCCGAGCGCACCAAGGTGAAGGTTGGTAACTGCATGCAACTCAGGCACATCCCGGTGGGGTACAAGATCCACAACCTCGAGGTCACCCTCGGCCGCGGCGGTCAGATCGTCCGCTCTGCGGGCACGTCAGCCACGCTCGTCGGTGTCGATGAGCCCTACGCCATCGTGGAGCTTCCGAGCGGTGAGATCAGGCGTTTGCGGGCAGACTGCATCGCCACGATCGGTACCGTCAGCAACCCTGAGCACAACCTCATCACGATCGGCAAGGCCGGACGTATGCGCTGGCTCGGTAAGAAGCCGCAGGTGCTCGGTAAGTCCATGAACGCCGTCGATCACCCGCATGGAGGTGGAGAAGGGCACAGCCCGATTGGTCTCAAGCATCCGAAGACTCCGTGGGGCAAGCCTGCTCTCGGTGTCCGAACGCGTCGAAAGAAGAAATCGCTTGCCCACGTCCTGCGTCCCCGTACCAAGAAGCGCAGGAAGAAGTAATCTTGTCTTCCATTTTTCCATTTTTCACTCCTCAATTCCCAATGTCCCGTTCCATCAAAAAAGGCCCCTACGTCGACGAGAAGCTTCTCAGCAAGGTCATGAAGATGATCGAGAAGAGCGAAAAGAAGATCGTCAAGACTTGGGCCAGAGACTGCGATATCCCGCCGGAGTTTGTGGGATTCACCTTCGCGGTTCACAACGGCAAGGAGTTCACGCCCGTGTATATCACAGAGCAGATGGTTGGTCACAAGCTCGGCGAGTTCTCCTGGACCACGAAGTTCAAAGGTCACGGTGGCAAGATGGCCGAAGGTCAGGCCAAAGGTGCTGCCATGGCCGGAGCACCAGCAGCCGCTGCTCCTTCACCCGCTCCCGCCAAGTAATCCATTTGTAACGCCATTCTCACTCCCATGAAAGCTTTCCTCCACTCCGTTCGCATCGCTCCCAAGAAGGCCAATCTCATTGCCAAGATGATCCGCGGGATGACCGCGGCGGACGCGATGCACGTGCTCACGCGTACCAACAAGAAGGCGGCACGGATTCTCGAGGATTTGCTTCGCTCTGCAATGGCGAATGCATCGCACAACGATAAGCAGGATGCCCAGACGCTCGTGGTCCGTACCATCGTCGTGAACCAAGGTCAGGCGTATCACCGCGGCGTACCGATGGCTCGCGGTCGCGTTCGACCGATGCGGAAGTTTTTGAGCCACATTGAGTTAGTATTGGGACTTCCGGACGATGAAGATTCATCCGGCAAGACGAAAAAGACGAAGAGGACGAAAAAGACTTCATCGGAAAATGATTCACATAATGCCGCAAAAGCTGTAAAACAAGACGGTGCGTCAGCCTCTCGCCCTGCGCGAAAGGCGGACTCTCCACGTTCCAAGAAATCCTCTTCGTCCTCTTAGTCTTTTTCGTCCTCTTACTCCCTCCCATGGGTCAAAAGGTCAACCCCAACGGCATTCGCATCGGCATCACGCATTCCTGGCCCTCCACATGGTTCGCCCGTGGCAAGAAGTTCCGTGAACTCTTCGTCCAGGACGTGCAGATCCGCCGCTACATCGGTGAGCGCATGAAGGATGCAGGCATAAGCCAGATCGATATCGATCGTGGCAAGAAGGTGAGCGTCGCCATTCACACGAGCAAGCCCGGTGTGATCATCGGAAAGCAGGGTGCTGCCATTGAGGAGTTGCGCAAGGATCTCGAGCGACGCTTCGGAGGATCTTTCGAGGTGAACATCCAGGAGATCCGCAGCCCCGATACCGACGCTGTCGTCATCGCTGAAACCATCCAGGGTCAGATCGAGCGCCGCATGCCGTACCGTCGTGCTGCGAAGATGGCGATTGAGAAGGCACTTCAGGCAGGAGCCCTCGGCGTGAAGATCTCCGTGTCCGGTCGTCTCAATGGCGCAGAGATCGCGCGTTCCGAGTATTTCCGCGAAGGCAACGTGCCATTGCAGACGCTCCGTGCAAACGTACAGATGGCTACGCGTCACGCGGTGACGACCTACGGAACCATCGGAGTGCAGGTGTGGGTCTACAAGGGGATGGTGTTTAAGAAAGTGCAACAGATGCAGTCGTCTGCCCTCTCTTCCAAAAACGCTACAGAGTAGTTCTTCCATTCACCCATGCTCGAACCCCAGAAGCTCAAATATCGGAAGCAACACCGCAGGCGTGGTGCGTTCGGAGGGATCGCTACCCGCGGTCACCGCCTTGCTTTCGGCTCGATTGGTCTGAAGGCCATCACGAGCGGGGAGCTTACGGCACGTCAGCTTGAGGCGGCTCGCCGTGCCATGACCCATGCGGTTGCCCGTGGGGGAAAGATTTGGGTGAGGGTATTTCCTCACAATCCCGTGACGAAGAAGGCGGCAGAGGTGCCGATGGGAGCCGGAAAGGGTTCGGTGGAGTACTTCGCCACGATGATCAAGCGCGGCGTCATCCTCTTCGAGATGGATGGACTTCCCGAGGCCACTGCTCGCGAAGCACTGCGTCTCGCCGGACACAAGCTTCCGTTCAAGACACGCGTTATTACCCGTTCCCTCATCTAGTCCATGGCCACACTTCCCACCATTGCCGAAGTGCGCAAAATGAGCGTGGCGGATTTGCGAGCTGAAGTCGCGACGATCCGTCGCGAGGCA
This sequence comes from Candidatus Peribacteria bacterium, assembly GCA_016866875.1. Lineage (GTDB taxonomy): Bacteria > Patescibacteriota > Gracilibacteria > Peribacterales > Peribacteraceae > 2-12-FULL-55-11. The sequence goes on from VGKY01000001.1 coordinate 137,471, forward strand.
GCCGTGGTTCGTCTGGGCACGGAGCTGAGCAAGGAGAAGGACACCTCGAAGATCCGCAAGCTTCGCAGGCACATGGCACAGCTGCTCACGGTTCTTCAGGAGAAGGTAGGAATGGAAGAAAAGCCAGGAAGGGCAGGAAATTCTGCAACGAAACCTTTGTCCAAGAAGTCTAAAGCCTCTACAATCCCCGCTCGCGCATGAGAACCAAACAAGGCGTCATCACATCGGCAAAGATGCAGCGCACCGTAACGGTGACGGTGCACCGTCTCGTGTACCACCCGCTCTACAAAAAGCGCTTCCGCAGGAGCAAGAAGTTCCTCGCGGACATCGGCACATTCCATGATCTCTACGTGGGTGACACGGTCGAGATCACGGAGTGCCGACCGCTGAGCAAGCGCAAGTGCTTCCGCGTGACTGACGTGCTGAAGCGCGCGCCTCGTGTCAGTGACATTGCCGAAGACAGCGCTGTAGAGGGCGTCATGCGTCATCGCAAGAAGACAGCAGAATCTTCCGATACCTCCGCACAATGATTCAGCAGCAGTCCATCCTCAATGTGGCAGATAACACGGGCGCGAAGACCGCTATGTGCATCAAAGTGCTCGGAGGCACGCGTCGTCGCTACGCGCACATCGGCGACGTGATCGTCATCGCTGTGAAGACCGCCGCTCCCCGCGGAACGGTGCGCAAGAAAGCCATTGAGCAAGCAGTCATCGTCCGCACGCGCAACATGACGCGTCGCAAGGACGGTAGCGGTGTGCGCTTCGATGACAATGCCTGCGTGATCATTCAGAAGGACGGTATGCCCAAGGGCACCCGTGTCTTCGGTCCCGTTGCCAGGGAACTCCGTGGCAAGGGCTACCAAAAAATTATTTCTCTAGCCCCCGATGTTCTCTAGCTTCCTCTCATGAGAAAGATCCGTACCGGCGACTCCGTCGTCGTCATCTCCGGCAAGGACAAGGGCAAGACGGGTACCGTCCTCAAGGTGCTCCCTGAGGTGCAGCGCGTCGTGGTCGCAGATATCAATATCCGCACGCGCCATGTTCCCAAGAATCCGAGCCGACCGGGTCAGATCCTCAAGTACGAGGCCTCCATCCACTGGAGCAACGTCATGCTCATCGATCCCAAGAGCAAGAAGCGCACGCGCGTTGGATTCCGCTTTGATGAGAAGGGGCGCGCACAGCGCATCGCCCGGAAGGGCGGGGAAGTGCTGACGTCAGTGAAAGCGCAGCCTGCGAAGAAGAAGGCAGCTCCCGCGCCGCAGACCACAGCCTCTTCCAAGGCTCCCGCAGACGCAAAGAAGGGACCGTTCTGGAAGAAGCTCGGCTTCGGTTCTGCGGAGATGGCCGCTCGCGCTGAGGTGGAGGGTGCGACGCACATGCAGGAGGATCACTCCGTACCCGATCAGCTTGAGCGCCAGACCGGTCGTTCCCATTCCCGTGGTTCGTAATCTATGGCAAAAGCAGCTTCCCCATCGGCATATGCGACACTCCATGACAGGCTCCGCGGCCCGATCCGTGAGGCGCTGAAGCAGGAGCTCAAGATCACCAACGCCATGGCCCTTCCGCACATCGAGAAGGTCATCGTGAACGTGGGGATCAATAAGTCCAAAATGGACAGCAAGGAGCTCCATGAGTACATCGCAGACAGTCTTGGGAAGATCACGGGTATGAAACCGGTCTTCACCCGCGCACGCATTGCCATTTCCAACTTCAAGACACGCAAGGGCCTCGTGGTTGGTGCCAAGGTGACGCTTCGAGGCAAGCGCATGGAAGAATTCCTCGATCGTCTCGTGAGCATCTCCCTTCCGCGCATCCGCGACTTCCGTGGACTGCCCACCAAGCTCGATGGTCAGGGGAACTACGCGATTGGTCTCAAGGATCACACGATCTTCCCGGAGATCGCTCCTCCCGAGGCGGGAAAGATCTTCGGTATGCAGATCCAGATCTCCCTCCGCAATGCTACCGATGCCTCTGCCACTGCGCTCCTGAAGCACATTGGCATGCCCTTTAAACCCTCTACCAAGCGTCCGTAAACCTTTCGCCCTCTCTTTTCTATGGCACGTAAGTCCATCGTCCACAGCCAGCGCACCCGACTCAAGAAGTATCTTGCTACGAAGGCACAGGGCAAGAAGCCGGAGTTTCCCACCAGGATCTACAACCGTTGCACGCTCTGCAATCGTCGGCATGGCTACATGCGCTTCTTTGGCATCTGCCGCATCTGCTTCCGGGAGCTTGCGTGTGAGGGATTGATCCCCGGCATCAAGAAGTCTTCTTGGTAACGTTTGTTCGCTTTTTCGTTTCTTCGCACCCCAATCTTCCTCATAATCAGCATCACCTCTCTCTTATTGTCACCTCATGTCCCCCGTCACAGACCCCATCGGCGATCTCCTCACCCGGATGCGTAACGCGCAAGCTGCCCGCAGCCTGCGCTGCTCTGCGCCTTACTCCGGTATCAAGCATGAACTCCTTCAGCTTTTGAAGAAGGAGGGGTGGATCGCCGATGTGGCCGTCGAGGGCGATGCTCCTTTCCAGGATCTCATCGTCACCTTCGCTGCAGATAAGCCGCGCCTCACTATTGCGCGCGTTTCCAAGCCCGGTCGCCGCGCTTACAGCGGAGTCGATGGTCTCAAGCCCGTCCTCCATGGATTCGGCGTCGCCATCCTCACGACGAGTAAGGGGCTCATGACCGACAAGGAAGCCCGCAAGCAGAAGGTCGGTGGCGAAGTTCTCTGTACCATTTCCTGATTCTCAAACCCATGTCTCGTATTGGTCGCAAACCAGTGGCTCTCCCCGGCGGCGTCTCGGCGACCCTCTCCGGTCGTACGGTGAAGGTGAAGGGGCCTAAGGGCGAGCTCGACTACGCGTTTCTTCCGGAAGTCAGTGTGACGATCGACGGAAGCACCGTGACAGTCGCTCGTATCGACGATTCCGCAAACGCCAAGGCGAGACACGGACTCACCCGCCAGCTCATCGCCAATATGGCCGTCGGCGTGAGCCAGGGCTACAGCAAGAAGCTCGAGATCATCGGCGTGGGATACAAGGCGCAGGTGAAGGGCAAGACCTTGGTCTTGAACCTCGGACACAGCCACCCCATTGATTTCGCCATTCCCGAAGGCATTGCGATCGCTCAGGACGAGAAGAACAAGAACTTCCTCACGATCAGCGGCTGCGACAAGCAGCTTGTGGGCCAGACGGCCGCTGTGATCCGCGGTCTTCGACCTCCAGAGCCTTACAAGGGCAAGGGCATCCGTTACAGCGATGAGTTTGTCCGCCGCAAGCCAGGTAAGGCCGCCGTAAAGGCTGGCGCTGCAGCCGCTTAGTCATCATTCGCCCATGCGTCACCCCTCGTTCACCCACCGGCTCCAGAGAAAGCGTCGCATCCGCGCACGCATCTCCGGCACAGCGAAGCGTCCGCGCTTCACGGTCTATCGCAGCCACACACAGATCACGGCTCAGGTGATCGATGACGTCGCTGGCAAGACGATCGTATCCGGTTCTACGCGCGAGGCGAAATCCAAGCCCAACAAAGAGGGTGCGAAGAAGCTCGGTGAGCTCATCGCCAAGAAGTCGAAAGAGCACAAGATCTCCGCCGTCGTCTTTGATCGCAATGGCTACAAGTACCACGGATGCATCAAGGAAGTCGCCGATGCCGCGCGCGAAGCCGGCTTACAATTCTAGCCCCCACTTCCCGATTCCCTTTCTCTCATGGTTGCCAAGTCTTCCCGTCCCGATCGCAAGCGCAATGATCGCCGCCAGCGCGAACCCTCCGAGTTTGAGGAGGTGACGCTCTCCGTCGACCGCGTGACGCGTGTGGTGAAGGGTGGACGTCGCATGCGTTTCCGCGCGATCGTCGTTGCAGGGAACAAGAAGGGCAAGGTTGGGCTCGGCACGGGCAAGGCTGCAGAAGTGCAGGCTGCGGTGCAGAAGGCTGCCAAGGCAGCGCGCAGGAACATGATTCGCATCCCGCTTCTCGATGGCACGATCCCGCATGCCATTGATCTCAAGTTCAAGTCGGCAAAGATCCGCATCCTTCCGGCACGTCCGGGTACGGGGGTGATCGCCGGCGGTGCACTCCGTGTCGTCTTCGATGCTGCGGGTATCAAAAATGTTCTCTCCAAGCGCTACGGAACGCGTAACAAACTCGTCAACGCCCAGGCAGTGATGATGGCTCTGAAGCAATTGCGTGGTCGTCCGGAGCATTTCAAAGAGGAGGCAAAGCCGACTGTTACCGATGCCGATGCTGCAGCTTTGGAGACAGAGCGCGGCAATGCAGGCGTGAAGGAAATCAGCCGCAGTCAGATCGATAAAGAGGGGAACCTCACGGCGTGAGAGACAACCCTCCGGGTTTTCTCCACGGGCTCTCTTTCCGGCAATGTGGCCGCTCCAGCCCAGCGGAGCTTGCCTTCGCGGCGTTTATTTATGGGATGATTTATAACGTGAGCGTACGATTCTTCGTGCGCCCCGTTCCATCATCCCAGCGCACGATTCTTCGTGCGCGATGCGTAACGGCGCTTTTCCAGAGCGACCGGATTTTTTTTCGAAAAGCAGAAGCCCCGTGATCGCTTGCGTATCTGATCATTGCCCTCTCCCTGTGGGAGAGGGTAGGGTGAGGGGGTGCGTACAGCTCTCCTCATTGTCGCCCAACAAGGCTTCCAGGATCTCGAGTACGAAGGTACGCGGAAGGGATTAACCGATGCAGGATTCGCCGTGGTCATTGGCAGCAAAGCAAAGGGGCTGTGTACAGGAAAGTTCGGCGAGAAGATCAGTGCCATAGTTGCACTGCAGGATGTCGTCGTAGAAGATTACGACCGTATCGCTTTCATCGGTGGGCCCGGAGCGGCGGCATTCGCTTCCGATCCTGAGGCACTGAAGATCGCCAACGATACGGTACGTGCCGGTCTGCCGCTTGGGGCAATCTGCATCGCTCCGACGATTCTCGCGAAGGCGAGAGTTCTCGATGGAAAGAGGGCGACTATTTGGGATGACGGCGAAGGAACGCAAGTGCGCTTACTCGAACAGATGGGGGCGACCTACACGGGCGATACCGTGACCGTCGACGGGTTGATCGTCACCGGCAATGGCCCAGAGGCAGCGGAGGAGTTTGGAAGGGCGTTTGCTGCGGTAGATGCTTGAGCATCGTTCCGTAGCGGAGGTTCATGAACCTCCGCTGACAGGGAATCAAAAACCCCGCAAGGGGCGGGGGTCAATTTTCAATCCTCCCAAAATTCTGCACCCAGAGATTGCCGAAGATGCCGATGCCGATTTCGTCGAAGGCGCCACTGAGGATATTATTACGGTGATTTTCGGACCGCATCCAATCGTCGACGACCTGCGCCGGCGTCATCTGCCCCTTGGCGATGTTCTCCCCGAGCGCAAACTTCGCGAGGCATTCGCACCGGTCTCCCGATTTCATCAGGACGTAGTTCGGACCGATCGCACGGCGGTTCTGCAGGAGGTCCAGTGTGTTGACCGCCGTGGTGCAGGGGCAACTAGCGGCGTTCTTGTCGAGGTATCCCACATCGCGGATGCGGTCGACGTAGGAGAGCCCTTCGGGGGTAAAGTGACTGAAGTACCCACGTTTCTGCATGTCTCTCGCATGACGCTGCGCCGCTTCGGCAAGCAGCACATTGTGCCGGAGGATGTGCATGCCGGCTTTCCTACGCTCTGCGTTGACCCTCTGCAGGATGTCCAGGCGCACATCGTCGATCGTGTTACTCTTCTGTGCGAGCAGTGTCCGTACCGAGGACTTCACGACACGCGGTCCCGTTGCGTAGAGCGTTGGTGACACTGGAAGATTTGACGATGAATGTGTGCCCGGAAGTTGGGGTGCCGGAGGCGTGATGCCATCGTAGCGCTGGAGTTCCTTCTTCATCAGCGTCGTGCTGACGGTGGCGTTCTGCGTTCGCTTCTTGATGATCGTCGCGATGGCCCCTACGGCTTCATCCTGCGTCAGCCGAAGATCGGGGTAGAGTAGGAGCGGCGTGAGGCGGTTGGCGAAGATGCCGTACCTCTGGGCAATGCCCGCGTACCGTGCGTGTGCACTCTGCGCCGGTACGTCGGTGTAGGGGTAGGGGAGATCGGTCTCTAGTCCAAAGCCGATTGTTGCCATCTTAAGCAGGTCGCCTCTGCTGACCGATCCGTGAGGATGCAGCAGTCCGCGAGGGGCATCAGCTTCGATCATGCCCATCTTGACTGCGGTTTTCAGGTAGGGGACGTACCACTCGCCTTCGAGCGTATCGGCGAAGAGCAGAGGTTCTTGATCGAGGACGAGGGGTACGCGGTTGCTCTTGAGCATGAGCATCACCGCCTCTGCCCGCGTCAGGGATACGTTTGCGCTCGAGACCGCAGCAGGTAACTGCAGGGATCCGAGGAGGGTGGCCGCCGTGAGTGTCAGAGCGCGAAGCATAGCAAATCCCTCTAGTATAGCAGATTTGAGCGCTTTGTACGATGCGCCAGTTTCCTGAGATTCCGGCATTTTGATGCCTTCGAGAAACCTCGCTTTCCCCAGCCCTTTTCCTTTGACCGCCTTTGCCTTTTCGGTAAGCTACTTTTCGTGCTTCATCTTCTGCGACCAGCACAGGGTTCCGTACGCCGCCGCAAGCGTGTTGCGCGTGGCAACTCTGCCGGTGGCGGCACAACCGCAGGACGCGGCACGAAAGGTCAGCAGTCCCGCACCGGAAAGGGACGCAACTTCGGTTTTGAAGGAGGTCAGACCCCGCTTGTTCGCAGACAGCCCAAGCTCGGCGGTTTTGCGCGTCCCCGCGCCGAGCGCTACGAGATCGTGACGCTCAGCAAGATGGAGAGTCTCCTCGAGCCCGGCAGCTATGATTCCGTGGCACTGCGCCGCAGGGGCCTCGTTCGTTCGGCGGCGCCCGTAAAGGTGCTCGGCAATGCTGTAAAGAAGAAATTCGCTCTCACGGTTCAAGCCGCATCAAAGGGTGCAAAGAAAGCTGTCAATGACGCAGGGGGTAACATTACCATTGTGAAGCTCAAAGCTCACAGCTAACAGCTTTTCGCTTCATGCTCACCTATCTCCGTCAACTGTGGCACTCCGAAGAGCTTCGTAAGCGGATCCTTATTACGCTTGGCTTGCTCCTCGCCTACCGCATTGCCGCACACATCGTGATTCCTGGTGCCGATCCGTTTGCGCTGAAGCAGTTCCTCGATTCACGAGAAGCAGGCGGAGTGATGGGCGTCTTTGCGGCGCTCACCGGTGGTGCACTCGACAACTTCTCCGTTGTCCTTCTCGGGCTTTCTCCCTACATCAACGCAAGCATCATCGTGCAGCTCTGTACGGTGATCTTCCCGAAGCTTGAGGCGCTGAGCAAAGAGGGCGCCACAGGCCAGCAAACGCTCAACCGTTATACGCGCTGGCTGAGCTTCCCGCTCACATTCCTCCAGAGCTACGGGTTCCTCATCCTCCTCGGTCGCGGTGGGGTGCAGCTCATCGACACGTCCTTTCCTGCAGTGATCCTCCCGATGATCTACGTCACGGCAGGATCGGTGTTCCTCATGTGGATCGGCGAGCTCATCACGGAGAAGGGAATCGGTAACGGCATCTCCCTCATCATCTTCGCTGGTATCGTCTCGGGTATGCCCGCCGCATTGAGCGCCATGTTCATCGCGGGACAGGGCAAGATGGCGGCGTTCTATCTCTTCGCCATCATCTCCCTCGCGATGCTCGTTGCTGTCGTACTCTTCACTGACGCGCATCGCCTCATTCCGATCACCTACGCCAACCAGGGTGCGGGCAGGGGCGTGCAGGCAAGCATTCCCATCCGTCTCAATCAGGCCGGCATGATCCCGATCATCTTCGCGATCTCCCTCATCACGCTTCCTGCGATTCTCGCACAGTTCCTCCAGACGGCACCGCGCTTCCAGGGTGTCGTTCGCTTCATCACCACGTACCTCAATCCGCAGTCTCCGAGCATCCCCTACATCGTCGGGTACTTCCTGCTCGTCATTGGCTTCACCTACTTCTACGTGTCGGTCACGTTCAAGCCTGACGAGCTCGCAGAGAGCATCCAGAAGCGTGGGGGCTTCATCCCCGGCGTACGCCCGGGCAAGGCGACGGCCGAGATCCTCGCGAGGGTGAGTAACCGGATGAATCTCTGGGGCGGCTTCTTCCTCGGTGTTGTGGCCATCGTGCCGTTGCTCTTCACAAAGTATTCCACGCTTTCGAGCCAGGACCTTTTGATCTCCGGGTCCGGTCTCATCATCTTGGTGGGTGTCGTCATGGAATTGATCCGACAGGTGAATGCGCAGCTCCTTGCCCACGATTACGAGAAGTTGGTGTAAGGAGATTGAAGGCGTCGCGTCTCTACTTGCGTCATTCCATAATATTCCCGATCCTGTGTGGGATGGACATCGTCTTATTCGGTATTCAGGGCAGCGGCAAAGGAACGCAGGCCAAGAAATTGGCTGCCGAGTGTGGGTACACCCTCTTTGAGACCGGCGGCGCATTGCGCAGTATCGCGGCGACGGATACGGATCTCGGGAGAAAGGTGCAGGCCGTCATCGATGCAGGTCACCACGTGTCGCCGGAGATCGTCATGGACGTGCTCACGGCGGCGGTCGCGGCGTGCCCGAAGGATCGCCCCATGATCTTTGATGGCATTCCCCGCAATATGGACCAGATGAAGCCCTTCAATCAGGTTCTCCAAGGTGCCGGTCGCACCTTCCGCTGCATCGAGATTCACGTGGATGAAGAGGGAGCTATCCAGCGCATCCTCAAGCGTGCGGTTATCGAGGGGCGCAACGATGATGCATCGGAGGAGTCCATTCGTAGGCGCATGCAGCTCTTTCACGAGAAGACGGAACCGGTGATCGACGTGTATCGCACAGAAGGCATCGTTATGGATATCGATGGTGAGGGGAGTGTGGAGGAAGTGTATGAGCGGATGAAAAGCGCAATTCTCTCATTACAAAGCAGGGCAAGCATGTCACGCTGAGCGTAGTCGAAGCGCGACATGCGGTGACAAATGTGTCGTCCTTCGACTACGCTCAGGATGACACATTTGTTACTTCCCCAATTTACGTTCCTCTACACTCCTTCCGTGACGCAATGCCAAGTGTTCACGCCGGCCGAGATCGAGCTCTTTCGCAAGAGCGGCGCAATTCTTCGAGCATGCCTCGACGCCCTTGCGCCTAAAGCGGTTGCGGGGATCTCCACGCTCGAACTCGATCAATTCGCTGAGGCATTCATTCGGAAGCGTGGCGGTGTGCCCGCGTTCAAGGGCTACAAGGGGTATGCCCACACGCTCTGCACCTCCGTGAATGATGAGGTCGTGCATGGAATTCCCGGGAGGCGCGTGCTTATAGATGGCGACATTGTCGCTTTAGACTGCGGAGTGGCCTTTGAGGGCATCATCACCGATGCATGCGTGTCGGTAGGCGTAGGGCAGATCACGCCACAGGCGTCGAAACTTCTCTCCGTCACGAAGTCCGCGCTTGCCGCAGGAGTGGCTGCGGTTCGAGGGGGCTCTAGAGTAGGGGATATCTCTTCTGCGGTGCAGGGCGTTGTGGAAGCCGGAGGGTTTCGCTGCGTCTCAGCACTTACCGGCCACGGGCTTGGCTATACCGTCCACCAGTTTCCCGATGTTCCCAATATCGGCAAGGCGGGCACGGGGCCGACTCTTCCCGTAGGGACAGCAATCGCGATCGAGCCGATCGTCACTGCAGGGAAAAGCATAGAGATTACGCAGGCGGACGATGGTTGGACGCTTTCCATGGCCGATGGAGCGCTTTCCGCGCACTTCGAGCACACGGTCGTGGTGACGGAGAGGGGATGCGAGGTGGTGGCGTAGGGATTATCCCTTGCGTATCGTCGATCGATGCGTGCCTCTACAGTCGAGAATGACATCACGCAGGGAAACCAATCCCCAGACAGCATTCAATATGAGGAAAGGCCATGCTTTGCCGTGAAAAGCGTTGATAACCAATAGAACTGCACCCGCAAGATTGCAGACATCGTAGGCAATACCGTCGGCACTCCATCGATGCGTTTCAAGCAAAAAGAATGCCATCAAGATCAACGCCATGCCGACAATGCCCATCAAAAGCCAAATGTCCATGTGAATAATGTGTGTAAGATTGTCTTAACATATATTATATAATAATTTTAACTTTACGCAATACTTTTTTACATTCTCTCAAGTTTTTTGCTTCCCATAGCTTGAAGGAGGCAATCTTCATCGGTAGGATGACGCGGCTTTGTGCGTTTACCTTCCGTGTGTCTAAAGATGTCATTGAACTCATCGGCGTTGTGAAAGAGAGCTTTCCCAATGCCACCTTCCGGGTCCAGATCATCTCGGACCAAGCGAAGGATCATGAGCTCCACTGCACACTCGCGGGACGCATGCGCGTGCATCGCGTGCGCATTCTCCCTGGAGACAAGGTGAAGGTGGAAATGACTCCGTATGATCTCGAAAAGGGCAGGATCACGTATCGACTGCCGCACGGAGCCACCGCGGTCGACGCATTCCCATCTGACACTCCGTCACCATCTCCCCATCCTTAGGTTCCCATCCGTCACTTCTCCTACGATGAAAGTCCGCCCCTCCGTAAAGCCCATCTGCAAAGACTGCCGTCTCGTCCTGAGACGCGATGGTCGTGGCAAGGTTGTCCGCCGTATCGTCTGCAGCAAGAACCCCAAGCACAAGCAGAGACAGGGCTAAAACATTAGCAATGACGCATTAAGAATTACCCCCATCCCCATGTTACGTATCTCCGGTGTCGTCCTCCCCGAAAAGAAGCGCATGGAGATTGCCCTCACGGCAATCAAGGGCATCGGCAGATCTCTCTCCGGAGCGATTCTTCGCGAGATGGACATTGGTTTCGATGTACGCCCGAAGGACTTGAGTGAGGAGCAGGCGGCAAGGCTACGTAGCCGCATCGAGAAGGAACTCACGGAGGGTGAGCTCTCGCGTAAGGTGGGTATGGACGTGAAGCGTTTGCAGGATATCGGCACCTGGCGCGGATACCGTCACAAGAAGAAGCTTCCCGTTCGTGGCCAGTCGTCTCGTAGAAATGCTCGCACGAAGCGTGGTAAGAAGAAGACGGGTCTCTCCGGCCGCGTCACCCTGACCAAGACGTAAACTCTATTCCGCATGCCAGTAGGCATGCGTCTATTCCTTTATTTTCCCCTCATGACCGACGACAAGAAGCCCGCCGCCGATCTCATCCCACCCGAGGCAACCGAAGCCAAGCCCAAGGTGCGGCGCAAGAAAGTGAAGCGATCTGTGCCCCAGGCGCGCGTCTGCATCCATGCATCCGAGAACAACACGATCGTGACGTTTACGGATCTCGAGGGTGGCGTACTCTGTTGGAGCTCCGCAGGTTCTTCGGGATTCAAGGGTACGCGTAAGTCCACACCGTATGCGGCAAAAGTCGCTGCGGAGTCCGCTGCTCACAAAGCCGCTCCGTACGGTGTGCAATCCGTTGTCATCGAGCTCAAGGGCCTTGGACCAGGACGCGAGCAGTCTATTCGTGGCCTGCAGGCTGCTGGTCTCAACCTCGATTCTATCGTTGATGTCACGCCCATTCCGCACGGCGGCTGCAAGCCGCGAAGACGCAGGCGCGTCTAAGCCTGACAGCTGAAAGCTGTCAGCTATCAGCTTCTCCTTTTTTCCCTCGCCATTCTCATTTCTCCACTATGAAGTACAACGGTCCCAAAGCTCGTCGCTGCCGCAGGCAGGGGAGCAACATCTACGGCTCGGACAAGTATGACAAGGTCTTGCAGCGCAAGCCGTATGGCCCGGGCAAGGGGCCGAAGTTCCGTCCGGGTAAGCAGTCGGAGTACTCGAAGCAGCTTCTGGAGAAGCAGAAGATGCGTGATATCTACGGTCTCTCCGAGGCTCAGTTCCGCCGCGTTTACACGGCTGCCTGCGCCGCTTCTGGGCAAACGGGTGAGAAGATGAAAGAGCTTCTGGAGCGCCGCCTCGACAACGTTATCTACCGCAGTGGATTTGCCATGACGCGTCTGCAGTCGAGGCAATTCGCTGGACACGGCCTCTTCACCGTCAACGGTCGTCGCGTCACGGTTCCTTCGTACCTCGTGCGCCTGGGAGACGTCATCGCTGTGCGCATGCAAGCCAAGTCCTCGCCCGTCTTCGGTACCATCAGCGAGGCGCACCAGAAATACACTGCGCCATCCTGGCTCAAGGTCGATTCCTCCGCCCTCAAGTCGGAGGTTGTCGCTGTGCCTGGCCCAGAGCATGCCGAGCAGGGCATCGACGCTGGTATGGTCATCGAGTTCTACTCCCGCTGATTTTCTCTCGTTTTTCCTTCATTCTTCCTTTTCCTCTCCGTCCCATGCATATCATCCAGGAAGAGATCGGTCTCCCCGTCTTCAGTGCCGAAGGCGTCTCCAAGGGGGACAAGAACCACATGACCTTCTCCATTGCGCCGCTTCCCCCAGGATTCGGCATGACGCTCGGGAACTGTTTGAGGAGAGTGCTTCTCAGCAGTCTTCCCGGTGCCGCGGTTACGTCGATTCGCTGCAAGGGTGTGCAGCACGAGTACGCCACCATCAAGGGCGTGCGTGAGTCCGTGGTCGACATCGGCCTCAATATCCGCGCTCTCCGGCTCAAGAAGTTTAGCAAGGAGCCCGAGGTCATCACGCTCCAGGCCAAGGGCCCGAAGACGCTTACGGCCAAGGATCTGACCATTTCTTCCGACATCGAGATCCTGAGCCCCGATACCGAGATTCTCACGCTCGAGAAGGGCGCGGAGATCGACATGCAGCTCACGGTGGAGAAGGGTGTGGGCTACGTTCCTGCGACGGAGCGCAACAAGAAGCAGAACGAACCGGGCCTCATCTTCCTCGATGCCGTGTTCAGTCCGGTTATCAAGGTGCGCTACGAGGTTGAGGCGGCCCGCGTGGGACAGAGGACGAACCTCGACAAGCTCATCATGGAGGTGGAGACCAACGGATCGCTCGATGCGGAGGAGGCGATGCAGTTCGCCGCGCAGCTCAGCAAGAGCTACTTCGAGTACTTCGCCAGCCCCGATAAGGTTGTCGAGAAGGAGTTCATGGCGGACTTCAGCCGCGCAGGAATACGCGTTGCTGAGGAGACGGAGTCCTCCGTAAAGGAGAGCTACACGCCGATCGAGATCCTCAACTTCTCCCCACGCACCCTCAACGCATTGATCAACGCAGGCGTAGGGAGCATCGAGCAGCTCACCAAGTGCACGGAGTCTGCGCTGAGTAACTTCCGAGGATTCGGCGCGAAGGCCCTCGACGAGGTCAAGGCGACGCTCGCGGAGCGCACCCTCAAACTCGCCGACGAACCCATCGACGAATAACGATCATTCCTCTTCCGCATCACGCCATTTCCCTTTAGGATTTCAGTCCACTTCGCATTCTGTGCAAACCCCGCAACCTTTCTGAACCATGCGTCACCGCAAATCCACCCTCCGGCTCAACTACAAGCCACAACTCGCGCGCATGATGGAGCGCAACCTGGTGACATCATTGCTCCTCTACGAGTCGATCCGTACCACGCAGAAGCGTGCGAAGGTGATCCAGCCGATCATCGACAAGCTCATCACGGCTGCGCGCACGAAAACCCCGGTGCTCGCCATCCGCCATATCAATGCTGTCGTTACCGACCGCAATGCGAGCCGCAAGATCATGGAGGTGTACAAGGCTCGCTACGCCAAGCGCACATCGGGCCTGACGCGCATCGTCCCGGTTGGCGCACGCAAGGGCGACGGAGCGCGCCTCGTCGATCTCACGATGATGGACAGCGATGTGACGGTGGAGAAGCAAGAAAAGGCAGGAAGGGCAGAAAAGAGAGTTTCCTCCTCAAAGAAATGAAGACCTCTACTATCCCTCCGGCGGCTCCTCAGTGGCTTCTCATCGATGCCCAGGATCAGATGCTCGGCCGCGTTGCTGCGAAGGCGGCAACCTTGCTTCACGGCAAGCACAAGGCGACATTTGCTCCTCACCAGATTCACGGTGACCACGTCGTCATCGTCAATGCGGGAAAGATCGCCGTCAGCCCGAAAAAGGCCCGCAACAAGACGTACTACCGTCACACGCCCTGGCTTGGAGGCCTCAAATCCACCACGCTCGAGACGCTCCTTGCCAAGGATCCGACGATGCCCATAGAGAAGGCGGTGAAGGGTATGCTCCCAAAAAACAGGCTCCGCGACCAGATGATGAAGCGCTTGCATGTTTTCGCCGGTGCCGAGCACACGTTTGCACCGCAGAAGCCTTCTTCCGTATCCGTTTCTTAAAAACCCATGAGCAACCGCCAGTATTTTGCCGCCGTTGGAAAGAGGAAGACCGCCATTGCGCGTGTGAAGCTCTATCAGGACGGCAGCGGTGCAGTCACTGTCAACGGTTTGAAGATCAAGGACTATTTCTTCGGTACGCTGACAGAAAATGCTCTGGCCCCCCTCAAGATCACGGATCAGATGAAGACGTATGACATCGATGCTGTGACCAAGGGCGGTGGCAAGAATGCCCAGTCCGACGCTATTCGCCACGCAATCAGCCGTGCGCTTCTGGTCATCAACCCAGAACTTCGCGCAACGCTCAAGCCCGCAGGGTTCCTCCGTCGTGACGCACGTATCAAGGAGCGCAAGAAGCCGGGTCTTAAGAGAGCACGCCGCGCACCGCAGTTCTCTAAGCGTTAGCACATTGCCCGCACGAAGCGCACGAAGAATCGTGCGCTGGGTGGGATTCATACGTTTTACCGTGCTCCAGCGTGCCATTCTTGGCGCGCTTTTTAACCGTTCACATCCCCCGCACGTAGAAACGTGCGTTGGGGTTTTCATATCCTCTCCACTATGCATTGCGCACGACGAATCGTGCGCTGGGGGGCGTTGTGATATTCTTTCGTCATGAAGAGACAATTCGATGCTCTCTCCCCAGCGCTGCAAAAATTCATCATTCCGGAGACCAGCCTCAAGGACGCCGGATCGATCTCCGCGCAGGTGAAGAAGAGCAAGACGCCCATTTCCACGTTTGCGGAGCGATCGCTGCGGCACTGCAACGGCGGTTCCACGCTCCAGGCGGCCCTGTGGCTGAAAGATCACCTCGATAATGGCGGGAAGCTGGTCGTGACTATAGCAGGGGCACTGAGCTCTTTTCAGGTCGGCGTGACCCTCGCGGAGCTTATCCGCAAAGGAAAAGTACATCTCATTTCCGCGACGGCAGCCAATCATGAGGAATCGTACTATCGCTACGTTGCGCACTCCCATTATGCGTACATCCCCCGCTACACGGAGCTCACACCCGCGCAGGAGGCCGAGCTACGGGATGCAGGGCTTCGCCGCATTACCGATACGTTCCTTCCTGAGGATGAGAGCGTGCGTATCATGGAGCCGCATCTGCTGCAGATGTGGAAGGAGGCCGAAAAGCAGGGTGAGCGCTATTTCCCGCATGAGTACTTCCGCAGGCTCTATGCAGAGGGATTGATTGCCCCTGATCCCATGGCCAATCCTGACGATTGCTGGACGTATGCCGCATACGAGAAAAAGGTTCCGATCGTGATTCCGGGGTTCGAAGATTCCACGATGGGCAATATCTTTGCGAGCTATACCTATGCCGGGAAGTACAAGAAGGACAATGGCACGACCATCAATCCTTCGATCATGAAAAGCGGTCTCGAGTACTTCACGATGCTCTATGACTGGTACATGGAGGAGTCGAAGGATAGCCCCATGGCCTTCCTGCAGCTTGGCGGCGGTATCGCAGCGGATTTCCCCATTTGCGTTGTCCCGTCGCTCAAGCACGATCTGCAGCATCACAAGGTGCGCGATTGGGCGGGGTTCATCGAAATCGGCTCTTCACCCATGTCCTACGGTTCGTACTCGGGAGCCGGCGGCAAAGAGAAGATCACCTGGGACAAGCTCTCAACGCAAAGCTACTTCCAGATCATCCAGAGCGATGTGACCGTCGCATTCCCCTGGATCGCTGCGGTGCTTCTCGATTTGTAGCTGTCAGCTATCGGCTATCAGCTTGCAGCCTGATTGTCCTTGATATGAATTCCTGAAAGCTGAAACCTGAAACCTATGAGCTAGCTCACTGCCATTTTTACGTAGTACAAACTCGCTCCTTCGTCGGTATCGAGGACGAAGCGGGCGTCGATCGTGACCAGCTGCATGATCGTCTGGCAGATTTTTAAGAGCATAGAAGGGGGCAGGGAGACTCCTGCGTCGAGACAGGTGGCACAGAGGCCCGCGGCGTCTTTCGAACGAATGTAGGTCTCGCCGCGCTCGACGATGACATCCCGAAGCGATGTCTGTACTCCCACCACGTAGCGCTCGATGTAGGGCTCGAGATCCTCTACAGGGATGTCGTGGACCTCGGGGAGGGCCTCGAGGATGTCTAAGTCGCTGTGGATGGCATGCGCGATGCAGGCGTCGATGGACATTGGGTGTTTGTGTGAAATCCAGACATGATAGCAGAAAGTGGGGGAGTTGGGTAGGGGTATGTTGACAAGAAAAGCATACAAAAGCGTAGCAGCGACAATGCTCTATGGGAGATATCCCCTGTTCCTTCTTGAGAAGTGGAGCATTTAAATAGAGAATAAAAATACGCTGCTTTTCCAAGCGGCTGGTTCTTTCCCGCCATAGGCCGCTGCCCGCCCGTACCGAACGGTACGTTCGGGCGGGTAGCTCCCACCTACGCTCTGATGAGCTTCGGTGGGCGGGATATGCTGGCCGAACATTCCTTGTCCTTTCTTTCATCACAGGCCGCTGTAGCTCCCACCTACGCTCTGATGAGCTTCGGTGGGCGGGATATGCTGCTACCGGTCATTCAGTTCTTTCCTCCTTCACAGGCCGCTGTAGCTCAGTGGTAGAGCAACGGTATCGTAAACCGTGGGTCACCGGTTCAATCCCGGTCAGCGGCTCCAGAATATTTGAGTCTTGCCTATCTACCGTGATTCCAAAACGACGACTCGTCGATCAATACTCTCAAGATTACTCATGAAGCAGAGGAAGTTGCGATCAACTTTCACTTCGAGATTGCCGATTCTTTGGTCCAACCTTCGTTCTACGCTACTCATCTTCGCATCCATCTTGTCCATGCGACAGGATAGCTTTGTATCCAAGCTTGCAATGTCCTCTTTCAGTTCCGTACGCACAGCGGCAATCTCTTGCAGCAATTCCTTCAAGATCTCTCGATTGGTGAGATCCGGAATGCCATTGTCATCGTGAGGGATGGGAACCATGGGAACCCCCAATCTACAGGTCAGCTTCTCAAAGTCTAGGTGTATGTGCGTACACCTGTTTTTTGGCTTGATCTGGGCTAGATTCGAAGGTCATGGATCATGCCACTGCCATCACCTGGTTTGCTCTCGGGGTACTGACAAAGCGTCGTTATGACATTCTCCTCAAGCGCTTTGGCACTATCGCCGATGCGCTGACGGCTCTCGATTCTACAGTGCTTCAGGAGATTGGGTGTAAGCCCGAGACGGTCGAGCGCACACTCTCCTTACGTAAGGAATTCTCCGCTACGGTTTATGCTCAGCGCCTGGCGAAGGCGGGCATCACCCTGATTTCCATGGAAGACGCTGCCTATCCCGCATTCCTTCGGGAGATCGGCGACCCGCCGGTATTTCTCAGTTACCGAGGCGACCTCTCCCTGCTCTCCAAGCCCTGCCTCGGCATCGTGGGCTCCCGCAACATGACGAGCTACGGCAAGCGCATTGTCGATGCCTGGGTACCGGAGATTGCCGGATGTGGCGTAGTGACCATCAGCGGATTGGCGCTGGGGATAGATGCGGAAGTTGCCCGTTCAACGATGGCCTCGGGCGGGAAAACCGTTGCCGTTCTCGGTCATGGGCTGGCGCGTATCTATCCGCCGACGCATGCAGCGCTTGCCAAGGACATAACAGACAGTGGCGGTTTACTCGTATCGGAATTCCCTCTGGATATCGCTCCCGACAAGTACACATTTCCGGCGCGCAACAGGATCATCGCAGGTCTCAGCAGAGGTGTGCTTGTTGTGGAGGCGGGGGAAGAAAGTGGTGCATTGATTACTGCGGATCTGGCAATCGATTATGGACGCGAGGCATTTGCTGTGCCCGGTTCCGTCTTCAGTGAGCTTAGCGCCGGGTGCCACGCCATCCTCTCGCGCGGCGAAGCGAAGATCGCAGTGTTTGCTCGAGAAGTGCTGCAGGATATCGGTGTGCTCGCGCCAGAACATACTCAGGCACCCGTACTTCCGCCAGAGGACCCTGCATTGCGCCGAGTATGGGAGGCGCTCTCGGGAGTACCACAGACACTGTCGAGTGTCGTCGAGACCTTGGACAGGGACGCCGCATCCATCGGTGCAGCGCTTACAGCCTTGGAGCTCCTGGGCCGCGCAAGGAGCGTGGATGGCTGCTGGGTGCGGGCATGAGGGGTGCTGGCGAAGCATCATCCCGTGCCCTAGAATTGCCCATATGCCTTCTTCCGCAGATTCTCTCTCGCAACTTCTCCGTGCTTCCTGGCAACTCTTCTGGGAGAAGAAGCGTCCCATCATCGTCGGCGCAGCACTCTTCGGCACACTCGTTGCCTTGGTCGGTGCGGTTTCCTATGGCAGAGCGGAGCGGCATGTTTGGGATACGATGCAGCGCCTAGGTGTAGATCAGCGGGAGATGCTCGAGATGCAGCGCATGCTGCGATCGGGAGACGAAGAGGCTGTTGAGGAAATTATGCAGGCACTGGAGTCCACGACGGAGCCGCTGGAGCAGATGACGGACGAGGAGCGCGATGCATTCTTCGCGGCAGAGGGCATGCGCATGATGCGGAGCTTACTGCCTCTCATCGGCGTGGGGATGCTGTGGTGGGCTCTGATGGCACTCCTGGCCACCGGATACTTCACCTTCCTCGCACTTGGGTCATCGAATGATCCCGTGGCATTGCTGCAACTCGCTCTCGGCAAAGCCCTGTCTCTCCTGGGAGTAGGGGTGTGGGCGATGCTTCGGTCGTTTGTGTGGATTCCGATTCTGGGCATCATTCCCGCACTGATCCTCGGACCACGCTTTGCATGGATTCTGATTCTGGGCATTGTTCCTGCAGTGATCCTCGGACCACGCTTTGCGTGTTCCACCGTGATTCTCCTGTGCGACCGCGTAGGAGTGAAGGACGCCGTTGCCCAGAGTTATGCACGCACACGCGGATACTGGGGAAAGATTTGTAGCAACATGCTCCTCGTGGCGCTGATCACCTCCTTCATCTCTAGTCTCCTCAACTCCACGTTCGCTCCGCTTGTGCGCCCGTCACCCGTCTTCGGCATCTGGCTTCACGCCGTAATCCAGCAGCTCTCGCTCGCCTTCAACACGGTGTTCCTCGTGCTACTGAGCAAAACGGTGATGGAGTATCCGGTGAAAGATTGAAGGCTTTCAGCTTTCAGCTGTCACCATTTCTCCTGCTTTTACAATCTGCGCAAAGTCCTCTGGCTTGAGCGATGCTCCGCCAATGAGCGCGCCGTCGATATCCGGTTGTCTGAGCAACTCTTCGGCATTGTCCGCCTTCACTGATCCTCCGTAGAGGATGCGCGTTTTCTCCTGACGATCTTCAGGAAGCAAGGACCGGATGAGGGCATGCATACCCTGTGCTTGTTTTGCTGAAGCAGTCTTTCCTGTTCCGATGGCCCACACAGGCTCATAGGCAATGGTGATATCGGACTCCAGAGGAAGAGCCTTCAGCTGACGCTTCACGACGTCTTCCGCGTGCCCCTTCTCCCGCTCCTCCAGGGTTTCTCCTATACAGACAACCGGATGCATCTTCTGCTCAAGCGCGGCCACCACTTGCGCGGCGACATCGGCATCGGTCTCTCCATGGTGCGTGCGTCGCTCTGAGTGTCCGCAGAGCACGTAGCGACAGCCGACCCCCTTCAGCATTGCCATGCTGATATCTCCCGTATGGGCTCCCAGAGCTTCGGCATGGCCGCACTGCGCTCCGACGACGAGTCCGGCATCCATACAAGAACGTAGGTCCAGAACCGTTGGAAATACCACGACGTCGATGTCGCTGTGGGGATGGTAGGGGTTGAGTGAACGGTCACCGTGAGCATTGACGAGAGCCTGCTTCGGGGCTGCGTTCATTTTCCAGTTGGCTGCGAGGAGGAGACGACGCGATTTCATATGTGGCTACAGTATATCGATGGATGCATTTCTTCCCAATATTGCGGGTCATTCTCTTTGTTCAGACCTCTACTTTCTTTTGTCAGCCCGACAAAAGAAAGTAGCAAAGAAAAGCGCACCGCCGCCAACTCTCCTCCGCTTGCCCCTTCACCCCCCGTGGCGGCGGACCCCTCCATTCTTTTACACATGAGCCTCAGGCTCATTCAGGCTCATCAGCCGATTTCCATGCACTATTTATGGCCAAAAGCTGATTCTATTCTCGTGCGATTGCGTGGGCATACGCGCTACAATGGTCGTGATGGAAAAGCAGCGCGTCGTCTTCGCCACCGATCATGCAGGATTTCCTCTCAAGGAGACCCTCAAGGCGTACGTGACCAGTAAAGGCATGGATGTTACGGATTTGGGGACCTTTTCCGAGGATGCCGTGGATTACCCGCCGGTGATGCGCAAAGGTGCAGCAGCAGTGCTCGAGTACGGTTGCCTGGGCGTCTTTCTCGGCGGCAGCGGCAACGGTGAGGCCATGGCGGCAAATAAAGTCCGTGGTATCCGTGCTGCGGTTGTATGGAGCGAAGAGTCTGCGCGGCTGGCACGGGCGCATAACGACGCAAATGTGATGTGTCTTGGCGGACGACTCATTGCCCCTGAGGATGCAAAGCAGTTTGTGGATGTATTTTTGAGCACGAAGTTTGAGGGGGGGAGGCATGTGAAAAGGGTCAACGATCTGGAAGATGCATAAGAAGCTGAAACCTGACAGCTGATAGCTTTCAACTTTCAGCTTTCAGAAATTGAGGCATAATCTCCGGTAATGGCTGATATTCTCATAACTCCATCGATGCTTTCCGCCGATTTTGGGCGATTGCAGGAAGAAGTGGATTCCATTGAGCCCTATGCCGACTGGCTGCAGTGCGATGTTATGGATGGGCATTTCGTGCAAAATATCAGCTTCGGCGTACCGGTTGTACGGGCCATAAAAACCAAGCTCCCGCTGGATGTTCACCTCATGGTCAGCAATCCCGAGGACCGGATCGAGGAGTTTTTGGAGCTTCCGGTCGCGCACATCACGTTTCATGCTGAGGCTACCACGGCTGAAGACCGCCCTGCGCTTATCGCCGCCATCCGGAATGCCGGCGCGACAGCGGGCATCGCCATCAATCCGGAAACGCCCCTTTCGGCGGTCAGCGATGTCCTCTCCGATATCGATCTGCTTCTCGTGATGTCCGTGCATCCGGGGTTTGGCGGGCAAGCATTCATTGCTGATGTCCTTGAAAAGGTTACCGCTGCCCGAAAGCAATTTCCGGATCTTATGATCCAGATGGACGGTGGGATCGATACGAAAACTGCTCCTCTCTGCATTGCTGCTGGAGCCAACAATCTGGTTGCGGGGAGTGCCATCTTCCGTGCGAAGGACAGAGCTGCCGCTATCACTTCCCTCCGTGGTGGATGAAACTCTTGAAGAGACCATGGGCGGTGTGTGGGTTAATATTACTTAATTCAATAATATTGACTTCATGTCAAAAAGATTTAGAAATTAACATTAATGCAGCTCCGGCCGATGCGTCGTCGCAGGAGGATGCTCCCGCCAGTCACCCCATATCCGGCCTACCACAGCGTCGGATTTCCCTCATCAACGAAAATGGCAATAGCGTCGATATTCTTGCCGAGATCGCCGATGAGCCCCAGGCTCAAGCACGCGGACTCATGGGTCGGGAGAGGATGTCTCCCGGCGAGGGCATGCTCTTTGTCTTTGCGGAGGAAGCACCACGCGGATTTTGGATGAAAGACACCCTGATTCCTCTCGATATTCTCTTTTTCGATGCCTCCGGTACGTGGGTGTCGGCCCATACCATGGTGCCCTGTGAAGAGGATCCTTGCCCCACAACGCTCTCGGCAAAACCTGCCCGCTACGCGCTCGAGGTTTCCACGGGATTCCTCACGGGGTACGGAGAGGGGTGGAGGCTCGCAGCGAGCAACGAGTAGCGTTCCTGCTCCTACAGCCGGTACATCGCCAAATTTCTCTCGATTCTTTCCGCAGTTGACCCGACGGGGGGGAGCGTAAACTTCTGCCCCGTGATGCGCTCGTAGAGGTCGATGTACTTTGCGGAAAGCGTGAGGCGCACGTCGTCGGTGATCTTCGGCCAGGTTGCCTTGTCGCCGTATTCAAATCCCTGTTCCCGCAGCCACAAGCGGAAGAATTCCTTGTCGAGGCTGTCGGGTTCCTTGCCTTCAGAGAAGCGCTTTTCGTAGGTCTCCGCGATCCAGTAGCGCGACGAATCCGGCGTGTGGACTTCATCGGCGATCATGAGTGTTCCTGCCTCATCGACCCCCATCTCGTACTTGGTATCGACGAGGATCAAACCACGTTTTGCTGCCAGTTCCTGGCCTCGGGCAAAGAGTCTGAGAGCTTTGTCTGCAATCTCTTCCCACTGCGCGGGAGTGGATAGGTTCTTTGCAAAAATCCCTGCAGGATCGATCAATTCGTCTTCTTCCCCCTTGGTTGTGGGTGTCAAAATTGCGCTCGTAAACGGCTGATTTTTCACCATGCCGTCGGGGAGCTTCACCCCGCAAAAGTCCCGCATGCCTTCGTTGTAGTTCACCCATGCGGAGGTCTTGCTCGATCCGGTGAGGTACCCGCGCACGACGATCTCCACAGGCACCATCTTGAGGCGCTTCGCGACCGTGACGTTGGGGTCTGGAATATCGAGAACCTGTGTCGGCATGATGTCGCCGATACGCTCAAACCACCATGCACTGATCTGGTTTAAAACTTGCCCCTTGAGAGGGATAGAACACCACTGGATATCGAACGCGGATTGTCGGTCCGTGGCTATGAGAATGCGGAGATGCTTTTCCGGTTGGGTATACACATCGCGTACTTTGCCTTTATAGCGCTCTCCAAGGCCTTTAAACTGGGTTTCTTCGAGTGCAGCCGGGATGTACGGTCGAAGGTCAGTGAGAGTGAACATAGGTGGAGTGTAGTGAGCAAGTTCGATGCTTGTCAAAACATCGAGAATTTGCTATACTCATGAGAAAACTGCGTCGTGAGCCTGAGGCTCATCACCCCAAAAAAACACATCCAAATCCCGATGGGACGCACTCCCAAAATCCCGGCCAGCATCCAGGAACTGAAGAAGTTCCTCGCGGACGCATCGGCATTGGCCGCAGGCATCGGCGGGCTCACGCGGGAAGGCAAGCTCGATTGGATCCGAAATCTCCTCTCGCGTTTTTCCTACGACGCCCTCAGCCGCGAGGACAAGGGCACGCTCAAGCTGTACCTCGAGAAGACGACGGGGTACTCGCGCGCGCAGATGACACGGCTCATCGCCGAGAGTCGGAGTGCGATACGCCAGGCATCCCCCGTCACGGAGCATGCACTCAAAACAGAGATGGTGCGCAGACCTTTCGCTTGTGCCTGGACGGTGTCTGCGGCAGCTCTGACGCTGCTCGTCATGGTACGCGGATGGGGAGGGAGCACGACTGCATCGCTCACGGTGCTCAGCGGTGATCTCGAGCGCAGAATCTCCAGCTTGGAAGACGATCTCCATGGTCCGCGCCTCTCGCGGATCCTGACGCAACGCACGCTCGATGATGGAACCATAACGACAGATCCGCTCTTGCTGAACTATGAGACCATCGGGAGCGTCGATGGCGCACTTGTGCGTCAGAACTTCGTCGCACTTTCTGCCGAGGAACTCGAGCGCAAAGTCGATGAGCGACGTGCCTTGCGCGAACTGCAGCAGGCGTTTGGTATCGGTGGTGCTCATGGAACGTCCATCAATGCTCGGGATGCCCTGCAGGCCACTGCGTCGCAGCGGCGCGCGCAGCGCATGCTCACGCGGGGGGAGTCCGCGCCCCTTGTGAGCCAGCCCATTGCTGTGTTTCCTTCCTACGATGTTGCCAACGAAAAGCCCAAGCCCACACCCTCGCACGGCAGCGCTCCCGCGACCGCGGTCGCCCGAAGTTCAGCGATCATCGATGCGCTTGGCGGTGGCACGGATGGACAGATTCTGATGATTGAGAATGGATCCGCTGTCTGGCGCGACATGCCTTTCCGTGAACAGATCCGCGAACTTGCACCGCATGGTTCGGAGAGGACATCGCGTGGTGGAGACGGAGGTCGCCGGTCGGGTGGAGGGGGTGGCGGAGGTGCGGCTGCAACGAGCACAGTCACCAATACGACAACGACGATCACCCAGACGATCGACTCCGCCGAGTGGACGGACGGCGGCACCGATGTCTATCTCACGACCACGACGGACAACGTCGTCATTGGCGCAACGACAGCGGACACAAAGCTCGAAGTGGTCGGCACAATCTCTGGATCGGTGCTCTATGCGAAGGATTCCCTGCGCTCATCGGGATCTCTTGTCTGGGAAGGTGCAGCTTCTGGTGCATCACTCTGGATCTCAACATTCGATGGTGCAGGACTTACCGACTGTGACGCAGCCAATACGAGCAAGCTGCTCTGGGACTCCACAACCAAGAGATTCACTTGTGGTACGGATCAGGGAGGCGCTTCGGCTCCCACGGCAGGTCAGGGCTTGAGTCTGAGTCTTGCCAATGTGTTCAGTCTCAATTCCTCCTTCTCCGGCACCTCTCTCGAAATCCTCGGTACCTCCTCCGGCCGCATCCTCTACGGCGCAGACCAGATCCTCGGCTCGGGAACCCTCCTCACCGATGGTGCTATCCGCTCCAAGGCCTCGCTGCGCTCCTCGGGCACCCTCGCCATCGACGGCATCGCCTACCTCAATGACGATCTCCAGCTCCTCGGCGGAGACATCACCGGAGCCAACTCCGCTGCCCTCGATCTCGGAGAAGCTGTCTCCGGGGACATCTCCGTCACCGGAGACTTCATCGTCGCCGACAACAGCTTCTTCGGTCTCTCTTCCTCTACAGGCAGATTCGAATTCGACGATCAGACCATCGACGAATTCAACATCCTCAATGCCAACGTCGGTATCGGCACCGCTACCCCCGCCTACACTCTCGATGCCGTTGGCTCCATCCACGCCTCTGTAGGCCTCTCCTCCTCAGGGACCCTCGTCTGGGAAGGAGCAGCCTCTGGAGCTTCTCTCTGGGTCTCCTCGGTAACGATTGGAGGTTCACTACAGGGAGTTGGCCTCACGGATTGTGACAATGCGACGACAAGTAAACTCCTCTGGGACGCCACCACCGGCCGCTTCTCCTGCGGTTCGGATCAGGGTGGTTCCAATGCTCCCCAAGCAGGACAAGGCTTGACTCTCAATGGCAGCAACTTCTTCTCTTTGAGCACTTCCTTCTCCGGCACCTCTCTCGAAATCCTCGGTACCTCCTCCGGCCGCATCCTCTA
>VGKY01000002.1 GCA_016866875.1 Candidatus Peribacteria bacterium
TGCGGCGTACTCGATCCAACTGAGCTACGCCCCGATGATGTCAGCGTACCGATGCAAAACGTTTTGGGCTAGAGCGCAGGCGCTTATCGTATGACTCGTACGCCTGCGGCGTACTCGATCCAACTGAGCTACGCCCCGATGATGTCAGCGTACCGATGCAAAACGTTTTGGGCTAGAGCGCAGGCGCTTATCGTATGACTCGTACGCCTGCGGCGTACTCGATCCAACTGACCTACCTACGGTAGGCAGGCCTGCCTACCGGCAGGCAGGGCTACGCCCCAATTTATCCAAGTCTACAGATGCATTAGGCTCAGAGCTAGAGCTCAGGTACCAATCTCAATCCACTACACCGGATGTCGCGCGAAGGCTTTTTCCTTTTCCATAGAGGCAGCATTTTGCTTTTTGAGTTCGTCCTCCTTGTCCCACTTTACCTTGTTCGCACACCACTTACCGAAGCGCTGCGCTGTGAAGACGAGCTTCCCTTTACTCATACACCACTCGATGCACCGATCCATCTCTGCAGTCATACCCTGCACACGACCGTAGTACCTGAGCACGGTAAGGTAGAAATGCTGCGGATCGCACTTCTGATGCTTCAGGCCCACAAGATCACAGGCATCCTGTGCATGCTTTGAAAGCGTGGTCGCAAGCTGTAGCTGTGTGGGAGTGAGCTCGATGGGCACGGGGAAATAGTAGCAAGGTCGAGAGAACCGTCGAGGACTTGCATTGTGCATGCTATCACTCTACACTATAGAGTGATAATGGACTCCTCCCACGCCACAGAGCAGGATCAGGATCCTACAGCGAATGTGCTGCAGAAGTACTGCGTCGACGTCACAGCGCTTGCGCGACAAGGCAAGATCGATCCTGTGATCGGCAGGAATGACGAGATACGCAGAGTACTGCAGATTCTTTCTCGAAGAACAAAAAATAATCCTGTCCTCGTCGGCGAGCCTGGAACCGGAAAAACCGCAATCGTGGAGGGACTCGGCAAGAAGATTGTCGACGGCGATGTTCCCGATAGCATGAAGAGCAAGCGTCTGCTCACCCTCGATCTCGGAGCTATGCTCGCGGGCAGCAAGTTTCGCGGAGAGTTCGAAGATCGCCTGAAGGCGCTCATTCGCGAAGTCGAAGGCAGTGACGGAGAGATCATCCTCTTCATTGATGAACTCCATACGATCGTCGGCGCAGGTGGAGCCGAGGGTGCTGTGGATGCCGGAAATCTGCTCAAGCCCGCACTTGCGCGTGGCAGGCTGAGGACGATCGGCGCGACGACCGTGAAGGAGTACCGCCTGCACATCGAAAAAGACGCGGCACTCGAACGCAGGTTTCAGCCAGTCATGGTCGATCCCCCATCCACCAAGGATGCGATCTCCATCCTCCGCGGGATCAAGGAAAAGTATGAAGTGCATCACGGCGTACGGATTGCTGATGCGGCAGTAGTTGCTGCAGTCCAGCTTTCCGATCGCTACATCAGCGACCGCTACCTACCCGACAAGGCAATCGACCTCATGGATGAGGCGGCGTCGACGCTCAGAATCGACATGGACAGTAAGCCTGGTGAGCTCGATCGCATCGAGCGTCTCATGCGAGAGCGTACTGTGGAGCGCGAAGCCCTAAAGAAGGAGAAGGATGACGTCTCTGCAAGGAGGCTCAAGGATATTGAATGCGAGCTTTCCGGCCTTTCTGATCAGCAGAAAACCCTTGAACGGCAATGGAAGAGCGAGCGCGAAGTCGTCACCGTGATCAAGGAATCGGGAAAAACAATTGATGCTCTCAAGGCTGAAGCACAGTCGGCAGAGCGGCAGGGCAACCTCGCCCGCGTTGCGGAAATTCGCTATGGAAAGATTCCCGAGGCCGAGAAAGCCATTGCACAGGCGCAGAGGAAGCTTGCTACGCTACAGAAAAGCGGCGGGATACTCAAGGAAGAGGTGACCGAGGAAGATATCGCCAAAGTCGTTGCACGGTGGACGGGGATACCCACTGCGCGCCTCCTTTCTGAAGAGAGCGAGAAGCTCACTCACCTCGAAGCCGAGCTCGGCAAGCGCGTCATTGGGCAAACCCGTGCGCTCTCCGCCATTGCCAATGCCGTGCGCAGGAACAGAGCGGGCATCCAGGAGGAAGGCCGTCCTATCGGCACGTTTCTCTTCCTCGGGCCCACAGGCGTGGGAAAGACCGAGGTGAGTAAGGCGCTCGCGGCATTCCTCTTCAATGACGAACGTCTGATGGCTCGCATCGATATGTCGGAGTACGGAGAAAAGCACGCTATCGCGAGGCTCCTCGGAGCACCCCCAGGATACGTTGGGTACGAGGAAGGAGGACAGCTCACGGAAGCTGTGCGCAGGCACCCATACGCGGTGATCCTGCTCGACGAGATCGAAAAGGCTCACCCTGAAATCTTCAACACACTCCTACAACTCCTCGATGAAGGACGTCTTACGGACGGCAAGGGGCGAACAGTGGATTTCCGCAACACCGTCATCATCATGACGAGTAATCTCGGAAGCGATATCATCATGCGCTTTGCGGAAGAGAGGAAGGCCAAGGCCGAGGAGGGCATCCTCTCGGCGGTCTTCTCGCCTAAGGGAGAAGTGCAGAAGCTTCTGCGCACTACCTTCCGACCGGAGTTCCTCAATCGCATCGACGACATCGTCGTGTTCGACCCTCTCACGCAGAAGGAAATTGCCGCAATCGTGAATCTAGAGCTCAAACGCATCGAGCAGCGGCTTGCGCAGAAAAACATCCGCATTGACGTCTCACCGAAGGCCCTAAGCCACATCGCTGAGGAGGGGTACGATCCTGCATTCGGCGCACGCCCTCTGAAGCGCCTTCTGCAGTCGGAGATTCTCGACGAGCTTTCTCTGCAGATCATTGAAGGAAAGATTACCTCAGGGGATGTCGTGAGGATTGGTGTGAAGGATGGCAAGGTCGTCGTGGAAAAAGCATAACTTGCACTACCCCGTAGATACACGTACTGTAGAAACGTGATCTTCGTCTCCGTCGCTGCCGCAGCCGCTGCAGCCGCCTCCCAGAGGTAGGAGAATTCACGTATGTACTTCGTCTCCTCCCCTGCGGTAGGAGTCTTTTTTTAGCACCATGGAACACTCCAAACTAGAAATTGTGTACCTCCATCGATCCTGTGATTACCTCAGTTGTCTTCGGGAAGATCAGCTTCAGGCCATCAACGGCCTTATCGCTTACATGCGTGGGAGCACGTTCGGCACAGCAGTCCTCGAACCGCCGATTTCGTCAAAAGTAACATTTTACCCATCGATCGAAGCTCCCGAGACTGCTGCCGTAGTCATTGGCAAAATCCGAGTACACATTCAACGCAACTGCGAGCGGGTCACCGTCAGTGCTCGCAAGCGCTAGAGCGCACTGCGCAGATGCTCGAGTGCTATGCCCGCCGCGACAGATACATTGAGGGAGTGTTTCCTTCCGTGCATGGGGATCGCCACCACATCATTGCAGAGCGACAGCATGTGTCCTGAGACACCGAGGATCTCGTGCCCGACGATGAGGCAGCACTTCTCAGGAGGAGCGTAGTCGCCGATCGGTACGGAGCGCGGCGTCTGCTCGAGTGCGATGATCCTCCAGTGGTCTGCTGCAAGCGCGCGCATCGCCTCCTCTGGATCGCTGCACTGCTCCCAGGAAATCCACTCCTCCGCACCGAGAGCCGTCTTGGAAATCTCTCTGCGCGGTGGACACGCGGTGTAGCCAGCGAGGACGACCTTCTCCACGGCAAAGCAGTCAGCGCTTCGAAAAAGCGCGCCGATATTCCACAGCGAACGGATATTCCAGGCAACGAGGATGATCCGACGACGCACGGCAGCAGGGTACAGAAGACATTGACAGAAGTGTATGGTCGGAGTTCGAATATGAGCTAATGATCGCACCTAGAAACGAGCTGTGCGCCCCGCCAGGGATGTCCAGCGATCCCTACAGAGCAATCCCGCGGAGAGCCAATATGACGCATGCGGAAGCTGTCTGCTGGCTGATGTTCTCCGGGCACGGCGACGGATTCTGCTACCGCCTGGAGAACGTCATGAATGTTCTCGTTGCCACAAGGAAGGAGGCGCTCTACATCCTGAAGTCCGCCATTCGCAAGCTCAAGCAGTCAGGATATTCGCTACGCGACGATGCGCACGAGCGTCGACGCATGCGGATTGCATAAGACTCCGAGGAGCGTTGGAGAGAGAGGACGCGTCGCATCGATTCCTGAGAGGACATAGCAGGTTCCCGGGTCCTCCTCTCCCTCGAAGGGCTCATCGCGACGCACGAGCGCAAGCCCACTCAGCAGCGTCGACAACGAGGGCTCCTCGCGCTTCGCATCGGGATTCCAGCGGGTGAGCATTCCTCTTCGGCGAACGTAGGCGATTTCCTTATTAGGATTGAAGCTTGCAACGTGACGGAGATACGCAGCGGGGTCTCCTTTGAGCGGAATGTACCGCAGCTGCTTAATGCGGATCGAAGGCTCGACTTCCCGAGCAGCCGCCTCCACGGTGCGCTCCTCGTTGTTTGTGATAACGGTATCGATGAAGAGCTCGATTTCAGCAGGTGCGGCGTCGTTCAATGGCAATGCTGCGCCTGCCGCTCTGAGCGGCTTTTGCGAAATCGCAGGATGGCTTCGGGACTCGATCCAACGCTTCAGAGACTGAAAATACGGTAAACCAATTGGAGTGCGCTCAGGGTGAGGCATGAGCGCCACGACGTTCCCGGCAGGATTGCAGAGGCCTGCAATCGCATACAGAGCACCATTGGGGGTGCAGTGCAGATCCTCAGAAACAGAGCCGTTTGCGTCGCAGTAGCGGAAGGCAATCTGATCATTGCGCTTGAGCTCCTCCAGAAGGTCGGGGTCGCGTGTCGTGAAGCGCCCCTCACCGTGAGCGATGGGCACGTGCATCACCCCCGACCAGTGCGATGTGGCGCAGCGCTCCTGCGAGCAGGACGGAGTGATCCAGACCCATGAGCTTATAAAGCCAATGCGCTTCCGATCAATGATGTTGTGGGCAAGGCACATGTCGAGATGTTTCCCGAGAGGTACAAGACCGCTCTCGATGAGAATCTGAGCACCGTTACAGTTTCCTATGACGACCTTCCCTGCATCTGCCTCCTGGCCGATGAACTCCATAAGCGGATCTCGTGCCGCGACCATACCCGATCGCCCGCGATCCTCGTAGGAGAAACCTCCGGGTATGAAGTAGCCATCGACGTCTTTGAGTTTTGCACGGTCATCATTCCATCGGAAGAAGAGCGCCTCCATGCCAGACTGAGAAATAGCGCGAAGGGATTCGACCTCGCAGTTATTTCCGGGGAACGAAACGATGGCAATACGGGGGGTCGTCATGACGACAGTCTACGGCAAGCGCCTCACACTTTCATCAATTCCTCCTCCTTACTCTTCTTAGCAGCGTCAATCTTTACGTTCACGTCGTCTACGGCTTTCTGCAGCTCCTTCGTAAGTGTTTCGCGCACATCCTCATCCTTCTCCTGCTTCAAGAGATCATGACACCCCTGACGCTGCTGACGGAGTGCTATGCGGGCTTCCTCCGAAAGCTTTGAGACCACTTTGCTGAGCTGCACTCGCCGATCTTGCGTCATAGGGGGAAGAATAACGCGGATAACGGTTCCATCATTTTGGACGGAAGCACCGAGATCACCAGATTGCAACGCTCGTTCGATATCGGTGAGAATCGAGCGATCCCAAGCCTGAACGACAATGGTCTTGTTGTCCTGTATGGAGATGCCTGCAACAGCCTTCAACGGCTGGCGTTGACCGTACGCCTCGACGGAGATCGACTCGACGAGTGCGGCAGAGGCGCGCCCGGTCTGAAGCTTGCTGAACTCGGCGAGGAGATGGCTGAGGATCTTTTCGGCGGACTGATGAAACTGGATAATGCGTGAATCTGTAGGCATGAGGGTAGGATAACGGTGTTCGCTTCAAATGCAAAACACGGAGGGCGCGCCCCACCGTAGTTCAGCTTACCAGCGTTCCGACGTTTCCCCCGAGCGCCGCTTGGAGTAAAGCCGCCTTCTTCGCGAAGTTGAAGACGCGTATAGGAAGCTTCTGCTCGGCACACAGGCTAAATGCCGCCTGATCCATGACGTTGAGATGCTGCTCGATAGCGTCTTGATAACCGATGCGCGTGTAGAGCTTCGCGCTCTTGTGCGTTCGAGGATCCTTATCGTAGATGCCGTCGACATTCGTTGCCTTAAGAAGCACATCGCAGTTGAGCTCAAGCGCGCGGAGTGCAGCTGCAGAATCCGTTGTGAAATAGGGGTTTCCCGTTCCACCAGCGCAGATGACCACTCTCCCCTTCTCCAGATGCCGGATCGCCCTGCGACGGATGTACTGCTCCGCGAGTTGAGGAACGTTGATTGCTGAAAGTACGCGCGTGGTATGCCCCAGAGACTCCAATGCCGCCTGAAGAGCAACACTGTTCATGATGGTAGCGAGCATTCCCATCGCATCGCTCGATGTTCTCTCGATGCCACTCTCCGTCGTATCGCGAAAGCGCCAGATGTTTCCACCTCCTACAACGATAGCCACCTGCAGACCATTGTGCGTGAGCTCACCGATGCGATTGGCAACACCATGAAGAACAGATTGATTGATTCCCTGGCCTTTTCCTTCCTTGCTCAGCGCCTCACCGGAGAGCTTGAGCATGACCCTGCGGTAGATTTTTTTCTTGGGCATCGGAGGTAGGGTACTAGAGTTGTTGCCTCGGGTCTACCGGAGGGATATCGCGAACAGGAGGTGACGTCTGCTGAGATGGCGCTACAGGAGGGGCCTTACCTACCGGAGAGTGATCGTGCTCGTTCCATAGCGCGTGGATCCAGTGTCTCCCGGAGACGATACCGTCAACCGTTTGTCGCCACGATCCGCGTAGAGAAAAAGACCCCCGCGCAAGCATGCCGACGATGGGAAGCTCAGTCCGCTTACCCTGACCAGCCTCGAGAAATCCCCAGACCATGAGGAGAAAGACCGGAATCTCCAGTAAGCGATTGGCGTAGGGAATGAGCAGGAAGATCAGACTCAGCACAAAGAGCACTGTTCCCTGCCGCGCATGGAAGTGCACAAACGGCGAGTGCCTTCGGACAATGAGGAGAAGTGGCGCCATGATCCATGCATAGGAAAGAGCAGCCAAATCCCTGTTGCGATCAACGTCGGAATCAGCACTTGCCACCACGGTTTGCTGGAGAGGCATCAACTACTATTATAGCATAATTATAGCATATTCGCCAATGTAAGGCTGGGTAGCTATAAGGGGTCGCCTGTTCAATTGGACGTATTCGGTGCATACTATCACTACACGGATACATGCCCCCGTAGCTCAGTGGATAGAGCAGAAGGTTTCTAACCTTTTGGCCGCAGGTTCAATTCCTGCCGGGGGTACCAGAATCCATAACCGTCACCAAACTCATGGAAATCCATGGCATTGCAGGAGGCCCTGCGTATCTCGAAGAGCGAAGTATGGGCCGGGGGTAGCAGATCACGAGTTGATTCAAAGTATATTATAAAATATAATATAGAAAAGTAAACATCCATGATAACTCCCAGCCATATACACAATGACGTCCGCGTGAAAATTGCTCTGCTGCATCTTCCTCTAGAAGAGCAACGTGCGTGCAAACAGTGTCATCGTCTGGAGCTCCATGCTCTGCTGCGATTGCTCTTTCCGTTAGGAGTCGTTGTAGGAGTAGTCCTCCTACTGAGTGAGGCACGATCTTCTATCGGACTTGGACGCTCATCACTGGCGATGAGTGAGGGCCAGCGACTCGACATTGCTACAGAGTCACTACTCATAGACCCGTCTACTATTCTCGAGATGCAGATCGAGGCACCTCCTCAGCCCTCGGCCGTTGCATTTGCAGAAATCGACGGAAGTTCACGATGGACGCTTGGACCTCCTCCGGTTCTAGAGGGTACTTCTCATGCAGCTGCGCCCCTACATCCCCGAAACGAGCAGGGTGTGTACCTGACTCCCAGCAGTGTAGGCAACGAAGACTTGCTCAGAGACACCATGGATCGCCTCACATCATCGCCGCACCCAGCACTCGTAATCGACGTAAAAGGCTCCTACGTCTACTTCGCATCAGGTGCTCCACTGGCACACGAGCTCAAGCTCGTTCGCCAAGCGTACGATCTTCCGGCAATCGTACGAGGGGCACACGCACGGGGCATCTCCGTCATAGCACGCTTCATTGCGCTCAAGGACCCCTCACTGGCGATGCGCAAGCCTGAGACGCAGATCCGCCACACACTGCGAGGCCGGAGCGTAGGACCCGTCTGGGTCGATGGTGGAAACGATACGACACTGCAGTACAACAGGGAGATCCTGGAGGATCTCGTCATGTCTGGTATCGATGAAATCAACCTGGACTACATACGTTACCCGACGGAGTACGCACAGCAGTCCATCGGTCTGAGCGGAGCGCAAAAAGCGGAGCGCATCACAGAGTTCCTCCGCATGGCACGCGCAGTCATCGACGCATCGGGGCGCGACGTACGTCTCGGCATCAGCACATTCGCCATTCTCGGATGGAACTTCCCGGTGAATTTCGAACCACTCGGCCAAGACATCGCTGCGTTTGCCGAGATTGTGGACGTCATCTCACCGATGGCTTACCCATCGACGTTCTCCATCCACGCATACTACGATCCAAGTAGGGATAAAGGTAGTCGCATGTACCACCTGGTACGGAGGACGCTCGAGGGATACCGAGAGCTCGTGGGCGAGTCTCACGCACACAAAATCCGTCCGTGGATCCAGGGCTATGGCGTCACAGAGAAGAACATGTCCGATCAGATACAGGCCGTCTACGATGCGGGGTTCTGCGGGTTTACGGTGTGGAGCGCAAGCAACGCGTATCAACCGACGTACAAGGCACTACAAAAGATGGAAGTGCCGGATGCATGCAAGTAGTGAGAAACGTCATAGTCGCTTTCTCCGCATCCACCCTACCGCTCCGGCAGCACCAGCGCAAACGAGGGCGATGGCACCGGGACCCGTATCTCCCAGCGGAGGCTTTCTAAGCTTTGAACATCAAAAATATGCTGCTATTCACTAACTCTAAATAACACACTAACGCCGTTCGGAGGATCCCACAGTCTCGCGCAAGGAAAAGGAGTCCGAGAAAAATTTGACTGAATATACAGACCATCTGCTTCACGAAGTGTAGGAATCTCAGAGCCCACTACGAGTATTTCTGTAGAGTGGAGATTGCGCTCAAAGGATGCATGAAGCAACCCATTATTTAACTTTGCTTGAAAAAAACCAGGACCAAGTGGCGAGTGTGACGTGAAAGCAAAATATGGAATATTAAACGAGCCAACATGCATGTATCTGTTAATCCCACATGACGAAAGCAAGACATCAATTGACTGTGCAATTTCTTCTGCAATTATCTGGCTACCAAGAAGATTTTCCCTTCGTGCCCGCAAGTCCACTCGATTGTGAAAGAGCAACGTGAAGGACGCAAAGACGGCAATTGTAATAAATAATCCATACTTACCCGAGTGATCTGACTTCCAGTCCAATATTGAGAACAAGAGTGCAGCGAATGAGGGAATGAGAAAGACAAGGTGGTGACCGAGAAAATTCGCAACTGTGCCGGGCGCTAGAATCATGAGATACCCCGCGAGCAGCAACCGAAAAATTCGCCAGCAGTATTCCTCCCCTTCTTGACCCTTTCCACGTGACTGCCACTGAAGATACACACAAATCCATGCAACGATCGAGCAGGCCAACAAAATCTGTGCCCAAGGCTTCGAGTGTAGAAATGTAATTGCATATGAAGCTCCTGCAATGGGAGCAAAAAGTATGGCTGTCAGTACCACGCTTTGCCGCACAGCATTTTGCTTACGAATATTGAGATAGAGAACACCTAAAAAGATGAGCGCCAGCAGAATGCCAAGGAATGGTGAAAATGCCATAAAATCCTGCCAAACAAGGTCAGCAAATAGGCCGCGAACCCAAAGGGGATCATTAGCAGCTTGAGGACGCTGCCAGATCATGAAAGGGAGATATGTAAAAACGTACGCTTGAAACCAGCCCAAAAGAGCGAGCAAAACCGAGCCGAGCACTGAAGCCATCAAAAGAGGAAACAGAAAGATGTGGTGAAAAGTTTTTCTATTTCGCCAGAGGATCAATGCTGCCGCGAGCAAGGTAAAGACAAATGGTTCCTTAAATCCAATTGCACCCAATAGACATAGTGCTGCACCCAAGCGCCACGAAAGAGTTACGTTGGCAGGAGTAGAAAGAAGGATCCAGACGTACAGCAAGCCAAAAGCTGCACCGAAGGATTCAGGGTAGAATTCACCTGAGCGATCGGCGCTATAGAGGATTAGGGCAAGTGATACGACGACTCCTGCCAAGAGGGACAAAAAGTGATTGTACGGCAACGAAGAAGTCCGCAGGCAGACAGGCGTTATCAACGCAACGCATACCACTGCGATTGCGCAGACTTGAACCAAATGTGCGAGGACCATATCCCCCGATAGCCACAACGATGCGGCGCTGAGCAAAAAGATTGCGGGCGGCTTCGTCTCTATCAGATCTCTGTAAGGCATCAGCCCATTTAAAATTCCGCGGCCAACAGTCATAAAAAAATTACTATCACCCATGTATGGGACACGAGACTCATGTATGAAGCGAAAGAACAAATCCCAAGAACCAACTCCAGCTGCAAAGAGCAACAATACAAATAGCATGCGCTCCAATACACTCATCTGTCTGAACATTTGCATCATTTAAGCAAACTACCAAAAACCTACATTTGTGCAAACTAAAATCTCAAGTGCATAACAATCATTAGGGTCAATCGAACTCCTTACTCCCACTCCCTTGTTTCCTCCGCATCCACCCTACCGCTCCGGCAGCACCAGCGCAGACGAGGGCGATAGCACCGGGACCCGTATCTCCCGCAGGAGGACGATGCTGCGGAATGGTGTACGCCACGACTGGTCGGTACGCAGGCGGGAACGCTAAGGAGGATGAGGAGCTCTGCAAACGCAACTCTGAAGCAGCAGCGTGCGGCTTGAGAGGATTCACCAGGGTGCAGAGCTGCCCAGTTACAGACGATCCTTCCGGAACGGATGTTTTCAGGCTCCGAGCGAGCTCTACGTAACGCACGATGGGGATACGCTGACGCTCTGCAGATTTTCTGATAGTTGCCGCGTCGAGATCATCCCCACTCGCGGTGACGCGAGCGCAGGGGTCCTTACTCTCGAGAAACCGTAGTGCTACAGCAATCTCGGTGGGGTTGACGAGGACGATATCTGCATCAAGGAGAGGTGAAGAGGAAGCGGAAGAGGATGATGCAGAGGCGACGGCAACCTCATACCGGCAGGACGGGGAGCAACCGTCTCCCGCAATGCGATTGGCGTCATCGCACTGCTCAGAATCCTCAACAATGCCATCACCACAGCGAGCGTATGAGTAGACGACATTCATACAGAGCACACTGCAACCGAGGCTCCCGTCGCACGCCTCCGACGTATCGCGCACGCCGTCGCCGCAACGAGGGAGCGAACAATCCAATCTGCACGCGTCGGGCAAAGACCCGGAATTACGCTCACCATCATCGCAAGCCTCGCTCGCATCCAGAACGCCATCACCGCAATGTGCACGTCGGCAGCTCGTCCGGCAGGATCCAGGCGTGCTATCGGAGTTGCCCTCAGCGTCGTCACACTCTTCGCCTTGGTCCAGAAGGCCATTACCACATAGCAGTATCACCTCCATCTCACAGAACGCAGAGCATCCATCGCCACTCACGAGGTTGCCGTCATCACAGTCCTCGCCTTCCCCAACGACTCCATCACTACAGATAGCGACGGTGTACCCCTCGGGCATACAGCCAGAGCTACATCCATCACCGTCAGTAATATTGCCGTCATCGCAAAGCTCGCCAGGGTCCATGATGCCGTTTCCACAGCGAATCTGATACGCAGCGTGAAATTCCTCGGGCTCAGGCACAGGCACAGGATTCATGAAGTCGTCATCCGGGAATGCGAATCCTGGATCGAACGAAGAAACACTGCTCGACTGAGCAACTCCACCCTCTGAGCACTCAGCAAGATAATTCACTTTGCAACCACCCAGACCTTGCTCATCAGGCGCGGTGCAGACCTGTCCACACGAAGCGACATCGTACATTCGCTCTCCGTTTGGGCCCGGAAGCGGCGTTGGCTCACACTCCTCACCAATAACGATGGTCACTTCTCCGTCCCCGCAGAACCGAAGCTTGCAGTCAAACGAGCACGTGCCAAGGTCATTGAAACGGCCGTTGTCGCACTCCTCACCCTTCGCCGTCTCATGGACACCGTTTCCACACCCTTCCGGTGGGGGGGGCCTCTTATAAAACGAACTCGTGGATGAAGAAATTTGGCCTTTGCCACCACCACCAGAGGTGTTGAGGAGGCAGCTATTGAGGCAGTCGTCGTTGTTGTTCGTATTGCCATCGTCGCATCCCTCCCCTGAATCCTTGATCGCATCGCCGCAGCGCTTCGCTGTGCAATCTGTTCTACATGCAGCATCAGCTGCATTACTGTTACTGCCGCCGTTGTCACACGTCTCACTGCCGGCGATGATGCTATCGCCACAGGTCGTTGAGCAGCTGCTCGGACTTCCTGTACAGGTGTAGCCAGTCTCCACAGTGCAAGTCGCAGAGCATCCATCACCTGCAGTCGTTCCTCCGTCGTCGCAGCCCTCGCCCACTGAAACCGTTCCATCTCCACATGCGAAGGTCCAGTTGTAGGTTCTTCCACTGTCTGTGCACGACGTACAGGCGAGCACCGCCCCTCCAGAAGCGGTATTGTCTTTCACATTGAGGAACTGGAGCGTCTGATTGCCCGACGTGTCGAGAACAAGGCGCGCGAGGGAGCCGCTCTTGGTCGAGCGAATCGAAAGCTTCGTGGAACTATTGGCACCCTGGAGCACCAGCGAGCCCGATACAGACTGTCGAGAGGTGAAGTCGAGAAAGAGCGTAGCTGAAGACGTAATGATTTTGCGCAAAGCATTGAAGAATGTCGATCCACTGAGTGTTTGATTGGTTCCATCCAAAATGACGGTACCGCTGCCCTTGGTGAATCCACCCTGGATATTGGCATTGCCAGCAAGGTTGATCGTTTTGTTCGCGGCAGAAACATCTATCGTGCCTCCGAAGATCCGGAGGTCACCGTTGATATCGACTGCTGAACCCAAGGTATACGTTCCGGAACCCGTAGCCTTGTTGCCCTGAGCAAGTGAAAGGATTTCGCTTGGACCAAGTGCTCTTCGGTAGATGCGCACATCGTCGATTTTTCCATCGAAGCTCATCCCTCCGTCTGACTCCGATCCAATGCGCAGTGCAAGGGCATTACTGAGATCATTGACGTTACCGATCGTTCCCGTATCTGTCGCGCTGTCGGCAACACCGTCAACGTAGAGCTCTGTACCTGCAGCAGAATCCTGATCCCAGACAACTGCCACATGACGCCATCCCGCAGCACCAAAAACCTTCGTGGAGAGTAGGACATAATCATCTGTGCCATCGGATGCGGCAAACTGCAGCTTGTCTGAGGCATCGTCGATCCAGAGCATGTACCCAGCATTGCTAGCACCGCTGCTATTTTTCTTCGCAAGGATAGTGTGTTCCGTTGCAAAGCTGCTGCGGTTCACCCAGGCGGTCATCGTGAAGTCCTGTCCATCGAGAATATTGATCTTGTCGCCGATGTTCACGAAGTCCGTGGTACCGTCAAAGCGAAGCGCATAGGGGTTATAAAAGAGCCTCGTACCGGTCGATCCAAGGACCCACCCTGAAGAGCTCTTGCCGTCGATACCCGAGAGCGCACCGGAGAATGCAAATCGGCCACTGTCGCGTGTAATACTTCCGGAGCCCTCATCAAGCCTCCAGTAGCCGAGGAGTCCATTGTCCACGGTGATGGTCTGCAGCGTGACTCCCGTTAGTGCGAGTGTCTCGCGGTCGACCGAGGAGAGGAGAATGCCCGTCGAAGTTGTCATGGTGCCTGAAACGAGGACAGAGCCCGAAGCGACAAGACCGTTCGTGCCAAGAGTCAGCGTGCCTCGAACGTCGAGGTCGTGCGTCTTCACGCGCCCCCCCGGCTGATACGTATCCCCTGTCCATACGAACACCGTACGCCCGGATCCTGATCCAAGTGCAGACGAACCATCCACGGAGAAGACTGCAAGCAAATCAGAGTCCGCAGTGTTATCCGCTGTTGCGAGATGCGTATTGGTGATGGCTGCGCTTCCGGAGTCGGAACGGACGATCAAGTGATCCTTGTAGAGATGAAATGCGGTGAGTCCTGTCGACGAGAGAATTGTCGTTGTTGCGGCCTTCTCGGAACCGTTATCGAGGAACACGGACAGCACAAGGCCACCTGTGTACTGCAAATTCTCGATGAGGTAATAGCCTGTCGAAGTGGTCGCCGCCGATCCTGAGCGCACCCCGCCGTTCATCGACGCAGCGACGATGCGGTTTGCACCGATCGCCGTAGATCCCTTGTCGGAGTACACGGTTCCTCGGATGGAGAACGTGCCGAAGTTCCAGCCTTGGTCGTTGCCCGCATCCAGACAGCCCGTCGTACACTGGATGACCGTGGCGTTGGTGTTGCGGGAGTCACGGACATTGAGAAACTGCACGGTTCTGGTGCTCTGGGGATTGAGGTTCCACTGCGTTCCAGTAGTTGTAGAGCGGAGAAACAGTCGCTGCCCCTCAGCGCCACTCAGCAGCAACGTCCCGGTGAACGTTTGTGTGGATCCAGCAAGGAAACTGAGAACTCCCGAGGATGTTACGGTCTTCGTAAAATTTTTGAATGTCGTAGAACCGGAAACGGTCTGATGCGTGCCGTTGAGAACGACTGTGCTCGTCGCTGGCGTGAAGGTACCACTGGTCTTTTTGAGCCAGGTTCCCGAGAGCGTCACAGTGTTACTCTCGGGCCTAAACGTTCCGGCAACGGTGATGCCGCTTCCTGCACTGACGTTGCCACCGGGAGTGTAAATGTCGGTCGCGCGAATGAAGATGCCCTTACCGCTCTGGGCGGCAACCTTGGTGCCTGTTGTCCGGTAGATCGCGGCAATGTCGCTGTCACCGTTGTTGTCTCCCGTGTCGAGATGGGTATTGGTCAGAGGGAATGATCCTGAGTCAGAACGCGCGATGAGATAGTTGCGAAAGAGGTGAAACTGGTGAAGGTCACCTCCGCTGAGGGTCGTCACGGTGACGGCGTCCTCGGTCATGTCCTGGAGGAACGCGGTAACGACCACACCGGCACCGGAGTGGGAAAGGTTGCTAATCGAGTAATACCCGGTCGAGGTGGTAGCACCAGTACCACGAATCGCTCCGCCATTGAACGTCACAGCAACGACTCTATTTGCCCCCACGGGCGTCACGCCGTCATTGTTGTAGACCGTTCCGGTGATGAACACGTTATGGAATGCATACCCGTAGGCGATTTCCGGTGGGTGAAAGCTAATCTGTAATTGAGGCTTCAGCGCAACGCGTGCCTGCGTGACAACGAGCACGAGAATGACTGCAGTGCATGCCGCAATCATGAGCCCAGAGATGTATTTGTTTTTTTGCATTAAATCTCTATATTCTACCATGAATTTTGAAGTCGCTGTCTCTGTGGAACTTGCTGAAATTTTAGAAATGTTCTATAATTACCTCTTGCAAATACCAGGAAATGTCAGTGCGCGATCCAGCACAACAGCGGCTCACCAAGATCGTCTGCACGATCGGGCCGTCTTCGAGTAAGCCTGCGCAACTCCGTGAGCTCGTAGAGCACGGAATGAACATTGCCCGTCTCAACCTCGCACACGAAAGCGCTGAGGGTCAGCGTCAGACGATGAAAGAACTCCAGCGGATCCGCTCGTCGGAGTCACTCGGACTGGGAATCCTCTTCGACATCCGTTGCGCACAGATTCGCACGTCGCCGGTAAAGTCACCCATAGTGATCCGAAAGGAATCCGTCGTTTCCTTCGGCGTAGAATCCCTTCGTAGAAAACTGAAGCCCGGCGAGACTTTCATCGGCGTCGACTACCCTGCCTTTGGCAAAGACGCACGGAAGGCAACCACTCTCCTCATCGACAACGGCGAACTCTCGTTCGAGATCGTGTCCGTGTCGTCGCAGGGGCTCGTGCGCGCACGTGCACTCCAGGACGGATCTATCGGTACACGACGGCACATCAATCTTCCCAGCGCAGATCTGAGTCTGCCGACA
This sequence comes from Candidatus Peribacteria bacterium, assembly GCA_016866875.1. Taxonomy (GTDB): domain Bacteria; phylum Patescibacteriota; class Gracilibacteria; order Peribacterales; family Peribacteraceae; genus 2-12-FULL-55-11. Next base: position 16,223 of record VGKY01000002.1, read on the forward strand.
TTCACTGCACAGGATTGGAAAGACATCGCCTGTGCAGTCGAGGAGGGCATCGATATTCTTGCGATCTCCTTCGTGCGAACAGCAAAGGATATCCAGGATGTCAGAGCATTTCTCCGGAAGAAGCGCAGTACGATCATGATCATTGCAAAGATTGAAACACGGCAAGCTGTAGCCAATCTCTCATCGATCATCGATGCTGCCGATGGCATCATGGTGGCTCGCGGCGACCTCGGTGCGGAAGTCCCCTTTGAAGATGTTCCGGCTATTCAGGACCACATCGTGCGCGAGTGCAGAGCGCTGGGAAAGCCCGTGATCGTCGCAACCCAGATGCTGGAGAGCATGATCAGGCACCCCATCCCGACGCGCGCTGAGGTCACCGATGTCTCGCATGCAGCAGTCACACTCACGGATGCAACCATGCTCTCGGGAGAAACCGCATCCGGCTGGCACCCGTCAGGAGCACTCGACGCCATGGATCGGATCCTTCGCGCAACAGAGCTTCGCCTGCGCAGTGAACAGACGACGGTCTGCCCCATCCTGGGGGAAGTGGAGGCGCGTGCACAGGTTGCCGTCCAGCTTGCGCATTCTCTGAACGTCGACGCCATCGTTGTGATGAGTCACTCCGGAAGAAGCGCGCGGGCTGTCAGTAAGTTCCGCCCGCACGTTCCCATCATTGCCATAACAGATCAGCGCAGCGTGTGGGGACAGCTCGCACTCTCCTATGGCGTTTCAAGTATCCTGAGTTCATTTGCCGGCTCCCCGGAGACATCCGCAAATCGCGGCATAGAGGCTGCCAAGAAGGCAAAATGTATCGGTAAAGGCGCCCACATCGTTTTGGTATCCGAAACCGATATCACCGGAGGGAGCACCATCAGCGTGCAGCCGCGCCGCATTCAGTGAGCCTCAGGCATTACTTATCCCAGTTGTGCCAGGGCATTTCGAGCTCATCGAGCGGAATGTCGTCGAGAGACACAGGTCCCGTTGCACTCGTGCCCTTCATGTATGCAATGATGCGGGAGCGGAACAGATACCCCGCAATAGTGACGAGAATGAAGAGGAGAGATCCGAATACCGAGAGGAGGCCTTCTGTGGTGCTCAGGAATGGCCGGAGAGCGCACGAAGCAGTACATCGATCGTCACCATCACACTCTTCGGAAGAGTCGACAACCGAGTCGCCGCAGTACGAAGCGTGGCAATCACTGCGACAGGCGTCGGGAGCACCGTCGGAATTCGCAGGTCCATCGTCGCAGTCTTCGCCCTTTTCGACGATGCCATTGCCACAGATCGTCTCGCGATCGCACATCGACGAACAGCCGTCTCCGGATGCCCTGTTTCCGTCATCGCACTGCTCCGTTGCCTCACGGACCCCGTTGCCGCAGACAGGTAATCTACAGGTATTGGGGCATGCATCCATGTCGAGACGATTCGCATCATCGCATTCCTCGCGTCCTTCAACTGCTCCATCGCCACACACCGCATACGCGCAGTCGTTGGGACAGTCATCGAAGGCATTCTGGTTACCATCGTCGCACTGCTCCATGCCCTCCTTGATCCCGTCGCCGCAGACCGCATTCCTACAGTCGTTGGGACACTCGTCCGTGGCATTCTGGTTTCCATCGTCGCACTGTTCTGCGCCTTCGCGGACTCCATCGCCACAGACGGAGAGCTTGCAATCATTGGGGCAGTCATCGGAATTGCTCTGGTTGGCATCATCACACTCCTCCTTTCCTTCGCGCACACCGTCACCGCAGACAGAGAGTCTGCAATCATTGGGACAGGCATCGAACGTGTTACTGTTTCCGTCATCGCACTCCTCCTTACCCTCGCGAATGCCATTACCACAATCCGCGATCTTGCAAGAGTTTGGACAGCCATCACGATCGTTGAAGTTACCATCGTCACACTGCTCCGTGCCCTCACGTACGCCGTCACCGCAGACAGCGATGCGGCAATCACTGGGACACGCATCGAAGGAATTGGTATTGCCGTCGTCACACTCCTCCCGACCTTCACGCACACCATCCCCGCACGAAGCGAGGTTGCAATCATTGGGGCAGTCGTCGAAGGCGTTCCTGTTGCCATCGTCGCACTCCTCGATACCGTCGCGCACACCATTACCGCATTCTGGACCGGACGAAGAAGTAGCTGCCGCATGAGCGCTCGCCTGCGATGCACTGCTGACGGAAGATGTACTGAGAAACCCCCGTGGTGCGCCGAGAACCTGAGGCGCGTCAGATGACACCGATGAAGCGTTACAGGCAGCAAGGAAGGCGAACTTGCACCCATCCTTACAGAAACCCTTATCATCACAGACCGGTGGGGCGCAGAAGGTGCCGCAGGACTTACGGACGAAGCGGATATCGGTGCTCAAAATGCCGGTGTCAGGATCGATGACGTAGACTTCCTCACCCTCGGGTTCGCACTGCTCGCCGATGTATGGGGTCACCGTGCCATCGCCGCAGAAGAGGATGGTGCAGTTCCTCGTGCAGTTCGTGATGCCGTTATGCCTGCCGAGATCGCATTCCTCGTCGCTATCGAGGACTCCGTCGCCGCAGTTGAGCGGTGCTACTGAGGAGGAGGATGCCTCTGCTTTCTTCATAGGGCAGCCGGGAAAGCCGTACGGCCTGTCGATACAATCCGCAAGTATTTGCGCGGTGATCGCGGACTGATGACGCGCGGCAACGATCGACCCCACCGCGAGGACGGCGATGATCAGGCCAATAGCACGTGACGTTCGCATGAAATCCTCAAAGTATACCAAAACGGTGCGCACCTGTCGTCACGGATGGGTTGCCAATTATGTATAAATAGTCTCTTAAATACATATTTCTAGCCGCGACGTTTATTGGTCGTTGAAAAGCTCCGCCACGGATCGCGCAACGGTCTGCTCCCCCTCGACGTAGCGCGCCAAGCGCGGTGGGAGCATCAGGGAGATCACTGGATCCTCGTGCAGCTTTTGGAGCGCTTGAGCCTCGGCAATCTGCATGTTGAGAACTTCTTCCTCAAGAAGGAGGTTACGACGGTCCCTTTCTAAGGCGCGTAGCGTATAGCCCTTAGTCGCGTTTGCGTTCTGGTGAAAGAGAATGAGGAGTGCGAGCGTGAGGATGATGGCGCCGATGGCAACTGTGAGAGTTGCCGTACTCTTATTCACCATCTGCCCCAAACTGACAGATCTCCGTGGTAATGCCGAAGAGGTCGTCGTACTTCCCTGCACGGAGGCGCAGGATAGCACAGGGGGGCCGCTTCGTGAATGTCAGGCTTCTGCTCGCCGAAGAACTCGCAGTTTCGCGCTGCGGGATCTGGGGTTTTCGGAGACCTCCGATGGACCAGGGATGATGGGCTTTGTGTTCACGACGGCGAAGAGGGGTGCAGAGAGGGGCTGTCCCGTGCGTTCGTCTTTTTCCACCATACAGAGCGAGCGAAAGGCGCGCTTCACCATCCTATCTTCTAGGGAGTGGTAGGAGATGATGCCACAGCGCCCGCCGGGTTTCAGGATGTGAGGAATGGAATGAAGGAGGGCATCGAGAGCGCCGAGTTCATCGTTCACGGCGATGCGGATTGCCTGGAAGACACGCGGAAGCATCGAGGGTGCTCGCCATCGATAGACCGCTTCAACGCAAGCCTTCAGAGCTGTCGTCGTCGTAGGCTTCTGCTCAGAAACCATGACCGCGAGCCTGCGCGCAGAGGGAAGCTCGCCATACACAGCGAATGCCTTGGTGAGCTCCTGCTCCTTCGCTCGTGCAATCCAGGAAGCAGCGTCCACTCCCCTACTCTGATCAAACCGGAGATCCAAAGGAGCATCGAAACGGAAACTGAATCCACGATCGGGATCATCGAAGTGCGGCGAGCTGACGCCGAGGTCTGCAAAAAGGATATCCACCGGAGCATCCACGCACGAAGAAAGATCACGGAAGTTCGCATGACAGTAGCGCACACGACCGTCGTACGGCTGAAGCTTCTCTGCAGCCGCATCGAGGTTACGCTCATCTGCGTCAATGCCAATCAAAATTCCATCGGGGTCGGTTGCCTGCAAGAAAGCACTTGCATGTCCTGCGAGCCCTAAGGTGACATCGCAGACAGACATGCCAGGTGTAGGAGCGAGGGCCTCCAGAGACTCACGGAGGAGGACGGGTGTATGGCGCACAGCAGCAGTGTAGAGGTCCGAGGAAAACCATAGAATAGTGACATTATTGAACAAAAAATGTGTTCATACAAGAAATACACGTCCTAATCGCTATTTCTCACCAATAAGGGCTCAATCGATGATTGACATAATCACATTAGTTATTAGAATGTTTCACTTTCATGCAAAGTATCCTCGCCGCATCGGCCGTGGCTTTCCTCTGGTTTACGCCAGCGCGACCCGTGCACACAGCACTGATCGACTGGACGCCCATGCAGGGGGACCGCTTGGTCGTCGACACCGAGGAAAATGAAGGCTATCTCGTGCGCAGCGACAATGCTTCGTACACCTCCTTCCCGGTGATTACAGGGCAACGCAGAGTAGTGCGCTACATCGGTCGGACCTACAATGCGACAACGCCCAATCAACGATGGATAGTGAAGTCCAGGCACATCAAGGGTGATCGCACGACGTTCGGACCGACAGGACGATTCCTGCGCATGTACAAGGATGGAGAGACCTACACTTCCTACGGGATTCACGAGCACAAGTCCGAGGAGCGGATGTTTGGTGAAGCAGATCGCTTTCAGAGCATGGGGTGCGTCATCGTCCAAACAGAAATCCTCGACGTCATAGAAGAAACGTACGAGCTCAATGGCGAGACCCTCGACGTCGTCACCCAATCCAAGATCGATCTTGGGGTATGGGAAGTTGGAGGGCTGTAGAGAGAGACTGAAATTCCCCTGCGCAATAGGTCTCACTTTGCCACGAACGCCGTAGCACCCAGCCACGCAAGATCGAAGACCGCCTTCATCGTTCGGGCAAAGGTGGGGCTTTCTACGATTAAGCCGAGCAATTCATCAGTATTCAAAGAGACGATACCGACAGAATTATTGAAGATAAGCACCTCGTTCTCAAAAAGAAATTGATCCTTGTTCACAAGCAGAATTTCCATGAGATTCGGGTCGTATTCCTTCGGTAAGAACGGATCGAGTGCGTCGACACTCTCTACTGTCGTGGGCGAGAGGTAGCGGGTCTTGATTCGCTTCCTCAATTTCGCATGCGTGTAGTTCTCAAAGAACTTGGGGAAGAAGCTCGTGACGCTCCTGAGGTCTGTGTATCCGAGAATTTCACCCTTTGCCAGGAGCGATTCATTGAAGACCTTCTCCACGCCATCTCTGCCCTCATAGAAGCGAATCTTTGGCTTAAATGCCAACGTACTTGCAAGTGAATGGAGCTCAGGCAGCAAACTCTTCGTGATATTCACTTGCTCCTCAGCAAGCTTCAGGAGCTGTTCTGGTGGCTCTGGTGCAAAGCACTTCACACCGTTGCGGTTAAACTGACTGAGGAGTCTCTTGTCGAGAAGGTTGCCAAGTGTGTGATAGCAACTCACACGTTGCACTCCGGCTTTCTTGGCAATCACGGACACTGGCCCTCCATTGATTTCGAGGCAGGCGAGATACACTTTGGCCTCTTCAGTTGTGAGCCCGACTCTGAGGAGTTCAGCCATCATTCTACGGATAGTATAGCAGTGTTGTAGATATTTTTCTACACATTATTTTAGACGAATTTTGGCTCATGTAAGCCATTATTTTGTGATTCTATTCTTAGCTGTTGGACTGCTTTTGCTATTTGTAGCACAATGTTTCTGGCCAAGAAAGTATCTAATCTCCTCACTCTTCTTCGTATGCGAAAAATCTGCAAAACATGTGGCAACTCGTACGAGGTCTCAAGCACAAATCTTGCGTACTACGAGAAGATATCCCCAGAGTTTGCTGGGAAGAAGTTTCCCATCTCTCCTCCGACACTCTGTCCTGACTGTCGACAGCAGAGACGAGCATCGCATTTAAATGAGCTCAAACTGTACAAGCGGCCGTGCGATTTTACGGGAAAAATGATGATCTCAAACTTTTCTCCGCAGAATCCACATAAGGTCTACAACCAGGGTTCCTGGTATTCAGATGCGTGGGACCCGCTAGAGTACGGTCGCGACTTTGATTTTTCGAGGCCGTTCTTCGACCAATACAAAGAGCTCTGCGACGCAGTTCCGCTCCCAGCGCTCTTCACAGCCTATCAGTACGACGAAAATTCCGATTACACGAACTACGCGGGGAAGAATAAGAATTGCTACCTCATTTTCGACAGCGATGAGAATCAGGACTGTTACTACAGTTACAGTCTCAATGGCTCTCGCAATTGCATGGATTGCTTCCGTCTCCGTGGTGGAGAACTCTGCTACGAGTGCGTGGATTGCTTGCAGTGCTACAACTGTGCATATCTCCAGGAATCCGTAAACTGCCGCGACAGTGCGTTCCTCTATAGCTGCATTGGCTGCTCGAACTGCCTCATGTGCGTGAACCTTCGGAACAAGGAGTACCACATCGACAATAAACCGGTTACGAAAGAAGAGTTTGAAACATTCCGTGCCATGCTCTCTTCTCGCAGTCGCTTGCAGAGCGCAAAGGCTCACTTCGAAAAGCTAAAATTGCAGCACCCGCACAAGTACCTCTATGGCGTGCAGAATGAAAGCGTGAGTGGGGACTATCTCACGCAATGCAAGAATGCGAATCAGTGCTTCGATGGCGTGGGACTCTGGGACTGCGCATACATGTACAGGACTTTTTATCCCTGCAAGGATTCCATGGACTGCGAAGCAGCGGGCGGGGACAGCCGCCTCTATGAATGCAGCTGCATCGGCTACAACGCGAACAATGTCCTCTTTTCTAGCAATAGTCTCGACCAGCTCTCGGATATCCTGTATTCGAGCTACTGCTTCCATTGCCAGAATCTCTTCGGGTGCGTTGGTCTCCGCTCGAAGAAATACTGTGTGTTCAATAAGCAATACTCGAAGCAAGAGTATGAGCAACTCGTCGCCCGCATCATCGATCACATGCAGAAAACCAGTGAGTGGGGCGAGTTCTTCCCGAGCTCACTCTCACCCTTCGCATACAATGAAACACTTGCCCAAGACTATTATCCGCTTTCAAAAGATGAAGTATTGCAGCGGAAACAAAGATGGTTGGAAGAGGGAGAGACCCAAGATCAGTATATGGGACCAGTTGTTGCCGTCCCGGATGACTCGCAGGAAGCCGACAGCACGATGCCTGACAAAATTCTGCGCTGCGAGACCACGGGCAAACTATTCAAGATCATTCCGCAGGAGCTTGCATTCCTTAAGGACCGACAACTGCCACTACCTACCAAGTGCTTCGAACAACGTCATCGGGAACGCCTGGTCCTACGCAATCCTCGGAAACTCTGGGATCGGAATTGCGGTAACTGCAAGAAATCCATTGAGACTACCTACGCACCTGATCGCCCAGAAATTGTCTATTGCGAAGAGTGTTACCTCCAGCATATCCACTGAACTATGCAAAAATCTTGTTCCCAATGCTCATCGGCATTCACGATCACTCAGGATGATCAGAACTTGCTCGGTATTTTTCAAGTACCTGCGCCAGCAATGTGTCCTGATTGCCGCCTCCAGCGCAGACTCTGTGAGCGAAACACACGATGCCTCTATTATCGCAAGTGTGATTTGAGTGGGAAGCAAATTATCTCCCAATACAATCCGGAATCCCCATTTCCTGTGTATGGAATTGAAGAATGGATGAGTGACCAATGGGACGGCCTTTCGTACGGGCGAACATTTAATTTCTCTCGATCCTTTTTTGAGCAATTCCATGACCTACTCAAGGTCGTGCCTCATCTCTCACTCTTCAATACACCTGGGACAATGGAGAACAGTGATTTTAATAATTGCACTGGATATCTTAAAAACTGCTATCTCCTTAGCGAAAGTGACTACTGCGAGGACTGCTACTTCAGTAACCTTTTAAAAAAGTCGCGGGATGTTGTCGATTGTTCCATGTGCTATGGATGCGAGCGGTGCTACGAGTGCATCGACTGCATAGACTGCCACTCATTACTATTTAGTCAGGATTGTCACAACTGCTCCGAGTCGTACTTTCTCGTAAACTGCCATTCCTGCAAGGATTGCATCGGATGCATCAATCAACGCAACAAGCAGTACATGATCGCAAACGTTCAGTACTCCAAGGAAGAGTATGCGGAAAAACGACGGGAATTACGATTGGATACACGTAGCGGCCTTCGCGTCCTTGCAGAATTTTGCCGCGCAGCGCACTTGAAGCACCCGTTCCGTGCATTGATCAGAGAGCGCACGGAGAATTGCACTGGTGATCGTCTCTATGACTGCAAAAATGCACATCTCTGTTTCGACTGTAAAGACATTGAGGATTGCAGGTACTGCCAGCGCCTTTCGCTGACCTGTAAAACTTGCATGGACTTCAACTCTTGGGGACAAAATAGCGAGCTTGTGTACCAATGTTCGGCCACTGGAGACCGCGCGTATGATTCCAAATTTTGCTCTACATGCATCACCGTCGCGAATTGCGAGTATTGTTTTGAATGCTTCCATTGTACTGATTGCTTTGGATGCGTGGGGCTCAAACAGAAACGGTTCTGTATTTTCAATGTTCAGTACGATCAAGAGTCGTATAAGAAAATGCGAGGAGAGATCATTGCGCACATGTTAAAAACCGGCGAGTACGGCGAGTTTTTCCCGATGTCTCTCTGTGCATTTTCCTATAATGAGACCTTTGCTCCGGACCTGTTTCCCATGATGAAGAAAGATGTTCTTGCACGAGGATGGAAATGGCATGAGGAAGCTCAAACGGAGAAGCGTTACATGGGAGCTCATGTGGTCCTTCCGGAAAAATCATCGGAAGTTCCAGACGATATCACCAAACAAATTCTGATCTGCAAGAGTTCAGGCAAGGCGTACAAAATCATTCCGCAAGAACTTCGATTCTATCGGTCCATGAATATCCCCCTGCCCGAACTCTGCCCGGATGAACGACATGTTCGCAGAATTTCAAAGAGAAACCTGTACAAACTCTGGAAGCGCCAGTGTGCCAAATGCAAGAAAGAGATTGAGACGACGTATGCCCCTGATCGTCCGGAAATTGTGTTCTGCGAGGATTGTTATCTCAAAGAAGTCTACTGATACTCCTATGCAAAAATCTTGCACCAATTGCGGCCGGAACTTCGAGATCAGGGACGATGATCTCGCATTCTACGAAAAGGTTTCCCCCGTCTTCACTGGCAAAAAGTATTCCATCCCCGTGCCAGAGCTCTGCCCAGAGTGCCGCCAACAGCGACGCCTCGCTTTCCGCAATGAGAGGAAATTTTATCACCGGAAGTGTGATCTGACGGGAAAGCAAATCATATCCATGTATTCGCCGGATAAGCCGCTGACGGTATATCAGTCTGACGAATGGTGGAGCGATAAATGGGACCCGATGACCTATGGCAGGGACGTTGATTTTTCCCGCCCATTTTTTGAGCAGTTCAAGGAACTGCGCGACGCCGTTCCTCGCGCTGCTCTTTTCGGCAAGAATAACGAGAATTCCGACTACACGAATCACACGGAAAACTCCAAGAATTGCTATATATGCGCTGATACCGTCGCGCAGGACACCTATTACTCCAAGTGGATGATCAACTGTCGCGATTGCTGCGATTGCTACCAATTGGAGAAAACAGAGCGCTGTTATGAATCGCAGTACACGGTCACTCTGCAAAACGCCATCTATGCGTTTCTCTGCGATCAATCGTCGAACGTGTACTTCTGCTACGACTGCATCGACTGTCAGGATTGCCTTCTATGCTCTCATTTGCGGCACAAGCGTTTCTGCATTTTCAACGAGCAACTGACAGAAGAGGACTACCGCAAACGGCTCTCGGAACTGAATCTCGGCTCATACCGGATGTTCCAGGAAGTTCTTCGGCAGTACAAAAACATGTTGCGGCAAACCTTTCATCGGTCGGAAGTCATTCTCTTCTCGGAAAATTGCTTCGGCGACTTTATCTACCACTGTAAGAACGTGCACGATTCCTTCGGCGTTATCGAGTCGCAGGATGCAGCCTATTGCTACGACACGGGGCATCAGAAAGATTCACAGGATGTCTATGAGTCAGCTTTCGATGGGGAACTCCAATTCCAGAGCCACGCCTGTAATCGTGGCAAGCGACTCATCGGGTGCTCCGTCTGTTACGACGTTCATAGCTGTATCTATTGCGATACGTGTCATAACAGCAGCGATCTCTTCGGCTGCGTCGGATTGCGAAGAAAAAAGTACTGCATTTTAAACAAGGAATATTCCAAAGAGGAGTACGAGAAGTTCGCTACCAGAATCATTGAGCACATGCAAAAAACCGGAGAATGGGGACAATATTACCCTCCCGCTCTCACCCCCTTCGCGTACAACGAATCTCTTGCCCAGGAGTACTTCCCATTCGAAAAAGAAGCTGCGGAAAGGGGAGGATGGATGTGGTATGAAGAGAAGGCGGAGGATAGCTACCTGGGGCCAGAGACGGAAATTCCCGATGACATCCGAAACGTCAGTGATGATATCTGCCAAAAAATCCTCCGGTGCGCGGTCACACGGAAACCATATAAAATCATTCCTCAAGAACTCAAATTCTATCGGGAGATGAGTGTCCCCATTCCGCGCTTGAGCCCAGAGGAACGGCACAAACAGCGGATGGCATTCACGAATCCACGAAGGCTCTGGGAACGTACGTGCTCGAATTGCGCCAAAACCATTCGGACAACCTACGCACCTGATCGTCCAGAAATTGTATACTGTGAGAGCTGTTACCTCAAAGAAGTCTACTGATCCTATGGCACTCCGTTATCTCCATATCGTCATCCCACAAGGCACTGCGGGAAATATGAAACTGGAATCTAAGTTCCAGGAGCTACTTATAAATTTACGCAACACGTTCACCGGAAAACGCGTATCGCTCGAATACTACGGCTCCGCTCAATACACGTACTTCTATATCGTCGTAGAGGAGAAGCTTCTCGAAACGATTGAGGGACTCACCTACGCTACATTTCCCGAGGCCGAAATCCGTGAGACTCAGGACTACACACTTCTCTTCGATGCATCGAAGCAAGCACTTGCAGGAGCGCACGTTACGCTCCAGAACTCGGATATTTACCCAGTCAAAACCTATGATGTGTTCGAGGAGGATTCCGCCTCTCGGCTCTTCTCGACCATTTCGAAGATCGGCAAAGACGATCAGGTATGGGTGCAGATTATTTCCGAGCCTCAGGACGACACTGGCTGGTTCCACTTTAAGCGTCGCTGGATGATCCGTATGGCGAACATCCGGCATTTCTTTTCGATCCACGACCGTTTACGCACCGGAGGCAGAAAGGCGATCAGTGAAATCCGCTTCAAGCTTGCGAAGGAGAAGGCGGAGATCAAGCCCTATACGGTGAGTATCCGCTGTGCCTATATCGCCAATACCCAAGACGATGCGAACCGGAAGCTTGAAGCAATCATTTCCAGTTTCTCACAATTCAACGAGAAGGATATCAACTCCTTCTATGGAACGCGTGTGAGCGCCCGAGGATTCATCGAACGATATCAAGCACGTTTGCATGCCCAGCCGTTTACCTTGAGCACCAAAGAAGTAGCGACGCTCTACCATTTCCCCAATGCAGACTTTGTGCCACACATTGTTCATGTGCTCGCGCGGAAGGCAGACCCACCCCAAGACCTTCCGAAGGTCGGTGAGAAGGGCGTGAGCGGATTTGGACTCACGAACTATCACAATAACTTCGTTCCCTTCGGCATCCGACGCGAAGATCGAAGACGGCATCTCTATGTAGTCGGAAAATCTGGCTCTGGCAAAAGCAAACTGCTCGAGCTTCTCATCAACGAAGACCTCAAGAATGGTGAGGGTGTTGCGGTGCTCGATCCACACGGCGATCTCGTCGATGCCATCCTGCGCTATATACCAAAGGAACGTGTCAACGATGTCGTGCTGCTCAATCCCGCAGATACGGACTTTCCCATTGCCTTCAACCCGCTGGAAAAGATTGATGATGCTTACAAAATGCAGCTCACAGTCGGCTTCCTGGATATTTTCAAGAAGCTCTTCGGCGATAACTGGACATACCGCCTGGAGCACGTGCTTCGCTACACAACTCTCGCCCTCCTCGATAGTCCGAACACGACGGTGCTTTCAATCCTGAAAATGCTCACAGACAAGAACTATCGTCAGAAGATCGTCTCACGGATCGAGGACTCTGTTGTGAAGAGCTTCTGGGTTTCCGAATTCGCAGCATGGAGCGAGAAGTTCGATGCAGAGGCAATAACGCCTCTGCTCAACAAAGTAGGCCAGTTTGTCGCGACGAACATGATTCGCAACATGATCGGGCAGCCAAAGACCATGTTTGATATCCGGGAGATCATGGATAAGAAGAAGATTCTGTTAATGAAAGTGAGCAAGGGGCTCTTGGGTGAGGAGAACTCCTCACTTATTGGCTCGATGATCATCACAAAGCTGTACCAGGCTGCCATGAGTCGGGCTGATACTCCCGAGGATAAGCGCACAGATTTCTACTTCTACGTCGATGAGTTCCAGAATTTCGCGACGGACACCTTTACCGAGATTCTCTCCGAAGCCCGCAAGTATCGACTCAATCTCACGATTGCCCATCAGTACATGGGACAGCTGAGTGAAACAGTGCGGAAGACGGTCTTTGGCAACGTGGGTTCCATGATCAGCTTCCGGGTAGGAGCGGAGGACGCAAAGATTCTCGCGGAGGAATACAATCCGATCTTCAAAGAACGTGACATCATCAACCTTGGCGTCCGCGAGTTCTACGCAAAGATGTCTGTAAATGGAGAGCTGCGGGAAGCTTTCTCTGGCCGGACGCTGGAGGCACCGAAGACGCAGCAAGACTATACACAAGAGATTATTGGCCATTCCCGCCAAAAGTACTGTCTTCCGAAGAAGGAAGTGGAAGCCATGCTCAAGAAGTGGGATGAGGCGACATCAGAGCCAACAAAGCAGGATGCTATTGGAGCAGTGGAAAAGTTCGATGAACCGTTAATCTGATTCAAATGCTCCAGAACCATAGTCATCACTACCGAGTGCCAGGATTCATCCCTCCAAATCATCCGGGACTACATCGTTTGTAACAGTCGATGGGGAGCCACGTCGTATGTAACCGACGTGGCGGAGAGGGAGGGATTCGAACCCTCGATACGGATTTAACCCCGTATACCGCATTAGCAGTGCGGTGCTTTCGGCCACTCAGCCACCTCTCCAAGGGCCAAGAGCAGTATAGTGGACGGTTGAGGAGAATTGCCAGGATTCCCTAGCGATGTCGTAGACGACGGCATCGAGAGGCAGACGGTTGTGTGCTCCTGAGGCGTCTACAACGGAGACGCCGATGGGTACGCCGGCAATAGTCAGCATGCCCCTGCCCAAGGCCCATGGTGCACACCTGACTGATCTCTGCGCGAAAATCCATGGGCGCCGAAGAAATCGCGCTGCGCCTGGATGAGGCTCTGCGGAAGCCTAGGGCTACGCATGCCATCGAGGAATGCAAGACTCGCAGTCATCGCAGGAAGCGGTACGCCAGCGGTTACGCCACTCGCAACGACGTTGCGCCACGATTGCTGAGCACCATGAGAGAGTCGGCGGTGCACCTCAGACATGCCCTTCTCCGCCTGCTTTCCGTCGCTATAGGCATCCTGTAGTACAGAAAGGAGCGCAGAACGGATGATGCAGCCACCGCGCCAGATCCGGGCGATGTCTTCAAGACGGAGGTTCCACCCCTCCGCCTGGCTTGCGGTAGCGATGAGCGTGAGGCCCTGCATATAGGCAATCAGTGACGACAAGGAAAGAGCATCGCCGATGGACTCTGTGTCAGCAACACCCGCAGTCTGATCGGCCTCGACGGGAACCTTGCTCCATCCCTCGCGGCTTATGCGAGAGCCTGAGAGAATCCGGGCGTCTACCGCGGCGTTGATCGTCGGGATCGCAAACCCGTAGTGCATTGCCGCTTCCGTCGTCCATTTCCCAGTCCCCTTCTGACCTGCGGCATCATCGATGACATCGATGAGATCTTTCCCGGTGAGAGTGTCTCTGGTTCGGAAGATCTTCTCCGTGATCTCGAGCAAAAAAGATGTGTCCCTAGGTGAGGCATTCCACTGTGCAAAGGCGTCAGCGATCGTCGCATTGTCCCTACCACTATGCCGCAGCAGGTCATAGGCCTCGGCAATGAGCTGCATGACAGCGTACTCGATGCCGTTATGGACCATCTTCACGAAGTGCCCCGCTCCCCCCGGACCGATATAGGAAACACACTTGCCGCCCATACCATCATCCGCCGCCATCAACTGGAGCATCGGGAGGATCTTCTTTGTTGCTGCTTCATCTCCCCCAGGCATCATGCTCGGACCCTTGAGCGCACCCTCCTCTCCGCCACTGACTCCCATGCCGATGAAGCGAAGCCCTCGCTTCGCAAGAGTCTGCTCACGACGTTCGGTATCGCGGTAGTGACTGTTGCCACCGTCGATGACGATATCCCCCTCTTGAAGATACTCTCCAAGTTCGTCGAGAACGGCATCAACGGCAGGACCCGCCTGCACCATCAAGAGGATAACGCGTTCTGGCTTCAGACTGGCACACAACTCTTTCAAAGAGGCACATGCAGAGAAGCTCCCTTCATGGGCGTAGCGTTCCATGAATGCATCGGTCTTCTCAGCGGAGCGGTTGTAGACCGATACGGCAACACCACGAGATGCAGCATTGCGCGCGAGGTTCGCGCCCATGGTTCCGAGGCCGATGACACCGAGCTGCATGAGAGGAGCTTACAGCTGTCTGCTATCAGCTGTCAGCTTCATTTTCTGAGGCTGATCGCTAAAGCTGAACGCTACTTCTGCACCTTCTGCCAATCGCTCAAAAACTTCTGGAGCCCACTATCCGTCAGCGGATGCATGGGCAACTTTTTGAAAACCTCATACGGCACGGTACAGATGTGTGCTCCGAGCTTTGCCGCATCGACAATGTGGCGCGGGTGTCGCGTGGACGCAACGAGGACCTCCGTCGAGAAACGCTCGTGGCGCCATACCTCCATGATGTCAGCAATGAGACGCATGCCGTCTTCACCGATGTCATCCAGGCGCCCGATGAACGGGCTGATCATGGTGGCACCGGCCTTCGCCGCGAGGATGGCCTGGGGAACGGAGAAGACGAGCGTGGTGTTGGTCTTGATCCCCTTCCCGGAGAAGTGATGAATCGCCTTGAGCCCCTCGGTCGTCATCGGCACCTTCACGACGATGTGCTTGTGCCATGAGGAGTACTCGGTGCCCTGGGCGATCATCTCCGCACTCTCCGTCGCGGTCACTTGCGCGGAAACACAGGGAACGATCTGGCACATCGCGAGGACGGTCTGACGGAAGTCTCCCCCCTCCTTCGCGACGAGCGAAGGATTGGTGGTAACGCCGTCGAGCACCCCCCAGGCAGCGATCTCCTCGACGTACGTGATATTGGCCGAATCAAGAAACAGTTTCACGAACTACAGTATACTGCATTCCTATGAAATTGGCCACCGCAACCATGCTGCTTGGTGCCGCGCTAGCCACCGCTTGCGGCGAGAGAAGCGAGCCTGCTTTGAAAGGGCGCTGGCAGCAGCTCTCCTCGGCTTTGCCTGCTTCCGCTCCGAGTACCCCACGTCGATCACCCGCCAGCACGCCACAGATGGGTGAAACCCCGCCGGCTACCCTTCCCCGCAACGAAAGTAGCAGAGCTGCCCCCACGACGCTCCCGAGCACGCTCCTCCTCCCCGTCCCATTCATCGTGCAGGCTCCCCACGCCGATTGGGACGCACTCCACCAGGAGGCATGCGAGGAAGCCTCCCTCCTCATGGTGCACCATGCCCTTCAGGGACATACCGCAGCCGTTGCTGCCTCTGATGCCGAGCGCGACCTGCAGGCACTCGTTGCCTGGCAGCAACGCAATGGATTTTTTGACGACGTCTCCATTGCGGAGCTCGCCACTATCGCGCAGAGGTACTACGGGCACAGTGCGCACATTGAGGACGATGTGAGTATCGAGCGCATCAAGCAGATCCTCGCATCGGGAAGGCTGATCATCGTTCCTGCTGCGGGTAGAGACCTCGGCAATCCCTACTTCTCCGGCGAAGGACCTTGGTACCACATGCTCGTGATCCGTGGGTATGACCGCAACGAATTCATCGTCAACGACCCCGGTACACGCCGCGGAGAAGCCTTCAAGTACCCTTACGACACCCTGATCGACGCCATCCACGACTGGACGGGCGTGAAGGAGAATATCCGCAGTGGGGCAAAGAGGATGCTGATCCTTGAAAGGTAAATACTCGAAGATTGCTACCTCTCAAGAGAGCGAACGCCATTTTCCAGTAAACCCTCCAGTTCAAGAGAAGAAGCTGAAGAGCAGGGAATGTGAGATGGGCGTTCAGCACCCAATCCAAGAACACGACGTATGTCTCTTTCAGATGTTAAACCATCTAGGTGTACAGAAGATGCAGGTACTACATACCCTTTCTTTGGCATTCGTCGGGCCAGTTCTTTCTGCACCTGTTGGCGATGTTCATCGTTGTTGAACCCTTCAACCTGCGCAAGATCTAGTCTTCTGGACATTATCGGGGGGGAAAAGTTGCGCGCATTATTCTCCTCGCTCTACGGATGTCAAACGTATACGCTCTTTTCCAAGTTCAGAAGTACATAGGGTGGTAATTTTTGGCTTTCTAGAGCCATCGAGAAAGTACAACGATGTACCGCTACACCGTTGCGTCAGTATAGCCTTCCCCCGATGGGCACATCGCCAGTGGGTCGAATAAGAATGACACGACCCTGAGCATCAGGGACTCCAAGCGTCAGTACTTCAGAGAGAAAGGTCCCGATCTGCCGCGGGGGGAAATTCACAACGCCGAGCACAAGGCTCCCTACGAGATCCTCCATGCGGTAGTTTTCCGTAATCTGTACTGACGATCGCTTCGTACCGATCTTTGCACCAAAATCGATCATGAGTTTGTATGCAGGCTTATGCGCCTCGGGAAAAGCATCGCAAGAGAGAACGCGACCCACGCGAATGTCCAGCTTCTGAAAATCCTCAATGGTTGCCATGCCAAAAACTTACGCTCCCGTCATGATCATGAAGAGCGTCAGTACGACGATAGCCGAGATGTTTAAGCGCAAGAGAGACGCACACGAGAAACGTTTCCGAAGAGGATGCATAGGGAGTGACGAAGCCGATAGAACAGTGACACCCTAAAAACCCCTTGCCGCCCGGTCAATGCAGTGAAGTCGACACGGTGAGTACACAAAGGAGTCATAACTAGATGTTTTGGCATATCCTTGAGCAGATTTCCGTTGACGTTCTTTAGTAGACAGGACGACTAGCCATGGTGGAAACGGCATACCAGACCACAGATGCGTGCCGATGTCTCCCGTGGCAAGCTCTTTCTCCGAAGGGACACTATCTCTACACTCACCGACGACATGTCCAAGCGACCCGATATCAACGCTCTGAGAAAAAGTGATTCTGTTCCAGCTTCGTGTCGCCGCATCCTTGAAAGTAGCAAGGCCCCCGAGCCAGTCTGGATTGGGTCGAAGGAGGCATCGGCGCTCAATGCAAAAGATCGTGCAGCGTACGAAGCTGCGTGGACGCTGATGCGCCACCTGTGCGTGCAAGCGCCGACGGCGCATGCCTCCGGACATCCGGGTGGCCCCCTTTCCGCATTCACGTTTGCGTACTTCCTGAGCAAGAGACGTGATCCATCCATCGATGAGCCACTGCGCTACAGCGCGGGGCACCTCTCGCTCCTCGCGTACGGTCTTCAGTGGATGTTTGGGAGAGAGGGCAACGACAAGCGGCTCGCATCGCCTCAAGCGATCATTGATACCTTCCGTACCCCTTCGGGACTTCCCGGGCATGTCGAGGCGGGCATCGGCGACATTCCCTTTGGCACGGGCCCACTCGGCAAAGGCGTCAGCAACGCTCTCGGCGTTGCCTTCGGCTACCAGTACCGATTACGCTCCAAGCTCCAAGCTCCAAGCTCCAAGCTTCCTATCGTTGATGTCGTTCTCGCCGACGGAGACAGTCAGGAAGGGCAGGTGATGGAGGCCTTTCGCCTGGCATCCCACCTCAGGGTCGACAATCTCGTCGTCCATGGCGATTGGAACGACGTGCAACTTTCGGGGCTTCCGAGCAAAACGGTTGCGAGCGACTTCGCGCGCATCGCCGAGGCATGCGGCTGGCAAGTGATCGAGGTGGAGAATGGCAACGACCCTTCGCAAGTCGTTGCCGCACACGATGCAGCGGATCGCTGCATCGGCAAGGGTGCCCCCATCTTCATCTGCTACTACACGACCATGGGGCACGGCATAGCCATGATGGAAGAGGGCAGCAACACCGGGATGCGGAATTTTCACGGCACACCCCTATCGAAAGAAGATGCTGCAAAGGTACTTGAGGAACTCCCCGACCTGGATGCGGCTATCGCTACTTATGAACCGCTACGCAAAGAGCAGAAACAGAGGTACGGACGTAGACGATCGCAAGCAGCTTCCCTCAGGTGGGATGTCGTCGATCTGCAAAAGAAGGGATACGCCCGGACCATCACGAAGGAAAAAGGTGCAGCAAGAAAAGACCTCGGAGCTGTGCACCTACTGCAACTGATGAAGGCCGATCCACGGATCGTCGTCTTGCATGCGGACCTGGCGGGTTCTGGAGGATTCGACATCGTTGAGAAAGCACTGCCCGATCGCGTGATCAACGTGGGCGTTGCCGAGGGGAACATGGCGATGATGGCGGCGGGCATGCGCCAGGCAGGGCTGCTGCCCGTGACGTACACATTCGCCGCATTCGCAACCAATGAAGCCAGAGCATCGGCGAGGCTCATCGACATCAACTGCAGTCACACCCCGTGTGCAGTCCTTTACGACGCAACCCACACGGGCCTCTCCGTCGGTGAAGATGGTGAGACGCATCAGGAACGCCACTACCTCAATGTCCCCTTCGACCACACCCAGGTATGGAACCTCGCCGACAGCAACCAAGCTGCAGCTGCAGCGGAAAAGTCGATGGAGCTCATCGCCGAAGGCCATACGAGCGTTTTTGCATTTTCCCCACGCAGCGGTCACCCGCAGATCGTGAAGGCAGACGGCAGCCCGTTATATGGCACGGACTACCAGTTTGACGGAAGAGCCGACATCGTCGCGGGCCATGGAGATCTTCGCGACAATGTCACGATCATCGCTACAGGCATCACCGTGCATGCGGCAATTGCTGCTGCTAACCAGCTGTCATCACCTGTAGAGACGTCCCGTCGGGACGTCTCAACAACGCCACACGTGCGAGTCCTCAACGTCGCGAGCATCCGCCCGCTCGATGCTTCGGCAATCATCCAAGCGGCGCTCGAAACACGGCATCTGATCGTCGTGGAGGATCACTGCTCCGAGGGTGGCCTTGCAACCCAAGTCGCAGATCTTGTTGCAGACTTCGGTCTCCCCTGCACTCTCCGCAGGCTCGGCGTGAATCAGTACTACCCGTCAGCGACCGACAAGGATCTCTTTCTCATGGCCGGGATCGATAGTGAAAGTATTGCAGAGGCCGTCGAGGACGAAGTCCGCAGAGAGGTGCGCAGCGGCGAAGAAGCGCTCGTGGTAGCTCTCTACGAGATGGCTCACGCAAGCAGCAAGAGCAGATTCCAAAAGGCCGCTCGGCCCTACATTGCTCGGATCATGGAAGACGATACGTATCTAAGTACCCTTCGAACCGCATGGGCAAAGGGCGCGCTCCTCGCAGAGAGACTCCCCAACAATGCTCGAATCATTGAGCGATTGGGGGGGTGCACGACGAACGATTGGGTCTGGTGAAAGCCTTCTGCTATCCTCCGCGTACGGAAGGGTGGCCGAGTGGTCTATGGCGCCCCGCACTTTTTGGTACGATTTCACGGGAGCGTGCCAGAGTAGCCTGCCACGAACCGGAGCGCAGCGACTGGTTCTTTGATCGAACAATGCCCAAAAATATTGTATAATCCGTACGGAAGCGTGCCAGAGTGGTCGATTGGGCCTGACTTGAAATCAGGTAGACCCGCAAGGGTCTCAGAGGTTCGAATCCTCTCGCTTCCGCCAAATAGTGCGGGGTAGGTCCGCAAGGGCCTCGGGGGTTCGAATCCCTCCCCTTCCGCCATTGGAGAAAGAATTCATGCATAAAGACACCATTCTTAGGGAAGTATTAATACAACATTCCTAGGATTTATAAAGAAACAACAAAAGCAAATTTATGGTAAAATACTAGGATTTGAGACAAAAAACGCCAATTTCGGCATTCTTCATCGTCGCTATCCTTCTGCAGCACATATCCGCATATGCGAGCAGCTGGAATCCGGGACTCCTCGTGAATACCGAAACCTTTCAGGTGATCGACGATGCCGACACAACATCGGATCTCTACGTTCGGTTTGGAGACACATTGAATAAACGTCTCACATTCGAGCGCACGCTCGATCGCTTCAATTTCAATGACGATGTCTACGTGTCTGGCGATCTGAATGTGAAGGGAACCGCATCAGGTAAGACAATCTTCGGTATGGAATCCGTACGGTCCTCAGGTTCCCTCGTCTGGGAAGGAGCTGCATCCGGTGCAAGCCTGTGGGTGTCGCAGTTCAGGGGAGCGGGACTCGTCACCTCCTGCAATGCCGACAACGAGACTCTCGCCTGGAATGCCACGACGCAGCGGTTTGAATGTGGGGATGACGATGGTGGAGGAAGCTCCACCCTTCAGCAAGCGTATGACGCCGACGCAAACGGCAATGATGCAAAAATTGCCTTAACAAGCGACGATGACTCGCTCGTCTTTTACAATCCAGCATCTGGAGGCACAGATAGCGGCTTTGTGCTTACAGTTCGTCAGTTGGCGACGGCGGGATCGGGCATGTACGTCGATTCCAATGCAACAAACGGAGCTGTTCTTGCTCTGAACAATCGTCGCGATGGTGGACAACAGCGCTTGGCGCCGCACATTATGTTTGGATACAATGGCGCCTTCTCGACGCGTCTGTATCAATCAGGAAGTAACACGCTCGCAACGAATGCGCACATACTCCCCGAAACGAAAAATACCTACGACCTCGGTTCACAATCACTTCGATGGCGAAGCCTCTACCTCTCAGGGTCGAGCCTGCACATTGGTGCAACGGGCAATGAGGCAACCGTCGGGTACAACAGCGCACAGGACTTCTTCTACATTGACCCGGCGGGCAATGGCACGCCGAGCGTCAGCGTCAAAGATAATGGAAATATGGGTATTGGTACCATTGCTCCTGAAACAAAACTGGAGGTGGTGGGAACCGCATCGGGCCGCATCATCCACGCGAATGATAAGCTTACGAGTTCTGGAGGAGCCATCATCGATGGCGGAAGCCTGATCATTGGAGCGCGGCAAAACGCAACCGAGCACACGTTCACATCGGGATGCAACTGTCTCGATAACCCCGCCGCGGGTACCTTTGGCAATGATGCAAGCCGTAATGGAGTCGTGTCATCGGTTGTGTACAAGGGCAAGCTCTTCGTTGCAACGAACGAAACAGATGCCGGCGGTGTGTACCGCTACGATGGCGGCACGACATGGACGCTCGTCACCTATGCCGTAGGAGAAGCGATCTCGACTGATTCGGCGAACATCGACTCGTACGTTCTCGCCGTATTCGATAACACCCTCTACATCGGAAGCCAGGGTACAGCTGACACTGCGGGTCTCTACTCCAGTACGACTGCGCATACAACCGCCAATTCCTTCACGCTCGTCAACTCCACACGCGGCAGTTTCGGTATGGGTGAAACGGGCATCGACGGTATCAGTAGCATGACCGTCTGGAACGGTAACCTCATTATCTCCACGCAGGAAGCCAACGACTGGGAACTCGGACGCTACGATGGTGGCACCACCTTCAGCCAAATCAACACTACTGGTGGCAAGTTCGTCGCCGCAGATACAGCGGACATCGACGGCGCCGTTCTCGCAGTCTACGGCGGAAGACTCTTCATCGGCGCCGCCACGGCCAGCACGACCGCGCGCGTCGGCGTCCATGACGGAGTAGGCACCACCATCACCGATCTCAATGCCACAAAAGGCACGTTCGGCGCCGATACATCTACCGTCAACGTGACATCCTTGGCCGTGCACAACGGGCAGCTCTACGTCGGAACGAGTAAGACGAATGCGGGCGCAGTGTACCGATGGCTCCCCGATTTCCTCTCGTCGAGCACCTCCGTAACCAACTTCGACCGGGTGAACTTCGGGCTGGGTGAGATGACCTCGGGAGAAACGGCAAACCTCATCGATTCGGTCATTCTCCGTGTATACAATGGCAGACTCTACGCAGGAACACAAACGGGAACCGATAACGCAGCAGCGATTTACGTGTACGACGACGTCCCAGATAGCTGGACGATGATAAACGGAACCAGAGGTACGTTCGGCACCAATACAGGCGTGAATGATGTAGTAAGCATGCAAGTGTTCAACGATGAACTCTACGTAGGAACGGAAGAGACCGATGCCGGATCTGTCTACAGCTGGAATAAGAACGAAGAGAATTCCTACAGCCTCAAGTTTGAAAGCGAGAACAGTAACTTCGGCTCTATTTCATTTGTAGGCACCAATGCTCTCGACACGCATGACCGGCACGGAACCTTCCGCCTCTCGCATGGCGTCGCGCTCAATACTGGGGCTTTCGATTACGCCGAGGACTATCCGACGAGCGATACGTCGCTCGAAGCCGGCGAGATCGTCGCAATCTCCGAAACTGGGGGGGGAGCCGTCATGCGTGCAAACTCCAATAACGACGCCGTTGGTGTCATCTCAGAAAACCCGGGCTTCCTTTTGCAGCCAACTGTGGAGCAGAGCGCAGTATCGCACTACGTTCCCGTTGCGCTGGTCGGCAGAGTGCCTGTAAAAGTGAGTGCCGAGAATGGACCCATCACTCCGGGAGATTCCCTCACGGTCTCTTCAAAGCCGGGAATCGCCATGAAGGCAAAGGCATCTGGTCGCATCATCGGTCGTGCGATGAGCTTCTTTGAGGGGCCAGGGGTAGGCAGCGTGCTTCTCTTCATCAACATCTCGCACCACGCTGCAGACGATGAGCTGGCATCGCTTTCTGCTTCAACGGTAGAAAAGCTCGAAGCCCAGGTCAGGCAATTGCAACGAAAGATCAATGGCCTGCAGCGCAAAGCAAGAGATTGAGCTTGGGTATGGATCCCGCTAGCAACATCTGCTCTGCCCCTCTAGGGGCATCATCAGCCTGATGACTCCTCGCTTATGCGTGGGATTCAAGTGTCCTCAAGCATGCTTGTACGAAGTGCGAGACACATGCATACCTGTACACTGCAGTTGTGCTGGAGACGGTACTAGCGGCGGTAGCCCTTGCCCTCCTTGAGTGGTGGGGATCCCCGTGGTCTGCGCCCGTCGCTCTCCTTCTGCTGATACTCTGCCTCCCAGGAATCTGGTACATGCGCGGTGCAGCCCCCTTTATCACAACCTCAAAGCGGACCATGCAAGCGATGCTGACGCTCGCAAACATCAAGCACGATGAGCGAGTGTACGACCTCGGCTGCGGCGATGGCAGACTGATCTTTGCAGCTGCCGCTCAGGGGGCAGATGCCATCGGCTTCGAGATGTCCATGCCCGTATATCTCCTCGCAAAATCCTCTTCCCTGTTGCGGAGAAACACCTCGATCCGCTACGGCAACCTCTGGAGGCAGGACTATCGCGATGCCGACGTGATCTTCTGCTACTTCCTCAAAGATACCATGCAGGACTTTTACAAACGGATCTGGCCCACACTGAAGCCGGGGTGTCGCGTGGTATCGCATGCGTTCACCATCGACGGCAAGGAGGCAGCAGCGAGAGATGGGGATGCGGTGCTCTATGTGAAGGGGTAACCTTATCCAGCGTACGTTTCTACGTGCGCTTTATGTGAATGGATAGACCCTATCCAGCGCACGTTTCTACGTGCGCGTCCGCCGTACATCCATGGCATGTTTGTAGGTGTAACAAATATTCCAGCGTACGTTTCTACGTGCGCGTCCCATCCATATATTGGGGGGTGTGTAAACACATCCACGTAACCCAACGTATGTTTCCCCGTGCGCGTCCCATCCATAATGTTTGTGTTTGAACCCGTGTTCCAAAAATCCAGCGCACGTTTCTACGTGCGCGTCCCCCATACATCCATGGCACGTTTCTACGTGTAGCAAATATTCCAGCGTACGTTTCTACGTGCGCTTTCATCCAAAATTAATTGCGCACGAAGAATCGTGCGCTGGGGGGCAAATAAAATCACACCCCACGCACGTTTGCACGCGCGTTCCATCCTCAAAAGGAACCGAAATCTTCGCTTTCCTACAAGGAAAATACTCACATCAAAACGCAACGTCATGCGATCTGCAATCCCAAGCAATCTCGATGCCGTAGCATCGCATAGTGACGCAAAGACATTGGATGCAACATAGTGCCTGCATGCTCATCACATCGGTGACACTTCATCGCGCACCGGTATTTGCATGCGAAACGTATGCACGGGCAGCTGTAGAAGGAATGTATTTCGTCCAACAACGTTACCCATTCTTTCTGTATGCATTCGTGGTGATGCCCGACCACTGCCATATGCTTTTGTCTGTGCCGGAAAGCGGATCCATCTCGCGCATCATGCACACGTACAAGCGACACGTTAGTTTTGCGTGCGCCAAAGGTCCGCTGTGGCAGAAGAGATTTCATTGCCGCCTGATTGAAGATACCGCTACGGCTGTGGAGTACATTCACCTCAATCCCGTGCGCGCAGGCCTATCAGAACATCCGGAAGACTATCGGTGGTCTTCCGCATCCGGGAAATGGGATATCACGTATGTCGATGGCATGGGATGCCACACATAGCCACCGCACGCGTTGTGAAATGATCCATCGCACGCTTCTACGTGGGCGTTTAATTGCGCACCAAGAATGGTGTATTAAACGCACGAAGAATCGTGCGCTGGGGGGCGAAAAACACACCCCACGTATGTTTCCCCGTGCCCGCCGCATCCATAATGTTTGTTACAAATCCAGCGTACGTTTCTACGTGCGCGTCCCATCCATATATTGGGGGGCGGGAAAACGCATCCACGTAACCCAGCGTACGTTTCTACGTGCGCGTCCCACAATGTTTGAACCCGTGTTCCAAAAATCCAGCGCACGATTCTTCGTGCGCTGGAGATGGACTACGCAGTAGTCATGCGATCACCTACGGATTCTTCGTTTCCCAGTTCAGGGTGATGAACCCAGCGTTTGCCTGTCCTGAACTGTTGGCCGCGAGCTTCACGAGGATAGTGATGAAACCGCCCGGTGTGTACGTACCTGCACCCTGCGGTCCGGTAATGTTCGCCGTCGTGAAGGACGTATTGGCAAGGGTTGCGCCACCCGTGAGAGCAACGGCAGCACCTGTCGTGTCGAGCAGCTTCACGGTGATGTGGTTTTGGCTCGTGGTACCCGTCTTCGTACGGTAGCGAAGCTGCAGTGCTTTTACCGGATCCCAACGGACGAAGTTATCCGGAATCCGCACGCGCGTCGAGACCCAGTAGTCCTGGATGGCGCTCTTCGTGGATGACCACTGGTAGGTATTCTCGAATCCAGAGTTCAGACCTCCAGAACCCACAAGCTGACCGATGTATGTAGAACCAGATTGGTAGTAGATGGCATTCGGGTACTCCGGATGGATGGAGAGGATATCGCCGCTTCCCTCGTTAATGCCCGTAGACCAGCTCAGCACCCCTGCCCCATTTGTCCTCAGAACGGCGCCGGATACGCCGGCGTTGCCCGGAAAGGTCATGGCCTGGCCGCGGATGGTGATCGTCCCATCAACCGTGAGCGTGGAGCCCGAGAGATACCCGGTGGCCTTCACGTCGTCATCAAAGACGAATCGCGGATTGGCGTCGTTACTGAACGTCAGGGATGCCGTATCCGCATCGTTGCCGAAGGTCAGGACGGCGGCGGAATCGCCGTTGTCCTCGTTGATTGTAAGATCAGCATCTGTCGTAATGTTCCCCGTCGTGTTGACCGTTCCCGTGACATCAAGGTCATCGCTGAAGGAAAAGTTGTTCGTCGTGTCGTTGAAGCGAATCGTCTCGACTCCACCGTCGTTACCGAAGGTGAGGATGGCATCCGCTCCCGTGTTATCCTCGTTGATCGTGAAGTTGCCGTCACCGGAAACCGTACCCGTTGCATCAACGTTCCCCGTGACGTCAATGTCGTCGCTAATCGCAAAGTTATTGGTCGTGTCGTTGAAGCGCAGGGTCTCCGCGCCTCCATCATTGCCGAAGGTCAATATGGCATCCGCACCACCGTTGTCACTGTTGATCGTCAGGTTGGTTTTGATGGACGCAGACCCGTCCAAGATCAAGGAACCCGAGGACTGGATCTTGTCATTGGCATGCAAGATGCGACCGGAAGCGGTTCCAAGAATTTCCAAAGCAGTTCCGGAGAAACTCGGACTGAGGCTAAAGACTGTGCTCGTAAGCGTTAGTCCCTGACCCGCACTGTAGGTCGTGCCACTATCCGTTCCACAGACGAAGCGTTGCGTGGTTGCGTCCCATGTGAGTTTGCCCGTTGTGGAATCACAGGTGGAGACGAGTCCTGGTCCCTTGAACTGCGAAACCCACAAGCTTGCGCCGGAGGCAGCGCCTTCCCACACGAGTGTGCCGGAAGATGAGAGGCCGGTCGAAGCGTGAATGCTTCCCACCGTATCCAATTCATATGCAGGAGCAGCAGTTCCGATACCGACGCGATTGGCTGTGGCATCGATGCTGAGCGTATTGGAGTCAAAGTTGATACCGTTGACACCTCCAGTGAGAGCGACCGACGTATCGTTGGCAAACGTCCACGTAGAGCTGTTCACGGTTACGGCATCACCACCGGCATCACCGATGGTCAGCGTACCGCCATCGAACTGCGCATTGCCATCAACCTCGAGGGTGTTTTGTACGTAGACATCATCGCTGAAATCAAAGCGGCCGGCAGAGTTACTGAAGGTTAGAGTCTCATTCGTTGATGGTTGTCCGAACGTGAGCACGGCATCCGCTGCCGTCTGATCGCTGTTGATCGTGAGATTGGCCTTTGTGGAGATGGCACCATCGGCAATGATCGTGCCCGTTGCCGTGAGGTTCCCTTGCACATGCACGTCGTCGGTAAACTCGAATCGACTCGTCTCGTAGTCCCAGAAGATCTTTTCATTGAGCGTACCGCCGAACCGGAGTTCGATGTCCGTCGTAGAGTCCCCATCATCGATCGTCTGGAAGGATTCTGTATTCACCAGGAGTCCCGGACTCCACGAAGAGGCAGCGAGGGCAACAGGTGTATGAGAAAGTAAAAGCCCAAGCATCGCTGCGACAGACACTGCCTTCATTGCGGTATGTGTGTATGCGTGTTTCATGAAATCCCACCATTGTAGCGCAAAACGGACTCTCATCCAACGCGAAAGATATTGCTGTATTTGACAAATAATGCTTTGGTATATAAGCGCTCTTCATCGCATCATGGAGCGGTTCTCTGCCGCAATTTTGCAAGATTTGTCAATACCCTACTGCAGGAGCTCGCGCATCTGCACCTTCATGCTGGCAAGATGCACCTCCGCGTTGCTCTTAGCGGCCAATGTGAACTTGATGAGGATATCCTGCCCTGCAGTGAAGGTTGGCGCACCGGAGAACTCGACCTGCGTCGTGGCCCACGATGTACTTGCAAGGCTCGTCGTGGATCCCGAGAGGGTAACCGCATTTCCCGCAGTATCGTAGACCGCGACACCCAGGGTATTGGCGCTCGTTGATCCACTGCTCGTGCGGTACGTCACCTGCAAGGGATTATCCACCCACCCGACGAAATCGCTTCCGAGAGACACACGCACGTAGACATCGTAGTCCTGAAGGGTGCTTCTGGTGCTCGTCCACAGATAGTAATTGCGCTTGCTTGTCGCATCGTGACTCACGCTGAGCTGCCCGACGTTGTTGCTGCCGTCCGCTTTCAATGCCACACGCGAAAATGCCGCGTGCAAAAAATCCTCTACGGTTCTCTCGCGATCATCGCTGCTCGTTACGCGGCGGTCGGAAACCGAAGTAATTGCGCCACCGGAGGTGACCACCTGAGCAAGGCGGATGACACTTTCGTCCGACGGGAATCCGATCGTCGAAACCGCGAGCCCGCCGGAACCGAAGAAGACGTAATTCGACGCATTGTTGCTCACTGTCGTCGAGCTGCCGCCGTAGTTGGTGACGGAGCCATTGAGCCTGTATGAGCCAGCATTGATGGTGATATTGAGTCCCGCGCCACTGCTGACTTTAAGAGGCGCGTTCCCGGCAAGCGTCGTCAGGTTGATACCGTTGATGACGCCGGTCACGGTGAGGTCACCCTGGATTTGGACATCATCATTGAAGTTAAACCTTCCATTGGACCCATCGTACGAAAGCTGACGTGTGACGGAATTCCCAAACTGCAGTGCAGTTGTGCTATCCGAGCCGTCGCGGTCGATGACGAAGGTTCCCGAGTTGGTGCCGCCAGGAATGCGGGCAGGGTGAAAGACCCCCCCCGAACCGAGAATGGCAATGTTGCCGCTGCCGGTTCCAATATCGCGCTGGTCGAGCAAATCGGCGTTGAGCGCAAACGGGACGGAGCGCAACGGAGAGCGATCTGATGTAGTGCTCGAGGTATCGAAATCCAAAAGCTCGTAGCTCGTATCTGCTGAGGATCCGGCCTTCACCTCGACCTGAAGGTACAGACTCAGCAGAGTCGCAGTACTCATGGAACTGAAGTTCGGGAGAGACGTCACAGAGCCCATTTCCAGGGAGAAGTACCCTTGGCTATTGGGCGTCACGCTGTGCACCTCGTTCCATGACGCGTAGGTACTTGCGGCGGTGTTCACTGCTCCTGTACCTGTCACATCGCCACTCACGTAGTCACCGGAGTTCCAGAAACTGAAGCGAACCTTCACAGCACTAGTCACGGCAGTCCCCGAGTTATCAAGCAGGTGACCGTTATAGACGATGCGCTGCGGAGCAGTTGTCGCAGCTCGTACGGTGATACCGTGGAGCACCATCCCCGGAAGAATCAGCATGAGCGCTAAGAATTTTCCGACCCGACGCTTGTGAGCATGTGTCGCCTTCCACACGCGCTTCTTTTTCTCTTGATCCATGAGCCACCCACCGAAGAAGAACCGGCGCAGTAGGCGGCGATTGGCTATACATGTACCCAGAGAGCAACCCGAAGTCAGAGACGCGATGCCCGCTAAGGTCACGACAAAGAGTGAGGCGAAAACAAAACTGATTGCGGAAACGGTTGAATATCCAAAGATTCCAGTGGACGCGACAGGTTCCGGAGGAGCGGTATGAAATGCAGAGGCAATGGTGCTCGAGGATTGCACCGAGCGAATAGGAAACCTGCTCTTCTGGAACTCTGATGGTGACGCCGCCTGTACAGGAAGCATGAACTCGCTTGTCGGTAATGACTGTTTTGTGAAGAACTCCAAATTCGAGGGGCCAGGTTCCACGATAAGTTCTGGGGTTGACCACGTAGATCTGCTCTGCAGCGAAGACGAAGCTGACTCCTCAGGGAGTTCAAAGATCGGATCGCGGTCTTGCCCCCTCCTCCCTCCACCGCTACGCTCGCCACCACTCGTCCCATCCGACGTCCCTGCTACGGAAGCGCTACTCGATGAACTGCTACTCGTCGCGTGAGGCGCGAGTACAACCTGATAGCTCGTCGATATGCCGGGCAGAGCTCTCCACGTGACCGTGTCACTATTCATGGTGTAGCTCAGGGATACCATCGGGCCCGTTGCTACAGCATTGCCCGGATCTGCGTAGAGCTTGTACGACGTACTCTCCGCAGCGATTCCCCCACTCGGAAGAGCCGTGGCAATGCAGACCGCAAGAGCGCCGAGGAGCAAGCGAAAATTGATGTGCATTTCGTACTATTTTAACATTTATTTGCTATTTTGTCCATATATGCTCCAATGAAAGATATAGGCCGAATTTGTAATTCCATGGGTCGTTTGCTAGCATTCTGTTCTAATGCGGAATTCCTTTTGGAAGTTTCAGGCGGGTTGTACGGTTCTTGCTCTCTCCTTCGGGCTTTTGTCTGCTAGAGCTCACGCGCAAACAGCATCGTTTACCGATCTTTCTCCGGATCACCCGGTATATGCAGCGGGCGAGTACCTGAAATCCAAAGGCATCATCTCCGGCTACAGCGACGGTTCGTTCAAGCCGGATAAAGGCGTGATCCGCGCTGAGGCCATCAAGATCATCGTTGCTCCTCTTTTGGACTCCGCTTCGCTGGCCCAGATCACCACATCTCCTTTTTCCGATGTGAAGCAGGGGGATTGGTTCCTTGGCTACGTCGAAGCGGCGCGCCAGAATGGCATCGTCGACGGGCCGCCGGAGAAAACGGCATTCAACGGAGGCAACCCCGTGCTCAAAGCGGAATTCTTCAAGATGCTCCAGCAAGCACACAGCGCGAAACCGCTCGAGACCTTGAGTGAGATCCAGCTCCCGCTTGCGCCGGATGTCGGAAGTCCCAGCGACTGGTTCTACCCCTACATGCGCTACGCCATCGCCTCGTCGATGACCATGATCGGTGCGGACGGCTTGCTCCGTCCCGATCGACCGCTTACCCGGGGCGACTGCGCTCTGATCCTCCACCGCTTCCTCATGTACAAGGAAGGGCGCAGGACGCAGGCGCTTCTTTCCGAAGCCGAAAGCGAAATCATCATCATCCTCGGAGCACTCGACAAAAACGACATCGTCACAGCGGAGCACGCTTCTGCACGTGGACTGCTCGCCGCTCGTGGCGCTCACCTCATCAAGCCCGACGAGCCGATTGTCCAGGGAGCACTGAAGACAGCCGAGGCCTTTCGCGCTCTCGTGCGTGCGTACCGCGCAGGGCTGAACAAGGATTATGAGCAGGTAACGAAGCTTGCGGGCGACGCCTGGAACCTCTCTACTCGCGCCAAGGAGCTCGCCCCAAACCTTGCGGGGATCTCTGATCAGGTCCAGAAGATCGCCAAGGGCATGGCCGACAGCGCTCGCACGCTCATGCAGACGCCCCAGTGAAGACACGGAGATCGGCTTGCCCTATGCTTGCGGCATGCGGTTTTTAGCTCATGTTATCTCCGGATCCGGAGTCGCTCGACAGCAGAATGTCCCAACGCTGAACCTTGCCCTAAACGATGTTCCAGAGTCTTTAGAGCAAGGCATTTACGCTTGCCGAGTGAGGTTCGAACAAGAGAGCCCGTCTAAGCCGGATGCTAGATGGGCGGGCGCAGTCATGCACCATGGTCCACGCTTCGTTCATAGACTGCCTGTATCCTGTGAGGTACACCTGATCGAACGCATGCCTCCGGAAACACCTGCAGTCCTGAACGTGGAGATCGTACAGCGCCTGCGCAACGTCCAGGATTTCAACACACCGCAGGAACTACAAGACGCAATTGAAGCCGATATCGCCGCCGCGCGTGCTATCCTCGGTGCATGATCCCGTGGTTGAAGCAGGCAATCGGCCAGCGCAGCGCTTTACGGATGTCGTACCATGCCGCAAAAGCATTGCTGGCTGCCGCAGCCTACGGGTTTCCTGCGCGGAATCTCACCGTCATCGGCCTCACAGGAACGGATGGTAAGACCACCACCTGCTCGATGATTCGTCATGTGCTTACGAAAGCCCATTACCGTGTAGGCCTTGCGTCCACTGCTTTCTTTGACGACGGGACAGGGCTCCAGGCAAATCCCTCTCATCTCACATCCATCAGTCCGTTTGTGTTGCAGAAATTGCTGCGCACGATGATGCGCAACGGCTGCACCCATGCGATCCTCGAGTGCTCCAGTCACGGTCTCGTCCAGCACCGCCTCGACTGGACGTTTCCGAAGGTGGCCGCCATCACCAATACCGCACCGGAGCACCTCGACTACCACGGCACTATGGAACTGTACCGTAAGGACAAGGGCATCCTCTTTCGGATGCTGCATGGACGAGGAACGAAGGTGCTGAATGGCAACGATGAAACCTTCGCGATGTACTGCCGTATCGCGTCGACTGTAACCTTAGACTGGAATTCGCCTGAGGCTCGAGAGAATGCCGCTGCACTTTCCCTGCAGATCCCGGGCGCATTCAATCGCGACAATGCGCTCTGTGCGATGAGTGTGTGTAGCGCTCTCGGGCTCGATGTGGAGGCGTGCAAGAAGGCTCTGGCAACATTTCCCGGGGTTCCGGGTCGCATGGAACGCATCGACGAGGGGCAGCCCTTCGCCGTGTTTGTGGATTTTGCCGTTTCACCGCAGTCCTATGAAAAGGCATTGCAGACCCTCAGAGAGATGGTCGGGGAATCCGGAAACGTCATCGTCCTGTGCTCAAGCTGCGGCAATCGCATGCGCGAGAAGCGACCGGAGATCGGCAGGATCTGCTCTGTGCTAGCAGACATCGTCATAGCAACCGAGGATGAAACGTACGGAGAAGATCCGCACGCGGTTCTGGAGGAGCTCTGGGCCGGCATCGACCAAGCTCAGTGCGAAGCACACAACATCTTCGACCGAAGGGAAGCGATCATCTTCGCTTTGAAAAGTGCAAAGCCCGGAGACGCCGTCGTTTTTTGCGGCATGGGCCCCTTCACGACGATGACGAAGCTTACAGGGAGAGTGCCGTGGGACGAGCGGGCGATCGTGCGGGAGGAATTGGCAGCCATGGGATATGCATCCTCCCCTCTCCCATAGGGAGAGGGGGTCTGTGTGTGTAACACCACTGATTGCAGGGTCTCTAATTGTGCGAATGTCATTCTGTGTTTTCTATGGGTTTGCCATTTCTTTGGCGCAAAGAAATGGCAGAAAGAAACAGTGTCGCTATCGGGATGATGCCTATGCATATCAGCTCACGCAGCGGAAAATGCGAACTCCTCGCTCGTCCGCTTCGGCGGACTCACTCGTCAAACATGCGCATTTTCTTGCGCTGCGCTCACTGTATGCATGACGGCATCATCCCGGAAGCGACCAAACCCTGTTTGTATCGCACATATTCTTCTATCGCTTGCGAATCGCATTTCCCTCTCCTCCCAGAGAGCCTGCCTGCGGCAGACAGGCCTACCTGCCGGTAGGCAGGGGTTAGGGAGAGGGGTCGTATAGCAAACCGGCGTTCCCAAAGGGGAACGCCGGAAATCTTTCAATCCTCTCCTAAGCAGTCGCCCTGCTGGCGAAGTCGTCGTCGCTCACGCCTGGAATCATTGATCCGAATCCAAGCGATCACGATGATTCCCAGCAAGGCCGCGCCAATGCGGATTGCTAAATGAAGAACCAAAAAGTCGGGCATCATGAATGCACCTCCCATTCTTTCTTCATTCGCGCATCATCGCGCTTCCACTTCCGGTCGAGTGACCAGAGATAGAGCGCTACCGCCAAGAGAAAGAAAGCGTAGAGTGACGCCAGCACCGGGAAAAATCCCAGAAAGTCCAGCATCCACTCAACGCAATCATCCTCGGGTGGTCGGTTGTGAAACAAACCGTTCCACCACTGACACCACGTTGAAGGTTTCATACCTTCCTCCTCCTCCTTGAAAGACAGCTACGTCCCCAGACAAGCGGCTCTGCCGCTAAAAGATCTGGAGACAGTCGCTGCCTCATGCGTATGATGTGAAGGAGCTGGGTATTAGTACTATTTTATAACTATTACATATTTTGTCAAATAGTGGATTTACGGCTCTTTGTGGGCATTTGTACACTTGAACGTTCAACTTCATCAGGATAGTACAAGGGATGCTCCCCTATGACGTCTATATCGTGAATGCTCCGACGGGTCTTACTACACGGGAGTGAACAATGATGTGGAGCGTAGAGTTGGAGAGCACAACGAAGGCACAGACCCGAAGGCGTACACCTTCAAACGTCGACCGGTGACATTGGTCTACGTATCGGACTTCGGGGACATATGGCAAGCCATCGATTATTATCTCAATGCATCAACCAGACACATTACGATCTCTACCGCAACATAGCATGTCATGCTGAGCGTAGTCGAAGCAAGACACGCTACATTCTGCGACGTCCCTCGACTACGCTCGGGATGACACAGAATGTACAGTAGCACTATGCCTTCCATCACTGCCGGCATCGACGAAGCGGGTAGAGGGCCTCTTGCAGGCCCTGTCGTTGCTGCTGCCTGTATCCTTCCCACTGGCACCACTGCCCCCTCCTTCATTCGTGACAGCAAAGCTCTCGAAGCAAACCAGAGGGAAGAGGCGTTTGCGTGGGTGCAGGAGCACTGCTGTGTGGGCATCGGTCTCAGTAGCGCATCCTTTATCGACCGCTTCGGGATCCTCGCCGCAACCGAGCGCGCGATGCAGCAGGCAGTTTCTATGCTTGCACTCGCAAAACGGCCGACGTACCTCCTCGTCGATGGCAGAGACAAGTTTTGGTTTGATTACCCGCATAGCTCTATCATCAAGGGCGATATGCTCGAGCCCTGCATCTCAGCAGCCTCCATCATCGCGAAAGTCACCCGCGACCATATGATGCGCGAGGCCGATAAGGCGTTTCCAGGATATGGCTTTGTGAGACACAAGGGGTATGGGTCAGAGGAGCATTATGCGATGCTCCGTAAGCTCGGAATGTGTGCAATCCATAGGAAAAGCTTTACTCGGCTGAGATGAAACTCAAGCTTTCCATGTAACAATCATTGTACTCTCGGTTTTCTGCCAAAATACAAGACAAAGAGTCCTCCAATCACAATCGGCACCGAGTACACCTGCCCTCTGGTGAGGATCATCGGACCGATGATGAGCGCTGTGTGCGTCGGCTCTCGGAGGAATTCCAATGCGAAGCGCAGCACTCCGTACAGTATCAGAAAGATTCCCGCAGTCTGTCCTTGGGACTTCATTGGCAATCGCAAATGAAGGAAGCAGACCCCTGCAATGAAGAGATCCTTCAACACGGCATAGAGCTGGGTAGGGTGCCGTAGTCCTTCTACGCCGGGGATCGCAATACCCCACGGGAGTGTAGTAGGAATGCCGTACAACTCCTGATTGATAAAGTTTCCCAGTCTCCCCAGAGCGAGTCCGATCGCCACCGGAACGACGACGATATCCCCGAGGGCAAGCAAGGAAATCTTGTGCTTCCGTGCCGAGAAGATGAGCGACAGGATCACGCCGATGAATCCTCCATGACTCGCCATGCCTCCTTTCCACACGGCAAGCACCTCTAGAGGATGCATGAGATAGTATCCAGGATCGTAGAAGAGCACATAGCCAAGGCGCCCTCCGAGAAGCACGCCCAGCACGCCCCACGCGAGGATATCTCCCCAGGCATCGCTATCGAGGCTGAGGCCACGGTACTTCTGCAGTCGGGGAAGGAGCAGGTAGGCAACGAGAAATCCTGCAAGGTACAGGAGTCCGTACCAGTGCACGTCGAAGCCAAAAACAGAAATTGCGACGGCGCGGGAGGGGAAGAGCGAAAGCATCACTATGGATCATAGCATTCATTGCATGTCACGCTGAGCGTAGTCGAAGCGCGGCATGCAATGATCACGTGTCTCCTTCGACCCGTCCGAGTCGTCGGCCGAGGCGGGCTACGCTCAGGATGACACACATTGAATGTGCTAATTCCCGCACATCGACTCCATCACCCACTCCCCTCTCTTCTGCAGACAAGGATCACCGTAGAAGCCTTTTACATACTCCCCGTAGTGATCGGTGAAGAGCGGTGTGAGGACGAAGAGTGTTCCTTGGGGAAGACCGAAGAGGAGCAATCTGCGTTCCTCATGTGTGCCGTAGAGAAACTGCCCCCACTGGTCCTTGGTCCAACCGGGGAGATCAAAGATGCCCGGACCACCGATAGTGCGCTCAGGAAGCCAGCCGAGGAGCCACGGCGCTCCGGCATTGTCGAGAGCAATCACTGGTGCAGACCCGGTAGAAACCTCGAGGGCGGAGGACTGAATCGCCCAGTAGGTATCCATATTGATGACGGGCACGCGCTCCCACGCGACACGGAAAGATATCGCCCCCTGAGCGATGAGGAGCACTACGAGTGCGGCACGCAGTGCCGGCAAGCGCAAGCGCCTCCAGAGATCCTGCATGGCAATCGCAGCAAAGGGCAGGAGGAAGAAATCGCACTGGAGAAAAAAGCGGCGATAGAACACGAGGCGAAAGATGATGAAGGGAAGTGTCCAGAGGACGGCAAGCTGCCACAGACTCCCCTTCTCCTTGCGCAGAGAAAGGAGAAATCCCCAGACACCGAGAGACAGAAGAATACCCGTCGTGCGAAGGTAGAAAACAGGATCGGGGAAAGAGCCACCCGGTGCGAGATCGCCGCGCAACTTGTAGATACTTGTGAAGGGATCGCGCACCGCCGCCGTCCAGTGCGGAAGGTAGAGGAGCAAGCTGAGGAGTGCGATCACTGCAAGAAATCCTCCCGTCATCCAGAGGCGACGGTCATACGGGCGAGAGCGCAGAGAGATCAGCCACCAAGAGCCGATGGTCAAGCCGAGGAGGAGCCCTGTCTGATGGTGGATGATGAGCGCAAGGAATGCGAAGAGCGGCGCAAGCTTCGAGCGCCTCTCGAGAGCTCCGAAGGTGAAGATGGTGAAGAGCAGTGCGGCGTACGTCTTCCAGTACATACCGACGAAACCATCGTAAAAGGGTAGCGAAAGGGCAGCTGCGAGAAGCACGAAGATACCAACGGCTCTCTCCTCCCTTCGGGAAAATTCCGCAGCAAGGGCAAGAGCGAGAACAATGGGGACAAAGTTCCACATCCAACCGAGGAGCCACTCAACCGGTGCACCGATCCTGAGGAGTGGTGCAGCAAGCAAAAAGAGTCCGGGAGGGTGCTCCCCTGCCCACCGCGGCAAGTCCGGAAGCAACGGAAAGCTCTCTGCGTACTTCAGAAAGAGGAAACGATAGATGCCCGGGTCATACCCGAGAGGGATGGGAAAGCGGAAAAAGGGCGTGAAAAACTTGATCGTGAGAAGCGCAAGAAGCACGTACCAAGCAATGACCGGCATGACCTTACGCATGTTCGAGGAATGTAGCGGCATCCCCGATATGATAGAGGGCAATGAGAAACGAGCAACTGGAGCGCCCGACGCCTGTGCTCACGAAGCACTCTGCAGGAGCTTCGCACGCACCACAAAACGCTCTTTCGTGGTCCCGACGGGATAGCACGTGATGACCGTGAGCGTATCATCATCCATCTCCTTCAGATCGAGGATGGAGGTGTCTGACGAGGAAACGATGAAGGTATCGGTGACGGAGTACCGGTAGGGGGATCCTGCAACAGTCAACACAATCTCCTGACCGATGCCGATCGTCGGGAGACGTGCGAAGACCGATCCGAACCTGCTCCCTTGCGATTCCTGCGTTGGAGGACTGCTGTGACCTGCAATCACCAGAGGTCCATGTCCGGGAAAGGACGAGTGCGGATACGCAACGGTCCCCCGCAGGAGCGCGGCCTGCATCTGTTGCTCGAGGAGGCTCCAGTAAGCGCGATCCCAGTATTGACGCGACGGCAGGATCACCGGTGCACGAACCGCAAGGTCCGGAACGGAAATGGTGTACGCCGTACGCAGGCCCCACTGATCCATCTCCCGTTCATCTTTCGAAACTTCGGATGTCGAGGTGGCACGAGGCGATGGGGCAACCGCTGCAGGTTGAGGGGGTGCGGCATGAAGGAGGACATTTGGTGTTGGCTCGGGATCAAGGGAACGCTCTTGTGCCGGAGACGCAACGACCACGTCTGCAGGCATATTTCCAAAGACGAGGTGCATAGTTATCGCCGAGATAGTGGCCGAGCACAGCAAAGCTATGGCAAAGGCGTAAAGGATCCTCTTTTGTTTGTGCATTATTGTTATTTTATACTACTTTTGACAATTTGTCTATTAATCGTATAACAAATATTATACGGCCTACACCCTACGCCCTACCCCCTATTCCCTACCTCTTCCCCCTACTCCCTCCTTCCTTCATCACCTATCCTGCCCGCATGCGAATCCTCGGTATAGAGACATCCTGCGACGAAACCTCTGCGGCAATCGTTGAGGGTGGCACCCTTGTCCGAAGTTGCGTCATCACATCGCAGCGAGCACTCTTCGCATCGACTGGAGGCGTGATCCCTGAACAGGCGGCACGCGAGCAGGTGCAATGCATGCAACCGGTGCTCGCGGCTTGTCTACAGGAAGCAAGGCTGACGATACCGGAGATTGACGCCATCGCCGTGACAAGCGGCCCCGGACTCATGGGATCACTGCTCGTGGGTACAGTATCCGCACGTGCGCTCGCGGCACTGCATAGAAAACCGCTCATCGGCGTCCACCACACGCTCGGCCACTTAAGCTCCACGTGGCTCCTTGCGGATCATGATGACAAGCAAAATATCAAAGATGCACCGTGCCCTGAGCCCCTCTCCTCCTGCTCGTTTCCGATGCTGACTCTCTCCGCTTCCGGCGGTCATACCGACCTGTGGTACAGGACGAAGCATACCCGGGGAATACTCCTCGGCTCGACGCGCGACGATGCCGCGGGCGAGGCCTTCGATAAAGGCGCGTCGCTGCTTGGACTCCCCTACCCCGGCGGCCCCTCGATTGCGAAAGCTGCTGAGCACGGTAACCCACAGGAGTTTGCCTTCCCCCTTCCGCTACACGATGACCCGTCGCTCGACTTCAGCTTCTCCGGGCTCAAGACCGCACTGCGGTACACGCTCGAAGATCAGCAGGAGAATGCCTTGCGATTATCCGACCTTGCCGCCTCCTACCAGCACGCAATATGCGCGCACCTCGTTGACCGCATCACGCGCGCTCTCCACCGCCACCCCGACAGCAGAGAGGTTCACATCGTCGGCGGAGTTTCGGCAAACACGTACCTCCGCAACATGCTTCGAGCATCGCTTGGGCGCCGCATCGTAGTCCGCTGGCCGGAGAAGCTCCTCTACTGCACAGATAACGCGGCGATGATCGCGGCTGCAGGAGAGTTCCTCGTCCAAGAACGTGGAGAAGACGCATACGAACCATTTGAGACAGTAGCATCGCTACCGCTCTCCACGGCGATACATCACCACTAGGCGAATGCCGGAAGGATAGCGCCGAGAAGGATACCAACGAGTCCGAATATCGCGAGGATTTTCACGGGAGTGGATTTCTTCATGAGGGAAAAGGGTTAGGGCTCGATGGAAATTTGCTGCGACGTCGTGCTGCGTGCCCCTGTCGAGTCCTGCACCGTCAGGGTAACGTCATAGACTCCAGGTTGCTCGAAGACGTGCACAACACGGGTGGCAAGATCATCGCTCTGGGAGCCGTCATCGAAATCCCAGACAATCTTTTCAAGGTACCCCGAACTACAGGAACGATCGAAGGAAACACCGAAGGGTTTCCCCCCCATCTTGCCGACTTTGCGGCTCGGGATGAAGCATGCATCAAGGCGAGGGGGCAGAACGACGACGGTGCTAGAGGATTCATAGGTTTCGTCCGTCGTCGTGTAGACAATGAGCTTCACCGGGTACTTTCCCGGCTTCTCGAATGTGTTCTCCTCAATGGCAATTCCCTGCTTGCGGGTAATGCCCGTCGACTGATCCCCGAAGATCCATTCAAAGCCAGAAATAGTCTTTCCGGGGATGACGGTCTGCGATGCATCGAAGCGAACTTTGAAGGGCGCCACGCCGCTCTTCTTGTCCATCTGGAACGTCACAACAGAGGATGGAGGTTTGACCTCGACCGCGATGGGCAGGCGCATGGCCTTACCCTCGGGATCACTGCCCAGAAGCGTCAGCCTATACGTACCCGGGTATCGGTAGATCGCTTGGAGGGCATTTTCGGCAGATCCGACACTTGTGGCACCCGGGGCCTCCCAGGAGAAGTCGATGAGCGGCAATGTCGTGTTCGGAGTGATGCTGATACTCAAGGGGGCCTCACCGGTGATCTTGTTTCCTACAACAGCGGGAAACCCATCGAAGGTGAGATCGGGAATGCGCAGGATCTCGACGATCTGAACCAAGGCAGATGCCTCCGCAGTATCACCGGTCTTCGATCTCGCTCGCGCAGTCACGCGAAACGACCCTATAACGTCAAACGTGTGACCCACCCTGTGCTGATCAACCGTTTTGACGATAGGAGATTTATCGGCAAAGTCCCACTCGACCTCACGGAGAGGCTCATCGGTCGTGAGCGTAAAGATCGTGCCGAATGGAGGCGGGCTGAGCAGTTTTTTGGGCTCCGAGACGAGGAGGATATCGAAAGGCTGCGGTGGGGGATCCCGCACTTCAATGTCACGACGAAAGGTCTGCTGGGTCTGATTTTCCTGCAGTACGACAGCAGATACACGGTGCACTCCCGTACGCGAGAAGATGTGGGTGACCTTGGAATCGGTCCGAATCTCGTCGACTTTGCCGTCATCGTCAAAATCCCAGCGGACCTCACGGATCATTTCCGTGTCCGCAACGAGATTCTCAACGCTGAAGGTCACAGGCTGATCCACAATCGGCTCTACGGGATCTACAGAATAGACTGCCTTCGGGATC
This sequence comes from Candidatus Peribacteria bacterium, assembly GCA_016866875.1. Lineage (GTDB taxonomy): Bacteria > Patescibacteriota > Gracilibacteria > Peribacterales > Peribacteraceae > 2-12-FULL-55-11. The sequence goes on from VGKY01000002.1 coordinate 56,779, forward strand.
ACCACCCTTCTCGCAACGCGACGGGCCGATCCATCGACAAGAGTGATATCAACGGAAACCCCATATGCACCCGATCGGCCGAAGTAGGCCGTAATCTGTGGATCCAACGTTTCTTCGTTGGTCTTCCCGTCACCATCGAGATCCCAGAAGTAGCTGATGGGCTGGAGTCCCTTTCGCGCGAGGACGGCAAGCGCGCGGTCGACGCTGAAAGTGATCGCCACGGGAGCAACGAGATCCACGCCATCTTCCGGACTGAACTTTACGATATCGAGCGGCAGCGCAGGCTCGCGGACAATCATCACCGGAGTTGCAAGACTGAGGAGAAATGCAGGGGTGAGAAAAAGCGTAATTCTGCCAATAGCATTGGCCTTGCCGTAGCGCGTGGCCGTGCGATCCTTGAGTGCATGACGGGACGTAGTCGCCATCATCCCCACAATGAGGAGCAGCACCATCCCGGAGGAGGCAAACGTCAGGGGAATCAGATTCTGATGTGTACCGGCGATATTGGGAAGGACGGAAAGGACGTACAGACACCAAGCAAGGTACGCGAAGTAGGGAATCAGGGCGCAGACAAAGATCGCGCGCACAGCGCGCATGCGGACATGCGGTGGCACCATCTGGGGCTGCGGCACCGGCGGCGTGGGACTCACGGCATCGACATTCTGTGGGGACTCGGTCACTCGCTGGGGGGGGAGATAGCAGTGCGAGCGTGCTCATCGATCGCGGAGCGGATATCGCTCTCGGGTATGGGCAAGACCCCATCCTTCGCCTGAGCAGCGGGAACCAGTGTAGCACCACTTGGGAAGGGCCGGGCATCGGGGGGAATCTCTACGGGGGCAGCAGACCCAAATTGCGAGAGCTTTACAGAGATCTCTGCGCGCGCAACGGAACCCTCGGGCAGAGTGAGAGAAGGTATTTCCCACCGCACCTGCATCACCCGGAAATCTTTTGCAGAGATCCAGAGCTCACCCGTAGCCTGGAGCAAATGGATCTCCCTTCGAACTTTCTGCTCTTCAAACGGGTCACCCCGCTCCTCTGCCAAATCCCGGAGATACACAATGAGACGCTCCGGATCGAGTGCCACGCCGTAGTGGTAAGTCGGCTCACCAGAGAGACGCTCGACCCCTAACTCCCGCGTGACGCGGACAACGCTGGCTTGGGACTGCAAGAGTCGCGCGCTCGGTGCGACGGAGATTTCATCGCCACCATCTTCCTTGGCAATCATCCACCACGCACCGGCAATTGACTGTATGACCGCAGGATCGAGGAGTCCGGCATCAGCGGGATCCGTCTGTAGGGCGCGCACGAAGAAGTAGAAGCGCTGAGCGGCGATGGAGACCGTATCGACGATGGCGTGGAGCGACTGCTCCGCACCCTCTGCATCACGATACCGCACAGTGGTGTCGATAGCGGCGCTCACGATTCTTCCGCCGTCATTGAGTGCACCCTCTATACGCATCACGCCGCCACCGTTACCAAATAGTCCGCCTCCGTACGCAAACGTGACATCCGCCTGGTACGCAGCGGAAGTGAGCACCGCGCCTGCCGTAACAGCGTTCTGCAATACCTGCTCCGCGGGAAACGCCGGCACATCTGCCCTGCAAGCAACGAGTGCGAGGGCGACGAGAGGGAACAGGGTTCTCCTGCGCGACATGGCCCCAAGCATACTGCAGAACTCGCCCGACGCGAAGGCCTACCTCCTTCAGGAGGCATCCCGCGCCCGGAGATCAGAGGCTTCCTCGACAGTGAAGCGAATCGTGCGCCTTCGAGACGCCCGTACATCGGCGTGAAGTTCAAATATCCGTGAAGAACCGCGCGAAATCAGCACGGGAGGGTTCAGGCTGAGGCTGACCTTATCCCCTGTCATACGAGGAGCGATAGAAGAGACACGTTGAGCCCTGTTATCGTGCAGAGAGATATTCTGCAAGTCCGCATTGCGGGCCGATCCCTGGTTGGTGAAAACGACGTGCGTGACTTCTTGGTCCTCCGTACCGCTTGCCGTGAGGCGCAGGCGGGCAACGACACGATCTGCACCGTACGAGATACGTCGCAGAGCACTCAGAAGGTCGACACTGACGGACCCCACGCTGTAGGGAGCGGTGCGGACCTTCGTCTGCAGAGACGGAAGCACTGTTATGTTGATAAAAGCGCCCGGGGAGACGATCGGATCGCGATCAACGAGGGAAATCCGGTGCTCCGAAGCGACTTCTGCGGAAGAAGCGACGTCAGCCAGTATCGAGAGTTCTATCGCTTTACATGCAGGCACCGTGAGTGCCTGGAACCGCAAGGGGATCTCTCCCCGGCGATCCGGGACAGAAACGCGCGAGACGCGAACGCCGTCCATCTCCGCATAGACTGCTGCGATGTCTGTCGACAGACCGGGACCGGAACGCTTCAGGAGGATCTCCTCGATAGGAGCGTCCGCCGAACAATCGGCGCGCATGTGAAGAGCAAGTACCGGTACACGTTGGGCTCCGCGAGGAAGTGACCCAACAGCCAATTCCCGGGAAGTGACCGTCAGTGACGCCAGAGCAGAAAGCAGTAGGACAGGAAGCACGGAGGGAGTGTAGCACGCTTACCGACAATGCGGATTTGAGGTATAGTAAACAGATATGTCCGGTCCAGAAATGCCTCACGGCCCAGAATGCATTCCTCAAGTATGTAATCCTGCAGAGGCAGCGACCCAGAGGATCGCGCAGCTGAATAGCAACATCCTCGGGACTGCACTGGATCTTGCGCCTGCAGTGCTGGGCGTGGGATTGCTCGTGTACGGATTCCGTCAAATGTACAAGTCTACATTTCAGAAGATCTCCTGAACTTGGAGTAACGCTCACGGAGGACTACCACTTTCCTCCTCCTCCCCCACCCCCAAACGAGCCTCCACCAAAGCCTCCAAATCCTCCGCCTCCTCCACCCATCCCGGAGCCGCCATACCAGATTCCCCTTCTGTGTCGTCGCACACCTCCGTTTCTGGAAACGAGATAGTCAAAGAGCAGGCCAAGACCCGCAAGCACGGGAATGCTCCACCACCAGACGAGCGATACGGCAAGAACAACACCGATAAGTCCTCCCACAACCCCCCCGAGCCACCAGGACTTGGTGCGCCCAAAGAGCGCGACGAGAAAATCGAATCCAACAAACAGGAGGAAGAAGAAAAATTGACCCAAGCCAGATGATCCACGGGATTCTGAGGCATAGCGATCGGCTGCATACTCGCCGCCAATGTGCTTCATCAGCGACTCAATGCCGGTCTGCACCCCCTGCGCATACTTCCCCTCACGAAACGAAGGAGCAAAGTCCGTCTCCACGATTCCTGCAGCAACGATGTCGGGAACGGCGCCCTCAAGACCATATCCTGTTGCGATAAACGACTGACGCTCTTCGTAGGCGATGAGGATGAGAATGCCATTGTGATACTCCTTTGAACCAATGCCCCATTTGCGACCGATGGCAACTGCGACATCGGCGATAGGCTCGCCATCCAGGGTCGAAACAATGAGAATCGCAATTTCATTGCTTGTCTGAGTGCGATACTCCCGCAGGGTCGATTCCAGGGACGCTTCCTCGTCTTCGGAAAGGACCGCCGCTGTATCTGTCACGTATCCATCATTTGGCGGTACGGAATAGGCAAAAGCAACGGCAGGAAAGAGCAAAGAGCATAAGACGAGAACGAATAATCGTTTTTTGGTTTTTTGGTTTTTTCGTTCGCCGTACACCGCGCAGAGACGAGGAAATGAGCAAACGGGAAAACGCATAGCACGCATAACGTCATACTACTCAAAATCCACCGCAGGCGCGACATCGCTTCCCTGCTGCGCTTCGAAGAATGCTTCGGCGTCAAACCCGAACATGCCGGCAAGCACATTGCTCGGGAACCGCTTCACGCGGAGATTGTATCTGCGAACTTCCTCATTGTAATCGCGCCGCGCGACGGCAATACGGTTTTCGGTTCCTTCGAGCTGCGTCATGAGATCGCGGTACGCCTGTGTGGCCTGAAGCTGAGGGTAGTTCTCCACAGCCACGAGAAGGCGCGAGAGAGCAGACTCCACCTCACCTGCGGCCGCAATGCGATCGCTGCGCGTCGGTGCGGTCTGCCAACGACTCCTCGCCTCGGTGATCGCCATGAAAGTCTCCTGCTCAAAGGAAGCAGCTCCTTGAACGGTGCTCACCAAGTTCGGGATGAGATCAACCCTCCGTTGGTACTGCGTCTCCACCTGTGCCCACGATGCGGCAACCGACTCGCTCCCCGTGATGAGTCCGTTGTAACCAGACCAGAGCCAGAGTGCGAGAACTCCGACGATGCCGATGAGAATCCAATGGATGCGCTTCATGCGTAGAGCATAGGGAAAAATTCTGCAAAAAAGAAGAGTGGTGATCGCGCGATCATTGGACCTCTTTAGCCCTCTCGTAGACAGACGTTATCTTCGCGATCGCCAAGACCTTGCCCTTCATACGTTGCTCCAGTGCAGATCGCGTCGCCTCGTGCGAAAGGCCTATGGCATCATTCACCGCGTAGAGCGAAAAGACGTAGTGATGAAGCCCGGATCCTGCTGGTGGACACGGCGGCTCGAAGCCCGTCGTTCCCGCACTCGTCGTGCCTTGCACCGCGGCCCCGGGAAGCGTGCTCTCATTGATCTCTACGACATCCACAGGGATATCCCAAACGACCCAGTGCACAAAGTGCCCGGACGGAGCATCGAGATCATCGAGGACGAGGGCAAGAGACTTCGTCCCAGGCGGAACGCCAGAGATCCGTAGCGCAGGGGCCATACCAAGACCATCGCAGGTGTACTGCGCCTGGAGCGCCTCACCATCGGCGAAGGCGCTGGAAGATAGGCTAAATGGAAGTTGCTGCGCTACCTTTGCGGAGTTGCCGCACGCCGCGAGTATCAGTGTACTCAGGAGGATGATGGAGGCTCTGAAACGGATCACCGTACCATTGTACCTGAGAAGGCAAGGATTGATGATCGTACGTATGAGAATGAAATGTCTGCCCTGCCTAGCGGAAGGTGCTGGGTTGGGTGGAGTGCCGCGTGCGGCACGAGCAAGGGAAGAGACGCCTCGCTCTAGCTCAGATCCTGGGCGTTGAGTAGCATGAGCCTGATCGGGACGTAGCTCTGCCTGCCGGTAGGTAGGTCGGTTGGGCTCGGCATCTCTCAAGATGCCGGCAAACATAAAGACGCACATGCGCTCTAGCTCCCGATGCATGCATTCCTATAGCATTCACCACAGTCGGGACGTAGCTCAGTTGGCTAGAGCGCACGGTTCGGGACCGTGAGGCCGGAGGTTCGAGTCCTCTCGTCCCGACCACATTCCCACACATTGATTTGACTGGAGACCTTTTTCGCTTAGGATTGCCACAGATGCAGCGATCTCGCTCCATCATCAGCATTATCATTATTCCGACGCTAGGCGCCCGGAGGTGATGTGCTGACTGACTGCTTCTCCCCGCGCCAAGGAAGGCGCGTTTTTTGTATTCACTACTCCCCTTCCCATGGACTCCACCGACCGCACGCCGGATTTCGATGGCCTTGTACATGTACAGGGGCATCCCGTACGCCTGAGGCTTCGCCTCTCAAGCCACCACGCGGCCGCTTGCCAGCTCTTATCCGAGGCTTTGAGGATCGTTTGGATGCGAGCGACCTTGCACTCGGCCTCTGCCTTTTTTATAGCCACAGAAAACACCGATTTCTCGGTCTGCCATGTGCGGAAGGTTTCGTAGCTGATTCCCTCCATGGCACAGGCATCTTTGAAGCTACAGCCTTTTTTGAGCCATTTGCAGAGAGCAGCCTGCATCTCAGGGCTGAATTTCGAGTTTCTTCCCATCAGATACATTTTACAGCATCTTCTGTGTACAACTTTGCATTAGAATGCGCTCATGTGCGAAACATACCGACAATGTGACTATGAACTTCGACACAGCAATTTATGTCTTGAATGAACGTCTTCGGAAAGAGCAACCTGAGGAGATCAGCAGCTCGTGGATTTCCTCTCGGCTTCCTGCCGTCTACCAATTCATCTGGCGCACTATTAGAACGCCACTCGGGGACATCAATTGGGATTGGGTCATTTCCCATCTGGAGTGGGAGCTGCAAAAGCTCTGGCATCCACAGCGCTTCAGAAGGAAAGCAGAGTACACCGATGCTGTAGAGGTGCAGATCGCACTCGGAAACTACTACGACAAACGCTACGTGTTTTTCTCTGCACCAACGGAAGTGGAGTGGGATATTCGGAGAAGAATCTGCGCCATCTTCGCTCGTCTTGCACAGCGTGGAAATAAAACGGCTGAGGAGGAATTCTTGGAACTCCTGCGCTTCATGGTGCAGAAGTGGATGGAGTACCGCCCGATGCTCTGGCGGTGGAAGGGATACCCTGAAGATTTGGATAAGGCTCTACGCCGTTGCATTCACTGTTACCGCTACACGGGCAATTTCACTTCCTATCTGTATATTTCTCTCATCAAAGCAGGCAGAGGGCTGCCGAAATTCTACGTGTCATCGCTTGATAAGGTTCTATTCGATGACAGTAGAACGGAAGTGAGGCGACTGGATAGTGTTGTTCAAGACCCCGAAACAGGAGACATCAAGCTCTTTGAGAGAGCGGATTATGTAGCGGTGTAAATGAGATGCTATGCTCTCTGAATTCTCATTACCTCCTCAGGCTTTATCTGCATGGGAAGGAACTGTAGCAGTTGTGGGGTAAGTTCTCCTGTAGCCAGCGAGTGGCGCACAGCAGGCTCAATCTGCTGCCTATAAGGCTCCCTAAACGGCTCAGGCACCCTTGCAGCTACAGCTTCAAGTAAGGCGGTTTGCATGTGGGGGTGCATGCCATTCAAAAGTGCAGAAATGACGACACGCATTAGGTCATTCTTTTCCAAGAATTGCGTGTACTCGCCATCGGTCAGCAATCCCTTCTGAACTTCTGTTACAAACGGGTCAATTGAGCTTCCTGCACTCTGTAATCTTTCTCGTAGCAAACGCTCCTGCTCCACAAGGTCATTGAAGAATTGTTTCACAGTCTTCTCTCCATTAAGCGTACTGAGCAGAAGACCCGCAAACTGACGGTAGCCTTCCTCAGTCCAGCCATTCACAGGCATACATTTGAAATCAAAGTGTCCGATTTTATGTAGCTGCGGCTGCACCTTTACGTTTCCTCCATGCCTATCACAATCAAACCGTCCGCGTAGTTTGTTATTCAATTCAAAAGCCAAGATAGCCATTGCTTGTCTCTTCTTGGATGTTTTCTCTGCATCATTATTTTCAGGCAGTTCAATGAAATGTTGTCCCTGAATCTTGGACATTAAGAAGAATTTTTCACCAGCAACGATGACATCAGCTGAGTCGAAATAAAACTGCTCGCCATCAACTGCAATGCTGGCTCCCCTGTATATTTCCCTTGCCGCGCCGTACTGCTGCTTTGCAAGAGGACAATCTACTTCTAATCCCAAACGCTGGTTCGCTTGGTCAATAAGCTCACGAGTCGTCTGAACTATTGAATGGCCGCTATCCAATTCTAAATTGTCAGACATGCGACGCATCGTTTCAAATCCTGCGCGTCCTCTGTTCTCAACGTCAGGACGCAGCAATGAAAGCATGTAGGAATTCCCATCACTCATCTCAACTTCCACGACAACGTAGATTGAGCCTGAACCAACAACGTCCCCTATACGGCTGACTTTCGCAGCTTCTTGACTTCCCTGAACAGCATTATATTCACGCTCAAGTTCAGAACGCGCACTTTCCACCCATTGTGTTACATCCCATCGTGCAGGTTCGCTTGCATGGAATTTAAGCCGCTTCAGGTCTTCACGTATGTTCGTCGGAACCAATGGATGACTTTGTGCTGCCTGTCCAAATTTTGTTTCTGCTGGACCCATGTTTTCGAGGAAGTACGCAAGAGCTTCGCCAAGACGCATATCGGATGAACCGCGTTTTTCTGCTGCTGCCATCATTGCACCTAAACAAAGATGCTTCTGATAGTGCGGCAAGGCATCAACATATCCTCTGAGGAAGAATCTGGCCTCCTCCTCATACAAGCTCCCACCTTTGAAGACTTTTGAAACGGTATAATCGAATGTTTCCTTATCCACCTGATTTACTACCTCCTCAGGGGAGACGAGCAATTCGCGCACAAGTACGGCTCGCGCCTCAATGGGGGAAGACCAGAAATTTTCATAGAAGTAACGCAGGAATTTGAGTGCGACCTGCTTCCTGTAAGCGAGAAGCATAGCCTTATCGCTCCCTTCTTCGTAATCTTCTTCCTTCAAGGTAAACCCACCCGACATTAGGTTGTATTTATCCACGAATTCCAAAGCCTCTTTTCCGCTATCCAGATAACGCTCACAGAAGTCATCGGATAGCGGAGTCGTAAGGAAATCCAGTGTCGCTTTGCGGTGGTCAGGCGACCTGCGAATGTTGTCTATCGTCGCGTCGGTGAACACTCCGTACAAAGACGACTGAGTGAATGTTTCTTCTGTGACTTCGTAAGCTCTCTTCTGTAGTTCGCAACTCAAATGATTCTGAGTTTCTAATTTCTTCGCCAAAGAACCTAGTATTTCTGCATGGTCAACGCGGTTCATAGTGGCTCTCACTCTGTCCGCAATGGCAATGATGGCAGTTGCATATTCAGCGTCGCCTTTATCCATTCCATAAAGTTTCTTCGCGCTATCAGTCCAAGCATCAATCAGGCGAGTTCTTAGCTTCGGGTCTTGAATTCTCGCACCACCAAGAAGTTCCTCGCACATCTGCATACATTGCCTGTTTGCATCTGCTGAACCATTATTCAATTCAACAGACCTATCAACCAAAATTCTTAGGATTTCATCTGATGTTTCAGGGAAAAGTAATTCAGCCTTAGAGAGGAGTTTCCATTGACGTACAGCACTGGGAAGGTCGGCTGTCTTTGCATTGTTTGTAGCGTAATTCTTTACTCTCTGTTTTAGCTTTTCTCGTAGGTGTCTTTGAAAATGGGAGTTTGCTACAAGGTCAGCCGTCATACGCTCAACGAAATCAGCTGCCTGAGCCAAGGTAGGGATTTTGGTTTCGATAAGTTGTATCGCTTCACAATACAAGCATGACCTTGCTAGGGTCATCTCTTCGGAAAAACCGTTCACTTCCTGAATCAGTGACAGGAGCTTATTCCATGTGAGGGGTTTGAATTCATATCCATGACCTGTCTTATCGAGCTGCGGCTTTATCAAATTCACATATTTTTCTCCAAGTTTGGCATCGTAGAGATCTACGTTTGCAACAAAGTGCGATTGAGGAGTTGATACATAGGAGAATTTCTCTTTCAGAAGCCATTTATCGCAAAAGGAAATTTTCTCCTCATCACTGAGAGCTTTACACTTCTCATCCAAGAGATAATCAAAGTAGGGATTAGTTCTAATTTCTTTTTTCCTTCCGCCGCTTCTAGCCGCGAGTCCCTCATCAATACCTGCTAGTGGCATTGTTGAAACGAGCGACTGAAGAATGATTTGCTCTCCACTCTTGGAGGTCAGGAAGTACCTGAATAACTCAGTGCCTTTCTCACCAAGACTTTCTAACTTTGAAATCAACATTCTCGCTGCGCGTCTGTCATCTTGTAGTGCAAACCAGTTCAGCTCTAGGAATAGCTGGAAATTCTTTTCGCATACATCAAGACAAAGAAGTCCAAGTTTTTGACCTGACTTTGCATTAGAAAGACCCGCCCATGATTCGGAAATCTTTGACAAGCGTCTTGCAGCTTCCTCATCTTGTTCTGCTAAAAGAAAATCATGTTCCGCCCAACCACTTAGGTATTGCTCGAATATCGCCTGTATCTTCTCTTCATTCTCTATGTTATCACCAATATCAACATCCTTTACAGTGCCGTCTTCATTGAAAGTGAGGGCGTCTACAGTGGTGCCACCATCCCGTGGCCCCTGAGAAATTGTGGCAATACTTCCCACTATGTCTCCCAAGGCTTGTGTCCGCATCCTAGCTGTTAAAGTCAGCGCCAAGTCTAAATGATTACAAAGAGCACGCATCATAAAGGGGTCTCTTACCAGACCTAAGTACGCAGCTGCCTTTGCGACTTCAGGATGTTCTATAGCAATACTTCTGAGTTCTTCCCAAGCAACATGAACGCCACCATCACGCCTTCGTAGGCGACGAATTTTCTCTGTGTCTGGAAAGTCAAATTGCGGCCAATCTATCTTATTCAAGAAATGCAAACCATCTGAACTCTCTAAGAAAGGCTCTCCTTTTTGTTCTTCCGAACCTTCCAGTAATTCGTTTACAGCTATTGCTGCCTCAATAACTGTTTCCTCATCCCCCTCATACTCCTCTATTGATTGAACGAAAGTCTTCACTGCCTTACCTAGTCGCCTGAGCCTTCCTAAGGGCGGTGTACCAAGTGCACTGTAAAGTGTTCCAGCAAGTGCGCTATATAGCGTGGACATCTTTGTGATGCTATCCCGCTCGCCAAACTGTAGTACGTGGTTTGCGAAGCTATGAACTGCCTTTCTGTCTTCTGGCGTCTGTACTTCAGGGCCAAGCTTTCTGATTTCCGCTGCCAAATCACCTATACGTACTTCCCATGTCGTCTTATCCATGTCATCCAGAACGCTCCTTAGAATTTCAATCTTCTCTATACACGTAGCTCCTGCATATTCAGGGTGTCTGCTCAGATCAGCCTGAACATACGATGTATGGGATGCGCCTTTCACAACTCTTATAATTTCATCATTATCTGAATACTTTCCGACCTCTGGGACATCGGGTGCGAGAGTACCTTTTTCCTTCCGAAGATACGCAAGAGTGTCACTGACGATTGAATGGATGTTGTTAGTTGAGGGATGAACGTCCATGTACTCAAACCATGGGCTAGTGCCTTTGGATTGTTCCTTCATGGCATTGAATAAGCCTTCTCTACCATCTTCGCCAAGTACTCTTTCTGGATTAAGCCCTAGCTGCTTGCCCTTCTCACACATCAGAATGAGAGGGAAGGAATACGCAAAGCCTTCCTCTATCTTGGAATTCGGAATGTTCCCATACACCTGTCTCATCTTCAGATGTGTCATCTCGTGACTCAGTATCGCTACGAAATCATTTGGGGTGCTTACTAAGGGTTGGCCTTTCTTTGCACTGAATAGACATTCTGTGAAAACTATAATCGGAGGATTACTATGACGCACAAACCAAGCGTTAGGTTTAGGATCTTTCGATAACAGAAAACGCACGGGCTGTTTCTTGAAGTCATGTTGTCTAAATGCATGGTGGGGAAGATGTTCGCCGCCTTTTACTTCTGCATATAAATGTTCTCCTAATCCTTGGGCGATTTCCTGAAACCTACGTCCTTCCATAGAGTCTGGACTGACGAGCCGCCATGCCTCTGCAAGTTGTGGGGGTATTTCACCTCGTTCCAATTGTTCTTTCATAATCGCTTTTTCATCTTTCTCTGTCTCTGACGTTTCTTCGTCAGCTTCTTCATCTTCAACAGCAGAAATTTTCTGGTTGTAGTCTCTCCTCATTCGTTGAGTTCGTTTTCTCACTCCCTTCGCAGCCATTGTCCTATCCTCCATTCCCTCACGTACTTCACCTTGTACGGCTCGCTGCGAGCGTTCCACTTCTAGATCAGGAACGCTAAATTCCCTCGCTTCGCCTAATTCAAGCCGCTCCTTTGGGTCATTGACCATATATACATTTTACAATATAAATATATAATAGTCCACATTATTCCGAGGGAACTAAACATCAAGAATTCCGTTTCCAGCAAATTTTGACGCGACTTTTTGTGTCACAGAATGTCTATTATGTTCAACACCTCAAGACAAAGAACACAGAAAATCGGTACTCAGGTCATCAGTCTACTCGAATCGGCTGCAACATGACCGCGCTGTTCTTTAAGCGCTCTAGATTATGAAAATAGCGCTGCGTCGTATTGGGATTTGAATGACGGGCAAAGTCAGCGGCAGCTATGAGGCTCGCTCCTCCGTTGATCAGGTGAGTGATACTGCTATGTCGTAGGCTGTGCACAGAGATGTTTGGCCTGTTGATACCTATTCTTTTCAATCTCAGTCGTACCATGTGCTGAATCGTCCTTCTAGCGATTCTATCTTTTGCAGTGTGATTTGTTCCGATGAATAACGGGTCTGATGTTTTCAAACTACTTCGTGTTTTTAGGTATGACTGAATTACAGCATACACATCGTCTCTCATGCGCGTATCAATGTTCTTCCCGCCCTTACCTCTAATTCTCAGCACCTTAAGTCCATTCACTTCCGAAAGATCACCTATATTTGCACGAGCTACTTCACAAAGTCGAATGCCGTTAATAAGCAGCAATGCACAAATTGCTTTATCTCTCTTTCCAAGGTTCGTTGAGGCATCAATTGAGGAGAGAAATTGGTTGCACTCAGCGAGGGTCAAAATACCTCTCACAGTTTCATTACTGACCTTTGGTAGCTTTATTCCTGCACTTGGGTTTGTAGGGATGACTCCCTGCTCATACAGAAAGGTAAATAGCCTTCTAAGTACCGTAAGTTTCTTCGCAATCGTAGCAGCCTTTAATCCTCGTACCGTCAGGCTTTCCTTGTAGTTCAAAAGATCATGCAAAGTCACTTCATCTGCTCGTTTTCGTATTTTTCTATAGAACAAACTGATTTCTTGGGCATACGTCTGCTTAGAGTTTTCACAGCTTTGGTTTGAAATAAATGATTTTGCGTATTCTGCTAATGGGTCACGAAGAGCTATTGCCTGTGGTGTTTGGGGAATCAATTGCATGTCTGTATCCTAATAAATATATTTCTATTAGACAACTAATTATCAGTTGACTAACAGACAAACAATTTCTTCCCAAAGTACACTCCCAAACACTATAATTTCTTTTATGAAGAAACGTCCTAAAGCAATGGGAAGGATTGATGTAGCTTCCTATCTCAACATCACCCCTCAATACGTAGATGTTCTTGCTTCAAAAGGAAAACTCGAATTCCAAGAAACTACATCAGGAAAAATCTTCTTCGAAGATGACGTAAAGAAATATGAGCTAGAAAGAATAAAGAAAAGAGCAGGAGATAAGAGATTCAAGACAAAGAACTCTTAAAAGAAGAATTAAACGTACTCTACCTACTCCTATAGGCTCTTCTACCTCTATTACTATAGTTCGAGGTACAGCAGGGCTATTATGACAGGACTGCGTAACTGGCTTCATTCTGCCATGCGTGTTTTCTGCCGTACTCGAATGACGGGTCAAAGATGCGAATGACCTCAGCGTACCGTTTGCCAAGATGACCGTGTTCCCTGTGGTGATTCCTGATGCGTTCGACCAACAGACGCTCGATGAAGCCGATGGGCTGATGTTCCTCGTACAGTTGCCGCAGATAGCCGTCGTACACGTTGTCCTCGTAGGTAGTACGCAGCACACCGAGGATGCCGTGTTTCTTCGCGTTCCAGCGAACGACGGATTTCCCGCGCTCTGTCTTCACGCCGCCGCGCTTGGCATTGCTTTTGTTCGCGGCGATTTTGGCGGGAGAGGTGACGGCCATAAACAACTATAAGGATACAGCAATATAGTAGTTTCCGTGAATCCACTGCCTCATTGCCCATAGAGGGCTCAAAAATAGGATTTGACACTCTGAAATAAAGAGTGTATTATGTACATATTATCTTTTACCACAGTCTACTATGGAAGCAAAGAAAGACCGCATACAACAGGCACGGGAAACGTATGCAGACAATCCTCTCACGGCGGCGGAGCTCGCAGTCTTTGAGGCTTTTAGTTCTTTGCCCGAAGATCAGTGGCAGCCCGAAGAAATTCCTACATACTATGCAGGAAAAAAAAAGGGAACATTCAAGGTTTTGAATACTGAACTCGATCTAGGCGGCGGGAAAGTCGTTACCTTCAAGAATGTTGTAGTGGACGGATACGGTACGTGGTGGAGGGCTGGCAACGGTGGAACAATCGAAGTAAAAAAGGAAAATGACACCTTGAAGATTCAACAGGACGATGGAATCTATTTTTCATTCAATGGCGTGCCGCTCGACTACCATAGTGGCACGGAAAACTCCGCAACTCTCACGCAGAAGATTTTCGATGTCGTCGAAGGCGTGAAGGCCGTCGGTGAGAAAATGAAGCAGGACATTGAGGATCAGCGCAACGGTGAAGTAGACGCACGCAGAAGGGAGATGGCAGAAAAGCTCGAAGGACTTGCTGATTTTTGAGCGCCATACCAGCTTCGAGTTTCAGGAACCCCGCTCATGCGGGGTTTCTTTGAATCATGTCTACGTGCGAGAAAGGGTCAGCTTATAATAAGACTGGGTATTTTTTGGCTGATGGATGCCAACTCTTTTTCAGTCCGAGGATGATAGTTCGGGATGAACATGCGAATGACCTCCACGTACCTTTTGCCGAGATTACCGTGTTCCCTGTGGTAGGATTGTAGGCGTTCGAGTTGGGCTGCTACTGCCCGACCATCGTCAGTTTTCTCCCGTTTCGCCCACTCCTCAGTCGACTCTCAGAGAAAACGGCAGCAAAATGTATGCTGGAAATGTTTCCATAAAATATTTCCGCGTTAAGACAATGTGTTATTATAAAACATTTCTGTTCGCTTTGTGACCAACCATACCGCGAAAATCGAGAAAATGGCGAAAGAAGAGAACGCTCTCTTTGTGCAAATTTTAGGCCATTTCGGCAATTTTGCTGTAATTTGAACCGAGCGAATACAAGTTTAGTTCACCTGCATCTAGACAATACATTGAGTATCAGTACACTGCCGCACTCCCCTTCGGGAGGCTACTATGAAGATCGTGGAGCTCATGCTTCGCAAAGCTTCACTGGAGCCCGTGGCGACCCACGTGCTGCTCATCACCCTCCTCTCTGTCGTCTTGGTGGTGAGCCTCCCTGCGCATCCGTAAGGGGGTCTAGTGAACAACACGGCAGAAATCTCCGCCTCAAGCGGAGATACACACACCTTCCCCCGTCTCGAAAGAGACCACCGGACAGTGGGGGTGTTGAACCGTGTGTGGTTTTCCGGAGCCCATCCAATGGCGAATCGGAAGAGAACGTGTATGCCGCATCATGGTATAGACGAAAAGCAATGCTTGCAGCGGGAGCAGACCGAGCCTAGTCTTACATCGTGATTGGCGCTTACATCCTCTTCTGCTCCCCCTCCTCCTCCTGCTCTTCGAGCCTGTGGGTGGGTTGCGCGTAGCAGAAAAGGATCCGCGCATACTCCACCCGCACGGAGCGGGTTCTTTTTATTCGCCATACTTCCTCCCCACCCATGCAACCACACTCTCCAAAACAATACCATCCCCAAAGCATCCCAAGGCTGCAGAAATGGCTCAAGGGCTTCGATCGCTACAGCGAACCGAGTGTCGACGCGCAACGAGCGATCGGCGGATTTCGCGAGGAACTTGTGAGAGCGCTCAGCACCAACCCTCAAGATCACGCGGTCATCTCTCACATGCTCAGCGAACTTCTGCGGGAAGAGCAGCGCATCATGGGTACGACAACTACCTCCGCTTCGTCGGCTTGAGCGTTGCGGTTGCTACGATGTGTGTAGACGCCTCGGTGTTGCCGTCGTCCTTCTCGAGGGTGACGCGCACATCGAGGTACCTGCGTAGATCCTCTGAAGACTCGAGCTTGAACCCATGGCGCGCGTCGCCGAAGTGATTGACGAGGTGACCTGCAGAGACGCCTTGCTGAGTCTCGAGATCACGGATCCAGACTTCATAGAACGTTCCCTCCTTCGCCGGCTCCACATTGACTTGGCCCGTGACGATCGTCGCACCGTCTTCAAACACATGACTGGTGACAACCCCGTTGGCGGGAGTCCACTGATTTCCTGCGACAGCGCCATAGGCAAACCACTTCTCTTCACCATGCCCCGGGACCTCCACTCTGCCGTTGACGGGCATGATCTGCTCGAGGGACTGACCGCCGATGGGAGGGTCTTCGATGGTCGTGGTCTCAGGGCCACAGGCGACAAGGGAGAGTCCGAGGACGAAAACGATAGGCAATGTCTTCATAGGGGTCTAAGGGTAGACAGATTTTCCCTGGCAGAAAAGGGGGGAACCCAAGAAAGACGATCACCAGAGATACCCCGGAGGCCTGCTACGCGCGAGCAGTCGCTCGCGGCGCATAGCGAAATCCGCGCGGGCAGCGAGAACATCGTAGCGCGGCGCATCCTTGGGATACTCGTCTTTCAGAAGTGCCGTGAGTGCAATGGCATCCTCAGCATTGTGGGAGAGGGCGATGAAGTGCGCATTGCGCGTGATGGCTTCGACGAAGGCCTGAAGGAGCGCATCGATCTCGGGCTTGAGCGCGAAGAGTTCCTCGGTGTGGCCGCCGATGCGCAACGCTTCGGCCAGAGCATAGGTGATGCTGAGGTCATTCCAGCGACCGCGATGGTAGGCCTCGGTGTAGGCATCCCGTGCCTCATCCAGATCACCGCGCAGCATCGCCGCGTCACCGCGCAGGCGCCAACCACGAGGATCCTCTGCATTCACGAGCGCATAGCGACGTACCGAGTCTTCTGCACGAAGGGTGTCGTCACTGAGCGTCGCAAGCAGTGCGCGGCTGAGGAGGAGATCGCGGCTGAACCACTCCGAGAGACTGCGGTCATACCATCGCAGTGCAACCGCATGATCGCTACGCACTTCAGCGTGGCGACCGAGAGACGACGTGACGAGATACCCTCCCTCTCTCAAGGCAACGAGAAGGAGGATAATAGCTATAGATAAATCTAATAATTGAACACTTTTTTTACTCGTACTTGTCGCGCTGAGCGTGGTTGATGGCGCGAGCTTCAGAGGGGGCATCGATCGGTGTGCGAGTAATCCCAAAGCAATCCAGAAAGGCAGGGCTATGCCGACGAATTGGAGATTGTAATCGATGAGGTTATGGGCGAGGACACCGAGGATGACGACGGCGAGGAGGCAAGTCCGTTGGTCCACCGCTCCTGCGGAATTGTGCCGATACCTAAACAACGCGAACACCGACCTGCCGGTGGGCAAGAGAACAATCACGAACATCGCAACGAGCAACAGAGCCGCCGCCACCCCGCGCTCGACGGCGATCTTCAGGAAAAGATTGTGCGGATGATCAGAGGTTTGGAGCACCCCAGTCTGCAGCTTCTGATGCACGAAGCGGAAACTATACGGCCCCCATCCAAGCACGGGACGTTCAGCAGAGAGATGCAGCGACTGGCTCCAAAACGCCTTACGTTCGCTCACCGAGGAAGCACCCTCGTCCGCCGTAAAGGTCACCTTCTCCGCAACGCTCTCTACGGGGTGAAACTGTGCGCGCAGCGCATTGACCCCGAAAAACATGCTAGAAGCAATGAGGACGGTCAGAGCGACCATGCACGCATCGGATTGTGTATATCGCCGTTGCTGACCTCTCCTGCACCATGCAAGCAACGCCAACTGTCCCACGCAGGCAATGAGCGCTCCACGGGAGTAGCTCAGGAGCAAGGCTCCGAAGAGCAAGCCCAAAAGAACGGGAATCGTCCGCCTCGCCCTCCCTGCCGCATCCAAAGCAAGCAGGAGAATCATCGGCCAGCTAAGGAGCAGGTACTGCGCCCATGCATTGGGCCAGTAGTCCGTGTGAAAACGGTAATCGAAGAAGCTCCCCACGAAGCGGTTCACGGGCTGCAGAGCATAGACGAGTACCCCGAGGAGGACGGCGAGGAGAGCGGCAAGGACGACGCAGAAGGCAAACCTCCGAATGAAGGCGGCATCGGGAGAACGCCTCACATAGCGCATCGTCCACAGGAAGATGAGGACGAGGGCACCATCACGGAGCAACTCATCGAGGCCATAGTTTTTCGTGGAAGACGTGAGGTAACTACCCAACGTCCAGACGAGAAATCCAAACGCACAGATGCGAAGCCCCTTGTCAGACGCCTGCATAGAGCCGGTGGGACGAAGATGCTGCGCACGTACCTCGATAACGAGCAAAGCAGCGGCAAGGGCGACGAGCATCCACGTGACCTCAAGGCTTTTTCCCCCCCGGAGCAAAGTAGCAAGCAACAGGAAACCGAGCAGAACATGCTCACTGAGCGGGGCACGCGAAAGGGATCGCGAAAGCATCGAGCGCAGTATGCAGGAGGATACTGAGAAGCAGAAGAGGCCGTGGGATCTTTTTGCAGAATGGGCTTTGTGCTAGAATACTTCGAAACATGCACATCGCCCCCGAGTCACCACAGCATACCGAACGCGTCTTAGCTCTGCAGATGATCTTCCTGGGTCTCTCGGTGCTCCTCGGACTCGTCGTCCTGATCCAGTTCGGATCCCCAAGCCACCGCATGAATGCGGACGGGGTCTACTCCACCGCTCCGAGCTACGGCGTTCCACGCTATCCTCGTCCGATTGAGGAGTACATTGAAGAGGATGATAACGATCACGAGGGAGGGTCTGCATCATCGGTGAGAAGCAGTGCATCAAGTGCAAGTGCACGGAGCACCGAGTATAACCGCAAGACCCGCCGTGCACGGGGGGGACTGCGCGCCCGCGTCTCAGGCGGCGATGAAGACAGAGCATTCGCTCCGGGGTGGTTCAGGCGATAGGCTCGTACGATCAATCCCTGCCGTCCACCTCAGCGGTTTCGATGTGTGCGGTGTCGGGCAAGAGGAGCATCGCAAGGTCCGCGAGGCGTTCACTTCCTGCGATGCTCCAGATCAACAACAAGCCTTTCGCTCGGCACGGCAGAGGGAATGTGATAAGGTTGTGGTGCTTGCCGACGTGGCGGAATTGGTAGACGCGCACGCTTCAGGAGCGTGTGGGAGTAATCCTGTGAGAGTTCGAGTCTCTCCGTCGGCACCATTCGATTCGGCGCTTCGCGCCTCACTCATGGTCCTCGGCCATCGGCCTCGGGCCATTCAACATGCCGAATCGAATGACAGTGAGCGAGGCCGCAGCCGAGTCCAACTGCCCAAAATCCATGCATCATCACCTTTGACAAATATGCGATTTGTACAGATTGATAGAGCTCACCTTCACGCTGTGAACGTGGCAATTCGCTCGTTCACAGGATTGGCAGTTTGATGTAGGCGAGGATTATCATGTGCGTATGCACGTGCCGCATCTGGGAAAAAAGTTACGGGTGTTAGCAGCAACGCTAACCGTCATGCTCCTGGCGGGCATCGCTGCAGGCTTACGCGCTCGATCCGCAGGCGCGTCACAGATTGAATTCTTCGACGTGGAGCAACGAGACTTCGTAGCGGAGTCTCACAACATCCGTCGTATGGAAGTATGGCTCGTGCCCCAGGGCGCGCAAAGTGAAACGCAGTGGAAGACCCTTGGCCTGATGAAGGGCAGATCGCACTGGTTTTCCTGGGCAGCTTGGACGCTGCCTATCCCCGAAAAGCCACTCGATGTGCTGCAGATCATGGTACGAGGGTACGATAAAACCGGAACGGAAGTGGACAGAGTGTCGCTTCCCTGGCTTGGACCGGAAACACTGAAGAGAGAGGTCTGGGGAATGGAAATCAATTAGTGGAGCGTGTCACGCTGAGCGTAGTCGAAGCGCGACACGAAAAATGTTATGTCCCTCGACTACGCTCGGGATGACACATTTTACTTCATTATTCATTCATCATTATTCATTCTTAATTCCTCTAGGGCTCTCTTCGCATCCACCTCCAGCGGACTACTCTCCACAGCTCGTTCATAGGCCTGCCGAGCAAGGTCCTTTTTTCCCTGTGCACGCAAAATCTGCCCGACGTTGTACCACGTTGTCGCATCATCGCGGATCTGGAGTGCCTTGGTGTACGCACGCAATCCTTCATGCAAGTTGCCGCGTCGCACCTCGTCTGTGCCGATGTTGCTCCAGGCTACGTAGGAATGCGGTTGCACATGGGCAACGTGGGAAAAGAGCGTGTGTGTGTCCTTCCAAAATAATGATTGACGGTAGGAAAGGTTGGAGAAGACGAAGAGAACGAAAAAGACGCAGAGGGACAAAAGCTTCGGGAATCGGTCGGCAGCATTCGCAATCATCCAACCGACAACCAGCAACAAACCGATCGAAGGAAGATAGGCATAGCGATCGGACGTGATGTAGATATCCAATAGTTCATTGTGACCTTTGGTGATGTTGGAGAATGACGGCGCAAGGAACAGCAAGAACCACCCCCATGCAAAAAGAGGCAACCGCACTCCCCTTCTTACTGCGAGCCAGAGAGCGAACACCGAGACGCAGAGGACGAAAAGGACGGAGAAGAGTAGTTCCGGCGAGAAGAGAGAAATGGGTTTCGTAAAAGGGTAGAGCGCAGACAAGCCTGTAGGCCAGAAGAACTTCTGGAGAAGCAGGGTGACTGCGCGGCAACCCATCAGGAATTTTTCCAAGAGGAATCCCGTGTTGGCGATTTTTCCTCCAAGCGCGACTATGCCGAAGATGATGGAAAGGATGAAAAAGGGCACAGCCCTCAATAATGACAACTGCGTTGTCATCCTGAGCGTAGTCGAAGGAGACAATGCAGGACGTGCCATGGTTCGACTACGCTCACCATGACTCTCATGCTGCACTGCAGCATTTCCCTGGTACCAATCCATGAGTACCATCAATACCGGCCACGTGAGAACGGAGACCTTGGAGAGAAGTGCGAGGAGAAACATCCCAACACTTGCCCAGTACCATCTTCTCCCTGTGCCATCCCGAGCGTAGTCGAGGGATGTTTCATGCAAAGAGGCTTCGACTACGCTCAGCCTGACTCGCGATTTCATATACAAAAGCATCGTCCACAGAAAGAAGAACACCGAGAGCACATCCTTTCTCGCAGCAGCCCACACGACTGCTTCCGTGTGAAGAGGATGCAGTGCAAAGATTAGGCTCGTGAAAATACTGCAGAATGAAGAATGAAGAATGAAGAATTGTTCTCCAGTCTTCTGTAGCAGCTTTTGCACGATCATCCCCACCATTACCGCATTGGCAATGTGCAACAGAAGATTCCCAAGGTGATACCCAAACGGCTCCAATCCTCCTACGACGTAATTGATCTGATAACTGACAAAAGTGAGCGGGATATAGAGCTCCGGATCGTACGATGTAAATGCAAGCCAGAGATTGTGAAAAGAAAGTCCGCGAATGATCGGATTTTCCGTAATCAGCAGTCCGTCATCCCACGTCACAAAACCATTGCCAAGCGACTGGGCATAGAGAGCGATCGGCAACAACATGCATAAGCCAAGGACAGCATGACGACGAAGCATCCTCAATACTCTATAAGTAGGTGGGGCTCCGCCGCCACGGGGGGTGTTGCGGCAAGCGGAGGAGCTTTGGAGGCGGTGCGTTTTTCTTTCTCCACTTTCTTTTGTCGGGGAGACAAAAGAAAGTGGAATCTGCAATAAGCAGCAACCCTTGTACCTAACTCTTGACGCCAGAAATTAGCACTCTATAATTCCGACTGCTAACGCAGGTATATACCCTGCGCCACGGCATTTTCCATCGCTTTCTCTACTTCCCTTCCCTTACTACACCTATGGCAAAAGATGATGTGCAGCTTGCCACGCATTTAGAACCCATCGGCGACCGCGTGGTGGTCCGCCCCCTTGAAAAGGAACAGGTCACGGCCTCGGGTATCGTGATCCCCGATACGGCTTCCGGCGAGAAGCCTCAAGAAGGCGTGGTGATCGCCCTCGGGAAGGGCGGCGTGGGCAAGGACTGCTCGAACCCCAAAGACTTCCTCAAAGTCGGCGACAAAGTGCTCTTTGGCAAGTACGCCGGCGACGACGTGAAGCTCAAAGACAAGTCCGGCAAGGACATCGAAGTGAAGATCCTTCATCTCGACTCTGTCCTCGCCATCGTAAAATAATTCTTCACTCTTCATTCATAATTTCCCCCCCGACATATGGCAAAGCAACTCATCTTCGGAAATGATGCACGCAAGCAAATCTTCGAGGGCGTCACGCACCTCGCGCGCGCCGTCCGTGCGACCATGGGCCCCAAGGGCCGCAACGTCGTGATCGAGAAGAAGTACGGCGGACCGACCGTTACGAAAGACGGTGTCACGGTCGCCAAGGAGATCGAGCTCGAAAACCCGTGGGAGAACATGGGCGCGCAGCTCGTGAAGGAGGCCGCAACGAAGACCAACGATGCCGCTGGTGACGGAACGACGACGGCTACGGTTCTCGCGCACGCCATCATGGAGGAGGGACTCAAGCACTTGGGTTCGGGCAGTAACGCCATCTCCATCAAGCGTGGCATCGACAAGGCCGTGAAGGCCGTCGACGGACACCTCGAGAAGATCAAGAAGAACGTCTCGAAGAAGGAGGAGTACGCCGCGGTCGCTACGATCTCTGCGCAAGATGAGGAGATCGGCGACGTAATCGCCGAGGTCATCGAGGAAGTCGGCAAGGACGGCGTCGTCACCGTCGAGAGTGGCCAGACGCTCGGCATCGAGAAGGAGTACGTCGAAGGGATGCAGTTCGACCAGGGCTACATCTCGCCGTACTTCGTCACGGACACCACGCGCATGGAAGCGTCGTTCGAGAACCCCTACATCCTCATCACCGACAAGAAGATTGGATCGATCCAGGAAATCCTCCCCGTGCTCGAGGCGCTCGCCCAGCGTGGAAGGAAGGAACTCGTGATCATCGCGGAGAACGTCGAAGGCGAGGCGCTTGCAACGCTCGTGGTCAATAAGCTCCGCGGCACGTTCTCCACACTCGCCATCAAGGCTCCGGCCTTCGGCGACCGCAGGAAGGAGATCCTCAAAGACATCGCCATCCTCACGGGTGGCCGCGTGATCTCCGAGGAAGTGGGACTCAAGCTCGAGAACGCGACCATCGAGGACCTCGGCAAGTGCCGCCGTGTCGTGGCGGACAAAGACAATTGCACGGTGATCGGCGGTGCCGGAAAGAAGAAGGACATCGAGGACCGTGTCAGTGAGATCAAAGTCCAGATCGACAACACGAAGTCCGACTTCGACCGCGAGAAGCTCCAGGAGCGACTCGCCAAGCTCTCCGGAGGCGTCGCCGTCATCAAGGTAGGTGCCGCAACGGAAGTCGAGCAGAAGGAGAAACAGCACCGCGTGGAGGACGCACTCTCCGCAACCCGTGCAGCAGCAGAAGAGGGCATCGTCGCCGGTGGAGGCACAGCCTACATCCGCGCACTCCCCGTGCTCGAGAAGCTCATCAAGGACACCAAGGATGATGACGAAAAGCTCGGTGTGGAGATCGTCATGAACGCCCTCACAGCTCCTGCGCATTTCATCGCCTCCAATTCCGGAGTGTCCGGAGAGGTCGTGGTGACGAAGGTGAAGGATCTCACCGGTGACAATGGTTACAACGCCCTCACGGACAAGTACGAGGACCTCGTGAAAGGCATGGTCATCGACCCGAAGAAGGTCACGCGCTGCGCACTGGAAAATGCCGCATCCGTCGCTTCCATGTTCCTCACCCTCGAAGTCGGCATCACCGATATCCCCAAGCCCGAACCCGCAGCTCCTGCCATGCCGGGAGGCGGAATGGACATGATGTAAATGCCCATACAATCGATTCTGCAGCGGAGGTTCATGAACCTCCGCTGCGGTTTCTGTAAAGATGCCCCTCGTGCATCCACAACTGCTACAATTTTTGCATGCCTCTCATCGTCCTCGAAGGCCCCGACGGCGCAGGAACCACAAAGCACAGCAAGCTTCTTGCTGAGCGCCTGAAGCAGGAGGGACACGATGTCGTGCTCACGGCCGAGCCAACGGACGGGCCGATTGGCACGCAGATCCGCACGATGCTCAAGGGTGATCGCCTCCCGGATCCCAAGGCAGTACAGCTGCTCTTCTGCGCCGACCGCGCCGATCACGTTGCAGGGGTGATCCTGCCCGCACTCGCTGCAGGAAAAACGGTCATCACCGACCGCTATACGCTCTCGACGATCGTCTACGGCGCGGCACAAGGACTCGACGCTTCGTGGCTGCTCGCCATCAATGATGCATTTCCAAGGCCCGATCAGACCTTTCTCCTGCTCCCTCCCTACAAAGTCTGCGCGAAGCGCGTTTGGAGACGTGCAGCGAAGGATCAGTTTGAAGTCGATGCCTTTCAGAGAAAAGTCTACGGTCTCTACGAACAAGCATGTCAGCCGGATGTCCTGAGGATCGATTCCTCAGGAAAAATGGAGGAAGTTGCGGAGAAGATCTGGATGATGACTAGAAGCTGAAAGCTGAAAGCTCTACGCTATATCCATGTCCGCCCTCCTCCTCTCCGGCCGCGAGGCAGCTGCAGCGATACTCGCCGACTTGAAACCAAAGATTGCACATCTCGACCCCAAGCTCGTTGTCGTGCAAGTGGGAGATGATCCGGGAAGCTCAAGCTACATCCTGCAGAAGATGAAGAGCTGTGCCGAGGTTGGGATGCGCTCCGAGCACCGACACCTTCCAAAAGCAGTGACGCTCGAGGAGCTGCTTGCGGAAATCGATCGACTCAATGCCGATGCCGATGTGACGGGCTTCATCATCCAGCTCCCCCTGCCAGCCCACCTCCAATCGCACGTCCCAAGTATCATTCGAGCAATCGATCCCAAGAAAGACGTCGATGGATTTGGGGCCTACAACCTCGGAAAGATGTTCCTCTCAACGGAATTCGAGCACCTTCCTCCGGCAACCCCGGCAGGCATCGTCATGCTTCTTGAGCACTTCGAGATTCCCGTTGCAGGCAAGCACGCCGTGATCGTCGGAAGGAGCAACATCGTAGGAAAACCCCTTTCGATGATGCTCCTCAATCGCGATGCAACCGTCAGCGTCTGCCATAGCAAGACCAAGCAGCTCGCTTCCATCACCAAGCAGGGCGATATCCTCATTGCTGCTGTCGGCAAACCCGGGATGATCACGGCAGACATGGTGAAGCGCGGGGCAGTGGTGATCGACGTAGGCACAAACCGTGTCGGCGGAAAGCTTGTTGGGGACGTGGACTTCGATGGCGTACAGGACGTGGCATCGGCGATTACCCCCGTACCGGGAGGGGTAGGACCGATGACCGTTTGTTCTTTGATCAAAAATTGTGTTCAAGCAAAGCAGCGGCAGCTCGCAAAGATCTGAGTCCCAGTCCCTGAGATGATCGGAGCGCTTTTCTAGGCAGTTTTTTCCTTCCTCGCGGCTATCCTCCTCTCCTGGAAACCCGCTGATCCTTTCACGCTATGGCATTGATCTGTCGGCTTGCGCACGATGCGCTTGATGTTGGAGAGGATACGATCCACGCGCTCTCGCAGAGCTCTTCTGGCACTCCGTACATCGGATTGATCGAGCATTTCATGGCTACGCATCTTCGGGGCGAGCACGCGCCACACCGTATCGCGGAGGCAACCCATGTACACGTCACCGACGCGGAAGCGTTCCTCAAGAACGTTAATGGCAATGCACATGAGGTACTCCTTCTGCTGCTGCTGAGAAAACTTCCTAATGCAATCCTCGGGGATGCAATCTTGGAGGCGCGTGTCGCGAGCTTCCATCTGCCCGTGGCCATTGCCGTTCTGACCATCATCCGCATTGGCGGCGATCGCCTCCTCCTGGTTGTAAGGAATCGCATCCAGAGGCGCATCCGCGACAGTAGCGTCTGTATCCCCATGCAAGCGCTCAGTCGATGACGAGGCAGCGGGAGTTTTCGGGCGACGACGCGCCGGCACTTGACGAGGTTGAGGGGGTGGGAACTCGGAGAGCACCCCCGTGCTAATGAGTACGCGTCGAAGCCCCTGCGTGACCTGCTCTGCAATATCATCCGGGGGAAGGACGCGGTGGTTGAAGGTCTCAAGGACGCATGCGACCTCAGTCATCAGGAGTTCTTTGTGATCAGGCGCAAGTCGAAAAGCATCGCGGATCGCTCCGGCAACGTGGGCATTTGCGAAATAGAGCTGTCCATTCTTAAGCCACTGCGGAGGGTAGTGCTCTGGGAGAATCTCGTGCCAGCGGCTGCCCCACTGGACATCGTCTCCGAGATCCATTGCCGGAGCATTGCGCGTTTCCATGTCAATGCATTGTGCTGAAAATCCACAGGATTTCAAGTGTACTCGGCGCGAATATCACGCTTGCGGCGAAGAAAATCCTCTGTAGAATTCTTGCGTGGAGGATCACTTCCCTTCCGTTTCGACGCTCCGGACACCCGTCCGCAGGGTCTTCTTGAGCGTGCCTACAACCTACGCCCTACCCCCAACGCCCTAAGTCCATGTGCGGCATCATTGCTGTCTCCGGCTTCCGCGACGTCATCCAAGATCTCTATGACGGTCTCATCGTCCTCCAACACCGCGGACAGGACGCCGCGGGCATCGTCACCTGTAACGACCAGTTCCATCTCAAGAAGAGCAATGGCATGGTCCGCGACGTCTTCCATGCCAAGTCCCTGCAGCGTCTTCAAGGCCCCATGGGCATAGGGCACGTGCGCTACCCGACCGCAGGTTGCAGCAGTGAGTTTGAGGCACAGCCCTTCTTCATCTCCACACCCTTCGGCATCGCCCTTGCCCACAACGGCAACCTCACCAATGCTGCAGACCTCCGAAGAAGACTGATGGAGAAGGAGTACCACCACCTCAATACCAATTCGGATTCTGAAGTCCTTCTCAACGTCTTTGCCGTAGGACTCAGACACCAGCATCCAAAGAAACTGACGCCCGACCATGTCTTCGGCGCGGTGAAAACGGTCATGGGAAAGTGCAAGGGTGCGTACTCGGCAGTTGCGCTCATCGGAGGCCAGGGCATCCTCGGTTTCCGCGATCCACACGGCATCCGCCCGCTGCAGCTAGGCAAGCGTCGCTACGGCATGAAGGAGGAGTACATGATCACCTCGGAGAATACGGTCTTCCACGCTCTCGACTTCGAATTCGTCCGCGACATCCGCCCCGGAGAAGCGGTTTTCATCGACCACAAGAACCGACTGCATAGCAGGCAGATCGCGAAGGGTCACTTAAGCCCCTGCATGTTCGAGTGGGTCTACCTCGCGGCACCGGACTCAACAATCGACGGCGTGAACGTGTACAAGGCCCGCGTGCGCATGGGAGAAGCCCTCGCCCAACAGATCAAGAAAGCAGGCGTGAAGATCGACTCGGTCATTCCCATTCCCGATACCGGACGCCCAGCCGCTGCCGGCCTCGCGGACAAACTCAAGGTGCGCTACCGAGAAGGGTTTGTGAAGAACCGCTACATCGGGCGAACCTTCATCATGCCAGGGCAATCCATGCGTAAGCGTTCCCTAAAGTTCAAGCTGCACCCCATCGACCTCGAGTTTAAAAACCAGAATGTCCTCCTTGTGGACGACTCCATCGTGAGAGGCAATACCAGCAAGAAGATCGTCGAGATCGCGCGCGAAGCGGGAGCCAAAAAAGTCTACTTCGCCTCGGCATCCCCACCGATCATCAGTCCAGATCCCTACGGCATCGATCTCCCGACGACAAACGAGCTCATCGCTGCCAACATGAGCATCGAGCAAATTCGCAAGTACATCGGAGCTGACGGTCTCTTCTATAACTCCATCGAAGACATTCGTTCTGCCGTCCGGTATGGAAACCCGCAGATCAAGAAATTCTCCGAGGGCTGCTTCACCGGAAAGTATCCGACTCCCGAAGTAAGTAAGAAGCTCCTCAGAGATCTCGGCTCTGGCCGCAATGAGACGCGCGAAGCTTTCGATGCAGAGCAGATGGCTGAGGACAATAGTGGGGATCAGAAGATGATGGCGTTGGTGTAAGGATAAAAGGACGAAGAAGGCGAAGGGGACTCAAAAGACAGAGAAGACATGCTATCCTTGGATTACCTTTCATCATTGTCCGTTCCATGAAGATTCTCCTCGTTTCCTCCTCCGCTCGTGGGCACGCCATCGCCGAGGCGCTCATGCGCAGTCGCCATAAGCCCCGTCTCGTCGCACTCAGTCCCAATGACAACGTGGGGATCGCAAAAATCGCGGAGTATCACCAAGCGGTCGACATCATGGATTTTTCAAAGGTGCTCAGTATCGCTCAGGAGCACAAGCCGGACTTTGCCCTCATCGGACCCGATGATCCGATTGGCGGGGGTCTTGCTGATGCGCTCGAAGAGATCGGCATACCCTGCATCGCGCCGAGGAAATCCCTTGCACGCATCGAGAGCTCGAAGGCATTTGCGAGAGAGTTGATGCACAAGAACGGCATCGAGTCGTATCCTAAGTTTATGGCTTTCCAAAGGGCTGACCCCGAATTGATGAATGCATTCGTCGAGAGGTGCGATGGTGAATTCGTCGTGAAGTACGACGCTCTCAAGGGAGGAAAAGGCGTGAAAGTCAGCGGAGAGCATTTTCAGAAGCGCGAGGAAGGTATTGCCTACGCAGAGGAGTGCATTGCAGAGTGCGGCACCGTCGTTCTCGAGGAAAAACTCGTTGGCGTAGAGTTCAGTCTCATGAGTTTTGTCTCGGGAACATCCGTCGTCGATATGCCTGCTGTGCAAGATCACAAGAGAGCCTACGAGGGAGATACAGGACCCAATACAGGGGGCATGGGAACGTACTCCTGCGTAGATCATGCACTCCCCTTCCTCACAAATGCCGATCTCGCTGAGGCAAAGAGGATCAATCGCAGCATTGCACAGGCGCTGATCAAAGAATGCGGACATCCCTACCGCGGCATCCTGTACGGCGGCTTCATAGCGGTAAGAGATGGAGTACGCGTGATCGAATACAATGCGCGGTTTGGTGATCCGGAGGCACTCAACGTACTACCGATCCTTGAGTCGGACTTTGTAGATCTCTGCCTTGGGATGATCGAAGGCTCGATCGATGATGGGATGGCGCGCTTCCAAAAGAAGGCAACTGTCTGCAAGTACGTGACGCCAGCAAGCTACCCGAGTGCAAAGCTTGAGGTGGGAAAGCCTATAGATATTCCCAAGGGTGATACTACCAATGCGCGCGTGTACCTCGGCGATGTTTCACAGGATTCCCACGGAAGACTCCTGCTTGGAGGCTCACGATCTATA
The DNA here is from genome assembly GCA_016866875.1 of Candidatus Peribacteria bacterium. GTDB lineage: Bacteria > Patescibacteriota > Gracilibacteria > Peribacterales > Peribacteraceae > 2-12-FULL-55-11. Next base: position 85,658 of record VGKY01000002.1, read on the forward strand.
GGAGTTGTGGGAATAGGTTCAACCCTAGAGGAAGCGGAGGAAATTGCGCAAAAAATGTGCTCAGGTATTCAGGGTCCTGTGCGATTTCGTAGAGACATCGGCACGCAAACTCTGATCCAGAAGCGCATCGATACCATGCAATCGCTCCGTAACTGACGTGAAGCGCATCGATCTCTCGACGGCGCTGATCCCATTTGTCACCTTCACCCTTCGACACGCTCAGGGTGAACTACACACTGCGACAGTATGAAGAAGTTCGATCTCTCATTAGCATTAATTCCCTTCGTGTATTTCATCGCGGGAGCATCGAGTCTCGCCGGTGTTGCCACAACGTTTTTCTACAAAGACGAGCTAGGTCTGAGCTTAGAGCAGCTCGGGATCCTCGGATCGATTGCGATCATGCCCTGGAGCATCAAGCCTCTCTACGGGCTGATCTCCGATCGCGTTCCCCTACGGGGACTTCGCAGAAAGCCGTACCTGATATTGAGCGGCATGCTTGGGAGCATCGGTTACCTCTCCCTGGCAACCTGGGTGAAGGACTTTTCCGGCGTCCTCTTTGCTGAGACTATTTCCGCTCTTGGATTTGCGCTCGCGGATGTGATCGTCGATGGGATCGTAGCGGAGCGAAGCAAATCGCATGCCGCCGCAGGAAAGCTCCAGAGCATCTGCAGAGCAGCAATCATGTTTGGCGGACTCACCGTTGCCTACGCGTCTGGAGTGCTCACAGAATCCATTGGTGCGCGCAGAGTGTTTCTCCTGACGGCAATGCTGCCGCTGCTCACGTCGCTCGTTGCCGTATTTCTCCACGAGTCACCGGCTGATCGAGTGACGTGGAACATCCGAGATACATGGAGGAAATTTCGAGAGGCGCTGACGCCCGCGATCCTCTGGTCGGCACTCTTCCTCTTCGTGTGGCGTGCAACCCCCAGTAGCGGAGGTGCACTTGGGTACTACATGATCGACGAGCTGCACTTTGATCCGGAGTTCTTCGGCAGGCTTTCTGTTCTCAGCAGGCTCATGGGCATCATCGGCGTGCTGATCTTCCGCAAATGGCTGATCGCTATTCCCATGAAAAAGCTCCTCTTTGGGATCGTACTTGCAAGCGTGATCCTCAGTCTTCCAACCCTTGGGCTCGTGTACCGATGGTACGAACTCCTCGGCGTCAGCCCCAAGCTCTTTGCCATGGCTGATACGCTGATCTCTGCGCCACTCACCGAGATCGGCTTCCTCCCGCTCCTCGTGCTCGTCGCACGCGTGTGCCCGAAGGGAGTGGAGGCAACGGTCTTTGCGGTGCTCGCGAGCATCATGAATATCGGACTCGCGCTCAGTGACATCGGGGGAGCTGCTCTCGTAAACCTCTTCGATGTACACCAAGCCACAGAGACGCTCGCGGCGAACTACACCCATCTCGACAAAGTGTTGTGGATCGCGATCCTGAGTAGCTTCCTCCCCCTCCCCCTCCTACCGCTTCTCCCGGAAACGCGAACATCGGAGGAACTGCCGAGGGACATATCCCCCTCGAGAATGGCTTCTCAAAGCGAGGGGAAGGAGGTTGTGTAGGTCAGCCGTAGGACTTGCTTATTTTGTATGTAGTTGTACTATATAATTAAGTCTGAGCCAATTCGGCTGGGAATTGTGGCGCAGCCGTCCCTCAGACTAGGACGCTGCTCTTTAAATCATGGGGGCATCATGTTACGGGAAATTGCGGGAATTCTGCTTGTCGCCAGCGTTGTGGCGATCTTCAGCGCGGTGTCTGCAAAAAGAGGTCAGATTGCCGAGAGTCTCTGGGCTGTCGCAGCAATGACGGTCATCACTCTGGGGATTTACTTCTTTGGCATCGTGTACGACATGTACCGAGTGACCAGTGACCAGGTGATGGGAGCATTGGCTTTCGGGCTCATCATCGCAGGTCTCTGCCTGCACTATGCACGATCCCGCAAGTGGAAAATGATCACGGGATCCGTGGCTTGCGGCATTATCGTCGCCCAGGGATTTATCGCGGTCTGTGCTCAGCCATGGCGATAGCGTTCTTCCACAAAGTCCCGGCTCTCCTCTGGAGCCGGGCAATTTTGATTGTTCACGACTTTGCCTTCATACGCTCAGCGGTATCGGCCTCGCCGAGTGCTGTGACAATGTCACCGAGATCGCCATCCATCACTGCCGGGATATTGCTGAAGTTTTCGTTGATGCGGTGATCGGTGATGCGGTCTTGGGGAAAGTTATACGTGCGGATCTTCTCGCTCCTGTCTCCTGTGCCGATCTGGCTGCTACGGAGATCTCCTCGTTCCTTCGCCTTGCGCTCCTGCTCAGCGGCGTAGAGACGGCTGCGGAGAAGCGACATCGCATTCATCCTATTTTGGAGCTGCGAGCGCTCCGTCTGGCATGCCACCACTACACCCGTGGGAATGTGCGTGATACGGATCGCAGACTCGACTTTGTTGACGTTCTGACCTCCTGCGCCACCGCTGCGGAAGGTATCGATCCGCAGATCATTGGGGTTGATGACGATATCGACCTCCTCCACTTCCGGAAGGATGGCAACGGTGACGGTAGAGGTGTGCACGCGACCCTTGGCTTCCGTCTCGGGGATGCGCTGGACACGGTGCACGCCGGACTCAAACTTCAGTGCCCCGTACACACCATCACCCGTGATGCGCGCAGTCGCGTTTTTGATTCCACCCGCATCGGCATGGGAACTGTCGACAAGCTCAGACTTCCATCCCTGGTTTTCGCTGTAGCGAAGGTACATCTTGAGAAGTTCAGCGGCAAAGAGTCCTGCCTCGTCTCCCCCAGCACCCGAGCGCACTTCGAGGATGACGGAACGATCGTCGTCCGGATCCTTCGGCACCATGCGCTTACGGATTTCCTCTTCAAGGGCAGGCAGGCGCTTCTGGGCATCTGCTGCTTCAGCGAGAGCAATGTCTTTGAGTTCGGCGTCTCCCTCAAACTCCTCTGCAGATGCGATGGCGCGTAGCGCCGCATCGCGCTCATCGGCAAGCTTCATGATGGGCTCGAGCTCCTTGCGACGCTTGCTGAGGGCTTTGAGCTTCTGCACATCACTAAACACGGCAGGATCCTCGAGGGACACATTGACCTCTGCAAATTCCTTCCGAAGAGCGACGATGCGTTCGTCCATGGCAATATGATAAAGGAAAACAAGGACGAAGAAGACGAAAAAGACGAAGAGGAATTCCTCTTCGTCCTCGTAGTCCTTTTCGACTTTTTCTTCCTATCCTAAGGCAGATTCATCACTGCCGCGTCAAACGTGTAGCAGTGCTTTCCTGCGGGGTGATCCCAGAATGGCGCGTACTGCTCGCGATTCTCGAAGGAGAACACCGCACAGACAGAGAAGTGCGTGCGATCGACAACGGAGTAGACGTACGGGGCTCCTGTGCCGTCACTGAGGGGAACGCGCTGGCGCTCACTTCCCTGAGCGATGTCCTCTAAGGATTTGGGGAGAGACTTGATCGGGCCAGAGGACACCGGTCTGCTCCAGCGATCGGTACCGTGCACGACATCGAGCGTTGCTTCAGCGATCGTACGAATGTCATTCACGCGCTGAGCGTCGATCTTCCGCAGACGTTCCGTACCGGGTGAGCCCACGAGCACCAGTCCGTAGATAAACGAGGCGAGGACAGCGACGGTTGTTACCGAACCGTACTTCTTATTGAGAGCACTAAGCGCACCAGGATCGATGCGCAGGGACTGGAAGTAGTAGAGGAACACCGATCCGGTCACCACAAACACCACGAGAGCCTTGAGGAAGAACCTCAGCGTGATCTCACCATTGAGCAGCGAGAAGATCAGTGCGATGACGTCTCCCATCAGCACAGAGGCCGCGACAAAGAGCGTGAGGTACGTCAGCCACCTGCGCACACCTCCACTGACTTTTTCGGGATGTGCTTTGAGCTCGGAAAGGAGAATCCTTGAGATCCACACAAAGACCGGATACGCGACGATGATCGCCGAAAGCGACCAGCGAATCGACATGCGGAAACCCTCCTCAGTTGCGTACGGCTCGAGCGCGACATCCGGAAGCCAGCGGTTGATGTAGGCGTAGGCAAGGATGAGGAAACTGATGACGACGGCATAGAGTCCTGCAAAGGTAAGTAGATGATAAAAAGCATCACGCGCACCTCCAGCATCGGCGGGGATGGGCACGGGCATATCGAGCCCCTGCTCCGCAGTCGCCGCAGCGATGTCTCGCTCCTTCCATCCTGCAGAAAGCAGAAGCATGCGGATCGTCTGGTGGTCCATGCCTTTCTGACGTGCATGAGCGATGAAAGATTCGAGTGATGAAGAAGATTTAGACATGGAACCCATTGTAATGGTTATCCTTACAATGGAAATAGAAAAAGGGGCGTTTGCTCGGTTCTTCGCCTACCGGACAGGTAGGTTTGTTGGTTTGTTTGTTTGTTTGAATAGCATCCACGAAAAAATGAAAAAACGTTTTCAGCGACATTCGGAGCATCGTACCATCAAAGCTATGCGCGTACTCGTGGCCCTCTCCGGTGGCATAGATAGCTCCGTCGTAGCGTATCTGCTCAAAAGAGCAGGCCACGAACTGGTTGCTGTACGCTTTCTCCTCTGGACTGATCCGCTCGCGCCAGCACTAGCCGAGATCCTTCCGAGCAAGTGCTGCACAACCCAAAATGCCATGCGTGCGCAGAAGGTCGCCGAGACGCTGAGTATCCCCTATCACATCGTCGACCTGAGCGAGGAATTCAAAAGCAGTGTCGTCGATCCGTACCTCGAGAGTCATAGAAAAGGCCTGACGCCCAATCCCTGTATCGGCTGCAACCGCACGATCAAGTTTGGAAAACTCATCGAGCTCATGAGGGAGTACGGCTGTGAAAAACTTGCAACGGGACACTACGCGCGCGTTGCGGTTGAGGAATCAGCCTCCGCAGCGGAGGTTCATGAAGCTCCGCTGCGGAGGTGTCTGCTCCTTGAGGCTGTCGACAAAACCAAAGATCAAAGCTACTACCTCTACGGTCTTTCGCAGGAGCAACTATCCCATTGCTTATTTCCCCTGGGGGCAATGCAGAAGTCCCAGGTCTATGGTCTCGCCAAAGAATTCGGTGTGCCATTTGATGACATTTCCTACCGGGAGAGCCAGGATCTCTGCTTCTTTCCCGAGAAGACTCCCGAGGAATTTCTCAAGAGGCACCTCAGCGATGCGCTCAAGCCAGGCCCGATTGTGCGCAGGGACGGCACGGTGATGGGCACTCACGAGGGACTTGCGCTCTACACCCTGGGGCAGCGCAAAGGTCTCGGAATCGGTGGCCTCAAGATCCCCCTCGAGGTCGTAGAAAAGCGCACTCAGGAAAACGCACTCGTCGTTGCCGACCGCGGCAGCGAGCAAGTGAACGACGTGACCATCGGAGACATCGCTTGGGTATCGTGGAAACCCGAGGAATCGCTGGAAGCACCCTTCGAGTGCCGTACGCGATCACTCTCCACAAAGCACCGCGGCGTGCTCAGCTACAGTGGTACAAAAGGGGTATTTCGGCTCACTACACCCCTTCCACCGCAAAGTCCCGGTCAAGCGCTGGTGCTGTACCGCGGCGAGGAGATCGTCGGAGGGGGCATCATCCAGTGATATGCGCGTATATAATTGGCATTTCTCAAAGCCTAGATTCCGGCTTACACTAGTGCATCCCAAGGCATTTTCCTGTATACTTCCGTGATACCTCTCGACCCCCGCCAACACCGTGCCCAGATCCTCCCCGATGGCAGCATCGTGCTTCCGTCTGAGGATATGAGTGAGCAAGCATCGAGCGATCAGATGGATCCTTCATGCCAAGCCTGCAAAGAGTCCACCCAGCAAGAGCATGAAGAGCAATCCACAGCAACCGGAGAGGAGACAGTGGTATGGGAAGTAACGTCAAAACAGCAGGAGGATTCCCAGGCACAGGAAGCGACCGTCGACGAAGCTCCGCATGGTAGCGCTCCTCAGCGCAGATGCTTGCGACCGAAGGAGGCGATCGCACTCCTGCAATCGGGAAAGCTGGCGGCATACCGCACGGCGATGAGCGCTATGGAGGAGAGTGCCAGACAGTACAAAATGAGTGCCGCAGACCTCGTCGCAGCTCTGCGCAGCGCACGCTCATCGTGCGGACGCATGCATGAAGCGTGCTGGGGATTTCTGAGCCAACCGGTCTGGATCATCCGGAAGAACGCGGAGCCGAAGCGCTACAGCCGCGGAACGCTCTTCGTCCTCGACACCGTGCGATTTGGCTGCACGTTCGCAGCGCTCTTCACCGCGATTTTCCTCACGCTGAACTACCAGAGCTTCTGGGAGATCGTCCGCAGCAACGCTCGCCCGATTCAGTCGATCCAAAGCGCCCAGGATCTCGCTTCGACGGTCGACGAAGCCCTCAGAGACAAGCTCCTGAAGAGCCCGTCACTGGCGGTTGCCGGGAGAGCCGCAGGGGATCTGCTGAGCTTCCTTCCTGAGGTGGGACCTCCCGATAACCGCGTGATCATCCCGAAGCTCAACCTCAACGTCCCGCTCGTTACGCCCTCCTACCAAAATCTCCTGCAGGAAAACTGGGTGGGAGTGGAGACAGACATCCAAGACGCGCTGCAGCACGGCATCGTCCACTACCCGGGAACCGCGCGACCGGGTCAGGCGGGAAACTTCTTCGTCACGGGCCATAGCTCCTACTACCCATGGGCACCCGGGCACTACAAAAACGTCTTTGCTAGGCTCCATGAGCTTGCTGTCGGCGACGAGTACTGGGTGTTTTTCGGAGGCGACAGGCACCGCTACCGCATCGTGCAGAAGAAGGAGGTGAAGTCCAGTGATGTCACTGTGCTCGACCAACCTGTGGATCGTCGCACGGCAACACTCATGACCTGCACGCCCGTCGGCACGACCTTACGACGCCTCATCGTCACCGCAGAGGAGATCGACCCGATCACCGGAGAGTCCCTCGCTGTTGGAGAGCACGGCGGACACTCCCCGCCAAAACTCAACGTCGAGCAGCTGCCGATCTAAGGTACAATGGTGCTATGCCGCCGTGGTGAAATGGTATACACGGGGGACTTAAAATCCCCTGCCTCCTTACCGGGGCATGCTGGTTCAAGTCCAGCCGGCGGCACCATTATGGTTCACTAGAGTTATTGAAATTCCCCATTGTAAGAGTTAATTATTTATGTTATAATAAACACACTAGAAAACACCAGAACACCAGTTCTTTGATGTCGCTCCAGTATCTAATCCAACGGATGAGATTAAAAATTGTATTGTTATTCGGCAAGGAACAAGACCTCAGTTAGAAGAGATTATGAGAGCCGCTAAGGAAAATGATGCATTTGATAGCACATTTTTGGTGGACGATGCAGGGGACGACTATTTTAGTGTCCAATTTCCTGGTTGTGAGCAGGAGACTCTTGATCCCGATTTTCTCAGAATCAGATTGCGAAGGCATTTGGGCCTTGATGTGGACGAAGACGAATAACACATGATGGAACATCGACCACCAGAAGACAAAATGCCTGGTTTCCCATCCCAGCATGCCTTCATTGAGAAAGTGCATCGGTCATCAATCAACGACCCCTGAGGCAAATTGTCCGAAGAAAGATATGATGATATAATGCTTTGATATGTCTCTTCGCGCACTTCGCGTACCACTCCGTGTCTTGCATCGCCCCAAAACCTCAACCGCTGTGGGGTGGAGCGCCCTCGGCATCGCAATCCTCGCCGGATCGACATCCGTGACGTTTGCCGCAGCCCTTGCGGGAGCTCTTTCGCCGCTCTCGATGCTCTTCATCAGCGAATCGCTGATGATGCTCTTCACCATACTCTCGTTCGGAGTCATTCCGATCACTCAACGCCTGATGCGCCTGAACCGCGGAACATGGATGGCGATCATCACTGTGGCGCTCAGTAACAGTGTCATTGCCCCGCTGCTTGTATTCACCGGAATTCGCATGACGGGGCCGGTCAACGCCGAGCTCTTCATTCGCTTCGAAAACATCGTTCTCGTGATTCTCGCGGTACTCCTCTTGCGGGAACGGATGATGTGGAACCAGACGCTTGGAGCACTCTGCATTTTCGCCGGAGTCGCCATTGTCGCCTTGCGAGGCTTCTCGCAAGGCATAGCTCTTTCCATGGGGGACGCGTACATCTTGCTCGCATCGATCTTCTACGGCTGTGGCGGCATTGTCTTTAGGCGGCATCTGCACAAGGTACCCCCGGAACTCGTGATGTTCTGTCGCGCCTGTGCCGGCATGGGGGTCTTCTTCCTCTTATCGCCCTTTATGCTCCAAACGCTTCTTAAGGAACTCCGAGCCTTTCCCATGGAACTCATCGTCGCGCTTATCGGATACGGATTTTTTTCTCGGTTCCTCAACCTCTTCTGCTTCTACGAGGCTATGGAGCGGTTGCCGGTGTATCGAGTATCGCTGCTGCTCAATCTCACCATCATCGCAAGTTTGGCATTTGCTAACGCGTACTTAGGAAGCCCCATCAAGCCATATCATATTGCCGGTGCCGGATTCATCCTCATGGGATCGGTGCTCATGGAAATCAACATGCTTCACTCGCACAAATCCAAACTCATTGCCGCGAGCCTCAAGCAGAGACACCGAAGCCACGTCTAGTCGGGGACTGGTGAGAGGGCGGGCATCACAATCCTCCGTACAGCTCTCTCGCGAGTATGACGATCATGGCGACCTCTGCTAGATTGACCGCATCGAGTGGGCCGAAGCGGCCCGTGGGATTTCCCTCTGCATCCGCATACCCCGAAACGATGCGATCCTCGTGTGCGCGCAAGATCGCTGACCGAAATTCGGTCGAACTGTCGATATCGGCGAAGGGTGTGGCATCGATGGCAACAAGCTCTACCCCGAATGCCTGGAGGAGAGTCACCACCACTTCAGCGCGTGTTGCCGGTCGCAAAAGATCCACAGATCCATCGGCATACACAGCCCACTGGAGGCGCTCGGCGCAGGAAATGAATAACTCTGACCACCGCGTGCGCGCTGCTGCCTTGAGGGGGAATCCCGAACACGACACCGCATCTATGCCTGCAGCCAGGAGCGCGATCTTCGCAAGCTGCTCGATGGTAACCGAATCCGAAGGGCCGTACCTCCCGAGCGGCAACCCTGTAGGCCCCGATACCCCGAGACTATTCCCAGATCGGCCGCAGAGCGTACATAGGGAGCGAACCAGCTCCTGGACGGAACATCTTCGAGATCCACGGGAACGCCATCCACTCGGATCTGCACGAGGCCCTGCTCCGTACTCTCCTCAAGTTTGCCTGTGCGCCTCTCTTCGTCGAGAGACCACACATCTTGTGATTCTTGATCCCGCTCATCGCGTTCGCTCCAGCCTGACTGCTCCCGCAGCATCTGAAGATCACGCTCGATATCTTCGGCATCGTTGAGCAGATAATCGCGAGGTCCCGCTGCAGATACGTATAGCGGCACGGAGAGGAAAACGGAGAACCATGCGATACGGTGCATGGATATCGGTATTCCCACTGGAGAAATTTTTTTTCGTTTTCACTTTCCCACGTTCCCATTTTCGCCTACGCTCCACCGGACATGATCGCGAACAAGGACGTCGGCTCCTCCGGCGCCCATACGGGCGGGAGGGGGGCGTTTTCCTCAATTAAAACAGTTTTACTCCTAGGATCCGGTGCATTGAAGATCGGAGAAGCCGGCGAATTTGACTACTCCGGAAGCCAGGCGATCAAAGCCTTCAAGGAAGAGGGGCTACGCGTGGTGCTCATCAACCCCAATATCGCTACCAACCAAACGAGTTGGGGACTCGCTGATCGTGTGTACTTTGAGCCGGTGACTCCCGGCTTCGTGGAGAGGATCATCGGAATCGAGAAGCCTCAGGCGATCGCGCTGAGCTTCGGTGGACAGACGGCCCTAAACTGCGGTGTGGCCCTCGACGATCAGGGAATCCTCAAGAAACATGACGTTACGGTGCTCGGAACGCCCGTGGAGAGCATTCGCAAAACGGAGGATCGAGCGCTCTTCAATGCCGAACTGAATTCCATCGGCGTGGATGTTCCGCGGTCCTTCGCCTGCAACACGCTCGACCAAGCGATGGAGGCAGGAAAGACGATTGGCTGTCCGGTCATCGTGCGTGCCGCGTACGCACTCGGAGGCAAGGGCAGCGGACGGGCTATGAACGAGAAGGAACTGCAGGAACTCTGCAAAGTGGCATTCGTCGAATCCCCACAAGTGCTCGTCGAAGAGGACCTCACGGGCTGGAAGGAGATCGAGTATGAAGTCGTACGGGACTACGCCGACAACTGCATCACCGTGTGCAACATGGAGAACGTCGACCCGCTGGGCATCCACACCGGAGAGTCGATCGTTGTCGCCCCGAGCCAAACACTCGACAACACCGACTATCACATGTTGCGAAGCATCGCCCTCAAGGTCATACGACACCTCGGCATCGTCGGCGAGTGCAATATCCAGTACGCGCTCGACCCTCGATCCCGCGCGTACCGCGTCATCGAGGTGAACGCCCGCTTGAGTCGCAGTTCGGCACTCGCTTCCAAGGCGACCGGCTACCCGCTCGCTTTCGTGGCTGCAAAGCTCGCACTGGGCTACACCCTTCCACAGATTCGCAACGCAATCACCAAGACGACCTGCGCAGACTTTGAGCCATCCCTCGACTACGTCGCTGTGAAGATGCCACGCTGGGACCTGCAGAAGTTTCGGTTTGTTTCCGAACAGGTCACGAGTGAGATGAAATCCGTAGGGGAGGTCATGGCCCTCGGTCGCACCTTCGAGGAGGCACTGCAGAAAGCCGTTCGCATGCTCAACATCGGCGCAGACGGGATACTGCACACGAAACTGCAGTTCAAAGAGCTCCAGGGAGAGATCAAGAAGGCCACGCCGCGAAGAATCTTTGCGGTGGCAAAAGCACTGCAGGGAGAGTGGTCAACGGAGGAAGTTTCCATCGCCACAGGCATCGACAAATGGTTCCTCGAGGGCATCGCGCGCTGCGCGGAGATCCAAAAGCATCTCGTGAAAGCCGGAGAACAGTTGCCGCCAGCACTCCTTGCATCCGCAAAGCGCATGGGATTTTCCGACAGGGCTATCGCTCAGTCTACGGGAATGGACCACGAATCTGTCCGCGCTCTTCGCAAGGAGCACGGCATCATTCCGGCGGTGAAGCAAATCGATACGCTGGCCGGCGAATTTCCCGCCCAGACCAACTACCTCTATTTCACCTATAACGGAACCGAACACGACATTGGGTTCCAAGAAGGGAAACAAGCCAAAGAGTCTGCACTGGTGCTCGGAGGTGGGCCCTACTCCATCGGATCGTCTGTGGAATTCGACTGGTGCTGCGTGCAAGCAACGCATGAACTGCAGAGGCAGGGACTGCGTGTCGCCATGCTCAACAGCAACCCTGAGACTGTGAGCACCGACTACGACGAGTGCGACATGCTGTTTTTCGACGAGCTCACCGACGAGCGGGTTCGCGATATTGCCGATCTTCTCCAGCCACGAGGGGTGGTAGTGTCGATGGGCGGACAAATCCCCAACTCACTTGCGCCCAAGATCGCTGCAGCGGGCATCCCGATCCTCGGCACACACCCCGCAAATATCGACCGCGCAGAAGACAGGCACAAGTTCAGTTCACTCCTCGACGAGCTAGCAGTTGACCAGCCTGCATGGCGGGAATTCACCGATCTGAGCGCCGCTACAGCTTTTGCCCAAACGGTCGGATACCCCGTCATCGTACGTCCGAGCTACGTGCTCTCCGGCGCATCGATGGCTGTCGTGCATACGGATGCAGACCTGGAGGAGTACCTGAGCCTCTCGGCATTCGTGAACAAGGAGGCGCCCATCGTCGTCTCCAAGTTTGAAGTCGGCGCGAAAGAGATCGAGCTCGACGGAGTCGCGCAGGATGGATCGCTCCTGCTGTATGCCATCGGGGAGCACATCGAAAATGCCGGCGTACACTCTGGCGACGCAACCATCGTCCTGCCTCCCCAGCGGGTGAATCTCGAGACGCTGAGGCGCGTGAAATCCGTAGCAAAAAGTATCGCACGAGGACTTGCAATCTCCGGGCCGTTCAACATCCAATTCCTCGCGGTCGACAATCGCATCAAAGTGATTGAATGCAATCTCCGAGCGAGCCGCAGCTTCCCCTTCGCGAGCAAAGTCACCGGGGAGAACTTCGCCACGCTCGCTACGCAAGCACTGCTCGGCATTGCCCCGACAGACCGACGCTATCAAACCATCGACCTCGATCACGTCGGGGTCAAAGCGGCGCAGTTTAGCTTTTCCAGATTGCGCGGCGCAGACCCACGCCTGGGCGTGGAGATGGCGAGCACGGGTGAAGTCGCATGCTTCGGGAGAAATGCAGAGCAAGCCCTGCTGACCGCGCTCCTGGCCGTCGGATTCCGCATGCCAAAGAGCAACATCCTCATCACCGTTGGCAAGCTCGAGGACAAAATGGAAATCATCCCCTCGATCCACATGCTCGCCGAACGAGGATTTCAGTTCTTCGCAACCGCACGCACACATGAATTTCTGGAGTCGAGGGGGATTGCCTCAGGACTCCTCCACAAAATCAGCGAGCCACGCTCACCCAACATTCGCGAGTACCTGGAGATGCGACGCGTGGATCTCGTGATCAACGTTCCGACGCACAGTACTTCGACGGAGCGGACGGACGGCTACTTCATCCGCAGGCTGGCAACAGACCATGGTATTCCGCTCATCACCAACATCCAGCTGCTCAAGCGCTTCGTTGAGGCACTCACCCGTGAAGACCCTGCAGAGCTTCCATTGCTGCCCTGGCCCGATCTCCTGCAGGCCAGCCGATAGGCGAATATCATCTTTTTCGTTCGTACTGGTTGCCAGGTGCCTAATATCGCGTAGAATCCTCCCGACTTTCCCACGCTTTTTTCATGGCCAACGACGACGATCTGCTGCACGAAGAACCTGGCAACAACCAGAATGCATCTGCCTCTGAAGGCGATGACGATATCCTATCTGCTGGGGAATACGGCTCCGGCACAGGGGATGAAGATCAGACCCTTGTCACGAAAGAAGGGCTTCGAAAGCTCAAGGAGGAACTCGAGCAGCTCAAGACCGTCCGCCGCCAAGAGGTCGCCCAACGCCTCAAGGAAGCTATTTCCTACGGAGATCTCTCGGAAAACTCGGAATACGAAGAGGCGAAGAACGAGCAGGCGTTCGTCGAGGGTCGCATCCTTGAGCTTGAGCTCAAGATCAAGAATGCGAAGATCATCGCCGAGAAGAAGCCCGACGCAAGGCGAGGCAAGCAGATCGATATCGGTACCACGGTCACGGTACGCAACCGCTCCGAGGGCGAGGATCCCGAGACGTACGTCATCGTCGGATCCACGGAAGCAGACCCTCTTGAGCACAAGATCAGCAACGAGTCCCCCATAGGCAAAGCCCTCCTCGGCAAGGATGAGGGTGATATCGTCGAGGTCCCCACGCCCGCAGGGAAATTCCGCTACGAGGTACTCAAGGTTGCCTAGACCATGCAGGAAGGTCTCCACAGTGAGCGGCTGCTTCCGTGCCCCATTCGTCCTAAGCTCATGGTATGACGACTCCCCCTCCCTCCTCAGGAGCGCACTCGGCTGTCACGGTTCCTCCGGAGACAATGGAGAAGTTTCACGATCTCGTAGAGCTCATTCTTGCGTCCGAGAGCATGAACGACGAGGAGCGGCAATACTGGATCAACATCCTTCCCATCATGACGCCGGAGCAAATTCAGAACTTAAACCAGATCCTCAACCAAGAGCGCCAGCAGCTCGCGGTGATCGATCAAAAGTATGGCAAGGAAATCTCCGCGATGCAGAAATCGGAAATCGTACGCCGTACAGAACAGGTGCGGAGCGAGAGGAAGCGCAAACTGCAGAGCAAAGAGCTCAAAAGCAGGGAGCAGGAAGACCGTGCGGCACAGGAGTTACTGCAGAACATTGAACAGCAGGGGGAAGCGCAACCACGCTGATTATCGATGCATCGCAGGTGGTCGCCGCGCACTCGCACCTCGCGTGAGGATAGCAAGCAAAACATCGACGAGGGCCTCCTGCTCCTGGAGTGCGTCTGCCGTTGCGCGGAGAGCGCCGGTCTTGAGATCAATATCGGCCTCGGTGAATCTCCGGAGGAGATCTTGCATACACGACTGATCGATGCGCTTGGCTACCGGGAGGAGACTGCGGACGCTCCCGAAGCTGGCGCCGGAAATCTTCATCACCTCCTGGGGAGTCCGCGCACCCTTGTCCAGCGCTGCCCAAACAGCGACGAGCTGTGCGACGGTCCAGAGGAGTACCGGCCACATCCCCGATGCGGATTCACCCGTACGCTGGCAAACGCGGAGGAAGGAAAGCACCGCAGCGGTATCCCCGGAAGCAACCAGATCGAGAATGTGCCAGACGTTTTGTTCCGCAGACGGCAGCACGAGAGCGAGGACATCCTCCGTCGTGATGGTTCTGCCATGCGCGCAAAGACAGAGCTTGCGTAGCTCACGATCGAGGACCATCTGCTCATGACCGGCGAGGGAAAGGAGCGTGCGCAGAGCATCGGGAGCGATCTGCGCACCCTCGAGTGCACACCGCTCTACCATCCATCGTTGCAGTTGCTCACCCTTGATCGGCGTGAACGTGCGAACATCCGCCAACGCGAGGATTGCCTTCGCTGCAGTCGTGCGCTTATCGGGAGAAGGATCGATGATGAGCAGGATCACATCGGGATGGATATCTCCTGGCAAGCGCTCGACCTCGTCTTTCGAAAGAGGCGGAATGCCTTCAAGGACGACGAGGCGCTTGGTGGCGGTAAACGGAAGAACGGCTACTTCGTCGAGCAAACGCGCGTATGTCAGGCCCGAAGAGGAAACCGAGCTGCAATTTTCAGGTCCATGCTTCTGCGTAAACCCCTGAACCCACCGCCGTCTCTCCTCGGAAAGTCCGTAGGCGTTCTCGCCGGTCAAAAGGAAGATGTTTTTGAGCATGACACTATACTAGAATGCGCGGAACGCTATGCAAGGGAACGGACAACGGTATGGAGCCATTGCACCAATAGATCATGCGCAGGCATAAATGCTACCGTGCAATATATAGTGAATTTTTCCACTCACGCGCATGGTTATACGAAAGCAAATACCCTATACTGTACTGATATGACGAAGCAGCGCTCCACTCAAAGCCAACGAACGAAGATCCTTCTGCTGGGATCGGCGATGGTTCTGAGCGCGTTTTTCGTTGGGATCCAGACTGCTGGAGACGTCCGACCGATCTCCCTGATCGAGGCCGGTGTTGTCGTGAGCAGTGACATGGATGGGGATGGAATCGTCGATGCGCGCGATGCCTTGGTGATCCTTGAAGTCGTTTCTGGATACCGAGACGTGACTCCAGAGATGCTACGAAGCGATCCCAATCGCGACGGCATCCTGACGATCGATGATGCAATCCGGATTCTCGCTACAGCACCGGACCAGTAAATCTCTATGCGTACACCCACACACATCACCATCGCGACGCTCCTCCTCTCCATCGCCTGCGGCGGAGCGGCGGAAACGGCATACGCTATCGGCACTCAGACGACGCTCGTGCTCCGTCCACACTGTCTGATGGACTACAAAGAGGACAATGTCATCCTGGAAAGCGACGGAGACCCCGAAGAAATTCAATGTTCCAGCTTCTCCGTACAAGACCCCCAGACCCTCAAGACGCCAGCGCTCGCAGCCGGTGATATCCTCGATCTCGACGTCGTGATTGAGAATCCCGACAAGATCGAGATCGCACGCGCGCGCACATGGCTGGCGTACGACCCGAGCATCCTCAAGGGAGATAGTGTGGAAGTGAGCGAGGAGTTTCCTATCGTGACACCCGGCGAGAGCACCTTTTCCGAAGGAGAGGGATTTGTGAAGATCGAAGCAGCAGTAGAGTCAGATGGCCCCAAGGATCTGCAGATTCTCGTTGCACGTGTGCAGTTCACCGTTCTCAAGACAGCGCCTGCAGGAACAGTCATCACGTTCTACGACGTGCAAAGTGACGGTCACTCAACGGTTGTCACCGGGACGGGAGAAGAGCAGCGCCACGTGATGAATGCCGAACCCAGCGCCCTGCTCGTCGTCTTTGCGAATGCAGGATCCGCAGAGTCCACATCGGGCGATGAGGTAGCCACTGCGAGTGCTGGCGACAGTGAAACCCGCGCAACTGCAGTATCACCGCAGGCTACCCTGCTTGCGGATGGCGATGTGTGCATCACCGATCCGCAGTGTCGCTCCGGTCACTGCACCGAGGGGGTATGCCAGGCTGCAGGAGCCCTCATTCCCGATGGCGGCGCATGCGGATCGAACATACAGTGCCACAGCGGCAGCTGCGTCGAGAACGTCTGTACGGCGAGCACCCCTTCGCCCGCCAACGCGCTTTTGGGTATGGGACAAGTGTGCACGGGAAACGCCCAGTGCCAGAGCGGACTCTGTAGTGCGGGAATTTGCATCCCTTCCCTGGATGCCCAGCGTATGCAGGGGCCAAGCTCTGCTGCAGTTTCCTCTGCTCCGAGCGCCGCATTCGGCCTCCTTCAGATACAGAATGTCCGGATCACCACGGAAGGGGCCTCCGTATTCCTGGGATGGGACGCCCTGAAATCCTCACAACTCCAGGGGTACAACATCTACTACGGCACGACGACGGGTCGCTACATCCAAAGAAAGAGCGTCGCCGCAAATGTCCAAAGCCTGGCACTCCGTTCACTTCCTGAGGGGACGACGTACTACTTCGCCATGAGAGCCGTCGGTAGTGGTGAGCAGGAAAGTGCATTCAGCGCAGAAGTATCCGTAACCGTCGGTGACCCGAAGACGTCGACATCGCCGCTCGCCGCAAGTGCTATCGGCGGAAAGGGAGGTCAGCCGGTGAACCCCGTACAGGGGAGCGTCACGCAGTCCGGAGGAAGGGTCCAGGGGGAAACCGGTATCCCGTCAACGCTCGGTCTCCTCGGTATTCTCTCCGCCGGCATCGGCACGGCGATCGCATCGCGAAGGCAGATGCTCGTATCCACAGACCGCGCACCCCTATGAGCACTGTACACCCACACTGGCAGGCAACAGACGAGGCTCCAGTACCGGTGCGGGTAGCGCTGAAGAGCAATGATGCTCCTAAGGTGCAATCGGCACGGGTATCGCGCAGTCCTGCCGCGGTGCTCGGCATCCTTTTGGCAGTGACCGTTGGCGCAGTCTCCTACGGTACGCTCGATGATAGCCAAGAGGAGCTGAAGGGAGTGGTCGCAGGCATTGACCGTCCCAAGTCCGCGTTCGACATCCTCGCTGAGCAGATCGCAACGCAGCAGAGAGAAACGGTGACCACACAATCGTATACCCCATCGATAATGCAGCAAGACGATGCTCCACTTCCAACAGAGGTGGTTGCGCAAGCCATCCCGACAAACGTCAACACGGCGACTGCAGCACCGATGCACTTTAGCGCCCCGCAAACGATGCGCCAGCCGGAAACCGGCCCGAAGATGCTGGTGCTGACGCTGATCGGGGCAGGTGGTGGGATCTACATGGCAGGCAGGTGGGCAATCCGGGCTGTGCGATAGGGAGCAACCGTGTAGAGTATCCGCATGACCGATCGGGATCTGACCAGGCGCTTTGCGGCGCACCGCTCCGAGGAAGTGCATGGACATAGGCTCGGCTCCGTCATACAAGACATCGTCTACGGGGGAAATGACGGCATTGTGACCACGTTCGCCATCGTTGCGGGCACGGTCGGCTCTGGCCTCCCCCGGTACGTTGCCATCATCCTGGGACTGGGCAATTTGCTGGCTGACGGAATCTCCATGGCCACCGGCGCATACTTGAGCATGCGTTCCGAACGCGACCAGTACCGGCGCATCCGCGACGAGGAACTTGAGGAAATCCGCACGCACCCGGATCTCGAGCGCGAGGAAGTGCGGGAGTACCTGCAGTCCCTAGGCCTCAAAGGACATACGTTGCATAATGCGACAAAGGCGGTGACGTCCGATCCAGCAGTCTGGGCGGACACCATGATGCGCGCCGAGCATGACCTGAGCCTTTCGTCGACCGATCGCCCGATTTTGCATGCCTTTACGACCTTTCTCAGCTTCCAGATCTTCGGAGCAATCCCCCTCATCCCCTATATCGTTCCGGTCGCTGCGGATAACCGCTTCAGGATCGCCATCGCTTCGGCAGCCATCGCGCTTGTTGCACTGGGACTGACGAAAAGCTGGGTGATACGGGAGAAGCTATGGAGAGGGTGCATCGAGATCACCGCAGTGGGTGCGGCAGGAGCCGTCGTCGCCTACGGCATCGGCGCCGCTCTGAAATCCGCTATTGGCGTTGCCCTCTAGCCCATGGCCCCCTCCGCTTCGCCTGCTCCGATTCGCTATGCATGGCATCGGTTGCTGATGATGCTTGGGGCAATCGTGCCTATCGTGATCTTCCTCTACGCCCGCGCAGCGGACTACCCGTTTGTCGTGTGGGATGACGGATTGCTCATCTACGATAACCCCGCAATCCGGGCTATTTCCTTTAGCACGCTCCGGACAATCTTCACGACGTACGATCCGGAGCTCTACATTCCGCTCACGCTCTTCTCGTACCAGATCGACTACCTTATCGGAGGCTCAAATCCGGGGATCTACCACGTGCAAAATATCCTCTGGCACTTCCTCAACAGCTTGCTCGTCACGGTGCTCCTTTCGATGATCCTGAGTGGCTCCCACCGCGGCACTTCGCACGACAGATCATGGAAGATGGCCCTGATGCTCGGCGCACTCTTCGCCGCGCATCCCATGCACGTGGAGACCGTGGTCTGGGCCAGCGCCCGGAAGGATCTCCTCTCCACGTTCTTCGGCTTGCTCACGACAATCTCGTGGTTGCACTGGCAGGAGGATCCGCGACGAAGATGGCTGATTGCGGCACTCGTTCTCTTCACGGCAGGACTCCTGAGCAAAGTGACGATCATCGGAATGCCCCTAATCCTTGCCCTGCTTTCCTTCGAGCGTCACCGGCGCATCGATCCACAAACGCTGCGCGCGCTGATCGCCTTCTTAGCACTCAGTATGACCTTTGGGATCGTCGCCGCACTCGGGAAGAGCGAAGCGATCACGGTGCTCACGCCAACGATGACCCTGCTCATGATGGCCAAGGGCGTCGCCTTCACCGTCGCCAAATGGGTCGTGCCCTTGGGTCTCTCGGTGCTGTACCCCTACAACGGTTCTGTCTCACTGTTTTCGCCAGAGTTTTTCGTTCCGATCATCGGTCTTGCTGGTGGATCTCTTGCACTCGTGGCGATAGCACGTCGGACGCGATCGCACGCACCGTGGATCTCTGGGGGAATCTTCCTCTCAGGCCTCCTACCGAGCCTCCTAAACTTCGCCAAGGGTGGAACGATGTACGTTTCGTCGGACCGCTATGCGTACTTCGCCTCGATCGGCCTACTGCTTGGCATCGGCTACCTCCTAACCTCTCGAGAGAAACCCCAGACGCAGGTACGGGCATCCGGAGGATGGACGGTAGCACTGTGCTTCGTTCTTGTGGCCTGTATAGCACTCTCGGTACGGCAAGTCACAACGTGGTCAAGTAACGAAGCGCTCTTCCGCAATGTCCTTCAGTCCTACCCCGAGTCGCACGTTGCGAGGAATAACATCGCCAATATCTTGAGCAAGCGCGCGCTCTCGGAAGGCGACATCGTGGAGGCCATCGAGGAGTACGAAGGAGCGTTAGCCGTACACGACAGCCTGCCGCCGAGTCGCTCACGGGAGTTGTCGCGCTCGAAGATCCTCAGCAACCTCGCCTCGGCACTTCGGCAAAGCGGCGACAGCAAAGGTGCGTACGAGCGCTACACCGCAGCACTCAAGCACTATCCTCAAAACGCCTTCGCGCTCGTAGGACTCGGGATCCTCTCCGCAAACGCGGGAGACTACAGAGAAGCTATGCGGATGTACCACAGCGCTCTGGAGGCCGTGCCGAGGTTTGCGCCGGCCTACCTCAATCTGGGAAATGCACACCTTGCCTTGGGCGATCTGAACGGTGCTCTCGATGCTTTCGATGCTGCAATCGACGCGAGCCCCCTCCTCCCCCAGCCCCACTTCAATCGTGGAGTGGTGCTCCAGAAACTCGGCAACCTCTCGCTTGCCAAAAGTGCCTATCGCAAGGCGATTTACCTCGCGCCGGGTTTCGTGGCCGCACGCATCAACCTTGGCATCCTCCAGGCAAACGGCGGGGAGATTTCCGAGGCAAGGGAGCAGTTTGCTGATGTGCTTCGGTACGATCCAGATAACGAGCGTGCCAAGCATGCACTGGAGCAGATCGATGCTCTGTGAACACATTTTTTGTTCATAAGTCCGAATAGACATCAGTCGTGTAATCGGAACTCCGCCACGTTGTATTGCAAAAATGCACATGGAACCGGATACTTTCCGCCCCAAGAACAACAACGCAAAGTAGCCAAAACATTGAGGACTTCCTCGGCAAGTCCAAGATTTTGCAAATGCATCGGAAATGGAATACACATGATATCCATATGCTCCCCATCCGCCAGTACTCGGCCGAGCTCCTCGGCACATTCCTCCTCACGCTCGCCGTGAGCATTTCCATCCTCGTCCCCTCGACGATCCCGACGCCAGCCATCGCCGGCCTCACGCTGATGGTCCTCGTCTACATCATCGGACCCATTAGCGGTGCGCAGGTGAATCCTGCGGTGACCGTGGGTCTCTGGTGCATCGGAAAGATTTCTACGGTCGATGCGCTTTGCTACGTCCTCTCCCAAATATGCGGC
Organism: Candidatus Peribacteria bacterium; assembly: GCA_016866875.1. GTDB lineage: Bacteria > Patescibacteriota > Gracilibacteria > Peribacterales > Peribacteraceae > 2-12-FULL-55-11. Next base: position 106,426 of record VGKY01000002.1, read on the forward strand.
GCAGCGCTCGTCGCGCCGTTCCTTGCCCTCATCTCCGTGATCCCCCCGAGTGGCGGCGCGCTTGATGGGATTGAGGTTGGCATCGGCGAGGCACTCGGTGCAGCCATCCTCGTCCTCGGCGTCTGCTCTGTCGTCTACAAGAAAGTCAGCGATGGACCCGCAGGCGTAACGATCGGCGGCTCGCTCTTCCTCGGCGCCTCCACGGCCTCCATCATCAGTAGCGGCATCGTCAATCCTGCCGTAGCTATCGGCCTCGGCGTTGGTAGCCTCACAAACCTCATCGCCCCGCTCATCGGCGGCGTGCTCGCCGCAGAGCTCTACCGATGGATGGCGAAAGGTAAGTAAGAGGTACGAAAAACAGGGGTGTACCGTGTGGACTCTTGTAGAGTTCATCCGCTGTTACGTATCTTACAAAGGTCCACTCGTGCTTTCTTGAAGTTTTTTGTAATCATCTGCTCCTGCTTCGCATATTTTTTGCTGAGCTGTTGGAAAGCTTTGGCAAGCCTCCATCGCTGTTTCGGTATCGGGCAACATGTATTTCAAAAACATATGCCCCGATCCTTGAATGCAAATATTTTGGTGCAAAAGCGGTGTGACACTGCTGCAAACATGTACAGCGTTTTCGACCATCATAGGGGTATTGGCAAAAATCCTCGGGAGATAAAAGTAGCAGGAGACACGTTGTTCATGAGTGAGAGATTTACAGAACAAAGCTCCTTCGGCTCTGCGCGGACTATCCTTTGGAACACCTGTTTCCTCGGCATCAAAAATATGCATGAAAATACCGTCAAAACAATCCATTCTCCCTGGGAGGGAAACCTCCTGACAGGCCTGAAGCGCAGCAAGATCATCATTGTTAAAGAGCACCATCAACCCATGTCCAATGCCGTGGTAACAGATCTCGTTTTTCGGGCTCCCACATGTGGCAAGCACTTCCGTCTGCACGCTTTTTGGACTGAGCACAGAGAGGAGTCCGAAACGTGTTTCAATCATTCCATGAATGAAACCTCCTCCACATAATGGATTGGCGATAGCCATTGCTTTGTCCCAACCCATAGTTTCTACCGCCACATGTCCAATGCGATGCAAAATCCCATGGCAGTACTTTGTGCGCGTGGGGTGGGCACGGAGATATGCCTGATACGATGAAAAAATTTCCTTGGGATGAGAGTCCAACATTGCAAGGAGCATCGTTTCTTCTTCTTCAATGTTTTCATCGATCAAGCGACTCGCTCTAAAAACGATCGCATCCTTAAACTGAAAAGCAAAAAAGGATATCAGTGCGATTGCGAGAAGCGTTGAGGAATACAGAATGAAGCGACGCATACTGTGGAAATGTACTATGCAATGTGAGAGGGTACGTTGTTTTTTGGGCTTGAGCAAAAAGTAGCAGTTCGAGAAAGGGTGAGGGCGGATTGAATCCTAAGCGAGACATCTCCGATGACGGAGATCCTGAATATTGAGCTCCGTGGGCATACCACGTCCGTTCTGCATGCCTGTAATAGCTCGGAGCAGTTCCATATCGACTTTTGCTTCGTTTCCTTCGCCCGTCGTGCACCATCGGCGGAGATCCTGAATATTGAGCTCCGTGGGCATACCACGTCCGTTCTGCATGCCTGTAATGGCTCGGAGCAGTTCCATATCGACTTTTGCTTCGTTTCCTTCGCCCGTCGTGCACCATCGGCGGAGATCCTGAATATTGAGCTCCGTGGGCATACCACGTCCGTTCTGCATGCCTGTAATAGCTCGGAGCAGTTCCATATCGACTTTTGCTTCGTTTCCTTCGCCCGTCGTGCACCATCGGCGGAGAT
>VGKY01000003.1 GCA_016866875.1 Candidatus Peribacteria bacterium
CACGTATTCTGTGAGGGATTACAACAAGGCCTAGACATAGTTATCACAACCCAGTTTGACATACAGCAAACAACAGACTGATTGCACCCCGTGCCCCCAGGAGGAACACACGCCACAGGACAGAGTGGCACTCCTGCAGGGCAGCTAGGGGGAACCGTACTCATTGCCCATAAAGGAGGCGCGGGTCGAGGTGGAGTCGGGCACTGGCACTTATTTCCTGGGGCAGTCTGCACCCAAATACAATTGGCTGGACACCCTAGTGGAACACCACCATCGGTTGACAAACAAGTGGTCTTATTCGGTCTCTTGTCGCACGCCGAACCTGTGGACGCAGTCCAGTGCAGAGGTTCCATAGTCCCGCTCCGAAGTACTTGCCACACACTCAGAAGAAACAGCAATACCATTGCGCCGCCCACATACCTACCCAGCTTCATCATGGACCATACGATACACCGCCTGTCTTATGGACCGCAATAACTGCAACCGCCCTACTTCTTCAGCTTGTTCTTCTCCAAGACCTCCTGATAGTCATCGGGCTTGTTCATGCGGAGGTAGTTAAGGAGCGTCCTGCGGCGCGCGACCTTACCAAGAAGTCCGCGGCGTGCGGAGTGATCCTTCTTGTGCTCCTGGAGATGATCCGTGAGAAGGTTGATCTCGGTCGTGAGGATGCCTACCTGCACCTGAGGCGAACCGGTGTCTTTGTCGTGCGTGCGGTGCTTTGTGATCAGCCTCTTCTTCTGGGTGCGCTTGAGGGACATACGTGGGAGGAGAAAGTGTGAGAATAAGGTGGAGGGCGACAGTCGAAATAGCGTGCGGAAAGCTCCACGCAGCGCCACCCGAGGCGAGTTTCGCACCCAGGAGCGCTACGGGGGCATTGTAACCCCGATCCGCTCTACGGCAAGACATATAGAGCACAAATTGCATAATCAGCAAGAATACCTGGTGTACATATGTACACCCTTCGACTACGCTTGTACTGAGCTTGTCGAAGTACTCAGGGGCGAGCCCCTGCTACCATACCCAACCGATGCATCCCCTCTCCCTTATTGTCGGCCTCCTCATCGGCCTCGTCGCAGGCATTGGCATCGCCAAGTTCCTCATAGGAAAATCATTGAAGGACGCGGAGGCGATCGCCGAGAGTCTCTCTTCGAAAGTCGTCTCGAAGCAAACGGAGAAGATTCTTCAGCTTGCGGAAAGCAAGCTTACCGGAAAGAAGGAGCTGATCGATGGAACGCTCCGGCACATGAAAGATGATCTGAACAAAGTCGAGCGCCTCATTGCCGACATCGGCGATAAGAATACGAAAGTAGATGCGCGACTGGAAAACGCTGCGATGGTCATCCGCGAGCTCACCGATACCACAGGGAGCCTGAAGCAGGCACTCAGCAGCAACTCCAGCCGCGGTCAGTGGGGCGAGCGCATGGCGGAGGACGTTCTGCGGCTTTCGGGCCTCATCGAAGGCGTGAACTACGTGAAGCAGAGCAAGCTCTCCGGAGGATCTCGACCGGACTTCACCTTCATGCTCCCGAAGAATCTGAAGCTCAACATGGACGTGAAGTTCCCGTTCAACAATTATCAGCTCTACACCGAAGCCGCGACGGAATCCGAGCGCGAGAAGGCTAAAAAAGAATTTCTTGCCGATGTGAAGCGGCGCATTAAAGAAGTGCAGACACGGGACTACATCAACCCGGAGGATCAGACCGTCGACTACGTGCTGCTTTTTGTCCCCAACGAGCAGATCTACACCTTCATCAACCAGATCGACCCGGAGCTTTTGGACTCTGCCATGCAAGGTCGCACGATCCTCTGCTCCCCGATGACGCTCTATGCCATTCTCGCGGTGATCCGTCAGTCCATCGATAACTTCAGCTTGGAAGTGCGGTCCAAAGAAATGCTCAGCGTGTTCTCCAGCATCAAGCAGCAGTGGGAAAAGTTCAAAGAACAAATGGCTACGGTACAGCAGAGGCTCGAGCTCGCACACAAAGGCTACGAGGAGCTCACCGGTACCCGTGAGCGCATGCTCGACCGGCAGTTCGGCAAGCTCGAGGAGCTGAAAAGCGCCGAAGAATCCTCTCCACAAGCCATCGACGCAACCTTCGACAAAGTGTCACGGAGGAAGTTGACGGAGGTGTCCTGAGGACTACACTCATTCTAGAAATGACTCTGCTCGCAACCATCGTCAGCCCCGTCGTCGTCCTTACCCGCATCTAGCGAGGCTCCTGAACGTACCCATTCAGCCCTCGCTCTCGAGGGTTCTTTTTGTATTCCCCTTCACTCCCATGGAAGCTTCCACAAACGGCAACGGCCATCCCACTGAAGCGGAGTACCGCATCTACGACCGCTACGATCTGCGCGCGATACGCAGAGGGCACCGTAACCGCATCGAAGCAGCACAATCAGATACCGGCCCGATTAACGGCGTTGCAGATCCTTCGCGACCGCAGCGGATGGCAGCGATCATCGCGGACTCCGAGGCGCACGCGAGGGCGATAGAGAGGGTGCTACGAGAAACGGAAATGAAAAGAGTCTCTTCGCTCAATTGCATGTACGCACTACCGAGCAACTTCCTTTCCATTTACCCTTTTTCCCGGCTTTGCTACTTGTAGTAGTACAGTTAATGAGTTGAGGATAGGTGCTCATGGCGCTCATGGAAACAGCCCCCTCGCCACCATTATTACAATACATGGCACAGGATGGTGCACTGAGATCGGAATCGCAGAATGATGACGCGGCGGCGGTACCAGCAGCTTTCACTGAAGAGTTAAAGGTAGACCATTGGGCTGCAGTAACCGGCGCCGTAGGATTGGGAAAGCATTTCGATTCCTTGTCGACGCTCGATGTGGAATCAGAAGTATTTTGGCAGTAGGTTGGACTTGGCAATTTGCATCTACCAATCGATCCACCGGAAGAAGTGTATTTGCAAACGAGCGGCTCACAACAAACAGTGGTATCGTTGCACGCACTATCTCTCCTGTGGCAGGTATCAGAACAAAATCCCTCTCTCGTTCCACTCGTTGCGCACGTGGTTCCTATGCAACACCACTCCGAATGGTAATTATTATCATCATCTTTACACGAATCTGTTAGTGTCAAACAAGAACAAAATCCGTTGACGCAAGTCTTCTGACAGCAGCGATCTGAGGCTGTGCATGCCTCACGAGGATTTTTGCACATTCCTGGAGACGAACCCCCTCCACTATCGCCTCCATCTCCACCACTATCCCCCCCAGAGGAATCGGAGGATGAGCTGGAGGTGCTCGGCACGGACGTTGTGGTTGTCGTGGTAGTGCGAACAAGAGCCATAGGGCTCAAAAACTGACGTACACCCGATACAGCTGTATTGATCAGACTCGAACCACCCGTAGTCGGTACCACGGGAGATCTGGGCAGTGGAGGACAACGAGGGTCACCCGGCTGGCCGGCATAACTATTGGGCAAAGGACGACACCGACCTGCACTGACTGCCATACGACAGCCTGCGGCAGTATTGCAGTACGCAGGAAGAGGTGAAGACCCCACGTGTGCCACAGAGAAATATGGTGACTGATCCATGGCAAGAGAGACCAGGACCAATGCCAGGGCACCTTCGAGAACGATCATGGACCGCGCATGCCGCAGGATAAACCTCTGAGAAGCCATGTACTTTAAAGCATAGGTATTACTTCATGAATCACAATGCAGTGCCATGGACAGACGCCATAAACATGACGCCACTATTTTTCAAGCATCCATCGAGCGTGAACGGTACGATGGCTCCGTGCACGATACCGACCCCATCCTCTCCCCTCTCAATGAAGCGCAGCGCGCAGCTGTGCTGCAAACGGAAGGACCGTCGTTCATCCTCGCAGGAGCAGGAAGCGGAAAAACGCGCGCTCTCACACACCGCATCGCGTACCTGATCTCTAAAGGGGTAGAACCCTGGCAGATCCTCGCGGTGACCTTCACCAACAAAGCAGCGAACGAGATGAAGGAACGTGTGAAGAACCTTCTGCACATCACGGTTGCACAGGAACAAGCACCCTTCGACTACGCTCAGGGTGACAGGCAACAGCGGTTGCCTGTCATGGGAACCTTTCACTCTGTGTGCGCAAGGATACTGCGCAGAGACATCGAGCACCTCGGGCGCGACCGGAGCTTTGTCATCTACGACGGAGACGATCAGGAAAAACTGGTCAAAGAACTCCTCAAGGAGATGAAGATCGATGAAACCGAGCTCAAAGCCAGGGCAGCCCTCGGCTACATCGGACGCTTCAAGAGCGAAGCCATCACCCCAAAGGATGCCCAGCTCCAGGCAACCACCGCTCGCATGCACCACGTCATCAACGCGTACGACCGGTACGAGAAGGCGTTGCGCACCAGTAACGCCCTCGACTTCGACGATCTCCTCCTCGAAACCGTGCGACTCTTCCGTGAGGTACCCAAAGTCCTCGAGCGCTACCAGCGCACATGGAAGTACCTGATGGTCGACGAGTACCAGGACACGAACCATGCGCAGTACCTCTTCGTGACGCTTCTCGCCACAGCCCACAAAAATCTCTGTGTCATCGGCGACCCGGATCAGTCCATCTACGCGTTTCGCGGCGCGGATATCCGCAACATCCTGGAGTTTAAAAAGGACTATCCGAATGCCGCCGAGCACGTCCTCGACCGCAACTACCGCTCCACGCAGATCATCCTCACGGCAGCAGACGAGGTGATCGCCAAAAACCCCCGCCGCCCACAGAAGAAGATGTGGACCGACAGGGTCGATGGGCCGAAGGTCGTCGTGAACGAAGTCCGCGATGAACGCGCGGAGGCCGAGGACGCCGTGAAGACCGCGATCCGGCGACGCGGCGAAGGAATCGCCCTCAACAACCAAGTGATCCTCTATCGCACCAACGCGCAGTCACGCCTCTTCGAGGAAAGCTGCATGCGCCTCGGTATCCCCTACCGCATCGTCGGTGGGACGAAGTTCTATCTCAGACGCGAGATCAAAGATGTCCTCGCTTATCTCTACGTCGTGCTCAACCCGAGAGACACGCTCTCGCTCCTCAGGGTCATCAACGTCCCCAGCCGCAAGATCGGGCAGACCACGCTGGAGCGACTCCAGGCATTCTGTGCACGCGAATCGATCGGGCTCTGGGAGGCTCTGCAGCGCACCGAGGAAATCACCGATCTCTCCGAAGCAGTCGCCGAGCGACTCCGGAAGTTTGTCGAGCTCATCACGACAGCGCGAGCGAAGGCCGATCTGCTACCCGTGACAGATCTGACACGATGGCTCCTTGGAGCAACCGGTATGGAGCGCTGGGTGCGCGACGATACTGATGAAGGAGAAGACCGCTGGAGCAACGTGGAAGAGCTCCTCTCCGTCATGCGCAAGTACGATCAATTGGAACCTAGGACATCGCTTGTGAGCTTCCTCGAGGAAGCGAGTCTGGTCTCGGAGGTGGACAAACTCAACGACGTGAAAGACGACGCTCTCACGCTGATGACCCTGCACCTCTGTAAGGGTCTCGAGTTTGAAGCCGTGACCATCGCCGGATGCGAAGAGGGCATCTTCCCCCACAGCTCATCCATGTTCGATCCCGAGCAGCTCGAGGAAGAGCGCAGAATCATGTACGTCGGCATGACGCGTGCAAAGATGCACCTGCGGCTGCTGCTCACACGAAGCCGGATGCTCTGGGGAGAGACACGGGCCAATGCACGCAGTCGGTTTCTCGATGATCTCCCGAACTCCTGCACCGAGAACAGGAGCGACGACATCTTAAGCGCCTTTGCCTGGGCATCGGAGCACAGGGAAGAGCTGCAAACGAGAAAGGAAAAACTCCAAACTGATCTGGAGTTCAACCAAGACCTCTCCCCCTCCTCAGCATCGGAAACACAAGAAACGATCATCGTCGGCGAGCGCGTAAGTCACCCGAAATTCGGCGCAGGAACAGTGCTCGAAGTACGCGGTGACATCGCAAGGATTCGCTTTGATTCCGGCACCGAGAAGACGCTTGCCTTAAGCATCGCTCCACTGCGGAAATTGTAAAATTGGGTGGGACCCGCGCGCCACGGGGGGTGAAGGGGAAGGCCCTGATCTGCGCCGCAGCGCAGTCGAGATGAAAACGCCGAAGCCTTGGAGGCGTTTTCAGCGAGACCCAGGGCCGGGAGGAGAGGTGTTGGCGCGCGGTGCGCTTTCTTTCGCCCTTTCTTTGTCGGGAAGACAAAGAAAGGGCAACACAAAACAGTATCTAAAATGGATTCTAATAGCTGTAATACGTTCCTCTCGCTACCGGCGTCTCCAGCCCTACCCAAGTGAACGTCTCCGATCCATCGGTCCACGTGATCGCTCCCGGGGTCGTGGGATTACCAGCCTCATTGAGACTCACTTGAAGCGACGCGCGCGAAGCACTGGCCGGCACAGTGACATCCGCCAGGAGTGTGAGGACGCGCGGTCCGCTCGTGAGGGATCCGAATGCCGCAGAGAGTGCGCAAGTGATCGTCGAGGAACTGAGTGTGCAATCGCTACGATCGCTGCCACCGTCCGCGACGATTTGCGCGTTGCTCAGGGTCACTCCCCCTACCTGCGACACCGTAAACGTCAGCTCCGTGAGGCGTGCATCCGCTCCTCCGTCGCCACGCATCCCTGCAAAGCGGAACTTGCCGATCTCGCGATCACTGCCACCGATGATGCCCTCCTCGAAAGATCCAACGTTCGCGACTGCGGTGATGGCTGATCGGGCAGTTTCATGTGCAGAAAATGTCCCTGTCGCGGTCTGCTCGTAGCTGCGATTACTCCAGGCACCATCGCCGATCACGGTGGCCGAAGCGATCTGCACCGTCTCACCCGAGACACCGCCCTGATCCTTCGTCTTGAGCTTCGCGCGGACGTAGAAGGAGTAATCCTCACGCCGAGGAATCTGCAGATCACTCGTTCTCAGCCGCACTACGTACGTTTTTCCGCCGCTCACAGAAGCATCGAGACGCGCGGCACCGATCAGGCGCGCATCGTGATCGTAGATCACCAGATGATCGATGGACGTTACGGCGCTGGAGAGGACGATGGTGAAGCGTGTCGCGATGAGCGGCTCCGCATTGCTGAAAATCTTGAGGGCCCCTAGGACGGGACTCGTGGTGCCGAGCACCACGATGCGCCCGCGCTGCGAGACATCCCCATCGGGATCACGACCAGACTGCACAGAAGATGAAGAGGACGAAAAAGACGAAGAGGAAATACTCCTTGCTGAACTGGAGCGCAAAGAAGGACGTGCGCGGCCACGCTGGGGCTGAACGATGCGCTGCTCAATAGGGCGATAGGTAGCACGCGAGAGGCTCCAGGCGTACGCATCGGGAGCAGCTGACCCAAAGGTAGCGAGTAGGACGCCGATAGGGGCAATTGTCGAGCGGAGCATGGAGAGAGTGTACCCCTTCGAAGGTCAAGACGTACGACAAACGACATTCTTACAGAGCGGAAATTATTGATGCCCAGCGCCATAGCAATGCTGGCGACGGGCACTGATCAGCTGTTGGACGGAAAACTGCATCTTGCCGATGCGGCAATGCTCCGCAGCCGTCATCAGCGCTGCAATGCAGTCTTCGACAGTATTTAGCTGAAGATCCGCAACGCGATCACCGCACCATCGCTCCACAAGAGAGTGCAATGCGGCGTCTGCGTCGGGAAACGTGCTCAGGGAACGTAATGTGGCGCGCAAGTGTTCATGGGAATTGGCAGACATGATTGGGAAGGGAAAGGGAGATACAAGAAAGAATCCTTCAGCTGGGGAAGGACCTCTGCCACGATCATCCAATCTTCAGGCAGCCAGGCACCCTCCCGCACGCGGCGGGATGAAGGATGCCGGCAGAACTGCCTGGAAAATCATCGAGGATATCGTATCAGAAAAACCTAGGAAGGCAATAGATGCACTACAGGCAAGAATGAGGCGAATCTATGGAAATAATCGCCTCTGATCCTCTTGGATCACCTTCGCATGGAACAATCGTGGCACGCTCGATAGCAGCACTTACCGCATCATCGGAACATCCCATTTGCATGCAAACGTGTAAGACTGCGAGCCCTGAATCATGGAGCGCCTCTTTTCCACCGAGACGGAGAGTTACTCGAGGAAAGTACTTATCCTGAGTCCCAAGTAATTGCAGGCACTCAACCATGCGCTGTCGAGTTTGGCCTGAGTATTTAGGAACCGAATGAACGAGCGGAACGCTGGGGGCGAAAGGCTGGGTTGCTTCGGAGAGAGTCATGGGAAAAAAGGAAACGTAAAAAAATACCTTCCGGCTGGGAAGGCGCTTGGTGACGATTTTCTATCTCTCAGTCACGCAGCAAAACGCCTTCCGCCGTAAAGCTGAACGGAAATGCGCTGAAAGGTGACAGAGAAACCAAGTGCTCGTAAATGTACTGCAAATTGTTCCAAAGGCAAGGATACTGTGCCCATGTCCTCTGTCTCCGACTTTCTCCGCGCCCACGGCATCCGCCTCAATACCGACTTGGGGCAGCATTTTTTGACAGACCATGACGTACTCCAGAGCATCGTGCATGCGGCGAATATCCAGCCCGACGACCACATCGTCGAAATCGGTCCGGGGATCGGAGTACTGACGGCAGAGCTCCTCAAGCGCTCAGCACAGGTCACAGCCATCGAGCTCGATGAACGTATGATTCCCCTGCTCCAGAAGTTCATTGCCGAGCAACTACAAACTACCAAGTACAAACTACAAACTATTCACCGAAACGCCCTCCACGTCCCCTTCCCCATAACTCCGTACAAAATCGTCGCCAATATCCCCTACCACATCACCTCGCCTCTTCTGCGTCATGCGTTTCTTGAGTCTAAAGTGCACCCTACATCCCTGACGCTTCTCATCCAGCGTGAAGTGGCCGAGAAAATTTGCGATGATGAAGACCGCGGACTCCTCACGATCCTCGTCGGACTCTTTGGCACACCAAAGATAATCCGCAAGGTTCCACCAGCATGCTTTCTTCCGCCACCGGCAGTGGACTCGGCAGTCCTGCATATCCAATGCTTCAACAATCCTCTGGCTGACCCCGAAACCATCGAAGAAATCTTCCGCCTGGTGAAGATCGCCTTCAGCAAAAAACGCAAGATGCTCAGCAATACGCTCGGGGTGTTCCCGGAGATTGCAGAACGCCTTTCGCGGCTTTCCATAGACCAAAAGCGGCGTCCACAAACGCTTTCCATCGACGAGTGGATCGCGCTGGCGAAACGGTAGAGTAAACATACGCAAAGACACTACCCTGTGTCGCTCTTCGATACGCACCGCCGTGTCATGCTGAGGAGAGCCGGAGCCGGAGCAAAGGCTCATATCGAAGCATGGTCGGCGGTGCTACTCAGAGTGACACAGAACATTTTCTATTTTCCATTTGTCCTGTGCGCCCTTCCCATATTTCCTTCACCTTCATTGGCTGCTTTCTCACGACAACGTACCTCCTGCAGTGGTGGCAGCGTTCATCGTATCCGCTGTGGATCTGGATTGTGCTTAGTCTTATTGGTTTCTTTGGATTTTTACTGCACCTGGCGCGTAACGCTCCAGGACATATGTGTCATGGTGAGCGTAGTCGAACCATAGACACATATTCCGCAGCATGTCGTGCTTCGACTACGCTCAGCATGACATGCTGCATGGGAATCGCCCTCGCACTCTTCTCCGTCTCCCGCTCCACCCACACATTCACATCGCAAACCGTCCCGGCATACGCCAATGGGCAGCGCATTACCATCGAGGGAGTCGTCACCGGAGAACCCGGCGGCAGACCTCCGGCCAACCATTACCCCGTAGAGGTCACGTCCCTCGCTTTCTCCGGCGCAATCATCCCTGTCTCCGGCACTGTTCTCGTTGAAGACTTCGGCGGATGGCCCGAGTTCCGCATCGGTGACCGCATCACTGCGGAAGGCATACTGACGCAACCGAAGCCCATCGAAGATTTCGACTACCCGCACTATCTCCGGCTGCAGGGCATCAGTGCGATCCTTCGGCGCTCGACCATCGTAGCATCCCCTTCCTGCTCGGTGCCTCCAGTAACCGTAGTGCTGCGCCGCCACCTGCAATCCGCAAAGCTTGAGCTGCTCTCGAGCATCAATCGCCTCTTTCCGGAGCCTTCCGCGGCGCTCATCGCTGGGCTCCTCACGGGTGAGCGTCGGGGATTTTCCAAACAACTGCTCGAGGAGTTTCGCGTGACGGGTCTCACGCATCTCATCGCCATATCGGGAACCAACGTCACGATCGTGCTCGCGATCCTCGGTGGCTGCTTCTTCTGGCTGCCGCTCAGGTGGAGATTGCTTCCTCAGGCAACGGCGGTCTGTCTCTTCACTCTGCTCGTTGGCGCATCGGCCTCGGTGCTGCGTGCAGCGATCATGGGCATGCTCGGGCTCCTTGCCCTGCAGTGTGGCCGCATTGCCCATACGCGTCTCACGATCGCCTGGTCAGCATTGCTCATGGCTGCGGCAAAGCCCGAACAGCTGTGGTGGGACGCAGGGTTTCATCTTTCATTCGCTGCCGTCATCGGCGTCACAGAGCTCGGACCGCGCCTGCAACACCTCTTCCGGCGCATTCCCGAAGTGCTTGGCCTCAGAGACAGCGTCGCCATGACCATCGCAGCCCAGCTCACGACGCTGCCCATCAGCGTATGGACCTTCGGCCAGATCTCCCTGGTCGCTCCTCTCAGTAACGTCCTTGCCGCCCCCGCGGTACCCGTCGCGATGCTTCTTGGCTTCGTCGGCACGATGATCAGCTACGTGCACTTCGCATCAGGACAGCTCGTCGCCTTCGTGGGCTATGGAGCCGCGGAGTGGATTGTGGGAGTCGCAAACGTACTCGCAGATGTGCCATTCGCAACAGTATCGCTTTGAAGAAGGCAAAAAAGAAACATGGCCATAGATACTTTTTGCCCTGTGCCATCGTATTTACCACTGATACACCCACACCTTCCGCTCTGCGCCCATCCACTGCACGATCTCCGTTTGCTTCGGTGTCTTTCCCGATAGTGCAAACACAGAAGAGATGACACGCGTTCCAGGACGCAGTTGCGCCTGAAAGACCGGGAGCATCTGGGCAAGCACTCCGGGGAGGAGATAGAGAAACACACAATCGGCATCACGGAGATCCACGCAGCGCGCGTCACGCATGCGCAGCGAAACGCGACATCCCGAACAGATAATCCTCAGCATCCCAAGGATCCACACCGTCGGTACGAGCTCGTAGCCGATAGCAGAGATCTTGGGTTCCTTGCGCTTGGCGGCAATGAGGAGCCGCCCGTCCCCCGCCCCGAGATCGTAGACGACCTGCCCGGGCTTGAGCTCCGCAAGCTCTACCATGCGCTCGACGATCCGCATGGGTGTCGGGACATAGGGCGCCCCGAGCCAGAGGTGCATCAGGAGGGTAATGACGAAACACGCGAGAAAGAGTGCAACGACGATGAAGACGAGAGACGCAAACACGGGAGCATTCTACCTGCTGCGGCCACTCCCGGCCTCCATCTGGCACAGGAGTCGGATGCGATGGCAGCCCCACCCCACTGCGCTCCTTCCACCTCCGCTGAAGCTTCCACCTTCACCAAGGCTACGGTGGACAGGACGGTGGACAGGTCGGGCTACGAGGGGTGGTTCGTAGACATCACATTCTGAAATGCGGGGAGAAGCTTTCCTATTCTGGCAGCCCCACAGGGAGTCGAACCCTGGTTAGCGGATTGAAAACCCGCTGTCCTAACCGTTAGACGATGGGGCCGTGGATGTACAAAGAACACATTGCATCAGGCAAGAAAGATCTGTGACATCGGCCTGAGCCTGACGAAGGACGATGGGGCCGCGAGGGAAGTATAGCAATGTTGCAGCTCTGTACACGCACAAAGAGCAGGCCTTTCACCCGCGTGGCTATTCCTCGACCGCCGCTGCGACCTGCGCCTGCTGCTTCGCCGTGCATCCATGACACATGGCTCTCCCACACGTCTCCTTCTTCCAAGGGAACTCTCCTCTGTCGATACTTTTACCCACATCCTGTGTGGATCATCGGCAGCATCGTCGTAGGCCCTAATAATCTTTGCGTATCGGGATTGTGTAGAGGACGGACGGGAGAGTGAAATCTCTCAGGAATACCGGAAGAAAAGCCCTTGATCATGGCTTTATATTGTTATATAATATAAATGATATATGTCAAACACACACGCACACGACAATCTCCATACGCTACAGATCCTCATTGCAGGATCGATGCTCATGGGACTCACGCTCCTCGGTCTCGGAGGCTTCGCCCACCTTACGGCCTCCCTCACCGGCCAGGGAAGCACCATGGAGTATGCGATTCCAGAGGAAGTGACGGCGCCCGCGGCTCCTCAAGCGACCATCGCGCCAGCTCCTCACGGAGCAGCCCCCATCGTCACAGGAACGAGCACGCTTGCCGGAGTAACGATCATCCTCGGGATGATCCTCATCCTCACAGGACTTCTCTTGCATGCGCTACTGCTGCTGCGTGTACACGGCGAGCGTAACGTTCCTGTCCGAGTGACAGAGCACGCCCGTACGACCGTGAAACGAAGCGGAAGAAACCAGAGAGCGATCGAAGTGTTTTGGGTAGAGCAGACGATACGGCTTTAGAGAAGAGGAATAGGGCGTAGGAGTAGGGTGTAGGGTCGGTGCAGAGAGAACAGAGTGGAGAGGATTAGGAGAATTATCACTCAAATCATAAGAGTGCTAGACAGCACTTCCCTGCTCTGCTACTCTGCGGGCGTTCTAGTTTTTTCCACCATTCCTATGTGTACGTGTGGCGGTGGGTGTTGCGGCAAGTAATTGCTGACACGCTCCAAAATGACCGGCCTTGCGGCCGGTCATTTTAAAACTGATGCTTTTTGCCAAGAGCATCCCTGTGGTACTTCCCAAACTCCTCGATCTTCACGCACGCATCGTTTTTCACCACCGGCCCCTCGGTGCAGAGACGAATGCCAAGGGGATCCACAACACAGCTGCCGCAAAGCCCGTATCCACACTTCATGTAGCGCTCGAGGGAGAGTTGTGAGGGAATCTTGTAACGTGCCGTGAGCTCAGAAACGGCCTTGAGCATCATCTCGGGACCACAGGCGAAGACCTGATCCATCGCATCCATATCTTCCTTGCCCTTGCGTTTCCCTTTGCCACTGTGCTCACAGACCTCCAGCATCTTCTCCAGTTGTTGCACGTTAAATCCCTTGAATCCCATCGAACCATCGTTGGTCGAAACATGGAGTGACACATGCGGCAGGGACTCCAGCTCCTCAAGATAGAGGAGATGATCCTTGCTCTTGGCACCAACGAAAACCTCCAGCGTACATCCGTGGTGCACGGTTTCTGCGGCGACAAAGTACATGGGAGCGGCGCCATAGCCACCCGCAACGAGCGCGATGTGCTGTCCAGGCTTCCACTCGTAGCTCGTGCCAAAGGGGCCACGCAGCCCTACGAGATCGCCAACCTTGCATGCAGCGAGCGCTTCGGACATGGGACCGACGGCAAAGAAGGTGACCTTGGTCTCTGCGCCATTGTCGAAGGCAACGGAAAAGGGTTTCTCATCGATGCCCGGAAGCCAGAGCATCAGAAATTGTCCGGGGCGGGCGCCAAGCGAACCGTCAAACGTATAGGTACGCACCATCTCCGTCTCCTGCTTGATCTTCTTAATGCGGTAGGTGCGGGGGAGCCGGCTCTGGAGAGGGATGGAAAACATGTAGCAAATGAAGAATTATATAATCATCGATTTCCGATTCTCCTTTGGCCCAATGCGGGAAGCAAGTTCTCTATGCATACCTCCAACGAGATCAGACACGTTATCGACCCCTTCGTTGGTGCACCACAGCTGCATCTCTTCACAGATAGAGTTAAAAACATCCATGCCGCGGTCACCGATCGCTGTGCCAATGCCGACAAGCGATGCACCGGCAAGCATGATCTCCAGAGCATCTTCTCCGGTGCAGATGCCACCAGTGCCGATGATGGGGAGGTTGCCGCCCGTCGCGGCATAGACATCGGCGACACACTTCACGGCAATCGGCTTGATACCGGGGCCCGAAAGCCCGCCGACTTTGTTTGCAAGGATAGGCATACGACTCCGAAGGTCGATGGCCATGCCCGGACCGACGGTGTTGATAACGGTAAATCCATCCGCACCGGCATCCGCGCAAGCAGTGGCAATCGCTGCGATGCTGTCGACATTGGGTGAAAGCTTGATGAAGACGGGCGTCTTGCCGCTAACCTTCTTCACGGCCTTGGTGGCCGCAGCGGCAGCGGGAGCAGAGCACGCAAAGGGCTTGCCAAACTCGTCTTCAACATTGGGACAGCTGATGTTCACCTCGAGAAAATCGGGCTTCAAGGGCAGGATCGCCTCGGCAGTCTCTGCATAGGCATCGACGGACTCCGCGATGATGTTGGCAATAAGGGGAACCGGATGACTCTTCATAAAATCCCCCACTTCCTCGCGCGCCTTCTCGGGGCCGGCATCGGGAACGCCGACGGCATTGAGCGTCCAGTGCTCGGTAGAGATGATCGTCGGATTTTTGTGACCTTTGTGTTCCTTGAGCCACAGGGACTTCGTGGTGATGCCTCCCGCACCATGCTTCGCCATGAGCTTCCAGCTCGCTGAGGTGATGCCCATGATCCCCGAGGCAAGGACTATGGGGTTTGTGAAGGGGACACCGAGGATAGTTTGGGCAAGGTTCATCGAGGAGAGCTTATAGGTTTCAGCTGTCAGCTGTCAGCTTCTTTTTGTTCTATGGCAGAGAGGAACTGGGATTCTGGCTTATGTAAAAGCAAAATCGCTAATACATTCGAAAAATGACATGGGGCTACCATGCACATACACAGCAATGAGAAGAGGCTAAAAGTGTGCAATCTTGTAAGCGAAACAATGCGCATGCTTCATGCCATGCGGCAAAAGCTGAAAGCTGACAGCTAACAGCTATAAGCTAAACCGTTCTCTGCTTCGGAAACAGTGTATCGCGCCGCAACCACACGGCAACGAAGAGAATGGCTCCAAACAGTATCAATCGTAGCGGTCCGAGAACATCGGGGGACATGGGAACAAAGCGTAATCCTTCCCGCAGAAGGGAAAGAAGGATGAGGGAAACTACACACCCACGCACGCTCCCCGGACCACCGGCAACAACGACGGTGACGAAGAAGATGAAGGCCGGGAATCCGAAATCACTCGGGTGCACGAGGTAGAGGTACTGGTGATACTGTAAAACTCCGAGCAATGATCCGATACCGGCGATCATGAAAGCCAGCATATGCACGCGGGAACGATCGATCCCCAGCGATTTGGCATGCCACTCATGTTCCGAAAGTGCAATGAGCTTACGTCCAAACGTTCCGCGATCAACCTGCCAGAGCATCCAAGCCCATAGTGCGGCGACGCACGTTCCCAGAAGCGCGAAGTCTCCCGTAGAATCGAGAAAGGGAAGGCGGGGAACTCGGGGAATCCCCAGAGCACCACGGGTGAGGCTTGACCAGTTGAGGACGACAGCAAGGAGCCCCAGATGCATGGCAATGGACATCACACCCAATCCGTCAGCATCGAGTCGCAGACTGAGCCATGCAAAAAATGCCGAAATAGAGCAGGTGGCCGCAAGACCGCACACAATACCGAGAGGGTAGCTTCCTGTCGCCATTACCACGAGAAACGTTGCATACGCCGCAACGATGGAAACTCCCAATGGTCCGAAGTGCAGAATCTTGCCGCGTCCGAAGAGCATATTGAACCCCAGAATATTTGGGGCGCCCATAGCGATCGTAGCGATGATGTGCAGGAGAAAATTCATAGCGCTATGCGGTACGGGCGAAGGAACGGAATAACCCCGAGGGCTTGAGGAGGAGAATGACAATGATGAAGAGTAGTGCGACCGTCTGCTGGTACCCCGCAGGAACGTAGAATGCTCCGAACCAGTGGATGCCGACGAGCAGCTGCTCAAGAAGCGCAATCACATAGGCGCAGACGATAGCTCCCCAGATATTGCCCTTTCCCCCCGCGATGATCGCCGCATAGGCTTTGATGGTGAGAGAGAATGCGAGCGTCGGTGAGAGATTTTGGTCGATCCCGATGAAGATGCCCCCGGCAGCCGCAAACATCCCGCTCACGATGAAGATGACGCGGTGAAGGATGGCAGAGTTGATGCCGAGGCTCCGCGCCGCGGACTCATGCTGGACAACCGCACGCAGCTTTCGACCAAACGACGTGCAGTGAAAGATCCATGCAAAGAGCAGGAGTGCGACAATCGTGAGGACGATCATCAAGCACTGCTCGCGGCTGATGAGCACGGATCCAAGAGAAATCATGGATTTGGCTTCGGAGAGAATGCTGCGCGGACGCTCTTCGAAGGCAAGAAGGATGAACCCATCGAGGATCATGCTCCAGGCAATCGTGGTCACAAGGGGAAGGAAGCGGTGATGCTTGTAAAAAGGACGGACGAAAACTTCAAAGGTTATCCACGTCATAAGCGCTCCACAGAGCAATCCTCCTATGACACTGAAGAGTACGGACATGTGCGCAACCTGATGCAACCACCAAGCGGTGTAGCCACCGATCAGTGTCAGCTGTCCGAGAGCCATGTTAAATACTCCTAAAACGCCGTAGACCAGTGCGAGTCCTCCGGCAATCAAAGCGGCAAGAGAGCCTGCAATCAGGGCGTTTGCGAGAAGCTGCACTGGGGACAAGAGTAACACACCCCGTAGCGCAGAGCCGCGGCTCTGCGCTACGGGGAGCACAAAAAAAACCGTAGCGGAGGCTTATAAACCTCCGCTACAGGATAGACGGGCAATTTACTCAGGAATGGCAATCGGGCGGGTCTGCACCCATGCACCGTTCTGCACGACGATGAGAGCGTAGGACATGCCAACGACGTCTCCGTTTTCATCGAAGTGGAATGTACCTACGACCCCCGGGTACTCCTCGAGTTGATCGAGATATCCCTTGATCGCTTCGCCATTCGCCCCAACTGCGCCTATCGCTTCTGCAAGCACTCCGACAGCATCATAGGCATGGGCACCAAAAGCGGCAGCGCCCTGCGGCTCACCGTACTGCGCAATAAACTTGCTCCCGAATGCCGTGTCCTTTCCGAGAGCAGGAACATTGATCGCTTCAAGACCCTCTACGGACTTTCCACCAATGCTCAAGGTATCTGCCGATTGGCCAGCATCATGCGTGATGGCGAGCTGCTTCATGCCCTGCTCCCGAAGCTGCACCACCATCGGAGCGATGGTTGCCGGGCTCTGGCCATTGGCGAGAAAGACATCGAAATCTACATTCTTCAGGCGTGTCATAAGGGAGCGGAAATCCTTCGTTCCTGGTTCCACAACTTCATCAAATGCGAAGTCGCCGAAGTCTTTCTTGAGCGACGCGCGGAATCCCTGGGCAAAATCCGTATTCTCCGTAATCACGGCAACCTTTGTCAGACCCTTTTCTTGGAAATACGCAGCCATGGCCTTGGTCTTGAGAGCGTCGGAAGGATAATCACGGTAAACGTACGCACCGGCATTGGTCA
The DNA here is from genome assembly GCA_016866875.1 of Candidatus Peribacteria bacterium. Classification (GTDB taxonomy): domain Bacteria; phylum Patescibacteriota; class Gracilibacteria; order Peribacterales; family Peribacteraceae; genus 2-12-FULL-55-11. Next base: position 17,492 of record VGKY01000003.1, read on the forward strand.
CATCCGGACTGCTGCTGAGGGGTGAGAGAAGAATGACTTTTGCGGCCTCAGCTACGGGAGCCGCTGCAAGCGTCTCACCGCTGCACTGCCCGCCAACGATCGCGATGACCTTATCGATATTCACGAGCTTTTGGACAGCAGTCGCAGCATCTGCACCTGCACATTTGCCATCTTCGGCAATCAGCTGGATCTGTCGGCCGTTTATGCCGCCGGCAGCGTTGATTTCATCCACTTTCATTTTTGTACCATTGAGCGTGTCTATGCCATACGAAGCGGCATCGCCCGTAAGAGGACCGATATAACCGAGCTTGATCGGACCTTCGTCCCCTGCACCACCGCATGCCGTGAGACTGAGTGCTAGGAGTGAGGAGAGTGCAAAAAACGTACGCATAGAGAACAAGGAAATGGAAATAGGGGTCTATGGTAGCAGAGAATTGGCAATGGAGAAGCCATGGAGCGGCTTTTCAAAATGACCATTACGTTGTGGGATCCGCGCCGAAATACAATTCCCGCAGCTCTTTGCTCTTCTTGACGTCTTCAGGCTTCCCCGTGAGAGCGACCTTTCCCGTATCCATAACGATCACCCGATCACAGACATGACTGATGAACGGCAGATCGTGCTCCACGACGAGAACGGTCTTGCCCTGCTTCTGAAGTTGCAAGATGAGATCGGCAACCTGCTGCGTCATCTTGGGTGACACTCCTGCCGTGGGCTCATCGAGGAGAAAGACCTCTTTGCCGGACATCAGCGTCCTGGCGATCTCCAGAAGCCGCATCTGCCCGCCACTGAGACTCCCCGCTTTTTGCTTGGCATGGGACGCAAGGCCCACCATTTCCAGTGTTTCTCCTGCAATCTTCCGTAGATTCCCCCTCTGCATGCGATCCGCTTTGGGCAACGCTTCGAGAGCAACAAGCACATTCTCTTCAAGGGTCATCTCCCGGAAGATGCCGAAGTTCTGAAAGACACGACCGATGCCCATCTGCGCCCTACGGGATGAAGAAATGTTTGTGATATCGGATCCTTGCAAGTGCATCGTCCCATGCGTAGGAGCGAGAAATCCAGAAATCACGTTGAAGAGCGTGGTTTTCCCCGAACCATTGGGCCCGATGAGGCCGACAATCTCTCCTTGATCCACACTGCACGAAACATCGGAGAGAATGCGGTGCTCTCCGATCGTCAGGGAAATGTGAGAAAGAGAGAGGATGGACATCGGAAACATCCTACCCCAATCACTCCCCGCGCACGAAGAAACGTGCCCTACTTGCCCATCACCGCCTTCATAAATCCCGCAAAAAGCGGATGCGGGCGATGCGGGCGACTCAAGAACTCCGGATGGAACTGCGATCCCACCATGAAGGGGTGGCCCTTCACCTCCACAATCTCCATGAGTCCGGTTTCCGGCCACTCTCCGGAAAAGATGAGCCCCTTCTCTTCGAGCTTCTTGCGGAGAGCATTGTTGAACTCGTAGCGGTGGCGGTGACGTTCGATGATCTCATCCTGGTTGTAACACTCATGCGCTTTCGTTCCGGGCTTCAGGCGACATCGATAGGCTCCAAGGCGGAGTGTCCCGCCCTTCGCGCGACCCGTGCTCTGGCCGGGGAGGAAATGCACGACGTACTTGCTCCTGGGAAGCTCGCCTTTTTCATCGAATTCCTCGCTGGTGAGCGCGGAATCCTTGAGCATGCTTCTCGCAAACTCGATGGCGAGAATTTGTGAACCAAGACAGAGGCCGAGATAGGGAATTTTTTTGGTACGAGCATAGTGCGCCGCGGCGATTTTTCCTGCGATACCTCGCATGCCAAATCCTCCCGGGACAACGATGCCTTTGCAGCGCTCCAGCTCCTTCCACACCTCTGGATCTTTTTGATCGAGTTTTTCCGAATCGATCCAGACGATCTCCGCCTTCGCACCATGGTGCACTGCGGCACTCTTGATCGCCTCCAGGACGCTCAGGTACGCATCCTCGAGATGTGTGTACTTCCCCACGAGGGCAACGGGAACCGTACGGCTCTCCGCAAGTTCATAGCGCTTCCTTCCCTCCTCCCACTCGCGCATATCCGGCGTGAGTACACCTAGTCCGAGGCGTTCTCCAATAATCTCGGCGATGCGGTGCTTTTGGAGATTTTGGGGTACATCGTAGATGGAGTTCACGGTGAGCGCGGGAATCACCGCGGCGCGAGCGACGTCGCAGAACTTGCTGATCTTATCGAGGAGATCTCCCGGCACCTTGTAATCCGCACGCGCGAGGATCATGTCGGGCTGCAGGCCGATACGCCGGAGTTCCCTGACGGAAAGCTGCGTGGGCTTGGTCTTGAGCTCCTTCGATCCCTTGAGGTACGGAAGAAGCGTGAGATGCACGTGGAAGATACGCTCAGATCCCATCTCGGACTTCATCTGACGGATCGCTTCGAGGAAGGGCTCCCCCTCGATGTCACCGACGGTGCCACCGACCTCGATCATCATGATGTCAGCCCCACTCTTTTCGGCAGCTCCGATAATCGACTCCTTGATGGCATTGGTGATGTGCGGAACGACCTGGATCGTGCCTCCGAGGAAATCCCCCCGACGCTCCTTGGCAAGCACATCGGTATAGATCTTCCCCGTCGTGATCGTACTGAGCTTGCTCATCGGCTCGTCGATGAAGCGTTCGTAGTGCCCGAGATCGAGATCGGTCTCGGCGCCATCGTCGGTGACAAACACTTCACCGTGCTGGAACGGACTCATGGTTCCCGGGTCGACATTGAGGTACGGATCGAGCTTCTGCACGAAGACCTTGAAACCGCACGACTTCATGATCGCACCAATGGAGGCCGTGGCGATGCCCTTTCCCAAGCTGCTGCAAACGCCGCCCGTGACCACGATAAACTTGGCGCTGCCTGCGCGCGGTGCACTGCTCTCATTCTTGGCGGCGCCGGTGGTGGAGGTCTTTGGGTTCATAGCAAACGCGGGCAATCCTTCGTGCGGGGGTTGCCTCGGGTTTCTCCTGGGCCCGCCGGTTATCCTACCCGACAGATTATGAATGACAAGATCATTGACAAGTATAATTTAAATACTATAAATATCTTATGCCATCCATTGAGCGTATTGAGCAGATCGTCATGCGATCTACGGAAAGCGTTCCAAACGAGGTGCAGCTGCTGCGCGACGAACTGCTTCAGCGATGGCATGAATGGCCTGTCGACACAACTCAAGACTTTTGCACGTACGCCAAGTCACAAATAGAAACGCTCAGCAAGAACATGAGAGGAATCGCACGGCGTGCCCTCAGAGACATCCAGGCAGGGGTCAGCATGGAGGCAGACATGGAAGCGCGCCGTGCCACTCTCCAGCGTCAAAGCGCAAGGCGTATGGAAGGTGAAACCCAGAGATGCTTTGATACGGTAAACCGCAATGAGCACGGCGTCGTATACTTGGGCTCGGCACGACTCCAATCAGGAACGCCTTTCTACGAGCATTCGAGAGAATTGGGTCGAGAGGTGTGCCAGCTTCTTGGATCGACTTCGTGGTCCGGAGCGGGCCCGGGCCTTATGGAAGCCCCGCTGATAGGAGCGCTGGAAGCAGGCGGTCATACTGCTGGCGTGAAGATTCTCTTGGAAAGCGATCAGTCTTTTTTTGAGCAAAACATCAATCCGGCACTCCAGCCTGAAAATGTGGCGGAATGCAGGTACTTCGCGCCACGTAAAGTGGGTCTTGTCGAAGCGGCGATGCGCGATCGTCTGGAGGATCGCACCGCGATCATCGTTCTTCCCGGAGGCTTTGGCACCATTGACGAGTGGTCGGAGTACGTCGTCTTAAAGCAGCTTGGGAAACTGGGAACCAACCACCCTGTTCCCATCCTCCTCATGAACTACGAGGGATTCTTCGATCCGCTAATAGAATTTCTGTACCAGAGCTGCATAGAACGTGGAACCATCCGGGAAGATGAACTCAAACTCTTTGACCTCTGCCGCGACAACTTCACGGCTCTCGAAATCCTCGCAGAAACCTATGACATTCCCCCGGACAAGCGGCCGTACCTCGGGCGCGTACACCCGAACGTTACGCTGCGCGCTGCTTCTCCAGATGAACACTCGGAGGCAGCGCACGCATAACACACAAAAGCGCCCCGCTCTCGCGAGGCGCCTTGAAGAGACAAGCTGACCAAGGATTATATTCCTGCACTGTTCCAGATATCACGGCGCGTCGGGCGATCGTAGAGCTTGCCGGTCTGGACGAGACGCGGGGGGAGCATCGACTGATCTGCAGCCTTTCGGAGGCTGCGGGTGTTGGGGTGGAGCGTGCGGTAACGATCCGTACCGAGCTTCGGACTCCTCGTCAGTCTGCGGTAGTTGCGGGGCACTGCACGCATCAGCTGGCCACGAGCCGTGTCTTGCACTTGAGCAGCACTGCGGCGGCGGCGGGCAGCCTCGAGGCGGCCGACATTATTGTCCTGGCGTGCGGCGGCTTCGACGGAGCGGCGCGTCATCTGCTCGGGGATCCGAGAACCGGAAAAGACATAGGCGAACCCGGGGGTGATGAGGGACATCGAGATCCCGGCAGCGATCGCCATACGAACGAACGACTTCATAGGAACAGGGGGAAAAACTGAAAACAAGGCAAGACTAGTGCGTATGTCTCGCATGCGCAAGCGAAGAGTGCGACTATCGGTAGCAGTGCTCAACGTACGCGGCGCACTTTGAGCGTCATGCGCTTCACCGTGCCCTTCGCCTCCTTTGCCCCCTTCTTCACCGCACGCTTTGCCTCCTCTACGCCAGAATCCATCAGTTCCTTCACTTCACGCTTTGCCACTTTAAGTTTCTGTTCTGCAAACTTCTTAGCTTTAGTCAAATTCCGCTGCACGTCATCGCTCTTCACAAACGCCTGCACCTCCCTGGCGATCTTCTTCCCGTCACGACCGAGGTGCTTGCCGAGAATCTTCGCGGCAGCTTCGGCATCTTTCGCCTTGGAGAGCTGCTCACGGAGCCGCTGGTTTGAAAACAAGTATCCGGCAAACGTGCCACCGAGAGCGCCGACGAGGAGGGAGAGCTTCTTCATAGCCACCGTACTATACACCCTCTGCCTTTAGCGTATCCAATGGAACGATGTTGACATCTCCCGTCATCCGGTCTTTCACTTCAACGCCACCGGCCTTGAGACTCTTCGGGGAAATGACGATGCGTTTGGGAATACCGATGAGATCACTGTCAGCAAAGCGTGCTCCGGTCGAAGCATCGATACGATCGTCGACAAGGGAATCCGGAAATTGCTTCGAAATCTCCTCTGCAGCCTTCCACGATTCTTCGTCGTGAGACTTGGCAAGCGGCATGATATGCACAGCATACGGGGCGATGGCAGCAGGCCACCGCAGTCCGGAGTCATCGGCAAATGCCTCGGCAATGACTCCCATGAGACGCGAAATACCAATGCCGTAGCAGCCCATCACCGGCGTACAGAGCTTGCCGGCTTCGTCGGTGAACTGGAGTTCGAAGGGCTCAGAAAACCTGGTACCGAGCTTGAAGATGTTTCCTGCTTCGGACGCTTTTTCCGGTCGGAATTCCTTGCCGCCGGTTACGGGACATACCGTCTTCCCTTCCTGAAATATCTCCTTGTTGACCGCAATACGCTTGCCCTGCTTTTCCGCTTCGATACTCACAAAAATCTGGTCTTCCCCTTGCGAAAGCACAACCTGATACTCGTGGGAATACTGCGAAAATGTCCCCCCGGAGGCATACGTAAGATACGTGCGGTCTTCCAGTCCCAGTCGTGCGAAGATCCGGTCATAGGCACCTTGGGCAATGGCGTAATATCTGTCGAGATCGGCAATATCTTTATGAAACGAATACAGATCTTTCATGATGAACTCACGACCGCGAAGGACTCCCGACTTGGCACGTAGCTCATTGCGGAACTTCGTCTGGATCTGGTAACAGGCAAACGGAAGATCGCGGTACGAACGGAGAAATGTTCGTGCGATGGGTGCGACGAGTTCTTCATGCGTGGGATTGAGCGCATATTCCTGATCTCCGGCAGCGGGAACCTTGAAGAGCACATCCATGTTCTCCCACCGTCCGGTCTTTTCCCAGAGCGCTTTTGGCGCAAGCGCCGACATCAGGATCTCCTGACCGCCGATGCCGTCCATCTCCTCACGAACGATCTGCTCGATCTTGCGGATGACGCGGTACCCGAGTGGCAGAAAGGAATAAACTCCCGCCATCGTTTTACCGATAAACCCTCCGCGCGTAAGCAGATCGGCATTGATACTGTCGCTGTCGGCGTGGGTATCTTTCGATGTTTTGGTGAACAACTGAGACTGGAGCATGTCAGGAGCTTACAACTTTTTGCTTGGATCTGTCATCCATGTAGCACAATAACAAGATGTGTCATCCCGAGCGTAGTCGAGGGATACAATCGCGTGTCTATGGTTCGACTACGCTCACCATGACACGCTCAGCTCATCACTATGCCAATCGCAGTCACAACCGCGCCAAAGGCAATTCCTCCAATCACTTCCACAAAGGAATGTCCGAGACGCTCGGCAAAATGCAGCAGGGTTTGCAGTTGATTCAATGCTTTTGCCTGCTCCCCCACCGCTCTGCGCACGCTCATGGCGTCGTACCAGACGATACCGGCAAAGACGAATGCCATAGCAAACTCGACGGATTGGAGCCCCAGCTTGTGCCAGACGATGATGAGCAGAGACGTCACAAACGCGGAGTGAGAACTCGGAAACCCTCCGGGTCGAAAGAGCGCCAGGTGCCACGCACCACTGCGGAAGTTCTCGACAAGCATCTTCGTGATCTCTGTGAGAACCAAAACAACAACAGGAATCGTGAAGAGGTAGTCGTGGAGAAGATTACGAAAGAGGTGCATACCACAAAGGGTACCCGCAAAGCTTTCAGCTGTCAGCTTGGAGCTCCTGACAGCTGAAACCTGAAAGCTGAAAGCTACACCGCCGCCACATCACACACTCCTCGGTACGGACACCGCCTGCATACGGCAAGCGAGGGGGTGGGATGAAACTCTCGCGCCTCGATCCTTCCGTGGAGCGCCGTGATCTGCTTTAAAGCATCACTCACTTGCCCAGCACCTCGATGCGTACGCATCTCCACGATGCCGTCTTCGGTAAGGTGTAGCAGTGAGAGGGACGCGGGGAGCTCTCCGAAATCTTGCTCCAGTGCGAGTGCATAGATGCTGAGCTGCAAATCAGCGTCGACTTCTTGCTGCGTACGCGGCAGCGATGTTTTGAAATCGATAATATGGAGTCCATCTGGAGTGCGCTCGATACGGTCAAACCTACCGGTTACCGTCAAACTGCTACCTGCTACCTGCTCGTTGCTCACTGCTACGAAGAATCCCTTCTCCACCGCAACCACTTCCCTTTTTCCCGCGCTCCACCAACCATAAAACAATTCCATCAGTGCTTCCCCGCGCAATCGCGCGGCATCGGCTTCAAACCGAGTGGCATAGGCATTCGTCGGACAGCTCTGGTGCCAGAGAGCGACCAAGCTTTCAGCTGTCAGCTTTCGGATGTCAGAACCAGCTTCCACTGCGAACATTTCCAATTGTTTTTCGGAATTCTTCATTCTTAATTCTTCATTTGCCATTTCTTCTTCTCCCCACTTCTTCAGCGTGTTGTGTACTGCCGCACCAAAAGCCTCTGCCTCAGAGACCCCCTTCGGAATTTTTTTGATGTAGCAGTACTCGTACTGACGGGGGCATCTGCGATACGTTGAAAGTTGCGTGAAGCTTAAGGACACATGCATAGACTACATCCGAAATCCTGCACGTGCCTGGCTTGAGTAGTGGAAGGGTGTTAGGCGGCTCGCCGCTCAGAAGCTGCGGAAGACACTCTCTTGATGAGAGCTGGCAGGATCTTTTCATCGAACATTTTCTTGGTCAGGTAGTACGCTTCCGTACTTTCCTGACCTTCAACGCGCGTTTCCCTGTAGATGCGCGCACGCAAATCTGAGAGGAAAAGCCTCCGCTCTTCGTCTGTTTGCAGTTGTGAATAGAGACCAAGCAATGACCGCATGATGTCTCCTCTCTCACGCGAGTGCTTGGGCTTTACAAAAACACAGAGAATCTTCTCGATGGACTCTTCTGGATGTCCAGGAATCGGCATAGCAAGGGCCTGGCTCAGAACATCAGAAGAAATATCTGTCCGTTGCTCATAGAGAGGATTGAGCTTGTAACGCTTTCCTTTGTATTCCACAAACGTGTAGATTGCTTCCTTCGCAGCTTCAGCGGTCGTAAACGCAGGATCGGTAGAACTATCCGGAGGCTGAATGTACATGAAGCCGTGATCTTTGTGATAGCCAACGTACCAACGACCCTCAGGATCTTTGAACAGTGTGCCAGGATGTTCCTTGGCCTGGACACGCGCATCTGCTCGGTCTTTGAACATCTGCTCCTTCTCCTTTTGCATTCGTTGTGATTCCTGAGCCTTCTGTCTTGCCTCCTCCTGCGCTTTACTCTTTGCCCGTTCTTCTCGTGCAGGGCGATCTTTTTCGGACTCCACACTCACTTGTTCCAGAAATACATCACTCCCTTTGTTACGCAAGAACTCGTGGCCTGGAACGGCAATCGCCTGACCGCTACCCTCAAATCGAACGTTTGAGGTAGCTCCAGTTGCCGCCCCTTGTTGCACAATACGCAACACTGGTTTCCCGTCCTTCGACTTGTCGGGACCAGCATACACGAATGTGGCCAGTACAACGATGTGCCCATTTGCTAGAACTTTGCCTTCAAACGCAACAGACTGAACATTTTTAAGATCAAATTCCTGCTCACGCGTACGAGGCGAACATACTTTTTTGCATAGAGAAACCATGCTTGGCAGATCAGACGTAACATTGACGCGGGGCTGTAAGCGCGAGAACACAATTGGACGCTCAGTGTTTAGCCCGTACAGATCATTCGCGAGCTCATCATCTCTGCTGGTAATCGCAATTCCCTCGCGCTCCTGCATCAACGCAATGGCACTTTCCGTAACCGAGTACTCGGTTTCCTCAAGCGAAGCGTCATCAGAAACCTTTTTCCCAAGTGGAGCTCCAACATTATTTGCTGCGATGCGAGCAAGGTGCACATCCATATCGCGATCCCATCCGACAGGAGGCTCGAGTCTCTGCCGACGTCCCTCAGGCGACATGCTCCACCACTGCTCGCGGATACGCCCTTCTTCCTCCTTAGTCGATTGAGCGAATATTCTTCCGAGCCCCTCGCGAGTGGTCGGATCGTCGATCAGATTGAGCAGTGCCGAACGATCGGCAAAGTTGAAATCCTTCTGTAGACCTGAAACTTCCGTGGCTGCAACAGAGAAGAGCCCGGGGCTTTTCGACTGCTTCTCTCCTTTGGTGTCACCTGGAACCGTGTTGAGTCTGCGTTGCATGCGACCGAGAAGCACCTCCACACGAGTCTGCCCCTTATTTTTCTGAAGATCGTCGTACGTATCATCGAGCTTTTTTCCAAAGACACTCACTGTGCCGAGATCTTCGGTAAGCTCCAAAAGTAGTGGATCGACAATTCCTGTATTCTCCGTATCACTGCGAAGCTTTTCGACGTGATCGAGATATCGTTTCTCGCGTACATGCTGCAAATAAAGAACAGTTGCGTCACGCATTGCCCGACGAAGTTCAAGAAGCGAAACATCCGGACTACTGAGAATCTCGCCAGAATCGATATCCCCTTTGCGAAACGCCTCCCAAGAAGCACCTTCATTCTTTGTTGACTCGAAGAGCTTCATTGCAACTGAGGGCAGAACGATTCGTTCAAAATCCTCTTTATAGAAACGATCAAGCACGGGTCCTTGGTCGAAGCCGACCATAATTTCGGCAGCTACTTCTGGGGCATAGCGACGCAGATCGCTACAGAAAAGAGCAAACATCATTTTCTTGCGAATCTCAGGCTTATCCTTGTCATCTAGTGTGATGTGAGGTATTGTTTTGTATTCGAAAAGAGACGGATACAGGTCTGAAATCATCCACCCCGATGCTTTCGTGATCATATCGTACTCACTCGAGCCCGTGAGATTCTGCGCCCCCAACGTAGTGAGCACCCATGGGGGACAGTCTTTGAGAAATGAACGCACCTTCCCTTGCTCCCACGCTTCGATCCCGATGCGTACAGCAGCTTCAGCTCCAGCAACTACTAAGCCTGCGGGACCTGCAATGCGAGCAGTGCCAAGGCACATTTCGAGTACCAAAAAACCACCCGAGGAAGTCATTCTGTAAAAATCCGCGTCGACTCGGGCGTCCATTACTTCATCAGACTTTTTGAGTTCACGTTTGGTCTGCCTCACAGTAACCTCAACTCCGGACCCCTTGTGTTGAAATATTCCGTTTCCCAAATCCTTGTACTTGCTGGGATCAGAAAATTGCCGGGCTACTTCTTTATACGCAGCTGCGGCCTGCTTATCGACTGCTTCACGCTGGGCTTGCTGCTCGCCGTATTCTTGAAAATCCATGTATACGCCTACCCCCTGCGCAACCAAAGCTGCCCCAAATACTGCCTTTTGCCATGGAGTAACTGGCCCACGGGATCTTGCAGCATCGAGTGTCTTTTTAAAATCTTTATACGCTTTTGCCTTTGGACCCCAAAGCTCATTGTACAATCCATAACCAGGCATGCGATTTAGTCCCAGCATGGGCCTATAGTTCTTGGCATGGCCCACAGCCTCTGCTGCATCCTTCACCCGCCTGGCTTCTCTATAGGAAATACCATATTTCTTAGCAACCGATTTCAATAGTTTATTGTTGGATGTGAAATCAATTTGCGCGTTGTAGTAGCTACGATCAAAAGCATTCCGGACCAATCGGATTGGCGCAGGAGCAGCATATAGTCCTGCTGCTGTCAAAACTGTGTCTGTAAGTTCCGGATTTTCTTCATGAGCATACTTCACAAGATTCTTCAGTCCATTCCACGCGCCTCCCAGGCGCTCCCGAACAGTCTTATAGACTAGCTCCGAAGTCTTGCTCAGTAGCTCCAAACTTTCCGGAGGCAAGCGCAGATCATCGATCTTGCCCCCTGCCTTACTTGCCGCCTTCACCAGCAACATGATCTTCATTTCATCCGAAAGTGCGGCATTTCTACGATCTACCATAGACGCTGCCAGCATCTGCATACCGAATGCCGTGTGTGCATTGGTCTGAGACATTTCGGCATATTTTCCCTCTTGCTGTGGAACGCTCTGCAAAAGAAGGCTGAGCTGCAATGCTTCTCCTACACTCAATTCGGCACGTTGTAATTCATTTTGGAATTTCTCCCGATGACCGTACTGCGTGAGATAGGAGCGCCACGCTCCATCGTCTGAAAATTTTTGCGCCAACTTCTGGAATACGTGACCGAATTTTTCATGATCATTCTCGGCAAGCGGATCATCCTTATGTGCTGCACAGTACGCAAGAAATGGTAATTGCTCTGATTCGGACAGACCCAACTCTTGCACAATTGCTTTGTAGTCTTCTTTGTTATCACCCACATCGTCTGAAAGGCCAGTGAACAGTAACTGCAAGTTTTTTTTCCAGCCATCATAGTCTGTAAACGAACTATTTCTTCCGATCTCCTGCGCATTGGTCAAGATGCGCATCGAAACACGCATCGGCCGCAATAGAGCGCCGAGGGTTTGATCAGCATCATTCGGGTGATCAAGCAGCCAGCTAGCTGCAACTTCCTTTGCGAACCGATAGCCCGCCTGCACTTTGGGATTCGCCGGTGGCTCGGAAGTAGCGGCGATATCCCGTAACTTGATGTCGCGCATCTCGCGGAGAGCTATAGCAACACCATCGCGATCGACTTCCTCATTCCCAACGCCTGCACCATTTTTTTCCGCTTCATAATACAGCAAAAGACCTCTGCCCAGCATGGCGTACTGTACGACTTCTTTGGCATCGGTTGCGGCTTCTTTTGCAGGAGGCGCAACACCTTGCGCAGCCTTCTTCGCTGTATCAACTGCAATCTTTGCTTCTTCCGTTGTCTTCTTTGCTATGTCAGCTGCAGCTTTTGCTTCTTCCGTTGCCTTGTCCAACTCTTCTTTTCCCTTCTTCAGCATCGCCTTGCCCTTTTCGATCTCATCGCTCATCGAACTCAACTGTCGGTATGACCGAATGCCCAAGTATCCCAACACCCCCCCAATAGTTATCCCAGCCGCCCATTTGATACCGCTCCAGGCTCTACTCGCCCCGGTTCCCACCGTTTCCCGCACTGCTGCTGTCTTCTTCGACAGCCAATGCCAAAGCATTGCGCCTCCCACGATGATCCCTCCGACAATCGCAATATCCTTTGCCTTCTGCTGATGCTCCGGAGACCACGACGTAGGGTCATACCACGTTTCGGGCTTCGCCCCTGCTCTGGCAGCCGGCGTACTTGCGTCCGTCTTAGGAGCATCGGGTTTCGCGCGAGCGTCGACTTTTGGCTCTTCTGGAGTGATGATTGCACGCTGAAGAGCATCCAGTTCTCTGCGTAGTGCCACCACCACTTCTTCTGGAATCGCCTGCTCCGGATCTACTGCCTTCTCTAGCGTGTTGGCCTCCACGCGTTCGCGGAGGAGCTTCATGTTGTCGTCCGCGATCTGTCGCTGCGCCGGCTCCAGATGCTGCAGTTGCTCTTTCACGGTCTTGAGAACGCCGGTGCGCTCATCAGGCGCCATGCGGCGAAGCTCCAAGAGGAGATCCTCTGTGGGGTGGTCTGGGTTCTGGAAGAACCCGAGAATTTTGTCCGAGGATTGCTGTGTCTCGTTTTGTGCCATAAATCTACTTATTATAGCAGAAATGCCTAATTTTTCTCAATATGAGACTTGTGTGTTTGAATCTACAAGCACAATAGCTACGTTGGTTGCATTGTCCCCTGCTCTCCCGACCTCTGCCCACCACCAAGCGCCTCCCGTATACCGCGACTGGTACCATCGAGAGTGCCCCCGATGATTGTGCCACCGGCACCGACAACTCCACCTACCCCTGTTGCCAGAAGACTCCCTGTACCCACGAGAACTCTCCCCAAACCATGCCGCGTCTGCACAATCATCCACCCTACTGAGGATTGCGGCTTTGAAGTATCACTGTGTTGTGTTGGAGTATTGATCATAATCATCAAGAAGTTTTTTCAGGAGAGAATTCCAGGTTGTATTTTTTAAGTTCGCCATCCTTTGTCGTTTGCACTTCCATTGTCTTGGTTGATGTTGCATCAGAAAGTGCATCTGCAATCCTCTGACATTCCGACTGGCTGATCTCTGCTAACCCTTTTCCCAGTGGATGACTGTAGCCAATGGCAAGACCACCATCGATTGACTTCTGCACCGTTGTGATATTGCTGCTCACATCTCTTGCTCCAAGTATTGGCAGAATGATTTTGGTGTGAAAGATATTGTTATTCACAGAAAGAAACCTCTGTCCGTTGCGTTCGATAAAACACATCCTATGCCTACCAAACTCCCATCCTTCCTTCTCCGTTTCCACAGGAGATGATGGTTCCTTCGGCTTCGAATGCACTCCGGGGACCTTCGCTTGCGGAGGGTTTGCGGGTGGCACCGCCACCTCTTTTGCTGCGTCTGCAGCATCTATTGCGGCCTCAGCCCGAATCTTTGCCCGCATCTCCGCGTTGCCACGCCGCTTTCTGGCCTTAGCCTCAGGCTTGGCTGCCTCCTCACCTTGAGCCATTTGATCATCCGTCACCCTTTTTTCAGCACTATCATCAGCTGTTCCTTCGGCTGCAGGAGCCTCGGGGGCAGGAGCCTCTGGCTTGGCTGCCTCCTCACTTTTCTGCGTTGATGGTGAATTTGGACTCTGCTTCCCCCCTGCTTTTTGTGCCGCAAGCACGCGCGGACCAAGAAAATTCACTACAGCGGTAGAAAGAGCAAGGATGCCGGTAACTTTAAGGAAATTACGAAAGAATCCTGGCTTCTCCCCTTCTTTCTTCCCTGCATTCGAGACTTTTTCGGCAAGCTTGTAGATAGGGTAGCCAACGAGTACAGCGAGGGCTGCAAGTCCACCGACTTGCTGTGCGCGCTCCCAACCGGATTTCTTACTAAATGCCTCTGCTTCATTATAAACAACCTGCTTCGCTGTATCAAAAGCTTTGCCCATCTGCTCGCCAGAAGCTTTGATACCGTTACCTGCAAGATTGCCCGCTCCGCTCACAGCATCCCCAAGAACATTCCCGACAGCATCAATCGGTCTCCTTTCGAATTCTTTGAGGCGAGCATCGAGCTGTCGCTCCAGAAAAGCTAATGAGATGTTAATCTGTTCCCCTGCGGTTCGCTTCAACTCTTTTGAGCGAGCTACAGCAGCATCTTTCAAAGCAACCAACTCTGCTTTTGTTGTGGGAAGGGAATGGAGAAGATCACTTGCCTCTTCAATGGAAGCGGAAGCAAAGCTTTCGACGATAGATTGGGGAGTGGATGTCTGTTTTTCAGGAGGTGCCATAAAAATATAGAAAATTAAGATAGAAATTTATAAAATGTGAAAGGGGAAACCACAACGGGAGTCACTTCTTTGTTAGCAGACAGAGAATTTACCACATCTCGTAGTGATGCTTTCTTTCCCCCCCAATAAACGTTTGCTTCGCCTGTATTGCTCAAAGACATTGGCTGGATTTCAACGTACGTTAGTTCTCCTTCATCCGACTGCACAGTATACTTCTGTTGTCCAATAGTGATCGTATTGGATTCCAAGATAACGCGGTCGGCACCAACCAAAAAAGGCGACTTGCTTTCCCATCTGCGACGCTCATTGAGCTTCATACCATCGACACCAAACAGATTGGTCGGCACCTCTGGTGCCCCTTGGGGGCCAGCAATTGGTTGATTTTTTGTAAGAGCCTCTTTCACAAGTACATCAACTGAAATCGGCATTTCTTTGTCCTTGAATTGATCGGCATATTTCCTGATGTATGCATCAACATACTCTGTCGCAACTGCAGGCGTGAGTTTCCCCCAATTTCCCGTCGTAAGGACGCCCTCCCATGCACGAATATCATCTGCAGAAAATTTTGGTTCAAATCGCACTTTGATAGGGACCCCTTCTTTCTTATCTCCTTGCATCTTGGTAATCGTCTGTCCTTTTTTGGCCTTGTTCAGAGCAAATTGAATACCCTCTACAACAGCCTCTTCGTTGAGTTTCATATTCGCCCAATCCATGACCTTTTTGTTCTTGGTAAAATCTCCATTAGCGATGGAGCTGAGCACTGCACCTTTTACCCATGCCCAGAGATCACCCGCAGAATCGAGTGTTCTACCTGTCATACCTCCTATCCAATCCAGTGTCTCTCCTACTCCAGGAAGCTTGCGAAATTCCTGCCATGCTTTCGTGGCCGCTCCTTCTGTGTTCCGCACCCACGCCGGCCTGCGATCTGCGTACTGTTCGAGAGCTTTGAAACGCTGTTCGAGTAAAGATATCTGTGTATCAACAATTGCCTCTGCATCTTCTCTGGTTTTTGGAGCTTCTTTACTTGAAGCAGCAACGATCTTTTCAATTGTCTGTAACTTGAGCTCAGTGGCTTGCAAATTCGCATCAAATGTAAGTTTCTCCAGTTGTGTCTTGGTCATGTTCAGACGCTTATTTGCAAGCTCCGGTTGTAGACGTTGTGCCAACTCTTCAAGTTCTTCATGTTGAGAGAGAAGATTCACTGCATCCTGTGACTTGGTGACATCAGTGGTGAGAATTTTCAGTGCAGAATCGACTGGCTTGATTGTTTTCTCTGACGGTGCCGATGTGGTTGTTTCATTGCCCATATATTTCTATAAGGAGTAAAGACTACGCTTTTGGAGGAGGAGGATTGACCGGAGGCGTCTGATCCTTTGCGGGACTCGATACTTCCGATGGCTTTTGATTTCCGGCGAGAGCGGACTCTGCAGGAGGCTTCGACGGCTCTGGCTTTTTGTAGACGTCGAAAATCGTCGGAGGAGGTACAACGTACTTTTTTCCTGGATTGTTTGATTCAAATACCTTCCTTTCCTGAACCCAACGCCTGTGCTCTGCTTTCCACTTGCTCTCTAGCCCGGAACGGACAACAGGATCAACGGAAGCCTTCAATACCTCCTCACGCTCCTCTGGCTTTAGTTTCTCCAAACTGGCCGTATCCCCTTTCGCCTGCTCCATCGCCATGCGGAACCGAAGACTTCCGCTGAAATCCAGCATGTTGAAAGACTCACCAATACTGGCGAGAAAATCGAAAATGATTGCACGGAGAAACTCCTGCGCCTCCGGGGGAAGTTTGCCAAGGATTTTGTCTACCTGTTCCTCGGCACGCTCGGAAAGCGGAGCAGCCGGGAACGTGTCCAAGTATTTCTGCCCCGCATTCATCTCATCACTGAGCTGGCTGATTTCAAAACGCAGTGCCGCATCTGTCGCCTGCTGCTCTTTCTCAGAAGGGGCATCTGCAAGTGCCTTGAGGAGATCAGTGATGCCGCTGGTTGCCGCCTCACCGCCCATGGCCTGCTCAAAACTTTTCCATTTCTCAAAACCCTTCAACTTCGAGGAATCTGCCCCCTCATGAGCAAGATAGGCATTTGACCAGGCTGTCTGCAATTCATTCAGCACAGACATTTCTGTGATGGGCTGAGGATTTTCCTTGTCCTTCCCAGTATTTCGATTGCGCACACCAATCTCCTGACGCAGTGCACCAAGCTGGCTTTGGACCTCCTGAATCGCCTCCTTCTTCTTCCGAAGTTCTGGTGTGAGTTCCTGCCGTTCTGCTTTTTCTTTTGGCATAAGAAATGAAGTAAGTTATTTGCCTGCAGTTGCTGCTGCTACAGCACCGCCAGCGATCTTTTCGACCGTCTGCTTCAGTGCCGCATTCCAGGGGATCGCCCGTGCGCGGTCGAGAATGGATTTCAGCCGATCAAGCTGCGGGGGTGTCATACGTGCGAGTCCCGCGAGCCAGTAGGCACGCTCAGCGTCCGTGAGCAGAAGACTTTCACGGATCATCGCCTGCAAAGAAGCGAGTTCGAGCATGGGGTGTGTATTTCTCTTCTAGTATAACAAAAAAAGGCTATCGGGACAATATAGCGTAAAATGCGCAGTTGAAAGTAGAAATAGGCACATGGAGAATGCCGTACGGGATACCGTCCGGTTCATTATTCTTCATTCATCATTATTCATTCTTCATTGTCCTATGAACGTCCAGCACTTCGAACAGGGATTCCACTACAGCGACACACAGCTCGTCGTCGTCGCAAAAAAGATCGGCAAGCTCGCAACCTACTGCAAGCGCCTTCAGGATGAGTCATCAGTAATCCGCGTGGAGTCGGAGCATCGTCCGACGAAGAAAGACCGCGATGAAGTAAAAGTCATGATCACCGTGGATCTCCCGCAAGCAACACTGCGAGCGGAATCCCGACGCAAGGACCCGATCGAGGCACTCGACCGCTGCATCGAGAAGCTCGAGCCGCAGGTGAAGCGGTATAAGGAAAAGCACACACCGAGTCTCCGGAGCCGCGTGGAGCGGAGGCACGGGAAATAGGGTTACTCCCACTCCACTCTCCCCAGATCCGGTACCACCGTCATCCATGTCGACCCTGCGGAAAACCGCAGCGGCTGGTTATGCAGATCAAAAAATGTCAGGCCCGTATCGAATCCTTTGCTCTGCCACGTACCGGGGATGGCATACCCCGAACGAAACAGTATCGCTTCTCCTTTTCCCTCTACCGGAATCGTGAGGCGTCCGAATTCTCCGATTTCGGCAACGGGTATCTGAAGCACGAGAACGTTATGGGGCTGAAGTCCGCTGATGACGCCTCCGTTGATGCGCAGATAGGAACCGTCGGGCAAGCTTCTGTACTCCACGTTATGAAGAGAGCTCAAAAAACTTATATGGATCAGTGATGCGCCGGACGCAGATGCCGGAGGACCACCGGTCGGATACGGCGGCCAGGAAACAGCGTTTGTCTCTTCCGGTAAAAGTTTTTCCATCACCGCATCGGAAAGGAACAGATTGTGCGGTGCGGGGACGTCGTCACGTCGAAGTGCGTAGGTACCATCATCAAAATACAGAACATTCACCGTGGTCAGCGTATCGAAAACTTTGGCTCTTTCGAAGGCTTCCGGGCTTCCTCCCGCATGCAGGATCGCACCGAGCCATGGCTGTGAAGCATCGACAAAGTACGGCCTCAGCGAGCGTACGGGACCGACAGACGCAGGCAAATTCTTGCGATCAAAAAGGGCAAGGAACCGGGAGATCATCCCCTCTACCGGAAATTCCATGATGAAGAGTGCCTTTTCGAGTCCGGACTGATACGGTCGGGCATCCTCCTGATTCTCGATCATCACACCGATGATGCTCCGCTTTTTTTGTCCTTCGGGAAACAAACTGAGACGAAGAAGAAAACCGGGAGGTGCAAGGGAAAACTCAACGGGCTTTTCCTCCGCAGTACTCCCAGACTCTTTTTGCAAAACAGGAAGTGTGGAAAAAATGCCAAAGAAGATGGCAACAAGCACCACTGCAAAGGTGATGGAGAGCGAAACGGCAATCGCGGGGGCAATACGACGCATAGCAATGTACATCTTACTTCTTCTTCTCCTCCTTCTTGGCGGCTGCAGCATCGGCGGCTGGAGCTGCTGCACCTTCTGCGGCAGCACCCTCGGCACCCGGAGCTGCTGCTGCACCCTCGGCACCTTCCACAGGAGCGGCAACTTCCACCACCTCCTCCTCACGGGGCTCCTGGACAACCGCGAGCACCGTTTCCGTCGACTCCTTCACCTTCACGCCGGACGGCACCTGCAGATCTGCAACAGTCACCACATCATGGAATTCCTTAAGACCGGAGATACTGGCAATGAGTTCGTGGGGAAGATCCTTCGGAAGACATCGGACGGTAACGTGATCGTGTGCAACGACGAAGATAGCAGCGAGTTCCTTGATCGCCGGGGCCTCGCCCGCAAAGCGCACAGGCACCTTCGTCTCCACTTCCTTCGTCATGTCCACGGCGTAGAAATCCACGTGGGCGATCTGACCGCTCAAAGGATCGAGATCCACCTGATGGATCAGGGCCGGCACATGGCGACTTCCCAGACGGATCTCCACGATGGAGCTCTCTCCGGCTTTGGTATACACGCGAGTGATCTCGCCCTTATCGCATGCGAGAGACTCAGTGGCTACCCCACTTCCGTACACGACACAGGGCACCTTCCCGGCACCACGCAGTACCTTGGGCTTGATGCCTGCGGTTCGAGCCTCTGCTTGTAACGCAATCATTTCCATTGCCGGTAGAGCCTAAAGGAGGGCAAGGGGGCGGTCAACGAGATTGAGTAGTTTGCGGAGGATGCAAACAGAGCGCAGGTTCTGGGTAGCCTGTAACCCCACAACCTTTTACCGCATAGGAGTTGCCTTATCCCTCCATTTCCAAAAGTACTTCATAGCGCTCAGGAGATGCGCGCGCCCTACGCGAGTACCAAGAAGCGAGAATACCCCACCCTCGCTCAATCGACGCTGACGATCGGCAACGGCAACGGTTGGATAGTAGTGCACACGCTTTCCCCGCAACCAACAGCGCCGGCAGAGATCTATGTCTTCGAAGAAGAGAAAGAAACGATGGTCAAACCCGCCGAGGTCTTCAAAGAAGGCTCGCCGCATGAGTACACAACCCCCCGCCACCCAATCGGTATCGCGCTCCTGATCGGGGCTGATGTCGGACTGGAGATAGCGCTGCACACGATGGGGAAAGAGCCTTCCGAGAACGGTGCGATTGGCAATCACGTCTATGGGTAGAGGAAAACGCCGGGCGGAGAAGCGCGCCGACCCATCTGGAAACTGGAGCTTCGGTGCAAGGATGCCAATGTCTGGCTCTGCCTCCATCTTCCCCACCAATGTCTCCACTGCCGAAGGCGGGAGCATCTTCACGGGATTGTTGATGAGGATATAGGTGCCACAGGCGACGCGTGCACCCGCAGCATACCCACCACCAAATCCGAGATTGCGTGACGTCTCAACGATCTTCACCCGGGAATCTCCCGGCAACTGCCTTCGCAAGATCCCGATGCTGTCGGTGTCGGAGTGGTTGTCGACGACGATGACCTCCAGCCGGTCACCGATGGTCTGGGCAAGCAGCGCCCGGACACATGCCAATGTGTCGCGTGGACTGCGATAGCTCAGAACGATGGCGGAGACGATGGGCTGAATACAAGGAGAAGGTAGAAAGTAGCAAGGAGCAGTGCCATGATTGTATGCGTAGCTACATGCTACCTGCTACCTACTACTTTCGCTGTTTGGACAATCCACACCTCCCCTCCCTTCGCAAACGCATCGCCAAGGCTCCGACATCGTCAGGGGTCTATCGCTGGAAAAACAGCAAGGGCGAGGTGCTGTACGTCGGCAAAGCGGTGAACCTCCGGGAGCGCCTGAGGAACTACGTCGCGACAAAGGCAGATAAAGGTCTCGGACCATGGAAGCTTGCCCTGAGAAATCACCTTGCGGACGTTGACTGGACCCTGACGAATTCCGAGCTCGAGGCACTCATCCTTGAAACGAACCTCATCAAGGAAATCCGTCCGCGCTACAACGTGATGATGAAGGACGACAAAAATCACGTGTACGTCGAAGTGACGGTGAGCGACCCCTGCCCATCCATCGATGTCGTGCGGCAGATGAGCAATGCCAAGGCACGCTACTTCGGCCCCTTTCTCACCGCGTGGGAAGTGCGCCGCAGCCTGGAACTCTTGCAGCTGCTCCTGAGTTTCCAAGCATGCAAACGGGGACTGGAGAGATGCAATAAAGAAGCTCATCGCTCGCTATCCGCTACAAACCCTCCGAAGCCCTGTCTCGAGTACCAAATCGGCAAATGCAACGGACTCTGCATTGGCGCACTCACTCCCGAGGAATACTGCAAGCGCATCGATGCCGTCATGGATTTTTTCAAGGGCAACCGTGGAGCAGTTGCCATGAAAGCGCGCGAACTCATGGCACAGGCTGCTCAGGAAAAAAAGTTTGAGCGTGCAGGAAAACTCCGTGATGCCCTTGCGTTCATTGAGCACCAGAAAGAGGGACAGATCGTCTCCGACCCGCACGGCAAAGACCTCGACATCATCGGTATCGCTCTCAGTACCGCACGGGCGCAGGCGGTTGCGCTCCGTGTCCGCGACGGCAAGCTCATCGGCGAACAGCTCTACCCGCTCATCGGGCAGCCAGAGAGCGTCACCGAGGCACTCACGGGATTTCTTCCGCAGTACATAGAAGTGCAGACGTCCCTGCCCGCTGCACTCATCGTCCCGGAAGAATTTCCGGATCGCACGCTACTGGCCAAGCTTGCTACGGAGCGCACGGGGCGAAGGGTAGACATCATCGTCCCCGAACGTGGGAAGAAATCGCATCTCCTGGAACTCGCGATGCACAACGCCGAGGAGAAGCTCCGGGCGCAGGAAACCGCATGGGAGAGCGCTGCACGCAATCTTGAAGATGCGCTCAAAGAGCTGCAGGAAGCCCTCGCTCTTCCCTCTCCTCCCAAGCGGATCGAAGGCTACGACATCTCGCACCTCGGCGGAACCGAAACGGTCGGCAGCATGGTGGTAATGCAGAGCGGCAAGCCAGCGAACAAAGAATACCGATCGTTCACATTGCGCACCGTACGGGAAGGAGAGATCGACGACTACAAATCCCTACGGGAAGTACTGCGCCGAAGACTGCGGCACCTTGTCGACGAACGAAAGCAGTGGGAGGAAAAGGGAGTGACAATCGGCAAAGCTCTCAAGAAAGACCGGGCAACCATCGCAACGATGCTCCCATGCGAAAACAGCAAGGAGCTCGCCTGCATCGTGGCACGGGAAAATGATCACCTCTGCGGCTGCGGCAGACTTGTAGAACTCGAGAACAAGGTCATCGCACTCGAGCCTTTGTGGATTGCCGAGGAATACCAAAAAGAGCGCCTGTGGTTCACGCTCGCACGATCGCTCCTCTCGACGCTGAAGAAAGGCAAGATCTACGCTGTAGCAACGCCGGAAACCCATGACGCACTCAACGAGGTAGGCTTCCTGGATATCGATCATCCGCCGCCATGCATCAAGCACATGGGCAAAGCTACATCCATCCCGATGATGATGGAAGCACAGCGAAGCAAGCCCGACGCATCGCTCTGCGAGCGCCCCGACCTGCTCGTCATCGATGGAGGCAAGGGGCAGCTCAGCGCCGCACGCGATGCGATGCAGATCATCGGCATAGAACTGCCTGTTCTTGGCCTAGCCAAAAAACAAGAGGAGATCTTTGTACGGGGGAAAAAAGACCCCCTGATCCTTCCACAGGAATCCCCTGCAAAGTATCTCCTGATGCGACTGAGAGACGAAGCACACCGATGTAGTAACGCGCACAGAGAAAAGAGACTGAAGCGCAGAGTGCTGGGTGCGTGAGTCGCTTACGCCGCATCGATATCATGCCCCCTCCTCTGGTAACGCGTGACGACGTCAGCGATGGCGGAGGCTACATGTGCTGCATGCGGTACGTAGCGCAACTTCACGGCGTCTCCCCCGAGCCCCTCTTTCAAATGCAACGTGAGCGAGCCGAAGGGAAAGAGATTGAGATACTGGGTAGCGGAGCTCACCCCTCCGACGTTCTCGAGGTGAATCGGCTTCTCCTCATGCCGGATAAAAGACGTCTGATCCACAAGCACAATCTTCTCCGTCGTGACGAGGAACATATCGTAGCGCCAGTCGATGAACTCCCTAAGCACGTGGAAGAAGACGAACACCAGCCAGAGCAACACTGACCCGGCGATGATCTCGTAGAGCGGCCACTCGTACTTCCACGCGAGAAAGATGACCCCAAGGAAGACGGCAGTGATCATCATTTCCCGCACGGACTTAAAAACGAACGAGAGCCAATGGTACCGCGTCAGCAGCACTTCCTCTTCACCTTCCGTGCAGTAGCGCTGACGGATCTTCTGGGCGATGTTCGTATCGAGTGCAAAGAAACGCATAGGTGCAGTGTATCGCGGACAAT
This sequence comes from Candidatus Peribacteria bacterium, assembly GCA_016866875.1. GTDB lineage: Bacteria > Patescibacteriota > Gracilibacteria > Peribacterales > Peribacteraceae > 2-12-FULL-55-11. The sequence goes on from VGKY01000003.1 coordinate 40,383, forward strand.
CTCTTTGCAACATGCCATCCTTCTCCGTACACTTCGCACGCGCTCTGTGACCCATTTGGCCCCATCGTCTATCGGCTAGGACACCTGGTTCTCATCCAGGAAAGCGGAGTTCGATTCTCCGTGGGGCTGCCATCCGACTCGCTTCGCTCGCTCGTGCTCTGCGGACTTCAAGCTCCGACCACCCTATTTTTCGGCGAGACAAGTGCCCCGATCGTAGCGCAAGAAGCAAATACCTCACACCCTCGCCATCTTCCACCCAAGCTCCAGTTGGCGATTGGAGACGGCCCAACGGTCGATCGCAGGGCTCACGGTCGCTGCGAGAAAGATGTTTCCCAGGAGGTGCTTCACGGTAAATGGGATCTGGCCAATGAATGCCTCCCGCATCGAGCCTCCAAAGAGCACAGGACCGAGGAGGACCCCCGTGAGAAGATCGAAGAAAATCGTGGCTGCGATCGCGAAGAGCACGTAGTGCCACCACTGCCCTTTGGCGTGCCGCAATATCTGTGCCGCACTGCCAATGATGACGACTGCTGACGTTGCTACGGTGGCTGCACACTACAAGCAGGTATTCACGGCAGCAGGATGGACGATGGGTGACTCAATGGAAGGAGGGGGTACATCGATCCTGCAAGCCAAGAAAGGAAGTCAGGATGCCGCTGTGATGATCGCAGGAGCAGCAGGACAGACCTCTATCACCATCGGGATCAGCGAGACAGACGAGGAATAGCACGCGCTCTAGAGGTGCGCTTTGCACATAAAGAGAGACCCGTCCGAGGAGCGGACGGGCAACCCTCCTCCCTGCATCAAGTGAGTGAGTACAGGGCGGGCTGTTGTCTCTTCCGAGAAGCTCGCTGCGTGGTGCCATGCAGCATCGAGTGTCGGGCACTCAAGCTCCACACAAAAAGAGACTAGGAGCATCATAGGGAAAAGCACCGAATTGTAAAGTAAATATGACATTTCACTGTACCCATCAGATAACCGCATACGCCCCGCCCCAGGAGGAACGTGGGTATACTCTGGTCCACATATGGACATCCAGCGCACAGCGGCGGCGATCATGGCGGATCCTCATGCAAAGGAGGCAAGCCTGCGGCAGATGAACATGCCGTGGTTCATGACGCCATTTTTTCCCACGCTTGTTCAAGAGTCTCACCTCAGTGATGCCGATCGCGCGCTCGTTGAAGCATTTGCCCAAGACGGGTACGTGGTAGTCGATGCAGAGATTCCCAATCGCGATGCACTGATAGCACAGATGGTTGCCACACTGCATCCGATGTTCCGGGGTAGCAACCGGATTCAGGATGCATGGAAGGACAATGCAAACGCGAAGACCCTTGCGACACTGCCGCACATCGACCGCATCTTGCGGCTGCTCTACCAGCGAGACCCCATCCCCTTTCAGACCCTCAACTTCGCCCACGGCACAGAGCAGCACACGCACAGCGACACGATCCATTTTCACTGCATCCCCCATCACTTCATGTGCGGTGTGTGGATCGCACTGGAAGACATCGATACCTCGTGCGGCCCACTCCACGTCTACCCGGGCAGTCACAAGATGCCCGCCTGGGACTTCCATGATCTCGGGCTCCCCTCCGGCAGGGAGTCCTATGCGCGCTACGAAGACTGTATGCAGGCCTACGTGGAAGCAACCGGCATGCGCAAGCACATCGTGACCATGAAGAAAGGGCAAGCAGCGATCTGGGCGGCCACTCTGCTCCACGGTGGTGAGAGCATTACCGATGCGTCACGCACACGCCACAGCCAAGTGACGCACTACTATTTTGAGAATTGCCTCTACTACACGCCGATGCACTCCGATCCCTACATCGGAAAAATGCACCTGCGAAATATCACCGATATCCGTACGGGGCAACTTGTCCCCAATCGTTATGCAGGGAAAACCATCAGCGCCATCCCCGAGCCAGTGAGTCCTGTGCAGAGCGCTACCCTGGCCTCGAAGCATGTACTAAAAAGACTGCTGGCAAGAGCGAAGAAGACGCTGCAGTGAGGAACCATCACTCCGCACTCTTTCTCTTAAACCAATTCGCCGGGTGTCCGGTTCGTCTCTTCCAGTACAACCACGCAAGGACCATGCCGACTCCTCCGACGATGATCACTTTAAAGAACGTTTCAGCGGTGTCGATCCCCTGCATGAGCGACTCTGCGGCGGAAAGACCCGTATAACCCATGAGCATGAAGAAGAGGCTGCGGAGGTAAAACCCGCCATAGGTGGCCAGGAGAAATGTCCGCATGCGGATCTTGAGGATGCCGCAGAGCAGGGAGATCGGCGTCGATGGCATCACGGGAATCGCGCGCAGAAAAAGCAGCGTGAGCTCATCGCGGCTCGTGCCATTGAAGCGCCCGCCGAAGTGCTCGAGATCTTTGTGACACACCCCGATATACTTTCCAAAACGGGGAACGGCGAGATCCTCAAGTTTGTCGCCAATGACATAGAAGATCCAGGCACCGAACGTCTTGGAGAGGGTGGCAAGCGCGCAGATCCAGAGGAGATAGGGAATGCCGAGCTCCTGCGTGAGAACGATGCTCCCCGCGAGCGTGGAGACGAGCGGCGACGGAATCGGCGCGATGATCTCTTCGATAACGCCGCCGACCGTCACATACAGGGGCAATGGTACGGTCTGCGCCATGTGCGTGAGCCACGCGATGATCCCTTCAAGCATGCGGGCATCATACTACGGGCCTACGCTACCCACAGCAGCAAACTCTTGAGATACTCCGTCTCGGGATGGAAAAGGTTCACAGGATGGTCAATAGCGAGTCGGTGGCGCTGCAGGATCCGGACAGATCGCTTCGCCTGGCGTGCTGCAGTGAAGACGACGGTTTGAAAGGTCTCGGTATCCATCTGGTACGAACAGGAGCATGTCAGAAGCAGTCCCCCGCTCTCGGGAAGTGCTTGCATGCCGAGACGGTTGAGATCGGCGTACGCCTTCTTTGCGGGCTCGAGATCTGCGCTGCGCTTTGCAAACGCCGGCGGGTCGAGGATCACAAAATCGTAGGCGCGGGGCTTGGGGGAGCGCCGGAGAAAGTGAAAGACATCTTCGGGATAGGTCGCGAAGCGAGAGAGATCGACGCCATTCATCGCCATGTGTGTTTGCGCAGTCTCCAGTGCAGCCTTGTCATAGTCGACGGCATCGGCCGCTGCAGCTCCTCCGAGGAGGGCGGCGAGCGAAAATCCCCCAACGTAACTGCAGCAATCGAGCACCGTGCGATCTTTGGCCAGAGAGCGAACGAGCGATCGCATCTCGCGCTGATCGAGAAAGAGTCCTGTTTTCTGACTTCCCGAAAGTGAAATCAAGAATTGCATGCCACGCTCGGTCACGGGAACCTCCGTATCGCCTCCGCCCGCGATCCACCCTTCCCTCTCGGGCAATCCCTCTTTCTTGCGCGCACTCCCGCCGGATTTTTCGTAGATCCCCGTCGGCGAGCACGCTTCTCGCAGTACGGCGATAACGGCATCGCGCATGCGATCCATGCCGAGAGTAGTGAACTGCACCGCAAGCACCGATCCGTAGCGATCGACGATGAGTCCGGGGATGCCGTCGCCTTCGGCGTTGATCAGGCGGTAAGCCGTCGTATCTTCACGGGAGAAGAACGGATCTCGCAAAGCGACGGACTGCCGGATATTGTTTTGCAATGCATCCAGTGGATCGCCCTCGGTAAAGGAAATCGCTCTTCCGCAGATGTAGGCCTTGCTGTTCCAGTGCGCAAAGCAGAGGAAATCCCCCTTGGAACTCCGCACCTCGACGATGGCGCCATCCTCACAGGCGGGCGGTCGATCTACCGCCGAACGGAAGATCGCGTGGTGACGGTTGCGCAGGTGAACATCAGCCGCAGGTTTGAGAGTAATGATGGGGTAGGAAGCCATGAGCATTACCGTAGCGGAGGTTCATGAACCTCCGCTACGAAATCTTTCTGGAATGCTTCCCGCGCACCCCGTGTCATCGCCTCCGCGGTTTGATCTGATAGGAGGGCTGCACGGAGCAGTTTGGACTTCCGCTCGACGAAGATGGCAATGGCAGACACACCTACCACGAGATCGCTCTCCCAGTCGCCGTACCGCCGCCTGCTCTCCACCACCATCGGACGATCATCGATGGAACGACGATGGGGAATCTTCGTGTGTCTGCGTCCGTCGGGAGCGCCGTACCACTTGCGCTTCTTCCCACGATTGCGGAGCTGCCTGTAGAGCTCCCCTTTCTCTATGAAGCTCTTCTCTCATCAGAAAAGTATTAATGCCTTCGCGGAACTCTGCGTGTATTACAGCACGCTCCTCCTGCAAAGCTCCGGACAGATGGCTGCGCTGCTTCCGTAATAGCGTCAATTTGGATGGAAACGTAGAGACGTGTCACCGGCACGTCTCTACAATGACGTGTGATGTCCCTGATCGAGTATCAACGTACCATCCTTGCCGATTCTGTTCGGAATCGGGCGTTTAGCGATGCCCTCAAAAAGCTGATTGTTCCGGGAAAGACCGTGGTCGCAGATATCGGAGCGGGAACAGGCTATCTCTCGTTTCTCGCCCGCAAGCTCGGGGCCAAAGAATGTCACCTCTACGAAGTCTCTGAGCTGAGTGCTATCAGCAGAGATCTTGCGAAAGAGAATGGCATCACTGGCTGCCAGTTCATCCACAAGCACTCGATGGATGTGAAGCACCCTCCGAAAGTGGATCTCGTCATCAGTGAAACCTTCGGGAACTTCGCGCTGGAGGAGTCGATCATTGGGAATCTCCATGATGCCAAGCGATTTCTGAAACCGGGAGGAAGCATCATGCCGATGAACCTTCGGCAATATGTCGCTCCGGTGGTGAGCGACCGCATACAGAAATCCATCGACACCTGGTCAGGCATTGAAGGTGATTTGCAGTGGAATGCAGCACGCGACACAGCAATGAACAATATGTATGTGAAAGAGATTCACCCGGAAGATTTGCTGAAAGATGGTGTCCGAGAATGGGACAGTATGGATTTCTCCAAGCTGAACAAAGAACAACGCAAGGGGTGCATCCCGTGGAAGCTGAAAGCTGAAAGCTCGAAGCTACAAACTATCTTTGGTTTCTGCCTTTGGTGGGAATCCACTCTCGCCCCCGGCATTACCCTCTCTACAAGCCCCTATGAAAAACCAACGCACTGGCAACAGATCTATCTCCCACTTCTTGAACCGATCCCGCTGAAGAACAATGCAACATTGGAACTCAGACTGGATGTCGATAGCCGCTACGATGTGCGGATCAATGTTGCTTGGAGGGCGACGGTGAAAGATGCCGCCGGGAAGACCTTGCAATCAATGAATCAGGATATGCGGAGAGGGTTTTTGTCGTAGAAGGGTGGGCCCCGCGCGCCACGCCTGCGTGCCGAAACGCACTACGGCGTGCAGGCACGGGGCCTGCCTGCCGGTAGGCAGGGGTGAAGGGGAAGGCCCTGCTTTGCGCCGCAGCGCTGTCGAGAGGGAAACGCCGAATCCTTGGAGGCGTTTCCTGCGAGACACAGGGCCGGGCGGAGGGGTGTTGGCGCGCGGAGAGTTTTTCTTTCCCCCTTTCTTTTGTCTGGCTGACAAAAGAAAGGGGGAAACCAACTACGCATCTCGCTTCTCAATGATGATACCCACTCCCCCTCCCAATTTCGCACGCTCGATACAACTGCTCCAAAAACACCACACGACAGAGTTCATGCGGCAATGTCATCGCGCTGAGTCTCAGCAATCGATGCGCCTTCTTCCGTACAGCATCGTTCAATCCATACGCACCGCCAAGCACAAAGAGCATGGCATCCCCTCGGTCCTTTGCATTCTGCAACTCTTTTGCAAATACCGCGGATGTCATCTCTCTCCCCCGTTCATCGAGTACCCATAGACTTCCCGACCGTTTTTCCACTGCTGCGATAATCCGCTCCGACTCCTCTTCTCTCTGCTTCTCGGGTTCGCGCGCTTTGCTCGCGGGCAATTCTGCGATGTCGAATGCCAATGCATGGCCTAATCGATCCGCGTAATCCTCACACGCAGCTTTTGCCCAGGAAGATTTGAGCGAGCCGATGCAGAGAAGGGTGATGCGTTGCATAAGGGAATCAATGTTAGCGATGTCACCCTGAGCGTAGTCGAAGGGCAACATCGCGTGTCTATGGTTCGTCCCTCGACTACGCTCGGGATGACAGGCTCACCATGACACGCTTTACCCCTTCCTCTGCAGCACCGCCACCGTCTCGATATGCGACGTGTGTGGGAAGAGATCCACCGGCTGTACCGTGCGCAAATCGTAGCCATCGTTCAGTATCACCCCAAGATCGCGGGCGAAGGTCGCTGTATTGCACGACACATACACCAGTCGCTCAGGCTTGTGAGCCAGGACTCCTGCCAATGCCTTCGGGTGCATTCCCGCGCGCGGCGGATCGACGATGGCGACGGTGAACGTATGCTTCCCATCGGGAGAGAGCTGGTCCCCGATCACCTGCTCCATGCGCCCCTTATAGAAAGTAATGTTGCCGATACGGTTTTTCCCAGCGCTGCGTAGCGCATCCTCCACCGCGGTGGGATGGCTTTCGACTCCTACGACTTTCTGGGCGAACCGCGCGACGTACTGACCGATGGTTCCCATGCCGCAGTATGCATCAAGAACCGTATCCTTTTGGGTGATCTGTGCCCCATCGACGATCATCTGGTAGAGCTTTTCTGCGCCCAAGGTATTGGTCTGGAAGAAAGAGAACGGAGAGATCTCAAAGGACAAATCGAAGAGGCGCTCGGTGATCGTTGGCTTGCCCGCAAGGCAGTGCACCTTGGGCTGCTCGGGCTTGTCATTGAGACCGAGATTTTCAATGACGAGCAACGACTTGAGACCCGAGCGTCCGGCGAAGCGCATGAAGTGCTGGAACACGGGCTCCAGCTCCTTCTTTCGCGCTTTTACCGTGAAGGCAATCATCATCTCGCCAGTGTGCACGCCGCGACGGAGCAGGAGCGTACGCAGAAGTCCTTTGTGGGTCTTGGGATTATGGACAGGCAGGTGCGAGTCCGTCATGAAGCGACGGACATCACTCAGGAGCGCTCCAATCTGCTCGTCGTACAGGTGGCACTCCGTGATCGGCAGGACCGTCTGCCACTGGCCAGGCTGATGAAAACCGATCGTCGGCCCCTCGTCGAAGTAGATCCGCTTGCCCGCCTGTTCCTCAGTGCGCATGGAAGAAAAACCAAAGGAGAGCTCGAGCTTGTTTCTGTAGTGGTACACCTGCGGACTCGGGATGATCTTGAGCACGCGACCCGGGAGGTTGGCCCGCACGCTCTCGTCGCAGGGCGTGAGGTGCAGGAGCGTCTCACGGACGATATCCTCTTTGTACGCAATCTGCCGTTCATAGGGAAGATTTTGCCACTGGCACCCCCCGCACTCGTGAAAGTGCTGGCAACGGGGCATGACCTCATCTTTTGCCTTGCGGATGATTTTTTTCACCTTGGCCTCGGCGCTATTTCCCCGAAACTTCGTCACGACGATCTCGACCTGCTGGCCAGGGATAGTACCAGGGATAAACAACGCGCAATCGCCGATTCTGGCAAATCCATCGCCTCCAAAGCTCAACTTTTCGATGGTGACCGTATGCACCTGTCCGGGGTACACCGTCATTGTAGGAGAAACGCCAGGGGCTACGGAATTTTGGGCCGATTGGCCCGCCGAATCATCGGAAGCAGTATTTGACATTTTAGTAGTTTTACAGTATAAAATACTACCATTTTTCATGCACATGAGAGTCATGCGCCTCGCCACGATTATCGGCATAGCCCTAGTACTCAGCGCCACTCCCAGTACTTCCGGGCAGAGCGTAGCACAGAACCATGCCGTCGCAAGCCTCGGCAGTTTCTGGCAGGCCAAGCTACGCACCGCTTCTTCTGTGAAGCGTACGGCTCTCCGGGCGCGCAAGAACCGCAGTCCGCTCATCGCCCAGGTATCGCCATCTGTGAAGCAGGCTGTGAAAAGTGATACCCATGTTGCAGCTCCGCTTCCCCTGTTGCCCGTCGTCGATCAGCCGGATATCCGCATGGCCGATCGCATCATCGCCAACGAAATGTTCCGCATGATGCCAAGTCCGTGCATTGCCGCCCTCAAGAGCTTCTATGTCCGCTACGAACCAGACGCCCCGCGAGGTCTTGCCGGAAAGGAAAATATCATCGTCAGAGGAGGCCTGCCCGAAGAGGAATTTCGCGCGCTGCTCGTCCATGAATTCGGCCACGTGATGGATCTCGGTTGCTTCCAGGGCACGCCCGATGCCGGCGAGACAGCGTTCAAGGATGGCGGAGAGATGATGTACCGCAACGATCCGAGCATCGCGTTCTACGAGATCTCCTGGACAGCCAGTAACGTGCAGAAGTCTGGCGTGAAACCGGAGGATTTCGTTACAGGCTACGCCGCATGGGATGTCTTCGAGGACTTCTCCGAATCCCTTGCCTACTACGTATTCCAGCGCAGCGCATTCGTCGAGCGTGCAAAGAGCAATGCTGCAATCGCTGCGAAGCTCCGGTGGTTTGAAACGTACGCCTTCCCTGGAGGAGCACCGATGATCGAAGGGCTGCACCAGTGGTCAGGGCAAGTACCATGGGACAGTACGAAACTGCCGTATAAATGGAATGCTCGATAGTAGGCGAACCGGGAACTGGATAAAAAGCTGACACCGGAAAGCTGAACGCTATAAGCTATCTTCATGTTCCGTTATCGCCTGCTTTTGGTCCTGTGGCTCCTCTCTGATCTCGCGGTATTTGCAGTGGCCTACGCACTGGCGTACTTCCTGAGAGTCGGGCCTATCCTTTCGACGGATTTTCTCCTGGGGAGATTCCTCGTGGTAACGCTGGCTGTTGCACCCGCGTGGCTCGTCGTCCTTGCAACGACGCGAACATTTGCGCTCACGCGAAGCCAGGCGACCCTGCGCAACGCGGCGTACATCGCCTATGCCTGCCTCGTGGGCATAGCGCTCTTCACCATCTCCTACTACTTCACCTACAAGGAATTCTTCAGCCGCATGCTGCTCGTCTACGCTTTCACGCTCAGCGTATTGGGCACGCTCGCATGGCACATCCTGTGGGAACGCCTGCAGCGCGGCTTCCTGCGCCGCAACCCGCCTGCCTTTCCCACCCTGCTTGTCGGCGTCACGCGCGAATCGCGTGCGCTACTCCAATCGATGCGCGTTCACAGGAGCGCCCTCAGACCCGTCGCGATCCTCGATGGACGCGGCGTGAAAGATGAGGAAATCGAAGGCACCCCCGTGCTCGGCAAGCTCAACAAGCTCGAGGAGGTACTGTCGCGCTTCGGCATCACCCACGTGATCCAGGCAAGCGACCTGGAGCAGTCGATCAACCTGCTTTCCGCGTGCCGCAATCGTGGCATCACCTACATCCTCCTTCCCTCCGTCCTCGGCATCGTCGAGCGCGACGAATCGGTCGAATCCATCGAGGGAGTGCCGGTAACCGTGGTGCGTCCGAAAGGAGGTTGGTGGGGATGGTTTCTGCGTTAATGCGGAATTGAAGAAAATCCATTCCGCATTCTGCATTCCGAATTCATACTTCGTCCGTGCACGCCTTCATCCTCGCCGGCGGATTCGCCACACGTCTCTGGCCACTCACCGAGTCGCGCCCCAAGCCGCTGCTGCCCCTTGCCGGCAAGCCGATCCTCACGCACCTCGTCAGAAGCATTCCGCCAGAAATTGCTATCACGGTCAGTACGAATGCCGCATTCGCCGATGCCTTTCATCAGTGGAAATTGCAATCCGACGACCTGCGCCCCACCCCCCACGCCCCCATCGACATCCTGATCGAGGACACGCGCTCGGACGACCGTAAGCTCGGCGCGCTCGGTGCTGTAGCGCAGTGGATCAACCATACGAACATAGAAGACGATGTGCTCCTGCTCACGGGGGATAACTACTGCGGCTTCGCGTTCGATCCCTTTTTTGCATTCATTCAGCACTCTTCACAGTCCCCCGTCATCATCGCGCACGATATCCACGAGAGATCGCTGGCCCGCGCATTCGGCACGGTGGTACTGGAAGATCCCCGAGGCAAGACACTTACGGCCATCGAAGGCGGGAGAGTCGAGAAGGTCCAAAGTTTTGAAGAGAAACCCGCAGAACCGAAATCGACCTATATCTCCACAGGAGTGTCGTACATTCCCAAATCCCACCTGCGCGTTCTCGTAGAGTTCGCGGAGAAGCACCCCGACAATGTCGGCGGAATTTTTGAGGAATTCCTGAGGAGAGGCATCGATGTATGCGCCTACATCCCTGAGGAAGGACAATGGTTCGATATCGGCTCGTTTGAATCGTACATCGAGGCAACAAGGGTACTCGTTCAAGGACTCAAGAAAGATCCCAGCTCCCAGGTGGATGATCCAGGAAAATGTATTGGCAGCGTGGTGATCGGAAAAAACTGCCGCATCCAAAACTCCACCCTCGAAAACGTCGTACTCTTCGACCATTGCATCATCGAGAACAGCGATCTCCGAGACTGCATCTGCGACGACGGATGTGTCATCGATGGAATAGATCTTCGCGGAAAGATGCTCCGGAAGAACACGCACCTCGTCAGGGGACATTGACAGGAGTAACTAATTGAATCGCAACGTCTGTTTTCGGGTATCGGCGGAAATTCCCATTTTCAATTTTCCATTCTCCATTCCCGCCCCTACACTTGCCTCCTGTATGCGCCGATCAATCGTCGCCGGCCTGTCGCTCTGTGTGCTCCTCGCTTCCTGCGGCCGGGGCACCCGTGCCACGTACCAACTGACGTTCAATACCGAAGATGCCTCACGACTTTCTGAGCTTTCACTCGCAGTGACGCGCGTCGTGGAGCGCATGCTCGAAAGCATGGGTGAAGAGGTACGCGGTCTGGACATCGCACAGAGAGGAGCGGGGCCAGAGCTTTCCTTCACCACGGAGACTGCTGCAGCAGCAGAACTGCTGAGAGAGGATCTCACGACGCCTTTTACTCTGACCATCATGCGGGAATCCAAGCAGAGCGAAACGCCCACAGTCAGCATCGATGCTCATGGCGGTTTTATGGAAACAGGCATTCATCAGGGGCACCTCGAATGGGTGATAGCGTCCGAAGAGCCAGACAATCGCGGCCGCATCACCCTGCAATTCAATGCAGATGGACGAGAGCTCATGCGTAAGGTGTTTAAGCAGAACGTGGGCAAGAACATCGGCATCTTCGTGCGCGGCAATCTTGTGGCGAAGCTGCAGGTGGATACTGCAGAACTCAAAGACGACATCATCATCACTGGCATCCCCACAGTTGCACTCGCCCGCGTCTTCGCGGATGACGTGAATGTGGGACTTCACGTGCAATTCACTCCCCTTCCGTAGTTGTATGTCACCCAACCGATCCCTGCTCCGGTCATCTGCAACGTTATTTGTTGCGGCAATTCTGATCATCATCTCTCTCCCACAAGAGTGGCGAAGCGGCATTCCGCTGCTCCGATGGCCGTCGATCCACTACGGACTCGATCTCGCGGGAGGAACGCAACTGGATTTCCGCATCTCGGAACAAGAAATGCTCGATCAGCGCGCCGCACTCGAGCAGGGTATTGAGCAAGCAAATGCGCAGGGAGCGAGTGTGGAGACCATCGGCAACCTCGAAATGCAGGTCACTGCGCTCGACGAGCAGCAGCGCAACGTGCTGGAGGCTATCCGAACAGTTCTGGAACGCCGCATCAACAGCCTGGGAGTGAGTGAAGCGACGATCACGCCCTCGGTGATCGGCAACGAAAAGCACCTGCTCGTGGAGTGTCCTGGTGTTGTTGATGTCCAGCAGTGCATTGCAACGGTCGGCAAGACCATCAAGCTGGAATTCAAAGAAGAGTACACGGAGGCCACGGCCGAGTACCGTGCTGGCGTGGAAAAGTCTGTGCGGGATGCACAGCGACGCCTGTCGGAAAGCGGCATCACACTCGCCGCGCTCGCCGAGGACATGAGCGGCAAGCTCGGAGTGATCTCGCTTGGCGAGCAGCTGTACTTCAAGAGCACGCTCCCCAAGGGCCTGGAAGATCTCTGGAATCTGTCGCCGAAGAGCGGCGTGCAGCGCAGGGAGGCAACCATCACCGTCCCCTCTCAAGATGAGCAGGGCAACCCAACCGAGAAAATGGTCGATGGCATCTTCCTGAGTGAAATCACACGCGCAAAGACCCAGACTGGCCGCACGGTGAATGAAGCCCCGACGGCCTTCACGCTCTTGCAGCGTAGCGAGGATGGCGTGAAGTACGTCGAGCACATCAAGGGGCCTCTCGCCGCATCCACGTCTCCGCGAATCGTCGGGACTCTGCGCGCCATGAAAGCGGGAGAACTCAAAGCGGTTGCGATGGATGACGGCACCAGTAGGGTCCTCTTCCTGCGTACCTTCATCCCCGGTAGTGATGAGGCGCACGTGAGCCACATCCTCGTCGCGTACAAAGGAGCAACCCAAGCCGCCTCCTCGGTGACACGCACCAAGGAACAGGCTGCCGCTCTCGCCCGGGAACTCAAGGTGGAAATCGCTGCGGGAGCAAGCTTCGAGCAGATTGCAAAAACGAAGTCCGACGCCGATTCCGCCAGTCGTGGAGGCAAGATGGAGGCCGTGGCGAGAGGCACCATCTCTCCGGGCTTCGAACAGGTAGCATTCAGCCAGGATGTCGGAACTGTAAGCGACCCTGTCGAGACGCAGTACGGCTACCACATCATCCGCACCGATGCTCCTCCGAGCACCTCTGCCGACATGGTGGGCTACGACGAACTGATCATCGCCGCGGATCCGGATGCTCTGCGAGCCGGCCAGATCCTCGCCGACCTGCAAGCCGGCCGCGTGCGCTCTAAAGAAGAGGCTGTCACGTTGCGTTCCATCTTCTTCTCGCTCGAACCCACCGGCTGGAAGGACACAGCGCTTGATGGCAAGCACTTCCGCTCTGCGACGGTGACGCTCGATCCCGTGACCAATATCCCCGTGGTGCAGATCCTCTTTGATGAGGAGGGCGGCAGACTCTTCCAAGAGCTCACCAAGCGCAATGTCGGCAAGCGCCTCGCGATCTTCGTCGGTGGAGACCTCATTTCCGCACCGGTGGTACAGGGGGAGATCTCCGGAGGATCGGCCGTGATCACCGGCAGTCAAAACTTCGACGAAGCCCGTCTCCTCGCTCAAGACCTCAACACCGGAGCGATCCCCGCACCCATCTTCCTCGCTGGGCAGCGCACAGTGGAGGCCACGCTCGGAGCGGATGCCCTGCGCACATCGATGCAGGCCTCCGCGGTGGGCATCGTGCTCCTCATGATCTACATGCTCCTGGTCTACCGCATGCTCGGCGCTCTCGCCAATATCGCCCTCACGCTCTATACGCTGCTCTACTTCGTGATGATGAAGCTGCCCCTCTTCCTCTTCTCAGGGCAGTACGTCGTGCTCACACTCGCGGGTATGGCCGGCATCATCCTCAGTACGGGTATGGCGGTGGATGCCAACGTGCTAATCTTTGAACGCATTAAAGAAGAGCTTCGACGTGGCAGGAGCTTCGCCCTCGCGCTCGAGACGGGATTTGAGAAGGCATGGCCCAGTATCCGCGACGGCAACGTCTCTACGCTCATTACCTGCTCTATCCTCTTCATGATCGGTACGTCGATCGTTCGCGGCTTCGCGATCACCCTCGGCCTCGGCGTCTTCCTCTCGATGTTCACGGCGATCACCGTGACAAAGTGGCTGGCGCGCAAGGTTGCCGCTACGCCGCTTGCGGAGCGAACGGAGCTCTTTGGGGTGAAGCGGTCACCGCCGCAACAAGGCTAGAAGTCTTCTGGTGCGTACAGCCGTCCATGCTTCAGCTCTACCGGTATTGTCTGCTGTACAGGCAAGACATCACCGGACGTTCGTCCTGCCAAAGCAATAAGTATTTTTCTATATATTTCGGCGACGATACGATTCTGTTTATCGCCGGACTCCCCGTAATGATCGACGCCCGGGGCAGAATTGATTTCAATAACCTGATAGGAGTTCTTCTCGGCATGCAAAGGCTTCCTGATATCGTCTTGCACCATCAAATCCAAGCCGCAATAACGCAGGCCCATCGTCTTCACAATCTTTGCCGCAAGGGTGGCATAGCTGGGATGTATGTCTGCTGTCGCATCCACCGCTTCACCCCCACTCGAAAGATTCTTGTTATCGAGAAGAGCAAACGCAGAACCCATAGGAAGAACGGTAGCGCGCGTCATCTTGTAGCGACGCAACCGGTTACTGATCCGGAAATCATTAGTTTGGATTTTTGTATCCCTTCCGCGCAGCTCGAAATCTTCCTGTTTCGCGCAGAGCAATTGATCAATGGTGGACATACCATCGCCGGTCACCGTAAGAGGCAAACGCTCGTAAGCCGAAAGAACCTCGCCGTCCAATACAACGATTCTATAGTCATGGCCCTCGACCAGAGGCTGAACCAGAAACACCTTATCGATCTTGGTGATGGCGCGTGCGGCCTGCATGAATGTTCGCCTGTCATTTGCAACACACACAAGCCTGCCTTGTGAAGCCGTATTTGGCTTCAATACCACTGGGAAACCTACATTGTTTTTCGCATGTTGGTATGCCGCATCCACGCTATCGCCACTGAGAAGGGATTCCGCAAATTGCGGCGCGTAAAACGTCTTGCCAGGGATAACGTTAAAACCCGCCTGTTGTAAAAAATGGGAAGCAAAGCCTTTGTCTACCGCCACCTCCATAGAACCCATGCCATTCAAATCAAAATGCGCACCACGAAAGTAGGTTTTGGTGCCGTCGGTCCGGGTCACACATCCGAAATGTTGCCATACCGGCTCAATTTCGACCTGAATTCTCATTTCATCTCCGAGCATCTTCATCATCTTCGCTATGTGACGCGCAGGAAGATTTTCAAGGCGCAAGCGCCTTCGTTCGAGTTCAACGTTGGCGATAGGAATGCTTTCGCTCATAAAGTTGATTACTTTAATCCATCTTCGAATGTAGTCAAATAGAACGGACCCGAGCAAAAAGAGGAGGATTGGCTCATAATGCCGTCTCATGAATACTCTTACCATCCACGACCTCGAACTCTGGACCCATATCGGTGTTCCCGAAGAGGAACGTAAAACCGAGCAACGGATCCTGGTGACAATCGAACTCCTGAGTGATCTTTCCCCTGTAGGAAAAACCGATGACGTCACGCAGGGGATCGACTACGAGCAGTTGGTCCATGATGTCCGCGTTCTCGCCAAAATCGAACGGAAGACGATCGAGCGGCTTGCGGAAGATATCGCAGCGATGATTTTGAAATCCTATAAGCCAGAATCAGTGAAGGTGTCTGTGTTGAAGCAACCGCTGCCGGGAGTGAGAGGTGTAAAAGCAACCATCACTCGACCATAAAAGTACACTGGAGGAATCCGCAGCCACTGGGCCTGCCTGCCGGTAGGCAGGGGTGAAGAGGAAGGCACAGCTCTGCGCCGCAGCGCAGTCGAGCTGGAAACGCCGAAGCCTTGGAGGCGTTTCCAGCGAGACCCAGGGCCGAGAGGAGGGGCTTTGGCTGCGGGTGCGCTTTTCTTTGCTACTTTCTTTTGTCGCGCAGACAAAAGAAAGTAGATTGATACTGCATGGTTCCCAATCAACACATCTACATCGGCCTCGGCTCCAATATCCACCCGGAAAATCACCTCCGGAAAGCTGCCTCTATGCTTCGTAGTCACTTCCCCGCTATCCAGTATTCCTCTGTGTACAGATCCTCTGCACGCGAAGTGGAGGATCAGGATGATTTTTTAAATGCCGTAGCGCATGCCACCACAGAAAAATCCCCGGGGGAGATCCATACCATCCTCCAGGCAATCGAATCCTCCCTTGGCAAAGCTCCACCCTATCGCTTTGGCCCACGTACCATCGATCTGGATCTACTGCTCTGCGGGGACATGGTTATCCCTCATAAAGATGGCTGTCAGCTCGTTGTTCCCCATCCCAGAATGCATGAACGCCGGTTCGTTCTGGGACCGCTCTGTGAGCTCATTGATCCTCAAACTCTCCACCCCCTCCTCGGAGTATCGTGGGAGTCTCTTCTAGAAAAAACTCTGGATCAACACTGTGCACTCACGCCTATCACACTATGATAAGAGCATGGAAAAGCTATTCCATGATCTTCTGAAGGCCATCGGCGAAGACCCCAAGCGTACTGGTCTTCTCAAAACCCCCAAACGCGCTGCTGAGGCCATGAAATTTTTAACGAAGGGCTACGATGAGAGCCTCAAAACGATTGTGAACGGCGCGCTCTTCCCCACAGAAACCGATGGCATGGTGATCGTCCGGGACATCGAGTGCTACAGCCTCTGCGAGCACCATCTGCTCCCCTTCACAGGAAAGGTGCATGTGGGCTATGTGCCGAGCAAGCATGTGCTGGGCCTCAGCAAGATCGCCCGCATCGTCGATATGTATGCGCGTAGGCTCCAAACCCAGGAGCGCCTCACACAGCAGATCTGCGATGCCCTGGAGAAGGCGCTGAAGCCCAAGGGTATTGGTGTGGTCATGGAAGCCAATCACTTCTGCATGATGATGCGGGGAGTGGAAAAGCAGCACAGCCAGGCCATGACCAGCACCGTGAAAGGATTGATGAAAAAGGACGAAAAGACACGGGAAGAATTTTTGCGGCTGATTGGACGGTAGTCCGTTTTACGCACCCAGAGCCACGCTTCTCCGCGTTGATGTAGGACCACTAAGGTACAACTCCCGCGTCCCTGCAGCGACTTTTGCAATCGCCCGATTGACCTCGGAAGAAAGCTCTATGCCCAGCAGCTGCGCGACCTCCTGCACTTCCTGGGCCGTAACTCTCCCACTCTCGATGGCCTCAGCCCAGACTGCATTTTGGGTGGCAATGAACTTGTCATTGAACATGTACCCCGTTTGTTCGGCCTGCTGTGCGATTTCCTCTGAAGAAAGCGTTCCCTGCTCCACTCCATCCATCCACACGGCGTTCTGCAGATCCTCCACCTTTCCGGTTTCGGTGAGCACTTCATTCCACAATCCCTCATGATTCTCTCGGATACCATCCGCTACATCCTTGCCCTCCCCATACACAGCAGCCGGCCGATCATTTCTGTCATAACCCGTCACATCGATGACATGCGTTTCGGTATCACCCTCGAGAAGCACCGTGTCATCTGTGACTTCTTGGCCATCCACAATCAACACAGCACCATTGCCTGACTGCAAATCCACCTGATCTGTATGACGCTCTTCGTGCACTAAAATCCCCTGAAGATCCGCTTTGGCACCATGTGCCACCTGATTGGCACTCACATAAATCTCAGAAACTTCTCCGTCAACCGGAGCCATGCCTCCAACTCCCGGAGCAAGATTGGCAACCTGAACACTCCCGTATTCCGCTGCAAGCGGCGCGATCACATTCTGTCGATGCTCGAGTATCTGGCGAATCTCATTCGCGGTCTCATCGACGATTCCCTGGCGCACCTCAAACTCCAGCAACTTGAGCTCGATATCGATCTGCCGCGATACATCGTCTAAGGTCGTCGCATACTGTGTGGCACGCTGCAGGCGCTCCTCTCCTGAAAGGATTTCCATCGTCCCCGGGTTTTCTGCCAGTACTAGTGAACTTCTGTTCATGCGCACAGTGTGCATGCGACGATCGGGCATGCATTTCTAAAGTCATGCGAATTGCTCACACTCAAATTTTATCTCTTCTATAAGCCAAGATTCCGTTCCATTCGAAGTCGGAAACTTTTCAATTTTCCATCTTCAATTTTCAATTCATAACCTCTTCTCATACACCAGAAACGTGTACGCCGGCTGCCCTTCTTGTGCTTCATGTCTCTCACTGCTCACTTCCATCCACTGCTTGGAGTGAAACTCGGGAAAGTACGCATCACCCGCGATCGTTGTATGTACACGTGTCAGGTACACACGATCTGCCTTTGGTAATGCTTCTCTGTAAATCTCCCCTCCACCAATGACAAAAACTTCATCTTCACCTTTTGCCATATTTCCGTTTTGCCCCTTTGCCTTCTCCAGTGCCTCCTCCAACGAACCCACCACGTCACATCCCTCTGCTCTCAATCCCTTCTGCCGCGTAATCACAATATTGGGTCGCTTCGGAAGTGGATGGCCGATGGACTCGTAGGTCTTTCGGCCCATGATCACAACATGCCCCTGCGTCGTGCGACGAAAATACTGGAGATCCGCAGGGATATCCCACGGAATCCTCCCATGATCGCCGATCACGTTGTTTTCGGATGCCGCTGCTATGAGAGAGATGCGCACACACCCATTGTATCACATTACACCGCAATCGGCGCCTTGATGCTGGGGTGCGGATCGTAGTGGAGGATTGCGAAATCCCCAAAGCGGAAATCGAAGATGGATTTCACGTCAGGATTGATCTTGAGCTGCGGCAGTGCCTTGGGCTCGCGCGATAACTGTAACCGCGCCTGCTCGATGTGATTTTTATAGAGGTGCACATCACCGAATGTGTGGACGAAATCGCCGACACCCAGTCCGCACACCTGCGCGACCATGTGTGTGAGAAGGGAATAGGACGCAATGTTGAAGGGCACGCCGAGGAAGACGTCGGCAGAGCGCTGATAGAGCTGGCAGCTCAATTTTCCATTTGCGACATAAAACTGAAACAGACAATGGCACGGCGCAAGCGCCATCCTCCCCTGCTCTACGTTCTGCTGCGGACCGATGGACTCATCGGGGAGATCTGCAGGGTTCCACGCAGAAACAATGAGGCGGCGTGAATGCGGTCGGGCCTTGATCTGCTCAATCACTTCGCTCACCTGATCGATCACGCGCCCATGGGGCCCCTCCCACGCACGCCATTGCTTGCCGTAGACCGGGCCGAGATCCCCCTTTTCTGTCGCCCATTCGTCCCAGATCGACACGCCATTCTCCGTAAGATAGTTGATGTTCGTGGATCCCATCAAAAACCAGAGCAGCTCATGGATGATGGCACGCGTGGAAAGCTTCTTCGTTGTCAGCATGGGAAATCCCTCGTTCAAATCAAACCGCATCTGCGCCCCGAAGATGGAGTACGTGCCCGTCCCCGTGCGGTCGTCTTTGACGGTGCCACTCTCGAGGATATGCTGCAGGAGATCGAGGTATTGGCGCATGGAGACTCATGCTACAAGCTCTAAGCTCTACGCTACAAGCTACTTTCTCCCCGCATATCTCCACGCCATCTCGAAAATCTGCCGCTGCGTCTCGGCGACTTCCTTGCTTTCGATGATGACACCGAAAACCTCCTCGCCGTGCCCAAAGGAGCAGATGGCGACTTTGTGATCGTAGATATTGATCTCGTTGCGGAAATCGAAATCTTTGGTGGGAACAAGACGAATCTCCCGGAGCCTTTGACGGTCTTCTCCATGAACTTTCTTTCCCGCGGCATCATCGGGCGCAATGCCGCGTAGGTGGATGCCGCGCTTCACACGCGCAGCGACGTACTCCTCGTCATAGCCTGGCCAAAACTGTCGCACGGCTGCGGAGTTGGCAAAGTTCAGAAGTTCGCCGCTCGCCATGAGCGTATCTTCGTACACCTTGCGCACACCTTCCCACCCCTCAAAGAACCGCACGTGAGGACTGCGGTGCTTTGCTCCTTGCAAGGAGCGCAGTTCCGGAAGCACACGCTCGAGCGCTTCGGCATTCTTGCGCGCCTCGATGCTGAGGTACTCCGGAGCAACGGGGGCGTACCACTTCGCGCGCATCTTTCTTTCCATGGTGAAGATCCCCTTTTGCACCATCCCCTCAAGCGCGTTGTAGCTCGTGATGCGGTTGAGCTTGCTCAATTTCGCGTACTCCGATGCTGGTGCGGATCCAAGGGAAAGCCCAACGAGATAGAGCTGAGCCTCTTTATCATCGAGACCGATGCTTTCGAGGATGGGAAGGAGTGCACGGGGCATCAAAAATGGAGAATGAACAATGATGAAGAATTCAATGACTTTGTGAGAGTAGCAAGTTGTTATTATTTTTTACAACAAATATGCCCTGAGAATTTTTTGTGTTAATTCCTTATGGGAATAGGAGATACTAAGGAAGAGAAGCGTTGATCAAAATAAGAACAGTGCAATTCTTGTGCACAGAAAGTTATTTCAAGAACACGAGACTCATTCCACAATCGCCTGGAAATTCTTCTTAACTTAATTCTTCATTACTCAATTCCTATGAACCCCATCTCTTCCCCTCTCAAAGACGCGCTCGTCGCGGATGCAAAATTCGCCCGCGCAGGGGCAGATCTCGAGTTTACTCCGGCGATGAAAACCAAGGCTGATGTCATTGCGTTTGCCAAGAAACACAACGCCACCTTCGCGGACTACACCTTCGTCGATGTCCCCGGAACGCTCCAGCACACCACGAAGCCCATCCATGAGCTTGCCGACATCTTCGAAGGCGGAGCGGGATTTGATGGAAGCAGCATTCGCGGATTTCAGAACATCGAGGAGAGCGACATGCTCCTGATGCCCGACCCTGCTTCGGCCATCCTCGATACGTTCCATGGCGAGCCGACGGTGGCGCTTCTGTGTGATGTGAAAGACCCAACCTCGGGAAAGCTCTACGACAGAAGCCCGCGAACCATTGCACGCAGGGCCGTAGAGCATCTGCAACAGAGCGGTATTGCTGACACCGCCTACTTTGGCCCGGAGGCGGAGTTCTTCGTCTTCGACTCCGTCCGCTACGACCAGAGCAGCAACGGATGCTTCTACGAAGTGGATTCGAAGGAAGGCATCTGGAATACGGGAAAGACGGAAGAGGGAGGAAACCTCGGCTACAAGATCCGCAACAAAGAGGGGTATTTCCCCGGTGCTCCCATGGATCAGCTCAAGTCCCTGCGCGCCGCGATGGTGAGGGAACTCGAGGCCTCGGGCATCAAGATCGAAACAGTCCACCACGAAGTGGCGACAGCCGGCCAGGGCGAGATCGACATGGAACGAGACGAAATGCTCACCATGGCCGACAAGCTCATCCGCTACAAGTACATCCTGAGAAACGTCGCCGCGCAATTTGGCAAGACGGTGACCTTCATGCCCAAGCCTCTCTTTGGAGACAATGGCTCGGGAATGCACGTCCACATGAGTCTGTGGAAGGAAGGAAGCCCCCTCTTCGCCGGAGGAAACTACGCGGGCTTAAGCGACATGGCGCTTTCCTACATCGCTGGACTCCTCAAGCACGCTCCGGCGCTCTGTGCTCTCTGCAACCCGACGACCAACAGCTACAAGCGCCTCGTCCCGGGCTTCGAAGCTCCGGTGAACCTCATCTACTCCGCCAGAAACCGCTCCGCGGCGATCCGTATCCCCATGTATAGCCAGAACCCCAAAGCCAAGCGCGTGGAGTTTAGGATGCCCGATGCCGCCTGCAACCCCTACCTCGCCTTCTCGGCGCTGCTGCTTGCAGGACTCGATGGCATCGAGCAGGGCCTGAAGCCTGGTGCTCACACGGACGAAAACCTCTACAAGATGGATAGTGCGAAGCTCAGCCAAATCCCGCATGCACCAGCAAGCTTGGACGCAGCACTCGATGCTCTCGAAGCAGACCATGCGTTCCTCACGAAGAGCGGCGTCTTCTCCGAAAGCTTCATCGCAGGCTACATCGAAGGCAAGCGCGCAGAGTGCTCCGAGGGCGGCATGCGCCCGACACCTTGGGAGTTCTACCGCTACTTCGACGTGTAATCACCCGAAACTGCTCCCTGCTACCTTCTCCCTTCTCCCTTCCCCTCCCCATGGAACTCACCCTCTCCGACATTGCCTACTCCCTCGACACCGTCTGGGTGCTCCTGAGTGCGTTTCTCGTCTTCTTCATGCAAGCAGGGTTCGCTCTCGTCGAAGCAGGATTCACGCGATCCAAGAACGCCGTCAATATCCTGATGAAGAACTTCAGCGACTTCCTCATCGCATCCATAGCCTTCTTTGCGGTTGGGTACGCCCTCATGTTTGGGTCCGGCAACGGATTTGTGGGATGGACGGGTTTCGCCCTCAGCGGCGCAGAACGCGAGGGTCTTCCCGTTATGGCATTCTTCCTATTCCAGCTGGTCTTCGCAGGCACTTCGGCAACCATTTTGAGTGGCGCGATGGCCGAGCGGACGAAGTTCTCCACGTACCTGCTGATCTCTCTGTGTATGACAGCGCTGATCTACCCCGTCGTTGGGCATTGGGCATGGGGTGGAGGATGGCTGGCGGAGCGCGGTTTTGTGGATTTCGCGGGATCGGGAGTGGTGCACGCCGTTGGGGGCATTGCTGGGCTCGTCGGTACGCTGCTTCTGGGCCCGCGTATCGGCGCATTCGATCAGGATCCCAGCGTCCATAGGGGTCACAACATCATGCTGGCCGGCCTCGGGGTTTTCATCCTCTGGTTTGGGTGGTTCGGTTTCAATCCCGGATCGCAGATTGCAGCGAGCGGCGTCCAGAACGCCGATGCGATTTCCCTGATTGCAGTGAACACCAACCTTGCCGCAGCAGCCGGGGCCCTCTGCGCGCTCTTCCTCACATGGGCAACGACGCGGACTCCCGATCCCGGCATGCTCCTCAATGGTGCTCTTGCGGGCCTCGTAGCCATTACCGCAGGATGCGCGGCAGTCACTCCGGCTTCGGCGCTGATCATCGGCATCATCGGCGGCATGACGATGGTCGCAGCGACCAGCGGACTGCGAACAATGCGAATCGATGACCCTGTTGGTGCCGTGCCTGTCCACGGAGCTGCCGGCATCTGCGGCGTCCTTTGCGTAGGTCTCTTCGCAACGGACGGAGGATTGCTGATGGGGGGCGGCACCGCGCTCCTCCAAACGCAAGCATTGGGAATTGCAGCGATCACCACATGGACTGCAGGAGCCTGCGGCATCCTCTTCGCACTCCTGCGAGGAACGGTCGGACTGCGCGTATCGCCTGCAGAGGAGATTCACGGTCTCGACAGGGCCGAGCACGACATCGCCGCATACGTATGGGAAGAGAGTCCATCACTCACGGATTCTTCCTCGATACATCTAGGAAGCATTCCGGTGAAGAAGGTTACACAGCCTGCGATGATGCATTGATCAATGGACTGAGCCCCGCAGCGGAGATTCATGAATCTCCGCTGCGAGAATGCATGCTATGGATTACTTCAACAATGCCTTCATCTGGGTCTCCGTCGGGCCTTGGATGGAGGAGATCTTCTTGCCGCTGCCATCGACAACGACGAACGTATGCTGGTACGTCACACCGTAGCGCACCTTGAGATCCTTCGCAGTGTCGTAATCTACTGCGTAGATCGATCGCGAGAACGCATCGGAGGGAAACCACTGCTTGAGAAGTGCATCTGCTTTCTTGCACTCTGGACACCACGCGGCATGGAAGAAGAGCACCTTGGTCTGGCCATTGGTGAGTACGCCCTCTGCGTAGGGTATATAGGAAGCCTCGCTTTGCTCCATACGCTCAGCGGAAGATGGAACGGGAGTGGGAGCAGCAACGGGAGCTATAGCGGGGACAGAAGCGGGGGCTGAAGCCGGAACGGAAGCAGGATCAGCGGCACCGACAGGCATAGGCAGACGTACGTCAACTTCTTGCAGTCGCAATTGCCCGTCCATCGTCACCATCATGCCCTCAGGAAGCATCAGCGTGATGCCACCAGAAAGCGTCACCATGCCGTTGGCCTGAATCTTCCCTCCATTGGAAAAGGTGATGTCCTCTGTGAGCCGGGTCACTTCACCATCCTTCTGCAGGAGCGCTATGCCATCGCGCATCAGCACGCCGTCCGAAGAAACTTCCGCGGACTCGCTCTGGGGGACGGCGCTGTGTGAACATGCGGCGAGCGCAAAAACACAGAGAGCTGCAGCAAAGGATGATCGAACATGCATAGGGAAGTGTGGAATGGGGCACGAGGATACCCGACGACGCACCCTGCGCCAAGTCACGGCGAAGAGCGACTATCCTGCCTCGTGCGATCTTTTCGGCCCTCGGCCCATGAAGACGGACACATCTTTTGAAACGGACAGACGTCGCATGCACGCTTGCGCGCGGCGCAGACAGCTCTGCCGTGGCTGATGAGTAACGTCGTGAGCGTTCCCCAGTCTTGCGGAGTCGTACCGCGCATCAAATCACGCTCCACCGCTTCCGGAGATCTCCCGCGGCTCAGTCCCAGACGCTTCGCTACCCGGTAGACATGCGTATCTACGGCAATGCCCTCGTGAATGCCGAACGCCGCCGAGAGGACGACCGATGCAGTCTTTCTCCCCACACCCGGAAGAGCGACAAGTTCGTGCATTGCCCGCGGCACCTCCCCGCCGTGACGCGCGATGAGCAGCTTGCACATGGCCTGAATGTGCTTGGCCTTGTTGCGATAGGTGCCGCACGAGTGGATGTCATGCTCGAGCTCTCTCAGGGAAACCTCTGCATAGTCGGCGGGTGCGCTGTACTTCGGGTACAGAATCTTCTCCGTGACCTTATTCACCCGCGCATCGGTGCACTGCGCAGAGAGGATCGTGGCCACGAGCAAATCAAAGGGCGTTCGGAAGTGCAGAAATGTCTTCGGAGGCTGGTGATGCTGCTTCAGAGTGCGCAGGACAAGCGGAATGGTGATCGCCACGGGATAATGAAACATGGAAAAAGGAGAATGGGAAACTGAATTCTCCATTTTCCATTCTCAATGTTCCCTTGATACGTTAGGCTCCTCTCCCGTGCCAACCTTTCCCCCGTTCACCGTCTTCGACGTCGAAACGACCGGACTGGATCCGCGTCGCGGGCACCGGATCATCGAGATCGCCGCTCTGCGCATCGAGAATGGAACGATCCTCCATACCCAACCCTTTGAATCCTATGTGAATCCGGAGAGGAGCATCCCACTGGAGGCTTCGCAGGTGAACAAGATCACGGATGCCATGGTAAGGAACGCACCAACGATCGATGCTGTACTGCCGCAGTTTCTCTCCTTTGCCGCCGGTTCCATCCTCGTCGCCCACAACGCGGAGTTCGATATGAGCTTCCTCCACAATGAAAAAGAGTTCTGCTGGGGCTACGTGGAGCTTCCAGAGTGCCTCTGCACCATGCGACTCTCGCAATCGATGTTTCCGCACGAATTCCGCCACAACCTTGATACGCTTGCAATGCGACTCAAGCTGCCGCTCCCAAGTGACCGCCACCGCGCGCTCCCCGATGTCCTGCTTGCAGCCACAGCCTTTGGAAAGATGCTGGAAATGGGGAAGATCGCTTCGATTGAGGATTTGCGAAAGCGTAGCTCTTTCGCCTCACTCGCACGGAAATGAGGTCGCAACCTGTCCGTGATGAGAATGATAGAGAAGCCGTAAATCGGTTGAAATGCGGCCCTGAAGAGCGGAAACTTTTATCGTCTTTTTCATGGCAGTTCTCCCCGTCATCACCGGCCAAGACCATCCTGTCCTTCGAGGACAGGCAAAAGTCGTCGCGAAGGTGACCAAGGAGATCCAGAAGCTCATTCGCGATATGCACGATACCGTGCGCAGCGAAGAGGGGGCGGGTCTTGCCGCGCCGCAGGTGGGAAGGAGCGAGCGAGTATGCCTTGCACTCATCACCGGACGGATGACACCACTCATCAATCCCGTGATCTCCTGGAAGAGCGCAGAGATGGAAACTGCGGAGGAAGGATGTCTCAGCCTCCCGGGCATCGTCGTCGCCGTCCCGCGCGCCGTCGCGATCTCTGTGAAGTACCTCGATGCCAAGGGAAAACCCCAGGAGCGGAAGTTACGCGGCTTCGACGCGCGTGTCGTCCAGCATGAGGTGGATCATCTGGAGGGAGTATTGATTGTTGATTACCAGACTATCGGGTAATACTGGATCGAGATGCCCGCACTGGAAGCCATCATCGGCCCTTCGACAAGCTCAGGACCAATCGTAGATTGCCTCTATTCGATGCTATATGTCTCTTAATCTCGAATGCATCATCGGCCTTGAGGTCCATGCGCAGATGAGCACGAAGACCAAGATGTTCTGCGGGTGCGACAACGATGCATGGAACAAAGCCCCCAACGTCACGGTGTGCCCTGTCTGCATGGGACACCCGGGAACATTGCCCGTCGTGAACGCCGAAGCGGTGACCAAGGCCGTGCGCACGTCTCTCGCGCTTGGGTGCACCGTCGCTTCGGACTGCCACTTCGACCGCAAGCACTACTTCTATCCCGACCTCCCTTCGGGATTCCAGATCTCACAGTACGATTTCCCCCTCTCCAAGGCCGGAAGCGTGGCATACGAGCTCAGGGATGGCAGTGGGAATGTCACAAGTGAGCGCGTCTGCCGCATCACGCGGCTGCACATGGAAAACGACGCAGGAAAGCTCACGCACCGTTCGACAGGGCTCACGGCAGGCAGAGGAAGCAAGACCTTGTGCGACTACAACCGCGCAGGGACACCGCTCATGGAGATCGTCACAGAGCCCGACCTTCGCTCCGCAGCAGAGGCTGTGGCCTTTGCGCAGGAACTCAGACGGATCCTCATCGCCGTCGATGCCTCGGAAGCCGACATGTTCAAAGGCATGATGCGTTTCGATGCCTCCATCTCCCTGCGGGAAGTCGGGACGGAGAAGCTCAATCCCCGCAGCGAGATCAAGAATCTCAACTCGTTTAAGTCTCTCGAAAAAGCGCTGCAGTATGAGGAAAAGAGGTTACGCAGCCTGTGGGAAAAAGAGGGGGGACCACTCAAGGGATCGATCACCGTCGGCTGGATGGATGAGGAGGAGAAGACGCGCCTGCTTCGAGACAAAGAAACTGCCGACGACTATCGCTACTTCCCCGAACCCGACATTCCACCACTGCACTTTGCATCAAAGGAACTGCAGGCGATCAAAGCTCAGCTCCCCAAGCTCCCCAAAGAGCTGCGCGATCACTACCTCTCGCTTGGGCTCGACAGCAAACAGGCGATGCAGGTGATGGATGACACAGCACTACGGTCGGTCTTCGATGCGATCTACACGAAAACGAAGGACGGCAAGCGCACCGTGAGTCTGGTACTCACGCAGCTGCTGGGATTTCTCAATGCAGCAAACAAGGCAATAGGCGATGGGCCCGATGCGACAGAGCTATTGGAGCTTGTAGAAGCCATCGATGCAGGGACGATCTCCGGCAATGCCGGAAAGGATGTGATGGAGAAGATGGTTGCAACAGGCAAATCTGCAAAGGACATCATCGCCGCCGAAGGCATGCAGCAGATCAGTGATGACGGAGTGATCGAAGCGCTCGTGAAGCAGGCCATTGCGGCAAACCCGAAGGCAATCGCATCGTGGAAAGCGGGCAAAGAAGCGGCGCTCGGAGCGATTGTCGGTTGGGTGATGAAAGAGAGTAAAGGACAGGCAAACCCCGGGAAGGTGAATGCCATGCTCAAGAAGCAGCTGTCGTAGAACATTGTTCGTAACTTGTGGTTTGCGAAAAAACCAAGAAACGAACAAGCGGCTAGTCGGCTCGACTCATATACGCCCCCGTCTCCGTGTTGATCTTCACCATGTCGCCTTCATTGATGAAGAGCGGAACGTTGACCTGCAGGCCGCTCTCAAGAACGGCGGGCTTGTTGCCTCCGGTCGCCGTGTCCCCACGCACGCCGGGGGACGTCTCGGTGACTTTCAAGGTAACCGTGGACTTGAGCTCGATGCCGATAGGCTTGTCATCGAACATCAGCGCATCCAACTCCCCACCCTCGACGAGGTACTTCCCCGCATCGCCGATGATTTCCTCGGAGAGGGAGAACTGGTTGTAGTCGTTGAGATCCATGAATCCGTACCCCGTGGCGTCCTTGTAGAGGTACTGCACGCGGCGATACCCGACATCGGCAGGCTCCACCGTTTCACTGCCCTGGAAGTTGCGGGCAACCACGGCTCCCGTCTTGAGGTTCCTGAGCTTGCACTGCATGTTGGCTTTGCTCTGGCTCTTGCGGCCAAATTGGGACGCTACGACGATATAGGGCTCGCCATCGAGAACGACGGCACGACCGGGCTTGAGTTCGGTGATGGTGAGGAGCGCCATAACGGGAAAAGTCTACAAAAACAGGGGAAAGAGGGAAGGGCAAACGCGAAGAATTACGACAAAACGACCGTCACCGGACATGCGGCTTACTGCGCTCCTGCAATGATCTCTTTATTGAGCTGAACCATAGAACGGCGCACGGGCGTCACCAATTCCGATTGCTCAGGCATGGCATGGTACAGCGCGCGGAGGATGCGCCCGGCATCCGGATTACCCTGTAACTCCTTCAGTTCAGTAAGCAACTGGTTTCTGCGCGAGCGCGGCATGCGGTAGACAAACACGCGATCGGTGATCGCCGAGACGACGGCAAGCACCTGTTCGTCGGTCAGATGCGGCAGGACAACAACCGGCTGCTTGGGCAGAAGTGCCAGGGCAGCCTCGCGGATGGCCGGAGCAAAATCAGCCTTCTGATCGGCAACGGCGACGGCAAAGCGCCCGAGAAGCGCCTTGGATTCCGCAACGCTCTGCGCATCGAGCCCGCTGTCTAGCGCATCGAGCAACGCGAGATGCGGCTCAAGCGCCGTCCACGCTGCAGCCATGTGCTCCGTATCTCCGCTTTCCGCTGCCGCAGCGAGCGTCGAGAGGCCATCGAGCAACATGGCAGACTGCACGCGCTCCACGCCTCCTTCCCCGGGCAGCGCCGCAAGCGCCTCGAGCACGGTCTGCTTGAGCAGATACTCTCCTTCTCCTACGGCCGCAGCCGCCGTCTGCGCAGAGTCGACGGAAACCGCCTGCTGGAGAAGGAAATGTGCTTCCGTATCATCAGTGGATGTCCCTGCGAGTGCCACGAGCGCCTGCTTGTACTCTGCCAGAGGCTTCTGGACGGCATCGGTTTCTCCCTCCTGCAAGAGAGCTGCGGCTTCGTCGAGACGCACGCCAGCATAGGCGATTTGCTTCTCCACGCGCGTTCGCCCGTCGAAGGTAAGCATCACATCCACTGCTTCGGCAGCACGCTTCACCGTATAGAGAGGAGAGGTAGGCAGGATGCCTGCACGTGCCACTCTGCGCTCCTGCTGGAGTGCAGCGACGTCCTTGCGATGCACCGCATCGCGACTGAGGTTCTGAGACACCCAAGCATCCGCAAATGCGGAAGCAGCGATGCGACGAATGAGCGGTACGCTACCCGACCACGCCTGCATACGGTCTCCGGCAGCAAGGCGCGTCTCGTTGCCCTCGCGCAGTACGACAGCGGATCTGTTGTAGACATCGACCGAGAGGAGATCTCCTCGCGTGATGGATACGCTTCCTTCGTGCACAGTGACGCTGCCTTCCGCAAGCGCCACGGTGATGCCCCTTAGCGGAGCGGGGATGAGTCCCTGCACCCAGATCCGACCGCTAAGGATACTGAGTGTTGGAACGATCTCCGGTGCAGGCTCGAGGCGCTCCGTGAGATCCTGGAGAATAACCTCCGTATCGCTCGCCATGCGCACTACTCCATCGTCGCGAAGGAGAATGCTCGCCTCGCCATCACCCGTCTTGAGTTGCATGCCGGGCACCAGAGCCAGCTCGGCCTCAATCGGCTGCCACAAACCGGCAACGGAAACGAAGACCTCACCGCGCGTGGGCAAGAGCGTTACGATGGAAGCAGCGCGGGATGCAGGAGCGAAAAAGAGAGCGGGGCTGATGCGCACGGATACGGCGACGACGGCCACCGCTGTCACCCAGGCAATGCTGCGATACGACCGCTGCACCGCAACCTGGGGGGCAAGACGAGGCAAGATGTACGACTGCCACATATCACGGGAAAGCTGCACGGGGGGGATGAGTGCCGCGCGCACGCGGTCGAAGAACGCCACGGGCGACTGCGTAACGACCCGAGCGATATCCTGCCAAACGCGTGCATGGGCATCACGATCGGGGCTCACTTCGAGGGCTGCCGCACGCAAGACTGCCGGCGCTCCGATACCCTCTGAAACTCTCGCGAATACGCGATCGCGTGCAGCCTTTGTGGGGCCAACAGCGGACGCCAAGCGGGAGAGACGGGTCTCAAGCTTCATGACAATGGTGAAAACGATGGAATCGACGCTTTGTTACGCCCTTCTCGATATTCTGACGGCAATTCTTGTTCAAGCTTCTTCAGGGCACGGAATTTGAGGATCCGCGAAGCCCCCTGGGTCAGGCGCAGTACGCGTGCCACCTCGTCAGCTGGCAAGCCGGCGATGTAGTGCAGGACAAGCACATCGCGGTATCTGCGTGGGAGATTATTGAGCGCCTTGCGCACGACGCGAACGATCTCGCGCTGACGCACGATGCCGTCCGCTGCATTGAGGGTATCGGGATCGGGCAGGGACTCGTCGATGTCTTCCCAGGTCCGACTGCCGCGATAGGCATCGATGATGGTGTAGCGCGCGACCCGAAAGAGCCAAGCACCAAAGGGAACATCCTTGCGTACCTTGTAGGTGTGAAGCTTCTCCCACGCCTTCACGAAAATCTCTGCGACAAGATCCTCAGCCACTTCCGATGGAGCCCGAAACGCGCAGTAACGATAGACCTGAGGAAAGTAGAAATCGTAGAGCTGCGAAAACGCCTCCGTATCACCCGTCTGGGCATCGGCGACGAGAGCCATAACCTGCTCCGGCCCCAAGGAAGATTTTTCCATGGCCAGCAGTATACTCCTCTGACCCCTCAAGGAAAGGAAAAATCAAGAGAAATGGCTTTCCTAGTGGAAATACGCTATTCCCACTCTATCGTTCCCGGCGGCTTATTGGTGAGGTCCAGAAAGACCGCATCGACCCCTGGGAGAGCCATGATCCGCTTGGTCATCGACTGCAGGACTGCCGAAGGGAGCACATAGGCATTGGCGGTCATGGCATCGGTAGACTCGATCGGACGCAGGACGATGGATTGCCCACCGGGCTTTGTGCCACAGGGGAGAAGTACCACAGGGAATTGCCAGATCTTTTCGTAGAGTCCTGCGCGCTGCATTTCGTGGAGCACGACGTCATCGGCTTCCCGAAGCAGATCCGCTCGCTCGCGCGTAATCGCACTCGGATGCAGGGAAAATTTCACCGGTGCGGATTGTGAGGTGCAGAGCAACACGCGATTGATCTCTTTGTTGCTGTTGGGGATCTTCGTCGCAAGCTCGAGAAGATCCTGCGTCACCTCTGCGGGTCGATCGTGGAATACGACAATCGCATGACGATACGTTCGCCCGTCTCCCTGCACACCAACGGACTGCACGGGTAGCACCATATACGGAGCGTCCTGCGCCAACTGCTCCCTGCTCCCTGCTCCCTGCTCCCTGTTTTTTGCACACAAAATCCTGACGCCAAGCCCCGGCCCCGGAAACGGATGTCTCCAGACGAGCTCGTGAGGCAGTCCGAGTTCTTCACCGAGGATGCGCACTTCGTCTTTGTAGAGCTCCTTGAGTGGCTCGATGACGAGCCCCTGATCGATCATCTTCTGAATCGCCTCCACGCGGTTGTGATGGGTTTTGATCTTATCCGCATGCTTCGTGCCCCCTGTCTCAATGGTATCCGGATAGATAGTCCCCTGCCCGAGCATCCATTCTCCAGCTTTGAGCTTTGAGCTATGAGCTTTGAGCGCATCAAAAACCCTTCTCTGTACATCGAGAAACGTATTGCCGATCACCTTCCTCTTCTCCTCCGGATCACACACGCCCTCCAGTTTGCGGAAGAACTCCTCGGACGCTTCTTCGATGTGCAGGTTATTGATACCCAGTTTTTCAAAGGCCTCTTCTATCATCTTCACTTCGCCTTTACGCATCAGCCCCGTATCCACTAGCAATCCCTGCACGCGGTCAGCACCCAGGACTTTGTTGAGGAGTGTGAATGCAACCGTGGAGTCCACGCCGCCGGAAACGAGCATGAAGACCTTTCGGTCTCCCACATCTTTTTTGATCTGCTCTCCGACATGATCGGCATAACTCTTGATGGACCACTGCGCCGGCTTGCATAGCTTCGCAAACCGCTCCAGCACCTCCATGCCATGCTCGGTATGGGTCACTTCGTTGTGCCACTGGATACCGAAGAATCTCCGCTCCGCGTTCATCATCGCGGCGTTGATGCAATCCTTCGTACTCGCTATGCGCACAAATCCCTCCGGCAACTCTGAGACTTCGTCTCCATGCGACATCCAAACAGTCCACTTCTCCGGAAGACTATCGAACAAATCATTCTTCATTGTTAATTTTTCATTCTTCATTCTCTGCGCCTCGGTACGTCCATACTCTTTCACCTGCGCAGGGCTCACCTTGCCACCGAGGGTATGTGCCATCCACTGGTGCCCGTAACAAAGTCCCAATACCGGAACGCCGAGATCAAAAATCCCTGTATCCGCCTGCGGACTCCCCTTCTCGTACACACTCTGCGGGCCGCCGGAGAGGATAATGCCGGCGACTCCTTGTAATGCTTCCGGATCGGTATCGCACGGATAGATGTACGAAGGATAGCCAAAACGCCGGATGCGGCTTGCGATCAAATGTGCGTACTGTCCTCCGAAGTCCAGTATCGCAATGCTGCCGGTATGGACGGGGCCTTCCATGGGCACAGCTTAGCGTGGCAGGCGGGGAATTGACAAAATTTGCGGGCAATGGAGAATGGGCATCCATATGACACTGCGTGAAGAGATCGAATCCAAGTTACATACATGTAATCAAGTATTGAGTGGTATCGTCAACCGCCTGTACACAAGTCGCGATCTCGCCAGCGCAGCAAAAGAGGCGGACACATTCAAGAAGGATACACTCGCGCTAATCGCTACGGTCATAGACAAACGACGTGAGGAGCTTGCGCAGACCATAGAACCCAAAGAGCTTGTAAAACTTGCTCCGGAGGATTTCCTCCTTCAAAGAGTGGTAGTAACCCAGCAACTCACTTCCGTCTTTCGTACGGCGATGCATCGGCCTCCAAACTTTGCGCACAATAATCGCATCATCGAGCCGATTGCCTGCGCGCAGCAGCTCCTGCAAGCAGCTCTGAAACGCATTCCAGAGGACCCCTCCGATCCACTCATGGATTCAACGGATGTGTTTGACGTGGAGTAAGCACGACTGCCAAAAGAATCCACACTGTATACGCAACGGCGCTGTCTTCCCATGCATGGAGGAAGAGAGCAGCGATGGAGATACCGAGGAACATGAGAAAAGCTGACAGCTGACAGCTGACAGCTGCCAGCTTCTTAAGGATAAGGACAACAAATCCCAAATACAGTACAAAGCCTATCCATCCAAGCTCGACTCCCATCTGCAAATACCAGTTCTCGGGAAGCAGCGGGCACTGACAGCTCTGACCCGCAGGTTGCACCTGAACACCTCCGACAAACACGCAGAGATCCGGATGCGCAGAGGCCCACGATGCATCGGAACCCGATGGTAACTCCACGCAGGTATCACTGAAGCGATTGCTCGCGGGACCGGCCGTGCCAAGCCCGAGTCCCCAAGGATGTTCTTTCATAGTCATGAGCGCCTGCAACGGGCGCTCGATGTGACCGGCCGACGAGGTTGCTCTCAGTATGACGTGGGGGAATGCTACAACGGCAATAGTTGCGAGAAGGAGCAGGAAGCAGGTGGCAAGGAGTACATGCTTCCGAGGAAGATGCTTCCATGCAATGATTGCGCTAACGACTGCGGCTGCAATCCATGCGGAGCGGGAAAAGGAAAAGACAATGGCAATAAGGAAGCTGAAAGCTGAAAGCTGAAAGCTGAAAGCTTTTCCCCGAAACGCCATAGTGAGTGCAAGACTCCATGGTATGAGCATCCACAGTCCCATTTGATTTGGTCCGCTGAATGTGGACTGCATCCTGCGAATCCCGATACTTTCAATCTGCTGAAAGGCCGCAAGGGGGCCACCGGGAACATACAAGGAATGACGATCGCTGTAGCCAAGCCAGGTGAACCACGACATCGGCAGGAACATCGTAGCCATGCCGTACACAGCGACGATCACCCCCGCCCCCAGCAGTACCGCTCCTCCAGAACTGATGAATGATGATGACCATGGAACGCGGCGAAGCACGAGGAAGGCGACGAGCGGAAGGAAGTCGTATTTGAAACCGAAGGCGTAATGGGGAATGGAGAATGATGAATGGAGAATGATGAATTGTATGAGTGACCACAGCACTAACCCCAATATGCAGAGATCCAAAACATCCATTCTTAATTCTTCATTCTTCATTCTTAATTTCGCTGTCCATTCCACCACCGCAATGAGCAAGATCACCCCAAGGAGTGCCTCTTTCCAAAGCGCCAGTATGGGAAGCGGCGCACTCCCCGGCCCCGCGATCAGTTTCGTGAGAACCGAGACAAGGAATGCATGAAACGGAAGGGCTGCAATGAGCACCAGAACCAGCCGTTCGCGCGTTCTTTGTAGCATGCTTTGGAATTGTCATCCTGAGTCCGTGCTCGGGTCAATTGCCCATTCCCAATCGAGTGACATCGTCACGGAACACCTCTCCCTGTGAGAGGACATTCTCCACGACATCAATGCACTTCTTCCTGACCTTCTCCCCATAGAGCTTCGGCGCTTTGCGCATCTCTTTGTTGTCCCACGCAAACTCGATCATTTGCTTGATGAGCGAAGCATCCACGGGAGGTGCAATGAGATTACCTCCGGCCATCGCAGACTCTGACCGGTCGGACCCGAACCGGAGCGTGACGCAGGGAACACCGAGCACATTCATTTCCTCCTGCATCGATCCACTATCGGTCGCACACACAGCAGCCTTACTCATGGCTGCAATGACATCGCCGTACTCGGACCATACATCGCTCAAGACGAAGTTCTTGTGATCCTTCGCAAGGGTCTCCAATTCCTGCTGCAGTCCGAATTTTTCGAGAGCCATCTTGGTCTGGTTCATATTGATGAGTAGCACGTTGCGTCCTTCGAGAATCAACCCCTTCATCGCGTCGTAGATCGCACGGAAGCGCTTTTCCGAAACACAGTTCTCCCTGCGGTGGATGCAGAACCGCACGAAGTCACCATCTGCTAGCAAAGGATATTGCTCAAAAATTTTTACCCTTCCTGCCTTTCCTGCCCTTTCTGCCTTCTCGAGTGCCTCCATCGTCGCATCCACCACGGAATTCCCGACAACAAAGATTCTGTCTTCGGAAAATCCTTCACTGAGCATGAACTCCCGATCAAGCTCCACCGGAGCAAGGTGGATTCCCGTTGCCGCCTCACTGCAGCGCGTATTGAACTGCTCGGGATACGGCTCCTGTGAACCGCTCGACCAGTTGTTCCGATTCATGAGGAAGTTCCTCCAAGCATGTGCGTCGAAGCTCTGAGAAGGCTCAAAGCTTAAAGCTGATAGCTTATAGCTCGGAGTCAGCGTCCGTATCCCCGCCTCGACGTGCACCGAGGAAAACATATGACAAAACCCAGCATTGCTCGCAGCCATTGCCGTCGTCGTATCGCCGTGGACATAGGGGATGACAACCTTGCCGCGCTTTTTCCATTCACCGATGACATACCCGAGCCTCCCAATGATCTGACTCACGACCTCATGCATAGCCCCGCGGACATTGAGATTGAAATCCGGCTCCACGCCAAACTCCTTGAGCATGCCTCCGGAGAGATTTTCGTCGTAGTGCTGGCCAGTATGTCCAAGGACGACACAGTGACCGCGCTGCTTCAGCTCGAGGTACAGCGGAATCTGCTTAATGATATCGGGCTTGGTTGCAATGAGGATAACGTGAACGTGTCGATCCTTGTGGGATGCGATTTCTTCGATGAGTTTCGCCGAGCGGTAGGTGATTTCTTGCATTGGTACTACCGTAGCGGAGATTCATGAATCTCCGCTACGGAGTTGATGCGGATAATTCTTGTTATTTCAACACCGTTCCCTTCACCACCATGCCGGGGACTTCGCGTACCTCTTTCTCGGTCACTCTTTCGCCCGCAAAAGTATAGACATAGGGTACGGAACAAAAGATCTCCATCACCGCTGCTTCATTGGGCTGCATCCCGTCAAGATTTTTTATGATGGGACGGAGGCTGTTACCGTGAGCGACGATGAGCACGTTCTTGCCCGCGGCAAGAAGTGGCAACACGTACTCCTTGAAAAACGGCCACGTGCGGCGCTCGCAGTCTTCGATGCTCTCCCCGCCCGGCGGACGCGTGGAATAGCTCCTGCGCCAGAGCTTCACCTGTTCCTCTCCGAATTTTTTGATGGTCTCACCCTTATTGAGCCCCTGCAGATCTCCATAGTGACGTTCATTCAACGCAGAATCCGCAACAGGAGATATCGGTGACTGGCCGTGGCCTTCTACGAATGCTGTGTACGTATCGACGGATCGCTTCAGGCGCGAGACGAACACTACATCGAAGTGAACATCCTTCATGCTCTTTCCCGCAAGCACCGCATCGGCTCTTCCCGCAGATGTGAGACCGACGTCCGTCCAACCCGTGAAGCGATTTTCGAGGTTCCACTGCGATTGGCCGTGACGAAGGAGAACGAGCATGCTCATGGCACAATGGTAACAGAATCCGCTGACGCAGGATCACAAAAATGCCGCAGGATCGCTGCGGCATTTCCTGGAGTCAGAAAGGAGTATTCCTGCTGGCAAGCAAGCTTCACGTAGACATTCGTCGCGTTGTAGCAGACATCAATGCGAGAGCTGTAGAGAGAAGGGAAATGCGCGTACGCATGGAAGTGAGGGGGAAAGTTTGTATTAAAATGTATATTTATTACAATTGATCAAGTATTGCTTTTGCAGAATTTTAAAGCACTTTAAGGGTAATGTACGCACAACGCAGACTGCTCCTCTGCACCATGGCTCACAACAGGTGTACCGGGGCATGCGGTCGATGCATACTGTGACATAGCACTCATGGACATCCGTGACATCTCCAGACACCGGTACAGCCACACCATGCTCTGGGCGGTGCTGCTCTCTTCGCTCGTCATCGCGATCGCAGCGACACTCGGTCGCGCCGTGGCCAATGTAAAAGCTGCACTCATAGACAAGCCCGATATCGCCGTGTACTTGCTCCTCAAAGACGAGGGCATCACACACTCCGTGCTCCTCAGGAGCAGTGCAGGCCAGCGCGACTACCTCGTGCAAACGAAAACCGGCCCTAAAGTGGTAAAGCTCAAAATGGGAGAGAAGGAATGGTACGTCAGCAATATCGACACGATGCATGAATGAGAGAAAAAGTGCGATTCTGCCATTAGTGACGTTCTGTTTTGGTTATAACGAGAAACGGAAACACAATCGTTGCATGGATCATGCGCTTCCATCTCTGCGGCTCTTTACAGAGTCTCCACAGCCACTCCAGTCCCATGTGCTGCATCCACTTCGGAGCACGGGTGATGCGACCGGAGAGAAAATCGAATGTGCCCCCGACGCCTATGGCAACGCGCACGCACGGCATCTTCGAAAAATGCTTCGCAATCCAGAGATCCTGCTGAGGTGCTCCATAGGCAACGAGGAGCAAGTGCGCCCCTGAGGAATTCACGCGCTGTATGATGTCCTCAGCATCGGCATCGCGCGGTGATCCCTCATAGGTACCAACAATTCTTAATTCTGCATTCTTCATTCCTAATTTGTCTCTTGCCCTCTCTCCTACACCACCCCTCCCCCCCAAGAAAAACACGGGAACGTTCTGATCGAGCTTCCCGCACAACTGCTCTACAAAATCGACTCCGCTCACGCGCTCAGCAATCTCCTGCCCCACCCACCTCGCCGCCCGCAGGATCCCCACGCTGTCCGGGAGGTTCAGTGTCGCCGATTGCATCACGGCACGAAATGCGGGATTCCTCTGCCCCTCCACGAGCATCTCGCTATTTGGGGTCATTACATGATGTTGCCCCGCACTCTTCAACATGTTCCCCACTCGAAGAACCGCTTCGTTCATCATCACAGCGTCAATCGGTACAC
The DNA here is from genome assembly GCA_016866875.1 of Candidatus Peribacteria bacterium. Taxonomy (GTDB): domain Bacteria; phylum Patescibacteriota; class Gracilibacteria; order Peribacterales; family Peribacteraceae; genus 2-12-FULL-55-11. Next base: position 78,164 of record VGKY01000003.1, read on the forward strand.
CAAGGATGCGCACGCGTTCCATACGTTGCATCTTCCATTTTCCATGTTCAATTTTCAATTCTTCAATCCGGAAAATGAGTCCTATTGCATTCCCGAGAGAAGGTGAGGAAAATCCCTCCATGGCACGCATCCCCGAGGGATTCGGATACATCGCGGCGTACCTTGGCGGAGTCGCCACCCTCCTCGTGCTGCAAGCGCTGCAGCCGCAGACGAAGGTCGTGGTAGTCCCCGGAGCAGCCAATATTTTGGCGAGACCTACGGCAAACCTGCAGCAGAGACAGCCCGCTCAAGTGCCCCTGCCACACCCAGCAGCAGATCCCGCTCCCGCCATCCCAGCTCCTGAGCCTGCTCCTGCTTCGGCACCTGTCGCAGAACCTGCACCAACCACACAACCCTCCTCTCCTCCAGCCCCTGCCTGTAGCAGAGACGAGGATTGCACAAGCCCAACGTCCTTCTGCGCTATCCGCTTTGGCGTTTGCCAAGAACTTGCGAAACCGACCTGCGCCTGTCAGGGGGCCAAGACACTCGTGTGCACCGATGCCGCCCGAAGAATGAAGAGCACAGCCTGCGCAAAAGGATGCGTAAGTCTGCCGAGCGGGGGACAGTGCGTAGAGTAAGGAGCGACTCCCATTTTCCTTGGCGTCGGATTTGGTGTTGGCGTTAGGATGCTCTTGATCATGCGCACATCCCGCACATATTTGGCAGTTTGTCTCCTCCTGGCGTCGTGTGCGCACGTCCATCCTGTCATCCAAGAAAGTAGCGAGGTCTCCTCTGCTGAAACGCCTGCATTTGAGAGCGACGGCGAAGGAGCGGCGTTGCAGGCGAGCATCGTGCCCTCCGCATATACGGGATCATCACTCGCGGAACGGGCCCTTCCTACCGGATTTCTGGAAGTCGGCGATCGCGATGCACCGCACACGATGCTCCTGATCACCAATCATCAGTGCGGATACTGCGCAGATTTCTCCGTGGAACATATTCCGGTGCTCGTGGAGCGCTACATCCGACCGGGGATCCTGCGCCTTTCGGTAGCCATCCTACCGCTGAAGAAGTACCCGGGGAGCGCAGAGGGAGTAGTCGGGTTGCTCTGCGCCGCCGCACAGGGCAAAGGGTGGCCCATGCATACTCTCCTCTCGGAAGGTACGCGCATCGATCGCGAGCTGCTGCTGAAACGTGCACGCACACTGCAAATCGACGAGACGGCATTCGCAACGTGCCTGGAGGACGAAGCGAGTCATGGGATGTTACAGTCCCAGCATGCCTGGATCCGGAGTCTGGGCGTGGAGGAAGTCCCAACGTACTTCATCGACGGAGTGCGCTACACGGGACTTCCGTATGCGGCGGATCTGGAGGCACAGCTATCGGAAATATTGCAGAAATAATTGACCATATTGAGAAAAATACTTATAATGATAATTAGTTCCTTGTTCAGTCGGCTCTAACTTCTGTGCCATGCGGCGCAACCGTCTCAACCTGGAAACGCATTTGAAGGAGGCCCATCATGAATCGTGTTGTGGTCTGCACGAGCAGACGAAAAATCGTAACGCAACTGGGAGAGTCGTTGGGAACGGGATGGAGTGTGCAACATGCACCGATCCCAACAGCCATCGGCGATGCATACTGCGTCGTTACGCACATGGAAGACCCCAACGCGGTCGTCATGGCGGATAACGCACTGGATGCCAACAGGGTGTCCATCTCCATCGTGGAGACCATCCACCAGCGGCACGAGCGCTTGAGCCAGGGGGATTTCGATGCCTTTCAGGTGCACTGCCTGGACGTTCACGTCCTCGCAGCCCGCCTCGAACAAGGCCTCGCCCGTAGCCGCTTAAAGAAGGAGAGAAGAGCCAAACTGGAAGCGAACTAGCCAGCTCTGCTGGCAACCGTCCGTGCCCCTCTGGGGCACGGATAGTTTTTGCATTGCGAAGAGAAAGATTATTGCATGTCGTCCTTCGATACGCCGCGCTGTGTCACTCTGAGTAGTCCAGCACCTTTTCACGAAAAGGTGCTGGGCGTATCGAGGAGCGACCAGCGCAGCTACTCAGGATGACATGCTATACATCCTCACCACCTTTCTCCGACTCGTTGCGCCTGAAACAATCTCCACATTGGACTGGGCAAGAGAAAATGTATCGGCAAGAAACTCCACCAATGCCGCATTTGCTTTTCCCTCTTCCGGCGCTGCCGCGATGTCGATCTTTAGTGTCCCATCCGCCATCACGCCTTTGATTTGTGTTTGACGCGCTCCGGGATGAACACGAACGATAAAGGTAAGTTCTTTCTGAATGTGTAACTGTCTGCGCAGATGCTCAATATCCATCGCGGATACTCTCTACCTTCTCCCTGCTACTTTCTACTTACTGCAGATTCCCCTTCCTCCACTTCTCAATCTCCCCGTGGTGTCCTGAAAGCAGCACATCGGGAACACGGAGGCCACGAAATTCCTCCGGCCGCGTGTAGTGCGGATATTCTTTTTTTCGGCCAAGAGAAGCCGAGAAACTCTCTTCATGTGCGGAGGCTTCTTTGCCAAGCACTCCGGGAATATGCCTAGAAACGGCATCGATCAGTACCATCGCCGGAAGTTCGCCTCCCGTAAGGACATAATCGCCGATGGAAATCTCTTCATCGATCCAGCCTCCATCGATCACGCGCTGATCGATGCCTTCATAATGTCCGCAGAGGAGAATGAGCCAATCGTTCTTCGCCAACTTCTCCACCTTCGCCTGCTTCAACTTTTTTCCCCTCGGCGAAAAATAAATCCGATGCGGTATTTTTAAATCTTCATTCTTCATTCTTAATTTTTCTGTGACTTCTTCAATCGCTTTAGCAATCACATCAACTCTCATCAGCATCCCCGCCCCTCCCCCGTAGGGACTATCATCCACTTGATGGTATTTCCCCAGGCCAAACTGCCGGAGATCATGCAGATAAATCTGAAGAGGTTTGTCATCCTGCCTGTCCTCCGTAGCTCCATCGGGTGCGAAGGAGGAAGCCCGCCGAAGAATGCTCTCGGTGAGAGGACCTTGGAACATCGCCGGAAACAGAGTGATCACATCAATGCGCATGCGTTATTGGAACATCCTCTCCCACTTTCCTGTATCCACAATCTCTACTTCTTCAGCCACAGTTGTCCTTCTGCCCCTCCGCGGCTCCAAGCGTTCGTAGAATGACGGAATATCCTCGCACTGATACAAAATACCGCAAGCGATTCTCTTGGACGTATCCATAGCAAGGTGGCGTGCCTTTGCTGCATCGACTGGCTTGTGCCCTTCTGTATTTGCATCGTAGCAGCGCTCCAGAAGCATTTCATGCGTCGCAAAATAGTTGTACGTGGGGCACGCCTGAAGGATGTCGACGAAAGCGAATCCGCGGTGAGCGATCGCAGCCTTGAGCACACGTGTCATCATGGCGATATCACCGGACCAAGCTCTCGCGACGAATGTCGGCTCCAGCGAGAACACGAAGTCCATGGCGTTCAGAGTGTGCTCGGGGATGCCGTTCGGGGAGCTATTCATTGGCTGCCCCTGCTGCGTAAGGCTGCTGGCCTGCCCCGTCGTCAGCCCATAATTGCCGTTATTGTAAAGGACAAAGGTCATCGGATAGTTGCTGCGGATACCATGGACAAGATGGCCGACGCCCTCGGAGAAGCTTGCTCCGTCTCCGCCAAAGGCAAGGACAGGAATCTTCGGGTTTGCAAGCTTTGCACCAGCAGCAAACGGGATCACACGGCCATGGAGGCCGTGGAAGCGGTAGCCGAGAAGTTTGTCGCTCGTATTGCCATGGCACCCAACGTCGTAACAGAGAAGCACTTGATGGGGAGCAATGCCGGACTCTACGAGTGACCGCTTCACCGCCGTCCAGATGCCATAGTCGCCGCAGCCATCGCACCACGTGCACTGATTGGCACAGTGGTAGGCATGCATCTTCTTGGCCGAGGAGGAATCGAGAGGAATAGACATGGAAGCTATGAGCTATGAGCTATGAGCTTTGAGCATAATTCGTCGACGAAGAAGGGACGGCCGTCGTACTTCAGAATCTTGTCTTCAATCGCAGGCCCGCCGACAAGCTGAATCACCTGTCCCAGTTGCCCGCCGTGATTGCACTCCACGAGTACCGTCCTCTTTGCCTTGCTCATCAATCTCTTCAATCGCTCCGTCTTCATCGGCCACAGATACGTGTAGTGAAGATAGATGGCTTTCAGCTTTCGGCTTTCAGCTTTCAGGACATCAAGAATGGGCCCCTTGTTTGATCCCCAACTCACAACCAAAAGATCAATATCACTGACAGCTGACAGCTGACAGCTGACAGCTTTGCCAGATGAGGAATCCATGGTGAATATTGTCGGCTCCGGCATCTCCCGCTCCATCGCTTGCATCTTCTTCATCCTCTTTTCCATTTGCTCCACGGCATTCTTCGCAGTCTCATCGACCGAACCGTCTCCACTATGTTCATCCCCCTGTGCACAGTACGTCGCTGCCTCGGCTCCGGGAAGCCACCGTGGCGAGATGCCATCTTTTGCCGCAGGATCGTAGCGATCGGCACTCTTGAGCTTCTTGAGCGCTTTGGGGTCCGTGACGAGTAGTCCGCGATCGAGCTTCGCTTTTTTCTGATCGTAGGACGATTGCGTATACAGCGCCTCGGCGATCTGCTTGTCGGTCATCACCACAACCGGTGTCTGGTACTTCTCGGCGATGTTGAAGGCATCGGGCATCACATCAAAACAATCCTGTGCATCGGACACAGACACCACACAACGGGCGAATTCGCCGTGAGCAGAACCGATGGCAAGGAGCAGATCTCCCTGTCCCGTCCACGTGGGAAGCCCCGTTGCGGGTCCCGGACGCTGCGCGAGGACGAACACAGAAGGATTTTCGATGATGGCATTCAACGACAGTGTTTCCGTCATAAGATCGAACCCGCCACCAGATGTCCCCGTCGCCGCTCTGGTACCCATGAGCATCGCCCCGCTCATCATCTGCGCTGCGGTGATCTCATCCTCCGCCTGCTTGATCACCATGCCCGTTTCATTTTGCATCTCGGCGATGAAGGAGAGCAGCGGTGAACTCGGCGTCATCGGGTATCCACAGTACATCCTGCATCCTGCATGAAGAAGCCCGAGTCCCATCGCCTGACTTCCGGTAATGAGCAGGTGATCCTTCCAACGCACATCGGGTTCAGGTAACTGCACAGCATTCTTCATTCGTAATTCTTCATTCTTCATTCCCTGCACGAAGTCGAATCCCTCATGAATACATTGGAAATTCATCTCCAGAACCTTTTCCCCCTTGTGCCCAAACTGTTCACGAACAAGATCCTTGAGATCATCCGCGCTTCTGCCGAGGATCGACCAGACAACCGATGTAATGAGCACATTGCCGAGCATCGGCTTTGCTTTGATCTTTTGGAGGATTTCCTCCGAAGGCAGGTTCACGATAGTCACGCCACGATCGTCGAGCGATTTCTGCACATCGTACGGAAATTTCCACTGTGGAGTCTGGTGAATGATGACTCCCCCCTTCTTCACTTCGAGAGCATTGCGCTCAAGACCGTGATGGTTGAAGCAAACGAGAATGTCGACCTGCGTCTCACTGCTCTCTATCTGCTCGTCAGAGACATCGAGCTGAAAACTACTGTGCCCACCCTTGATGAGCGACATGTATTCACGGTATCCGAAGAGGCAGTACCCTGCGCGCTTCAAGCCCTTCGCGCACATTTCGCCCACGGAGTTGACCCCCTGACCCTGTGCCCCGGTTACCTTGAGAGATACTCTGAACATGCATGTGGGGGAACGATATACGCAGGGTCACCCTGAGCATTGTCGAAGGGCTGCGTGCCGGTGACTTTGAGAGAAATACGTTTCATAAATAGTGTTCTTCATTATGCATTCTTCCGTGGTAATTCCTTCATAATCTTCCCCCCCCACTTCTTCACCCTCTCCTCCTGCCCATAGGGTTCGTTGACGATGAGGAGCGCATCACCGAGGATCTTCCCTCCGTGATCGAGGACGAACCTGCGCATGTGTTCCCCCGCTCTGCAGGTGTAGAAATACCGGTCATCCCCAAGCGCGACGATGGCGACGGGCTTGCCGGCAAGATTCACTCCCTTCGCGCGATCTTGGAGAAGATCGTGCATGTGCGGGTTCATCTGCCCCTCGATACCACCGGTGTTCCATGTACCCGAAGCAAGGATGAGAAGATCTTCTCTGAGTAGCTCCTCTGGCTTCGTCGCTTCCGCACGTTGCAATGTGCATCCGACGTTCTGGCCACGAAGGAACTCCTCAAGAACTCTCACCACATACTCGGTGTGGCCGCTCGTGGAGGCGTAGATGATCTGAATCGTAGACACACATGCATGGTACCCAAAAACACGTCACAATGGATAAAACCAGTATTTGCTAAATAATTATTAATATTTTATAATAATATTTTAGCGAGAAGTCCCCAAAAGTACAGCTTCCGACACCCGACGACGGACTCCGCGACGAAGAGCTTGTAGAATCTGAATGTCCGAACGTTGTGATCAACAGGTCACCCATGCGCTTTTTGTGGCACAGCTCTCAAATATCGCAGAGAAAATCTGGCACTGGAGTATGTGGAAGAAGGCGCCCAAACCTGACCCAAAAATCCTTGCAGTGACACAGGAGTTCACACTTCCCTCTCCAGACGACAAGCCGAGCAAGTAACATCCATTCCGTGAACATCCACTCCATCGCCATCGTCGGATCGAGCTCTAGCCCCCACAAAGTAGGGCACATGATTGTTAAAAATCTCCTCACGCAGGGATTTCGGGGTGCAGTGGCTCCTCCAATTCCGCTACATTTTGAACACTATTCCCAAAACCAACGCCATCCCGAGACATCACGCTAGGATCGTAATGAACGACAAAGGACCCCTGACGGCAGGTAATAGGGTTAAGCGAACCTCGGTCAAAAACAAAAAGCTTACTGCCTTTGAGGAAAACCATGATCCCCCCTCGAGATAGGCCTGGATCACCCCGTACTTCACCTACCACGGGAACTTTGATTGTTTGGCCCAATGCCCTGTTGAAAAGTCTTGAAAACTCCAAGGGCCTTCCGAGGATGATCCATTCCCCGTCGCTCAAGAGATGCGTGCGACCTTCAATTTCTATTTGCCCACCCTGTTCATGCGGAGAATACACAATCACTGTCCTACTACACTGAATGAGAGCGGATTGAGTCGCATCCAAGGCCACACGATCGTTCTCATTTTGAAAAGTGACGTTTACGACATTTTTTCCTGCTGGGTAGCTAGTTCTGGTGAGTAGGAGCGCGTCACCCCCGAAAGTGGTCATTGACATACCCGGCTGCTTTGGGAGAGCAATCAATTTCTCACACACGTTGTACAGTGGAGAGCCCGGCTGAGAGAGATCCTCCGGATGAGTAGGCAACACAGCCTCTCCTTTTCGCATTCGCTGCAGCAAGGCTTCAAGAACTCTGTATTCGTTATAGGGGAGTGTGTTAATGAGTCGTGCGAGCTCTGCTACTGGTAGCATTTCCGGTGACCCATCACCCACTTTTATGGACATTGCGCCTGCAACGGCATTCTGCGTGCGGCCGAGAATCGTACTTAGGTGGTCTTCCCCTGGCACGATCGCGAAAGCTTGGGGTTCGGGAGTGCTTGGGTTGTTGTCTGAGGAATTGAGAACCATTCATATATTTTATGATAATATTTAATATTTAGCAATAACGCTAAGAAATTGTTGTTTGCATCATTATATGTTATAGTAATTACTCTTCTTACAATGCAAAACATCCACTCCATCGCCATCGTCGGCGCAAGCTCCAGCCCCCACAAAGTAGGGCACATGATTTTCAAAAATCTCCTGACGCAGGGATTTCCGGGTGATGTGTACGCGGTGAATACGAAGGGGGAAGAGATCCTCGGCAAGAAATCCTACGCGACTATCGCTGAGATCCCCAAGGCAGTAGATATGGCGGTGATCGTCACGCCGGCTCCCACGGTTCCCGGCATTCTGGAGGAATGCATCGCCAAAGACGTACAAACCGTCATCATCATCAGCGCGGGATTTAGTGAAACGCACACAGAGGAAGGAAAACGATTGGAGGAGCAACTGTGTTCAAAACTGAAAGCTCACGACTCCACGATGCGTGTCATCGGGCCCAACTGCCTCGGCATTCTCATTCCCCGCCTCGGTCTCAATGCCTCGTTTGCCAAAGATCTTCCCAAGCCGGGGTCGATTGCCCTCATTAGCCAATCGGGTGCAATGGCCGTGGCACTCATCGATCAGTCGATCAGTCTCGACATCGGCTACGCGAGTATCTGGAGTATCGGCAACAAGACGTTTCTCGACGAGTGCGACTACTTGGCCATGTGCGAAGCGGATCCCAACACCACGGTCATCGGACTCTATCTGGAACAGATCAACGATGGGCGGAAGTTCATGGAAGCCGCGCGACGCATTGGAAAGACGAAGCCGGTCGTCCTGCTAAAATCCGGAGTATCCGAGGCAGGAAAGAAAGCCGCTGCGTCCCACACAGGAGCGCTTGCGGGATCCAGCGCCGCCATCGATGCAGCGTGTGCACAAGCGGGCATTCATCGCGCGGCGACTGCCGAGGAATTTCTCATGCTCCTGCAGATACTTTCGACGCAACCGGCACTGAGAACTCGAAACGTCGCCATCATTACCAATGCCGGCGGCCCGGGCATCCTCGCAAGCGATGCAGCGGAAGCGGCAGGGCTGCACTTGCCACCTCTGCAGTCGTCGATCGGCGACAGACTAAAGAGTTCTCTCCCCTCTTCGGCAAGCATAGGGAATCCCATCGACGTCATCGGTGATGCCTTAAGTGATCGCTACGTTGCGGCACTCGACGCCGTAGGCGACGATCCGGGCATCGACGGCGTGGTGGTGCTCCTCACCCCACAAGTCATGACTCCCGTGCGTGAAGTCGCTCTGGCGATCACGGATTTTCACAAGCGTTTTCCCCTCATGCCCGTCACGGTCTCGTTCATGGGCGGCGCAAGCGTTGAAGACGGGAAAACCATCCTGAGAGCTGGAGGAATTCCCTCATTGGAAAACCCCGAAGACGCGGTGCGGGCGATGGCGGCTCTCCTTCCCGCCAAAGCGTCTGCGACGCGATCCAAAGAACGCATCGCTTCTCGAAGACAGAAACAGGCGCACGCTATCCTCGATGGAAAATCCGGATTGCTCTCCGAAGACGATGCAGGGAGGCTTCTCAGACTGTATCAGCTCTCCGTTCCCGCCGGACGTGTGGCCGACACCGCAGAGGAAGCCGTACAGTTCGCCGACAGTATCGGGTATCCCGTCATCGCCAAAATTAGCGCACCACAGATCCTCCATAAGACGGATGTCGGGGGCGTGAAGGGTAACCTGCAGAACGCTGACGACGTCCGCACGGCCTTTGAGGTCATCAGAACCAATGTTGCGGCATCCCGAACTTCCGTGCTCCATTCACCGCCTTCCGAAACTTCAGCGAAGGCGGAGCCATGTGCCATTCTCATTCAGCAGCACCTTCCCCCCGGCAACGAATTCATCGTGGGAGGCTTGCAGGATCCTGCGTTCGGACCAATGGTCATGGTGGGACTGGGTGGCATCTATACGGAGCTCTTCCGGGATACGACTTTTCGTATCGCTCCGATGGATGAGCATGAGGCATACCGTATGCTGACGGAGCTCAAAAGCTGGAAGCTGCTTCTGGGAATGAGGGGAAAAGCCCGAAGCGACATCGACGCGCTTGCGCGAGCCATTGTCGCAGTGTCGCAGATGCTTCATGAATGCCCGCAGATCACCGAGCTCGATTGCAATCCGGTGCTCGTGTCTGACGAAGGCATCTCTGTGCTGGACGCCAAAGTTGTTGTGCAGCCTTAGCTCGGCTGATGCGCAGGCGTTTCCGAGTGCGTTGCGCTTCCGTGAACCCTGTTTCTTATCACATAGCCGGGAAAAATGTGGCCGACGAATCCTGGCGAGTTGCTTCAATGGTCAGAAGCCCTGTACCCTTCCTTCACTATGAAATTCTCCAAATTCTTCAAGCGTTGTGTAGAAATCGGGATCGATGCCGACGTCCGCGGCAAAAAGCAGATCGAGAAAATGCTCAAGAAAGAGCAAAAGCGCCAAGAAAAGCTCGAAGGCGTCGAGAAGGAGCTCGCAGATCACGAACGCACGTGGAACCCCTACCAGGATTGCCGCATCATCAATGGAACGGACAGCGTGGACGTAAAACGCTTGGCGGTCGGGATAGACATCGAAACACCGGAAATGCTGCTGATTGACCGTATGCGGGAGAAGGGCGAGAAGGTAGATGCCGTTTTGATCCATCACCCCGAGGGTCGCGCATTGGCAGACCTCGACAAAGTCATGGATCTGCAGGTGGACGTTCTTGCTTCGCTCGGCGTGCCGGTGAACCACTCCGAAGCACACCTGCGCCCGCGCCAGGATCGCGTCTGGCGCTCGATCCACGCCGATAACCTCTTCCGCACCGAGCGCGCTGCGGAGCTCCTGAGTATCCCCGCTTTCTGCTGCCACACCATCACGGACAACCTCGTCTGGCGCTACATTGAGAAGCACATCTGCTCCAAGCAATACGACGATCTCGGAGAGATCCTCAATGCCCTTCTGGAGATTCCCGAATACAAGCACTACGCGCTCAAGGGCAATCCGCCGATCATCGTGAACGGATCTAAGGGTTCTCGCCCCGGCAAGATCACGGCTACGGAATTCACCGGAGGCACCAATGGCCCCGAGGAACAGCTCATCGCACAATCGCATGCCGGTGTCGGTACGATCCTCTCGATGCACGTCACGGATAAAACGCTCGAGGAAGCCAAGAAGCACCATGTGAACATGGTGCAATGCAGCCACATGGCAAGTGACGCGCTCGGCATCAACCTCATGCTCGACATCCTCGGCAAGGAGGAGAAACATCTCTCGACGCTCGACATGTCGGGCTTCATCCGTGTGAAGAGAAAATGAGAGGGCCCCTCTCCCTCATCAGCACCTCCCTTTCCTATGCACGCACACAGCAAACGCTTGTTGGCGTCACGCTGTGGTTGCTGCTACTCCCCGGAGTTGTGGTCCAGACGGTTCCCAGATTGATGGAAGAACGTGCAGGAGACGTGCTTTTCCTCACCACCACACAGCAGTCCTCTTTCATACTCATTACCTTCTTGATCATGCTTGCATGCTCCGTGGTGATGCTCTGGGGAGGTGCATGCGTTATCGTCATCGGGCGCAAGTTGGTGCGCTCGCGCGCAGGGAGAAAGCGCTCTTCCGTGCGAAGTGTGATGGGCGAAGCGCGCACGTACATCATCCCTCTCATCCTCACGGGAATCCTGCGTGCCTGTATGACCCTCCTGTGGAGCCTGCTCCTCGTCATCCCCGGCATCATCTATGCCGTACGTACATCGATGTACTCCATCATCGTCATCACCGAAGGCATCTCCTACCGCGCCTCGCTACGGAGGAGCAAGGAGATCGTATCCGGTGCCACGTGGGCCGTGCTCTGGCGCACGGTAGCGATCTTTGCCGTGCTCTTCTTGCCCATACATATTCTCTCCATCTTCTTTGAAGCCATGACGAAATCGTCTGTGAGCATTGGGCTGCCGCTGATGACGGATGTGATCATCGCATCCCTCTTCGCCCCCATGACGGCTCTCTCGACCTTCGCAATGATGGTGATGTTCGATGACCTCAAGAGGAGATAGCGCGCCGATCTCACGCTGAAAAACCCAACGGGCCATCATGATGGAAAAACCTATGCACCCCGGACAGCTTTCACGACAGCGGCAAAGGCCTGCGGCTCGTGAATCGCAAGCTCCGAGAGAGCCTTGCGATCGAGGGCGATCTTCTTGGTTTGCAGCCCTTTGATGAACGGCGCATACCCCATACCGTACTCTGCAAGCGCGGCATTGAGACGGACGATCCAGAGCTGACGGAACGTCCTCTTCTTGGCCTTACGATCGCGATACGCATAGCGTCCGGCCTTGAGCACTGCCTCATTGGCCTTCACGAAGGTCTTGCTGCGCATGCCGCGGTACCCTTTCGCAAGCTTGCGGATTTTCTTGTGACGCCGGTGACGGACGATGCCTCGCTTGACTCTCATGATGGAAAAGAAATGGCTGGGAGTGAAGTCATGGGGAACCGCGTCACACCACGACGCACAGAGATTAGAGGTACGGAAGGAGGCCCCTCAGCCGAGTTGCCTCGGTCGAGGAGACGACGAGCGTGCGCTTCATACGCTTCTGACGCTTGTTCTTCTGCATAAGCAAATGGTTGCGACTATGCCTCTTGAGGGCAAATTTTCCGCTTCCGGTGCGCCGAACGCGCTTCTTGCTGCCGCTATGGGATCGAATCTTGGGCATAGGTACCGGCGCATCCTAATGAAGAACTGGGTGAATGCAAAGGATAAAGGGATAAAAGTTTGCAGGATTTGCGGGATTGCAGGGGCTGCAAAGTCCCCTTTCAATGCATCGTTCAACAGCGAAACTTCGCAACCCTCGCAAACTCCGCAACCTTCTCAACCTCTACTTCCTGGCCCGAAGAACAACCACAAAGTTGTTACCCTGCATACGCATCTCCTGCTCCACTTCTGCATCCTCCTGCAGGGCGGCGACAACGCCCTTCAGTTTGTCTACGGCGAAGGATTTGTTGCCAAGCTCGCGCCCTCTCAGGCGAACGACGAACTTCACCAGATGGCGCTCTGTAAGGAATTCCTTCGCGCGATCCACGAGACGGTCGAGATCATGCTGATCCGTGCGAAAACCAAACCGTAGCATTTTGACTTCCGTCTGCTTGCTGCCACTCTTCTGCTTACGCTCCTTCTTCTGCTGTTGGTAGAGATATTGGCCGATGTCCCCGATCTTCACGACGGGCGGGTTGACCTTACCGGCAATCTCGATGAGATCGAGCTCTGCTTCACGAGCCTGCGCGATGGCCTCAGCCAGAGAAACCTTGCGCGAACCTTCGTCGGTCACGAGGAGCACCTCTGCAGTAGCAATCTGCTCATTGGTGCGCGGCCTGCGAGCATCGCGCGAGGAATGATGCGATCCGATGTACTGTCTGCGTTTCTGCATGGACACGGGCATCGTGAAGGGGCGCGACGAGAACGTCAATCACCCCCCGAACTTATTGTCGTGTGTATAGGCCCAGCTCAACGCTCGCCTTGTACCATCCGGGCGCACCGCCGGCATCGAGCGTCAGTGCGTCGATCTGCATCATCTGCATCGGCCAGATCTTCGACGAGCGCAGCGTCTGGGCCATGGCCGGCGACACGGCCCGGCGCATCGTCGGCAGTGCGGACGTGCGCAGGATGTCGCGGAGAGACCGCTCGAAGCTCTGAGAAGAGAACGAGCGCAGCAACTGTGCATCCGCAGATCGCGGCTCTTCTATGTACGACAGGAGATCGGCATTGAGGTACTGCTCAAGGGCGACGATCGCCGTAGGACTCTCCATCTCCGTGAGCCGAAGCAACTGCAACCGCTCGCTGTCTGTGAGCGCATCGGCGATAGACAGTGATCCGCAGAGCTGGATGAAAGCAATGAGCGCATCGAGCCCCTCTTCATGGATGCCAAGCGTCGTGCGCACCGGAGTGCGACGCAGTCCGCCTCCTGCATCCTCGACATTGCCAAAGGTCACCGGGGAAAAGGAGGACAGCCTTGCTGAGGCCCGTAAGGACCGGAAGAGCACATCCAGTGCGGACACCGTCTTGTCGAGATCGGGCTCCGTAGGCAGGGCGTAGACGCGCATGCGCTCCTCGGGAGAACCTATGCGCAGGGCATCGGAAAGTTCCGCAAGTTCTCGCTGCTCGGCAAGCACGCGCGCACGTCGCTCAAGCTGAGGGATCTCCGTGACGAGCGGCAAGGCATCCGCACGCACGCTGCGCACGGCAACCGCGTGCTCGCGCAGGAGCGTTCCCGCGAGAAACAGCAGACATCCAGACACTGCCCAGAGCGCTACCGTGATGAAGGGCCTGCGATTGCGCATGTCGTTCATCGGAAATGCAGGGTGATGGTAAAGGGTGAGTGCGGACCGATACGGGGATCTTGCAGCCGCGTGAATGCCGGCGGCGTCACGCGCACGACGCGCTCATCGGTGCGCAGTGCTTCCAGAAACTGTGCGAGAACGGTCATGCTACTTAAGCCCACACCCGATACATCTCCGCTGATCGCTGCTTCCCCATCGCCGTACGTCATGGACGTGATGACGATGGCGCCGCCATGATCGGGAGTTGCCGCATGAGCGGTGGCCCGCACGGAACGGAGAAAATCCATGGGATGGATCTCTCCGATCTTGGCATCGACAAGGGAACGATAGGGGGTGCCGCTCAGGGGAAGGACATCCTCATTGCGACGGCCTTCAAGCGCGGTGACTTCGCCCCGCAGGACCTCGGCCTGAGATTGCAACGATGGGATGTCACGCATTTCCCCCTGCACTTCGACGGCCGTGAGCATGGGCAGTACGAGGATGCGCGAGATAATGAGCGCTCCGGAGAAGACTGCAGAGAAGAGTGCCAGCGGTTTCCCGTAGCGATACAGAATTCCGTGGATGATCGTGCCGGCGTCTGCGCGCGAGAGAGCCATGCGGGTTTCCCATCATTATACCAAAAAACCGACGTCTTTGCGATGCCTACATGGCAGCGCGTATGGGGTTTGTTGGGCGGAACCCAAAGCCCAATCAACACAAGGGCTTGCCCAGTTCTCTCATCTCAAGAAAACCTGTATATTGTCGATATTCCTTCCCCCTTCCCCGTGGAAGAGCTCCTCAGAAAACTCCGGGAACTCCAGTCAGCCCTGCACACGGGAAAGGACTCTCTTTGAGGGCAAAGGAATTCCCAAGCGCATCGCAGAGCTCACCGCTCGCACGGAGGACTCTACGGTGTGGAACGACCAGCGTGAGGCCAACCGCCTCTTTGGCGAGCTCAAGACGCTGCGCAAACTGTGGGACCCCATTACGCATCTGGAGACGGAGCTACATGATCTCCTGGAGCTGACAGAACACGCCTCCCCCATAGACCTCATGGATCTCGAGAGAGAGGCCGCAAAATTGGAAGGGCAATGGAAGCAGCTCGAGTCGCAGCTCTACCTTTCCGGGGAATTCGATGCGGGTCACTGCTACCTCACGATCTCCGGAGGCGCCGGCGGTACGGAGGCCCAGGACTGGGCGGCGATGCTCCTGAGGATGTACCTGCGCTACTGCGAGAGAAACGGATGGAAGACGGAGCTCGTCGACAGGACCGACGGTCAGGAAGCTGGTATCAAGTCCGCCTCGGTCTACGTGGAAGGACCCATGGCCTACGGGTATCTCAAATGTGAGCGCGGAGCGCATCGCCTCGTGCGTCTCTCGCCGTTCAACGCGAAAAACCTTCGCCAGACAAGCTTCGCACTCGTCGAGGTGCTCCCCGAAATCGCGGAGGCTGAAGTGGCGATCAGCGCGAGCGAACTCAAGATCGACACATTCCGAAGCGGCGGTGCGGGCGGGCAGAACGTGAACAAGGTGGAGACTGCCGTGCGCATCACGCACCTACCGACGGGGCTCGTGGTTGCATGCCAGAGCGAACGTTCGCAACTGCAAAACCGCAACCGCGCGATGGCGATGCTGCGGGCCAAACTCCTCGAAAAGAAGCACGCCGAAGATGCGGCAACCAAGAATGAGCTCAAGGGCGCTACGCAGAGCGCGGACTTCGGGCAGCAGATCAGAAGCTACGTGCTGCACCCCTATCAGATGGTGAAAGACCTACGGACGGAGGTGGAAACAAGCAATACACAGGCAGTGCTCGACGGAGATCTGCAGGAGTTTATCGATGCCGAGCTTAAGCGCCTTGCAAAGACGTAGCCCACAAAGCACTCAAGGTGTGCTTCACATGTGTACTTGCGACCGAAAAAAACGGGGCCCCTTACAGCAACCCCGTTTTAAAGAACCATTGCAGATGCTTACAGATCACACGGGCGAACCGTCTTGCGACCGTTGTCACCGGCGCGCTTGACTGCGGCCTCGAGAGCGTCCTCGAGGAACGCGCTTGCGGACTCCGCGAGGTCACCGGCGGCCATCATGTTGTGCTTCTTGATGAGCTCTTTGATCTTCGAAGCGACGACGTAGGACATGGGGATAAAGGGGAAGGAAGTAGACGGGCAGATAGTACCAGCGCAAATCGCCCCTGCAAGCGAATAATTGCCGTCAAATGGTGAATTTGTCTTATCAAAAGCAATTGACGAAATAGACTTTTTGCAAGGAATTATGCTGCAAAACGCCGATCCGCCCTATTGTCCACTAAAATCTTCTGGCGGTGTGCGCTGGAAAAAATACGAACCGATTTCGCCCAAAATTTGTAGGGCGGGCGGCATTCCTCCCAGGCCCTCCTTCCGCCCGCCCGCAGAAGTGACCCTTTCGGATTGGACGATTTCAGGTTTTTCGTTCCGCTTTTAGCGGAGAACTCTAGGCTTCGCCCAGTTTGGCGGCAAATTCTTTTCTTTAACGTTTCGGCGTATGCGATATCCAGCACCAGTAAAATGTGCCCCGCGGAGTGAAACGAAGTGGGGCCTACTGGTGCTGGATATGGGAGAGGAGGTGGTGCATCCACTTGCCCTCCGTAGCTTCTTGACGGCTATAGCACGGAGTGCGACGGCTGTTAGCGAAGGAGGGTTGAATCCTTGCGCCACCGACGAACCGCATACGCCGTGTTGTATGACCGTTCCGTTTATTGGTTGGGGGGAAAACACTCAAAACAACAAGAACACACATGGATTGGTTGCTGATTATTGCGTATCATTGAGACATGCAAGAAAAAGACCATTTGCACCAGCTGCATGCATTTTCTGCCAATGAAGCTGCATTTCAGCATTCCTTTGGTACCTGGAGGCAGAAAGTATTTCTGCCATTACTCAAAATTTTGGATAGAGCCAATGTCAGCCCAGACGCACTTTCGTTGCTGGGGATACTGGTGATGTTTTTACTGCCTCTCGGTTTTTTGTATTCACCGGTATTCCTCATATTGGCATATGTGCTTCACTTATTCTTAGATGGAATAGATGGAGCATTGGCTCGTCACAAGGGGATTGCTTCTCAGCGGGGAGCATACTTGGACGTTGTCGTTGATCATGCGTCATTGGTAGCCACAGTACTGACATTGCAGTGGTTTGGATTGGGGGGGAGCTTCTGGTTGCTGCTCTATAGCATTTGCTACCTCATCTTGGTTGTACATTTTGTGCTGATGAATGCACGAGGCAACCCACCTACTTTCCCTGTCATTCGTACAAAATATCCGCTGTTTTTGCTGACAGTACTGATTGGTTTTGGATTGATACAGACAGTATGGCTTGAATGGTTTTTGATGGTTTTTGCGCTCTACTACGCAGCAATGGTTGTTATTTATCTTGTTCTTTTTCGATGGAGTCTCCCCTCATGATAGTACTGGCTGATGCGATTCTGACGTATGTTCCTGCGTACTTTGGCAACATGATGCCCCCTATTGCCGGTGCACTTAAATTGCCGCTTGGGTATGCCATCGCGCCTACAAAGTTGGGGAGAAATAAGACATACAGAGGCATATATTCTGGAGTGATAGGAGGAGTATTGGGCAGCTGGTTGTTATGGTCATTGCAATGGGGGTGGTATGGAACACAGTCTTTATCGCTATCCATCATTGCCGGAGGACTGATGGGATTTGGCGCATTAGCAGGAGATGCCGTGAAATCAGGGTTCAAGCGATGGAAAAACATTCCATCGGGAAAACCGTTTGTGCCATTCGATCAATTGGATTTCATCTTAGGGGGTAGCCTCTTTGCGTATATCGTGATGCCAATACCTTGGGAAATATTGCTGACCGCACTGATTATTACACCCCTCTTACATCTGCTTGTGAATATTCTGGCATACCATTTAAAGCTAAAGAGTGTATGGTGGTGAGATCGCGTTGAGCCGTCGGTTCAATCTCGAACACTTTGTGCTGGTATGCATACCGATGCCACTCCCGCTTCATGCAAAATTCACTGAATGTCGTCCACCCTGTGTAGAGCAGGTGTCTCAATGAAAAACACTGTGAAGGAACATGAACCGAATCAATCGTCTTATTCGTAATAAGTGCCTGAAATGCCTCTGTGCGATTTGGCTGTGGTTTGGATGTTGGAATATCAATGTAGAAACCAAGATCTCGCGGATGATGAGCATCTGATCCGATTGCATAAAATGCATGCTCTCCATTTTTCACAAGTGACTGTGAAAGTCGTACGCTTTCGCACAGCTTCTTTTCAACATTGTGCAGCCATGTCCAAGGCATGTACTCGAAAAATTTTTCCAGTAGAAGATAGCATCCATTTTGCATTTCAAAGGCTGGTACCTGTCTCAAAAATTCCAGCATTTTCTCTTCGCTGGGGAATAGTTTCTTGAGCGGATTGCCGGTGAGAAACGGATGAGGAACGAACCATTGCAGATCGGAGTCCCGCAGGTATGCAAGCATTTCCGATACATTCATAGCGAATGGTTTGAGTAGCATAGGATGATCGTCGTACCAGTCGTGTTCTGCGAATGCGATTATCTCAATGCCCTTTCCTTCATT
>VGKY01000004.1 GCA_016866875.1 Candidatus Peribacteria bacterium
ATCGTTTCCTTCGTCCGTCGTGCACCATCGGCGGAGATCCTGAATATTGAGCTCCGTGGGCATACCACGTGCATGCTGCATGCCTGTAATGGCTCGGAGCAGTTCCATATCGACTCCTTCGGCCGTCGTGCACCATCGGCGGAGATCCTGAATATTGAGCTCCGTGGGCATACCACGTCCGTTCTGCATGCCTGTGAACGAAGCACGATCAGGAGATTGCGCAAACTCATCAAGAAATTCTACGCTCAATCCGCCAAAAGCAAGAATATGCTTATTACCTCTTAACGTGGCGGTCACGGCTGCTGTTGTGCCGGAGCGGTAGAGAACTAAAAAAGCGCGAAAAGTAATATCGTCAATGACACTTTTTACTTGAGACTGTGCAAGGACCTCGAGCCTTTTTAGAAAAGGCTCAAAACTCGCTCTTATTTTGATTTGGTTCAAATAGAATGGATCTTGCAATTTTTCGCGGAGACGATGAATCGAATGACTTGCATCTGGAGTCATAATACTATATTAAAATACTTATTTATTACTGTCAATTGGTGGGCCGGGAGGGACTCGAACCCCCGAAGGCGTAAGCCACCTGATTTACAGTCAGGCGCGTTTGACCACTTCGCTACCGACCCACGTAGATATCCTAATGACTCCGGAGAAAGAGAACAAAGGTGAGTACTCGCCCGCCGAAGGAGGGCCGACCCACCAACATATAGTAATGGCTGAGAGAGCAGAGAACAAAGACAAGTGGTCATTTTCTCGATGTATGGATACTCCTGCGACATACAGTTTTACACCAAGAAGATGCCTATGGCGCTAGGCTGTAGACATAGTGGCAATACCAAGGGAACGAATGGCGATCCACGACATTGAGCGCATTTTCGGCTGGTGTTCACTCGTACCGCAGCGCCTCGATGGGATCGAGCCGTGCCGCCTTTGAAGCCGGGTAGACGCCGAAGAGAAGACCAGTGCCTACGGCCATGCAGATAGCAGCAACGAGGGCAAAGGGGGAGAGAATGAAGTGAAACTCGCCGAGGATGCGATCGGCGATGCGCGACAGGATCCACCCCGTCCCCGCACCGAGAACCAAGCCTACAAGTGCTCCGCCGCAGGTGAGCGCGAGAGCCTCGGTGAGGAACTGGATGAGGATGTCTCTGGGTCTCGCCCCGAGAGCCTTACGGAGGCCGATTTCCTGCGTACGCTCACTCACCGTGACGAGCATGATGTTCATGATGCCAATACCCCCGACGAGGAGCGAGATGCCGGCAATGAGCGCGAGAAATACGGTAAGCCCAAGCGTGACGCTACTGATGATCGACGTCACCTGCTCAGCAGAACGCGCGATGAAGTCGTCGAGATCCGGGTCATCCTGGGAGTTATCGATACGATGTCGTGTACGCAGAAGTTCTGTGATGTCGCGCTTGGCAATATCAGAGTCCCCGACGGTCTTGAGCGTGATATAACTGACGTGGCGCTGGCCGGTCATGCTGCGGGCCGTTGCAAACGGGATGAAGACCGGCTTGTCGAGATCGGAAAGGAGAAGCGATCCAGCACTTTTCAGAGTTCCCACGACGGTGAAGCTCTCCTCCCCAATAACGATGCGTTGACCGATGGGATCGCGGTTGCCGAAGAGATCGAGCGCTGTCTGGTACGCCGCGACGACGCTACGCTGTGCGCCCCGCTCGTCTGACTCATCGAGAAGGCGGCCGCTTGCAAGCTTCATTCCGTAATTGCCGAAAATATCACTCGTAGCGCCGAAGACCATCGGGGTCATGTCCTCACGCCCATAGTGCACGGACCTGTTTACGATGATAACCGGAACGACGCGCTCCACGCTCGACAGGCGCTTGATGCGTTCGTAGTCCTCGATCGTCAGGCTCTCGAGATTTCCCCCAAATTTCTCGAATCCTTTGGGGATGACATCCATGGTGTTGCTCCCAAACGAATTGATCTGATCGAGGATGTAGCCCTGGAAGCTCTTGCCGGTACTTATCATAAGAACGACAGAAGCCACGCCGATGACAATGCCAAGTATAGTGAGGCTCGTCCGCTTCGCATTGCTGGAGATGCTCTTGGTCGCCGACTGAATAATATCTTTCGTATTCACGGTGAGCCGTTCAAGAAAGTAAAATAGTTGATCACTTTATTTACTCATATCGAAGAGATTCAACAGGATCAAGCTGGGCAGCCTTGCATGCAGGGCTCATGCCGAATACCACACCGGTGATCAGAGACATGCCTGCGGCCGCCAGGAGTGCGTAAGCGGAGATGGCAAAGGTGTAGGTAGGGAGATACCCAGAGACAATCCGGGAGATCAGATACGCGAGAGTCAGTCCCCCCAGAGCACCAATGACCCCCCCGATGAACGTGAGTGCGACGCTCTCTAAGAGGAACTGCAGGAGAATATCCGTCGTGCGTGCCCCTAGAGCTTTACGCAGACCAATCTCCCGGGTCCGCTCGCTCACGGTCACGAGCATGATGTTCATGATGCCGATGCCTCCGACGATGAGCGAAATCGCGGCAACCGTAGTGATGAAGAGGGTCAGCCCCAGAGACACGGAGCTTAAGATGACATTTGCCTGCTGTGAGGAACGTACGATGAAATCGTCTTTCTTCGGGTCATCGTCGGGATTATCGATGGAATGCCTCTGACGCAGGAGCGCCTTCACGTCGGTGAATGCGAGATCGAAGGATCCTGTGGAGAGCATCGTAATGTAGTTGGCATACTTTTGACCTGTGACTGCCCGCGCATGCGAGAGAGGAACGTAGACACGATCATCAACGTTCTGGAAAAACTGCGATCCAAGGGGCTTGGTCACGCCTACGACCGTCAGCGAGCGATCGCCGACCGTCACCTCGCGACCGAGTGGCGAAACATCACCGAAAAGATCCGCTGCAGCATCCGGTCCGAGAACGGCAACGCGCGCTGTGCGGTCTTCGTCCTCGCGATCAATCAATCTTCCCTCCTCTGCAGCAATCTTCTGATTGGAGAAGAAGTTGGGATCCACTCCAAGGACCTGGGGGGCAGCCGTTTCTCGTCCAAATTCCACTGATCCTGGAAGAAAAACGATAGGAGCGATCGATGTCACAGTTGTGAGACGTTCCAGACGCTCGATATCCTCAAAGGTCAGGCTATCGTGGCCGGAGAGGACTTGGCTCACATTCCCCTCTTGTTCGTTGCCGGGAAAGATCACCATGCTTCTGCTGCCGAGGGAGGAGATCTGACCCAAGATGAGGAGCTCCATACTCTCACCGACGGAACTCATGAGGATCACTGCACCTACGCCAATCGTTATCCCCAGCATCGTCAGCGCTGATCGAACGATGTTGCGCCAGAGAGAGCGACCCGCCTGCAAGAAAACATCGAATGTTCTCATGGCTCTACTTAAGGGAAGTGAGCCCGCTCGATGATCGTCTGCTGTGGCTGCGGCTGTCGGAAGCGATGCGGCCGTCGAGGATGTGGACGATACGATCGGCAAACTCTGCCGTGGAACGCTCATGAGTCACCAGGATAATGGTATGTCCCGAGGCATGCAGCTTCTCGAGAGCGCCCATGACCTGAATTCCGGAAACGGAGTCCAAGTTTCCGGTTGGCTCATCTGCAAAGATCACCTGCGGCTCCGTCACGAGGGAGCGCGCTATAGCAGTACGCTGCTTCTGGCCACCGGAGAGCTGACTGGTGAGAAAGTTCGTTCGCTCGAAAAGACCAACGGCATTAATCGCAGCCTGCGCACGATGCTGTCGCTCCGCAGAGGGAATAGTCGGGTGGTAGAGCAATGGGAGCATAACGTTCTCGAGCACCGTGGCCCTGGGCAAGAGGTGAAACGCCTGAAAGACGAAGCTGACTTTGGTCGCGCGGATGATCGCAAGCTCGTCGTCCGTTCTGCCCGCTGTATCCTTGCCGAGAAAACGGTATTTTCCGTGCGTGGGACGGTCGAGAAACCCGAGAATGTGCATGAGCGTGGATTTACCCGATCCGGACGGGCCCATAATCGCCATGAATTCGCCGGACTGAACCCGAAGATCGATGTCGAAGAGCACGGGCGTCTCCACGGCATCATTTACATACACTTTCGAAAGCTTTGTGACCTCTATGAGCGGAGTACGGGATGCAGCGCGCGGTGACTTGGTGTGTGCACTGGGCATGTACAAAAAAGGAAGGACTACTCTCGGATGAGCACAACCACGGTATCACCTTCGGCAACCCCTTCAACCTCAATCTCCCCTTGAGACCCCTCCATACCGGTTGTGACGGGTACTTCATCGATAGCATCGTTGCGCAAAATCCGCAGAAGACGTGATCCATCGCTACGGTCGATGACCGCACGACGAGGTACGGAAAGGACATTACCCCGCACGCCCGTGACGATCTCGACATCGCCCGTCATGCCAACGCGCAGATCCTCGCGTAGGGCAACGAAATCCAATTTCACCCGGTACTTCGGCACACCATCGCGATCGGTGGCTGCTTCATCAATCTCCGAGAGAAGGAGCGGATCAAATTGAGAGGGAAATGCGTCCAGCTCGATGCTGCCCGACTGCGCAAGGGCGATGAGGGGAACGTCCACTTCAGCAAGGTAGGTCTCGATGCGATAGGGTGCAACCCCAAGCATCGTGATCGCCGGACCCGTCGGCAGAGCTTCCCCCTGCTTCACGAGAATCTTCGTGACGATACCGTCGACGGGTGCGAGGAGCTGGGTATCGCCATACGCCGCGCGTGCGCGCTGCAACCGAGCAGCCTGCTCAGCAACACGTGCGCGACCCGCGGCGATATCCTGAGGACGTGCACCCGCACGCTTGAGGGCGAGCTGAGCGCTTGCGATCTGAACTGACGCTTCGAAAGTCGTAATGTCGATTCGGGCACGATCAGCATCACCTTGGGATACCGCCAGTGCGGATTCCTCTGTGCTGAGCTGCGTTCGGTACGAAGCAGAATCGTCCCGCAGCTCATTGATCGCACTATCAAGCGCACTCACCGCTGCCTGCACAGAAGCGCGCTCCGCGGCGAGTGTGTCGCTTTGGGTATCGCGGACGGATACGGAAAATGTCGTGGTGATGGGCAAGCTCAGGAGGAAGTCACTGGCCTGCTGAAGCACCTTAGCCACTGCTTCCACGGCAACACGAGCTGTCGAGAGATCGACGAGCGCCTCTTCGAAATCAGCAGAAACCGCTGTGGAGGAAAGTGCACTCGAGAGCGCTGTGGTGACATTACGCTGCCGCGTTTTGAGATCGGCGTATTCGGATGGAACGAATTTCTGGATGACATCGGATACCACGATCGATTCAAAGACGTCGTCGATGCTCTTCAGTGCGGTCCGCGCATCGATGATCTGCTCTGAAGCTGTGCTCCCGACAGCAGCAATGGTACCGCTGAGAGAGATATCCGCTTGGCTTTGAAGCGACTGCAGTTTACGCTCTGAGGCCTCGAGTTTGCGCTGCGCGGTTTGCAGAGACGTTTGAGCGACCGCAAGGGAAGCGCGCTTTGCCGCAAGCTCCGCCTCGGCAATGAGGATGTCCTCCGGTCGCGTACCCTCGATGAGAGCAGACAGATCTGCCTGCGCAGACTGCAGAGCAGCACTAGCCGAAGCAACGTCTGCACTGAGCGTTCCCCCGCGCAGAGCCGCCAAGCGCTGGCCCGCCTTCACGACATTACCCTCCCGCACGAGAACCTCAGAGACGATGCCGGTCACCGGAAATTGGAGCGAGAGATCGCGCTCGGAGATCACCGTACCGACCGCCTCAACCGTACGGACGATATCCCCGCGTTGTACCTCCGCCGTCACGTACTCCGGAGCCTGAGGACGCGTGATTGCAAAGACAATGAAGCTAAGCATTGCAACAAAGAAGAGTATGCCTCCGGTCCAGTAAGGATGCGTACGACAGAAACGTGGCCAGGGAAGCCTTCGCACGAGCTTCAAGGGGTATCGAAGGAAGTTCAGAAGAGTAGTGAGAGGGTTGCGCATGACAATATAGTTATTATACCATATTTGCTAATAAAATCAATATTACCGCACGCTATACGCAATGGGCGTTTTTTTTCGATGCATACCCCTGCAGGCACTCCGCAACTCGCTGCTCGGCTGTCGGTAGGGAGATGCCCACAGACGCGAGTTTTGCCGTCGAAAGGGCGCAATTACTTCGGGCGGCCTTGGTGAGCGTGAGAGCCTCTGTCTCCGTCATCGGCGTGCACACATGATCCCTATCAACGATATCCATGTACATCTGCATGATCCGATAGAGCGAAATGGGACCCGGGTTTACGACGTTCCAGATTCCCGTCTCCCGAAGTTCGATGAGCTTCTCCGTAGCTGTGAGGAAATCGGGAATGTAGGTGAGGGAGTTGGGTATATCGATGACCCGGGAGAAGCGTGGAAGCTTGCTGAGGAGATTTTTAGGATTGTTACCGAGCTCAAATGGCATACGGATCCTCAGCATCAGGATGCCGCCTCGCCCCTCATGCGACGGGGCGAAATCGTTGAGCATCTGTTCCACCCATTGCTTGGTGCGCGAGTAGTAGCTCCCCTGAAAATTCGGCGCATCTTTCTCGGAGAAACCTGCCCCCCCATTGTCGCCGGTATAGATGCACCCTGATCCAATCTGCACCATATACACCCCTCGCTTGCGGCACTCCTGCGCAAGGATGAGCGGCCCGAGGACATTACTGCGAAAGGTCTCCTCCTTATGATCCTCGCACCAGTCCACATTTGGCGTTCCTGTTTTTCCCACAGCATTGATGACGACATCGGGCATCGCTGCATCGAGGGCTGAGGCAACCGCAGCGCAGTCAGCGATATCCGCGCTAGACACCTGCGCATCGGGAAACTGCCGGAGAAGATGCCCGCCGATATAGCCGCGCGGGCCGAAGAGGAGCACAGACACGGACGTACTATAGCCAAATCCCCGACTGAGAACAGGACATGACCCACATTTTGCTTGCATTGAAATGTTCCATGCATACGCTCTTGCCGTGGCCATCAATGCCGCACACGATCCTCCACCGAGCGAGAGCGCATTGCCGGAAGCGAAGCGCATATTTGAGGAGCTGTGCATGAGACTCCTCGAGAATCGCCTCATCTTATCCCGCAGGGACTACATGCACGGGGATAAGCACTACAGGCTTGTGACCAACAAGGAGAACGACCTCAAAGACGCCGTCACCTTAGCCAGTATCTACCCTCTCGAGCAGATCCAGGAAATGCAGATCGCTGGCAACGAGCTACTCAGGGAATACGGAAAAGCATTGAAGGAGTACCGCACCACCGTGCGCCGCCACCAGCGATGCTGGAAGAGTCTTGTCTGTAGCATCCTCGCACCATTCATCGTCCAATGTCGCGCGATGGCGGATAGGGAAATGCAGGAAAACCAGATGAAGCAACTCCTCCCCGCTCGGTGCTTCCGGATGCTGGAAATCCTCGATATAGCGGAGGGCAGGCTGAAGGATGCAGTAGGAGCATGAGAGATCGGCAGCCCTAGCAGGAGCAACGGACGCGACCTATACTACCCCTGTGGTTAAGCGACGCAGAAAGCTCCGGCAGCCGAGGAAGCGCAAGAGGCTAGCTCCTGCCCTCGACTTAGAGCCATCGACCCGCCGGCATATCAGCGGCGCTTTGCAGATCGCTGCAGGCATCCTTCTCGTTCTCGTACTGAAAGGCGAGGCAGGGCTCTTCGGAGCTGCTCTCAGCAAAATCCTGACATTCTTCTTCGGAGCATACGCCGGCATCTTCGCGGGCCTCCTCATTACTTCCGGGCTCCTCCATTGGCTCACCGTCGCAGAGCACTTCTCGGTGAAGCGCTCGGCGGGACTGAGTCTGTGTCTCGTAGCGTTTCTGGGAGTGGCGCACATGACGGCCCCCATGGAGGAACTTGCCGTACACAGAGATGATTTGGGCGGTGCTATCGGATTCATGGCCAGTTTTCCCTTCGTGCTCTTCGCAACACCTGCGGTCGGATTCACCGTGCTCGGCGCTCTCTTCCTCGTCGGAATCTTCGTCGCATTTGAGCCCAATATTTCCGCTCTCGTGCGGCTCGTGTCCGAGCGTAAGCGCAGCACTCGCAGTGCAAAACTCAGTGCCTCGCCCCGTGCAAAAACATCCCGTGAGGTGGACGAATCCGACGACGACCAGTGGGTAGATGAGGAGGAAGGAAAAGAAGAAACGCCGGAGGATCTCGTAGAAGAGGACCGTGAACCTCCGGAGCTCAACATCGTGCGGCCGAGCTTTGTGCAAAGCGATATGAAGTCCGCAAAAGCTACGCCGAAGCCGCTCAAAGTGAAGAAAGCCGCAAAGGACACGATCGAGATGACCGATAAGCGCTACGAGGAATGGACCTTCCCCGCATTCGACCTGCTCGATGACAAGAGGAGTGAGCTCACCGTCGACGACGAAGAACTCAAAGTTCAGGCACGACGCATCGAGGAGAAACTCCGTGAGTTCAAGATCGACGTGACGATGCGCGATGCGCACCCAGGACCAACGGTGACGCAGTTCACCCTCGAGCCGTCGGAGGGCGTGAAGCTCAGCAGCATCGGCACGCTCAAAGACGACCTCGCGCTCGCGCTCGCAGCCGAGAGCCTGCGCATTGAGGCGCCGATTCCGGGAAAGAGCCTGGTCGGCATCGAGATGCCCAACCGGATCCGCACGACCGTGCATCTGCGGGAGATCCTCGAAAGCCCCGAGTTCACCCAGAGTGCATCCCCTCTCACCCTCCCCCTCGGCCGTGACGTCTCGGGAAAAGCCGTCGTCGCCGCGCTCGAGGACATGCCTCACCTGCTCATCGCGGGCGCGACAGGATCGGGAAAATCCGTCTGCATGAACACGTTCCTCACGGCCCTTCTCTTTCAGAATGCCCCGGATCAGCTGAAGTTCATCCTCGTCGACCCGAAGAGAGTGGAGCTCATGCCCTTCGACGGCATTCCCCACCTGCTTACCCCCGTCATCACGGAGTCGGAAAAAGCTCTACAGGCCCTGCGCTGGGCTGTTGCTGAAATGGGCAGAAGACTCCACCGCTTCTCCGAAGTGGGGGCAAAGAATCTCGCAGAGTTCAACGAGAAGCAGACGGAAGAGGGCGCAACACTCCCCCGCATCATCATCGTCATCGACGAGCTCGCTGACCTCATGATGCGCCAGTACCGCAGGGACACGGAAACCATGATTGCCCGCATCGCTCAGATGGCACGCGCAACGGGGATGCACCTCGTCATCGCCACGCAGCGCCCGTCGGTGGATGTCATCACCGGACTCATCAAGGCCAACATCCCGACCCGCATCGCCTTCCGCGTGGTTTCGGCGGTCGACAGTCGCACGATCATCGACTCCATCGGGGCCGATGACCTCCTGGGGAAGGGGGACATGCTCTACATGACGGCATCGACGCCGAAGCCCGTGCGCATCCAGGGGATCTTCATCTCCACGAAGGAGACGGATCGGGTCATCAACGCCGTGAAGATCGCCGGTGGGGGCAAGGTCACGGAGCACATCGGTCTCGGCGACGAAGAGGACGAAGCGGATGACGCAGGGGAAGAGGGTGCGGATGGGGTGAATCTCTCGCCAAACGATCCTGCTGCTTTGCTCTCTCAACCCTACGCGCAGATCGATCTCGAAGCCGACGATGACGGCGGCGACAGCATGTTCTTCGACGCGGTCGCTGTGGTACAGGAAACCGGCAAGGCCAGTGCTTCCCTGCTCCAGCGCCGCCTGAGTGTGGGGTACGCAAGAGCAGCGAAGCTCCTCGACATCATGGAGAAGAAGGGCCTCATCGGCCCCGTGCGCGGAGCAAAAGCCCGAGAGGTTTTCCTTGACCGCACGGGCACGCCCGCATAGCCATGACGCTGCTGATCGGCACGAAAAATAAGGGCAAGATCATCGAGATAGCGGAAGCGCTTGCAGGACTCTCGATCCGATGCATCGGTGCGCACGAGGCGGGAATATCGGAAGATCCCGTCGAAGAAGGATCCACCTTCGCGGAAAACGCTTTGCAGAAGGCGAGATTCTATCGTGCGCGTGCGATGCTCCCCACGCTCGCCGACGACTCGGGGATCATCGTCGAGGCACTGAAGTCCGAGCTTGGGATCCACACGAGGCGATGGGGGGCGGGACCGGACGCAAGCGATGAGGAGTGGATTACGTATTTCCTCAGTCGCATGGAAAGGGAACCCAATCGTCGCGCGCAGTTTGTCTGTGTGCTTGCCTACATCGATGCAGACGGCATAGAACACCTCTTTGAAGGGACGTGCGACGGAGTGATCACGGAGTCCCTCGAAGCTGACTATCTCCCGGGGTTACCCATCTCCGCATGCTTCAAACCTGATGGATATGATTGTGTTTACTCAGCGATGAAAGTTGAACAAAAAAATTGTACAAGCCACCGGGGTCGTGCAGTCAATCAGCTTGCGGAGTTTCTGCGGCATCGGAAGAAAACGCACGCGGAAGTATCCTAAGTGCTGCGTACTCCACTCCCCGGTCACTCATCTGCTGGCGGATCAGGAGGTCTCCAGCCGCAAGATCGGAGAGATGATCTTCGATGTCGTAACCCATATCACAAATTTCACCCATTACCGCATTGCGTTTACGGACTTTCTCCCAGAGCTCCTCAGCAACTGCCATGCCACATACGCCAGCTGCGATCGCAGGCGACATCCAGTGCTTGTTACAAACCGCGGTCAAGATGGAGAACATTGCGAAGCTGTTAGCGAAAAACAATACCTGCTGCATACGGATGCGTACCTCCAACGATGCCCGTTTCACAGCTGATACCTTCTGTCCAAGATCGGCACAGAGCTTCTCGGATTGAGAATCGCCGCTATCTGCCCCGATTGCCGAAAGGATCTGTAGTCGCTTGATCTCCGGAGATTCATCCATGACTGCGATCCTAAAGAATGCCGGCGGGGAGCGCTACGGAGAAAGTGGCGTGAAATCGAGCGCTATGATCTTGGCCCATACATGGGAAATGAGCTTCCGCAGATCCTCCTTTTCCTGCTCTGTGATGACAAAAGGCCTCTGGATAGGCTCTTCACCCCGCTCACCGATGAATTCGAGGGCAAAGCTCTGCAAAACGAGCAGTGGTTCGGCCTTTTCCAGGAGCAGTGCGTAGAACACGAGCTGGCGGAAGTAGTCCCCCTCCTCTGTCCAAGACACCCGTCTGGGCTCGGCGCCCCCACGGATTTCCGCGGGAGTCTTCGGTCGTCCGGTTTTGTAATCGATGACGATGGCGTCTCCGGATGTCGCAGAGAGCGTATCGATCCGATCGATCTTCCCCTTGAGCGGGATATCACCGCAATGCGCACGCACATCGCGCTCCACGGCATAGACGTATGCCGTGGAGCTCTGAAGCCTCTGACCATAAAACGCGGAGAGCGCATCGCGCCCGTGGCTGAGCAAATCCGCCCTCTGCTTCTTGGTGAGCACATTGCGCTCCTCTAAGTGCCAAGCAAATGCCTCGAGAAATGCCTTCTCCGTCATGGGCATCCCCTGCATCTTCGCCTCACCCCACTTCTTTAGCGCCCAGTGCGCGGCACTGCCGTAGGCGATGGCTCGAAGGGATTGCTCGGAAAATTCCTCGGGCTGACCGAGCAGATGCACGCGAAGGAATTCCTGGGGATCGCGTAAAAACGCGGAAAGCGAACTCGGTGACAGCGCAAAATCCTCGAGGCGTTCCCGGAGGTAGGCCTCCAGCGCTGCATCGCCAGAGATGCACGTAGGATGCAGAAGCAGAGCTGCCTGCTCGGGATTCTGTAGAGCTGTGTCTTCCTCAGACAGAGGCCCTGCCTCCGAGAAGAATGCCGAAGGGGCAACAGCGCGGGCGCGCTCGCCGACGGCGAACTCGCGGGGGCAGATCATGAGAAGCTCGCGCTTCGCGCGCGTCATCGCGACATACGCAAGACGACGTTCGTCCTGATGCTTCTCGAAACGCTTCTGCTCCGACTCCCACCCAAAGAGCAGGTCCTCCGGCACAGCCAACGAGGAGGGGCTTTTGCGCTGATCCCAGTGCCCCTCGCGAAACGCACTTAAGATGACCGTGTGAAACTCCAGACCCTTGCTGGCGTGCGCCGTCATCAACTGCACGCCACTTGTTACAAGGTGCGGAAGCTGATACGTGAGGCGCACTTGGGCAAATGTCTCGTCGGCATAGAGGGAAAGCTCTGCGAGGAAGGCATGGAGGGAGAGATCGGGATGATCGGTGCAGCGCTGCTTCACGTACCGGAAGAACTGCTCAACAACGGCAAGATCGATGGGATCCATCGCGTGCGCGCCTTCCGTGATCCCCGAAGTACGCAGGGCAGCCTCTACGGTCTGCAGCACCGTGCGCGAAGCGACTTTCTGGGAGAGATCGAGGAGAACGTCGCGGGCAACGAGCACGGAAGAGAGATCGGCGAAGCGCGCATCTGCCGAGAGGAGATCCAACATCATCGAGCTTAAGGGGGCCTTTGCATCGCGCGCAGCCCACGACAGCCGGGCAAGATCCGCAGGATGGCAGCCGAAGCACGAGCACGCGAGGGCCTGCAGAAGGCGATCTGCACTCGCAGGATCCACGGCATACCGGAGCATCGTGAGGATCTCTGCGACGGTGGGGTGACTGAGCA
The DNA here is from genome assembly GCA_016866875.1 of Candidatus Peribacteria bacterium. Lineage (GTDB taxonomy): Bacteria > Patescibacteriota > Gracilibacteria > Peribacterales > Peribacteraceae > 2-12-FULL-55-11. The sequence goes on from VGKY01000004.1 coordinate 12,572, forward strand.
GATCCGCCTTACCCGACAAGATCACGGGAATGGCACGGGCATGCAGAACATCGTAGAGCGGACGGAGCTCATCGTTCTTCTGCACGAGAATCGCAATCTCCTCCGGGGAAATACCTCCGGCAATGCGCTCCTCAACGAGATCCGCGATGAGCCAGGGCTCGGAGGCGTCCGAAGGTGTGCGCAGGAGCCTCGGCACCATCCCCTGCTCCTGCGTATTGGCCTTGAGATCTTTGGTGAGGCCTTCGATCTTCCCCACCAAGCGCTCTTCGTTACGGGCGATGAGTCTTCCGGCTGCATCGAGGATCGGCTGCGTGGAACGGTAATTGCTCGTGAGCACAATGACCGGAGCCTTCGGAAAGCGCTCACGGAAAGCGAGCATGTGCTCCATATTCGCACCCTGGAAACGGTAGATCGCTTGGTCATCGTCGCCGACGAGGAAGAAGTTCGGCTCATGGGGAAGATGCGCGTAGGTGGTGAGGCGTTCGATCACCTTCCACTGCGCACCGTTGAGATCCTGCGCTTCATCGACGAGGATATACTGGTAGCACTCCTGCTGCTTTAAAAGAAGCTCCTGGTCCTCATCGAAAGCACGCAGCACCGTGAGGATCATGTCGTCGTAGTCGTAGGCTCCGAGAGCAGAAAGCTCCTCTTGGTAGCGCCTGAAAATGCCGACGAAGTCCTGAAACTTCTCCGCCTGCAAGCGGTTTTTCTTATCCGCCTTGGTTCCGGCCTTGCTCTTAACCGCCATGAGCTCTTCGTACGCCTTGGCGACATCTTCCAGATCCTGAAGCGATTTCCCTTCGCGCTTGCAGTCGCCGATTCGACCGAGAATGCCGGGAATGCGGTCGTAAGGGTTTTTCGGATTGACCAGAACGGAAGACCCACTCACCTCATCGATGATGCGCTGCAGGAGCCTCATGCGGTCCATGTCGGAAAGTGGTGTTCCTGCAGACCATTCCTCAAACACTGCGGGGTGGCGCAAGATGAGCTTGTCACAAAATCCGTGGACGGTAGACACCGTGACGCCGTACGCATCCGCTCCGATCATGCGGCGCAGTCGCTCGCGCATGGCTACCGCTCCCGCCGTAGAAAATGTCAGGCACAGGATATTGCCAGGATTCGCCTGGGTCTTTCGGAGGATGTGCGCCGCGCGCACCGCAAGAACCTGCGTCTTGCCGGTACCGGGACCCGCGAGCACCATGATCGGCCCCTCGATGGCATCGACCGCTCGACGCTGCTCAGCATTCAGCCCTTCGTACGATGTACGGTAATCCACGACTCCTATGGTAGCAGTGCTTCCCGAAATTTTTATAGAACACAAAAAGTGTTCTTCTCAAGAGGAATTTGCTTGTGGGGCGGAAGAGACTGTTATCATTACTGTACTTTAGTTCTACCTCTCCTCTTCCATTATGGATTGCTCAACAGGCACATGCGGCACGGGCTACAGCGGACGCAAAGTCGCCCGCATCTTGATCTATATCGGAGCCATCAACTGGGGGCTTATCGGCATCGGCGACTTCGTCGACCGGGAATTAAACATCGTCCAGATGCTTCTCGGCTCTATGCCGGTCGTCGAGTCGGTGGTCTACGTCCTCGTGGGTCTTGCCGCAGCATTGGAGCTCTGCAAGCCCTGTCCCTGCAACAAGAAGTAACCTTCCTCCGCGTTTGACGAAAACGGCCTTCCGAAGAGCGGGGGTCGTTTTTCATGGTAGAGATCAATACTTCGCCAACTCGTATGCACACCGATCACACTTCCTATAGGGTCGTCCTTCACGGATGAGATCGACGAGCGTTCCCTTCCTGCACTGGGGACAGAGCGTGCCCTTGAGAAAGGAATCCGCGGCATTAAACCCGACGCGCTTGCCCGTACCCCCGTGCTCACGGATGGAGAGTGACCGGGGATGGTCGCGCATCTTCTGGAGCACCTTGGCCTCGATCTGGCGAATACGCTCGCGCGTGACGCCGAACTCCTTGCCGACCTCCTCGAGCGTGTGCCCGACGCCGTCTCTGAGACCGAAGCGCATCTCGATGATCTTGCGCTCGCGGGGTGTGAGGAATTCAAGCATTGCGTGCACGTTTTCCTTTCTGAGCTGCCTGTTGGTTGCTTCAAACGGGTTCACAGCCTCCTCGTCCTCGATGAAGTCCCCGAGCTTGCTGTCTTCCTCAGAGCCCACCGGTGACTCGAGCGAGATGATGTCCTGGCTGATCTTCTGGATGTGGCGGACTTTCTTGATGTCCATGCCCATTTCCACGGAGAGCTCTTCCACGGTTGGCTCGCGACCGAGCTCCTGCACCAACCTGCGCTGCGTGTGCGTAAGCTTGTTGATCGTCTCGACCATGTGCACGGGAATACGGATCGTGCGGGCCTGATCGGCGATGGCACGGGTGATGGCCTGACGGATCCACCATGTTGCGTACGTGGAGAACTTAAATCCCCTCTCCGGATCGAACTTTTCCACGGCGCGGAAGAGACCGATGTTTCCTTCCTGGATGAGATCAAGAAACGAGAGTCCACGCCCGATGTACTTCTTGGCAATGGAAACAACCAAGCGGAGATTGGCTTCCGCAAGCTGCTGCTTGGCTCCGGCATCGCCCTTGCGGATGCGTCGAGCGAGCTCGACTTCCTTACGTCCATCGATGAGTGGCACGCGACCGATCTCCGAGAGGTACATGCGTACGGAGTCGTTGCTGATCTCGAGGAGATCCACCTCGCGCTCGCGCTTCTTCTTCTGACGATCCTCGGGCGTCTCCTCCTTCTCATCCATGGCGATACCCGCGGTGGCAACCATCTGGAGCATGTCGTCGTCATCGTCATCGACTTTGCCGGCAACGGACTCTTCGGATTCCGATTCCTCCTCTCCTTCGGGGGCTTCCTCCTCCGCTTCATCCTCTTCTGTGGAATCTGCCGCAACGATCTCCGTGAGATCCTGCATCGGCTCGTCGGCACGACCTTTCTTCTCCCAGATCAGCGCATCTTGGACGTCGATAACCTGGATGCCGAGATCCGTGAGCAACGTGTAGATCTCATCGAGGAGCTCGACGCTCTCTTCGGCGTTCGGCACCACAGACATGATCTCCTGATGGGTGACGTACCGCTGCTCACGCCCTTTCTTGATGAGATGTTTGACGGCTTCTGGAAAACGCTTGAGGTCGTCATCGGAGGGCTGTGCAATGAATTTACGCGGATGGGAGGCCATAGCGTGGAAGACGGGATGAATCCCGGTAGCGATAGCCTACAACGCAAAAGCGGGGAACGAAAGTGAAATTCAAGGAGATCCGACCGATTGTCGGGGATACACCGGTAGCCACCCCCCTCAGCCTGCCATCTTGCTCAGCTTCAAGACCTGCTGGAACTGCGTCTCGAGCTGGGCCGCTTCAGCGCTGCGCCCTTGCAATTGCGCTTCGCGAAGCTTCTCGGTGATCTCGCGCTGCTTACGCGCGATCATGGCGCGGTTTGCACGCTGGCAGTTGCGCCTGATTTCGCGCAAAGCAAGCGACTCGCCCCAATCCTGGAAGCCGTGCTGTTCGCAGAAAAGCAGAAGCACAGCAAGTCGCTCTTCATACTGCGTCTCGACGGTGACCTTCCCCTCTCCAGCCTGCCGAAGCGCTAAGAAGAGCGCGGCCGCAAAGGGCTCATCGGGCTCGATGAGCTCCGAGAGGATGCCTCGAGCAGCAGGATAGAGTGCAAAGAGTCCAAGGGTGACCTCCACGGGAGAGAAGAGCGACGTGCTCATGGGTGACTCCACCGGAGAGGAAATCGGCTGCCTCCGAAGAGTCGGATTGGCTTCTGCCATCTGCAGTCTCCGCGTGAAGCTGTCTCCGAAGATCTTGCTGAACTTTTCGCGGTACGCATCGCGCTCCACCCCCTCAGGGAGAGCGACGAGGAGTTGCAGTGCACGATCCTCAGCTCTGCGGCGAGACTCCGGGGTCGTGAGCGGATCACGCTGGAGGTCCCTGTACACCATATCAAGGTAGGGAACGGCATCCTCACGGAGCATCCGGAGGAGCGCATCGGGGGCATCGCGCGCCACTTCATCCGGATCCTTTGCAGGAAGGCGGACGACGTAGACCGCCAACCCTTCCTTTGCACACAAACCAAACGCGCGCTCCGCGGCATCCTGCCCTGCGCGGTCCGCATCAAGGCAGAGTACGACAGAGTCGGCGACCCGCTTGAGCAGTCGGGCATGCTCCTCGGTGAGTGCCGTCCCGCTCACGGCAACAGCGTTTGTTGCGCCAGCCCTGTGACATGCGACGACGTCGAAGTACCCCTCAACCATAATGACTCTGCGTTCGCTGCGGATACCCTCTCGGGCGAGGTGCAAACCAAAGAGCACCGAGGCCTTACGGTAGAGCGGCCCCTCGGAGGAATTGATGTACTTGGCGTCATCATCCCCGATGGTGCGTCCTCCAAAAGCAATGATGCGGCCTTGGGCATCGCTGATCGGAAACGTGATACGGTTGCGGAAGCGATCGTAGATCCTCTCCTCCGAGAGATCTTTCTGAATCCCGAGCCCCGCACTCACGATCTCCTTGCGGCTGTATCCCTCCTTGAGCAGATGCTGATAGAGCGCACTGAACGAATCCGGCGCGTACCCGATGCCGAAGCGCTCGAGGAGATCTGGAGGAACTGCGCGCTTGGCCAGGTACTCCTGTGCGGGGGGAGAGGAGCGCAGTGAGGAGAGGAAGAACTTCTGCGCCGCATCCATGCAGCTACGCAGGCGCTCCTTCTCGTCTTTCTCGATGACGGGTGCGTTGCCGCGCTCGGGAAGTGCGACGCCCGTCCTCTCGGCAAGATCGCGGATGGCCAGGGGAAAGTCGACATTTTCGATCTTCTGGTAAAAGGAGAAGATATCGCCGCCGGAGTTGCAGGCGAAGCAGTAGGCAATGCCTTTGTCGGGGGAGACGAGGAAGCTCGGGTGCTTGTCGTTGTGAAACGGACAGAGCCCGATGAAGCTCCTGCCCTTGGGCTTCAGCTGAACGTATTGCGCCACGAGCTGCTCGATCGGGAGACGTGCCTTGATGTCTGCAACAGGATCCATGGAGGATGAGTATAGAGGCAGATCCATCCTGGTTCTACGAACCCTTCAACTGGACAATCCACCGCGAAAGCCGGTTTTTCAGATTTCCCCCTCGCGCAAGCCCCCTTCCTATAGCCATACCGTTCCAGAGGATGATGATATCGCCATCGGCATCTTCTCGGCATTCGATGTTTTGGCCCTCGAGCAGTTCGTGGAGATCGTTATCGCCGACACTCAATATTCCCCGAGTGGCCATCGTCCCGCGCGCGATAGCGAGCTCATCGGTGATGCGGAATCTCCCGTCTTTCAGTCCCTTTGCGTACGGAATCCCCATGCTGTAGTCCACAATAGGAAGGTGCAATGAGGCTGCTGCCTCGGTCGTGAGCAACACAAGATCCCCTCGGTGGACAAGCATCTCTCCCTCGTGCACGAAGTCGGTGCCATAGATATCTGCAATGCGCTTGCGGATCTCCATCTCCATCGTGCGCTGAAATCTCTCCTCGCGCCTGCGAAGAGATGCACCATGCTCGCGAGCTCTCGTCGGTGCAATTTTGCGAAGAACAGCGCAGAAGAACCCTTCGGTGTCGTAGGTCTGGGGCCAGATCCGCAATAACGGGAATGCGGAATGAGGAATGAGGAATGAGGAATTACCAGAAAGATGTTCTTGTACTCTGAGCGAATCCTGTACGGCAATTCCTAATTCATCATTCCCTGCCCCTCGAAGCCTTGGCGAAGTGGGGTTCATTCCTAATTTTCCTGGCTCTACCACCTCTAGTTGATCACAAAATTTGTTCAGTATTTGGAGCACCACGCCTTCGTTTTCCTCGGGTGTGAGCGTACAGGTGGAATAGACGATTGTGCCGCCCACTTTTGCAGCGTGCACTGCGGCTTCGAGCACCTCCATCTGGAGCCTCGCCATCTTCGCGATGTTTTCGGGGCCGCAGAAATTCAGGGCATCGCTGTCTTTCCGAACTGTGCCTTGTGCACTGCAAGGCGCATCGCAGAGCACGCGATCAAACTGCTCGGTCATCTGCTTTCCAAACCACTGCCCTACCTTTTTTGTGAGGATGACATTCGTCACGCCCGACCGCTGGCATGCCGTAGAGAGGGTCCACATCCGTTTCTCCTGGACTTCGTTGGCAACGACCACTCCCCTGCCCTGCATCATGGCAGCAAGCTGCGTCGTCTTACTCCCCGGAGCCGCACACATATCGAGCACGGTCTCTCCAGGCTCGGGATCGAGAAGTACGGGAGGCAGCATCGAGGAAGCCTCCTGGAGGTACACATGACCGAGGAGATGCAAAAGATCTTTGCCGAGCGCCTCGCTCCTATCCTCGCGGTCAATGAAAAACCCTTCAGGACACCACGGTATAGGATCGAGATTCCATCCGTGATCGGCCGCCCACTGCTTCACGCTCTCCACACTGGTCTTGAGCGTATTCACACGGATGCACTTACGGAGCGGCCGCGCGCTCGCAGCTTTGAGCGCTGCAAGATCGGTAAACGGCGCGTAGCGATCGAGGGGGGTGAAGAAATCTTTGTGCATCGAAGACATTCCCTAGACTAAGGCATACGCCATCTTTGCACATGGTATTTCATGCTGATTCTGCACCAGACATCTCACGAATCTTCTGCTGCCTAAACTCCAGAAATCGCACCATTGAACCAACTGTATGCAAATCCGACGCCAAAGCTAAATCGGGGTCTGCGGCAAACGCATCGACATTGAGGTGGGGCAATCTCTCCTTTAGTTCAGCGAGGCCTGCTTCAGTCACGTAGATCTTATTTTGAGATGGACCCCCAACTCTACGAAACGCATCATCCTCAAACACCACTCCGTTGATGGAAAACAATTCTCCACGGGGAATTTCGATGCCAAACTCCTTCTCCACGCGGAAGAGGATATCCAAATAATCGATAGACTCTGCGCCAAGATCCGCTTCAAGACGAGCACCTTCTGTCAGCTCATCCTCGTCAACACCAAGTGCATCTACTAAAACATCTGTTATGCCTTTCACCAGCCTCTCACGGGTCCAACTGGAAAACTCTGTCTCAAAGATAGTAGGAGCTCGAGCATAAGGCTGATGAGCGTCAGCATATGATGGAGTTTGTTCGTCCGTCGTGCCGACCATCACGTCACGTTCCTGAGGAGCGAACAAAGCATGGAATTTTGGCTTGAGCAGCTTCACCAGTTCCGGCACCGAAACACTGGAGACGCCTGCCTGAAGCAAAGCATCAGCGATTTCGCGCTCGGGGTCAGCCTTGGGAGATGCGATGCTGGAGGGGGCTAGCATGGGAAGCGGATGGTAGCTTTTCAGGAGAAGTACGCAAGGACATTACTGCTCTTGCGCGGTTGGACTGGTCGCACGAAATTCTTCGAGTGCGCGCTGAGGGTCCCCGCGAGTACAGATTTCCTGGATGCGCTTCCACACAAGATCGCGTTGACAATCCCCGTAGCGCAGAGCTTCAAGAACATCGGCAGCATCCTCTCCGAGGTACGAGCGAAAGCGCTCGAGTCGTTCCTGCTTTTCCCCATCGGGGAGACTCGTATCGGCGGGCCCGAGACCGACGTCGAGCATCCGATTGCGCAGCGAGGGCTTCTTGCGGAATCCCTCAAGGTTTGCATCTTCGATGAACCGCATAGGAAGACCGCTACTTGCGAAAAGCGCCTGCATCCTGCGTTGCGTCCAGCCCTGCATTTGAAAGGAAATCTTTCCCTTCAAGCCAGTGACCCTCGAATGCTCGACGAGTGCCTGAAATCCTTCATCTGTGAAGGGAAGCTTGCCTTTCAGCATTTCCTGGATGCAGCCATAGGCCATGACCTCCACCACCGACCTTCCGAGAGCCGTTCGCGTGATCTCTGATTGCCGTTGCGCGCGTGGGGATTCCTCCATAGATACTTGATCTCTCAGGATCCCAGACTATACTGCCATTCAATGTCAAGAACCAGCACTTCATCGAAAATCGGGGACTTTCGCGTGGAGAGCTACGGATCGGGGGAGCCGACGATGATGGCCATCGGCGGCCTTGCCTATGCCCCTTCGGATTTCTCACGCATGGCGGATTATGTCGAAGGTACCTTGCACGTTATCGATCAACCAATCCACGTGGGATCTGTAAAGAGAATGGAAGGATGGCAGCGGTGGCTGCGCACCGAATACGCAAGGATATTCAGGACCCTCGGAGCGGAGTACCTCATCGGCCACTCGTGCGGCAGCTTTGACGGAGCCCATATCGCAAACAACCTCCCGTCGCTCAAAGGACTCGTCATGCTCACTCCTCCCTACGGAAAGGCGGGGATGTCGGATAGAAGTCGCTGTGAGGACTTCGGACTCCTTGATCGATGCCTCGCGAGTCTCTGCGACGACATGCCAGACGACCTCTACCGTTCCATGCTCGCAGAGCACGATGATGAATACGGCCTGCGGATCAAAGACATCTATCGGCATGAGATCCCCAAAGGAGAATCTGTCGTAAGAGATGTGATACAGCTAATGCGAGAATCACGCTCCCCGATTCTTGTCCTGCTCGGATCTCAAGATCCGTGGAACAACGGTGCTGAACCGCCAGCTGAGGGCGAACATATATCTGTACAACGCATGACAAGCGGACATTACCCCCACGTCACACAACCAGAAGCCACAACGCAATATGTTCATAACTGGTTGCGCTCTCACACCACCCCCTGACATCTCCTTCCTACGTCATGCAACAAATCGTCCATACGGCTATCGGGCAGAGGTGTGGTGGGGATGGTGGCTCCTCTTGTTGATACTCCCCACAGTTTCCTTCGCGCACGGAGCGTGACGAGAAGAGCGTGGTCCGTGATCGCTGACATCTCGAGTCGCTCACCTGGGGCCGGGTTTGCCATCACGGAGGTCTCGTTCTTGCGAATGACTCGCCACAGCAACGGATCGTGGGGTCGATGAATTTCATACATGACATCCCCATCGAGAGAAGAAGTCACCCACTGTCGATTATTGGGAAAGGAACACGCATCTGCTTGCTTCGTTCTTTCGTAGCGCTCAAGAAGGACCTCGTACTGTTTATCGTAGTCGGTGGCAACAACGTCATGGACGGGCCTTCCCTTGTGCGCGATTCCCGTCCACTGAGCACTGCGCAGAAGGCCGCGGAGATGGCCATCCATGAGTACACGATAGCGCTGCAGAAGGGCATCTCGGACTCGGTCAATAGCCTCATCGCAGATAGGAGCATCCGTGAGGTCATCAACTGCATGGTCGATAGAGCGGTAATACCTTCCCTCGGTCGGAAATGCGTCTCGGAAGCGATGAGAAGGGAACATGCGATCGAAGGAGAGTTACAAAAACATTATCCAACGACAAAGCTTACAAGCTTACCCGGGACGTAAATCTGCTTAGCTATGGAAGTACCAGCGATGAACTTCGCGACGTTCTCCTGCTTGCTTGCAGTAGCAATGATGTCGTCCTTCGAACTATCGGACGGAACCTCGATACTCCCCCGAAGCTTGCCATTGACCTGTACAGCAATCGTCATCGTGTCTGATGTGAGGAGTGCCGGATCAAAGCTCGGCCAACGCTGATCAACGACGAATCCCTCCCCCCCGCACATCTCCCAGAGTTCGTCTGCCAGGTGCGGAGCGAGAGGTGCGAGGAGCTTGGCTACGGTCTGTAGAGTCGATCGATCGATTTCCTGCTCGCGCTCGAGGACATTGAGGAGCTCCATGAGCGCGCTGATTGCGGTGTTGAAGCGGAATGCAGGGATGTCTTCAGTGATTTTCTTGATCGCACGATGGAGTGCAGTCTGCGAAGATCCTTTAGATTGATCAATTTTTGTACTCGTGTTTTTTGTTTTTTGTGAGGGCTGATCCTGAATTATCTCAAAAAGCTTGAATAAACGAAGAGCAAAGCGATCAATCCCCTTGATCCCCGTATCACTCCAGTCCCCTCCTTCGGTGAAGGGTCCCATGAACATCAGGTACATACGAAACACATCGCTGCCGTGTCTGTCGACGAGAGCGTCTGGTGAAACCACATTGCCTTTGCTCTTGCTCATCTTCGCCCCCTTGTTGGTAATCACGCCTTGGTGAACTAATTTTTTGAACGGTTCACTATGCGATACGTAGCCAAAATCTTTGAGAGCCATCATCACAAAACGTGCATAGATCAGGTGCATACAGGCGTGCTCAGCACCTCCGATGTACATGTCGACGGGCATCCATTGCTTCTCTACTTCAGGATGAACCAGAGTCAGAGGTTGATTGTTCTTTTTTTGAGAAGCTGACAGCTGACAGCTTTCAGCTTTCATCGAAGCACCCTGCGTTTGCAGGTACATCAAATAGTAAAAGCTCGAGCATACGAACGTATCCATCGTGTCATACTCCGGCGTCCAGCCCTTACCAAAGAGCTTCTCCGTACGCTCCTTAAATTCGTTCGAGTGCTTGAGCGGCGACTCCCCCGTCGGGTTGAACTCGACATCTGTAGGCAGTGTCCACGGCAGATGCTCCTCGGGAACGGGATGCGGATTGCCTTTGGGATCGTAGACGATGGGAATGGGGGCGCCCCAGTAGCGCTGGCGCGATACACACCAGTCGCGAAGACGGTACTGAATCTTCCGCCTTCCCATGCCAGCTCTCTCAAGCTGATCAATGATCTTCTTGCGACCATCGAGAATCGCAATACCGCTGAACGCTCCAGAATCGATGATCGTTCCCAACACGGCATACTTGTCGATGTTATCGTACACGATGGATTCACCCTCAGGATTTTGGATGCTCTGAACAATGTCTAAACCGTATTTTTTTGCGAAATCCATATCACGCTGATCATGTGCAGGAACACCCATAACTACCCCAGTCCCGTAAGTCATCAGAACGTAATCGGCCACCCATAAGGGGATGCTCATTCCTGTAAAGGGATGCTTGAGGAACGCACCTGTGCATACGCCCGTCTTGTCCTTGTCACCAAACTGACGATCGAATTCTGATTTTGTAGAGGACTGAGCGATATAGGCATGCACTGCATCCCTCTGCTCCGGAGTAACGAGCGTAGGAAGTAAGGGATGATCGGGGGCAATGACCACAAATGTAACGCCGTAGATCGTATCCACGGTCGTGGTAAATGTTTCAAGACTCATATCGCAGCCGGTAACCGACCAGACCACATCGCATCCCTCACTGCGACCAATCCAATTCCTCTGCATGATCTTCGTCTTCTCGGGCCAGTCGAGGGCATCCAAACCATCGAGAAGCTGCTGGGAGTACCGGGTGATATTCCAGTACCACTGCTCCAATGGCTTGTGGATGACTGGAGTCCCACAGCGCTCGCAAGTACCGTCCTGCGCCTGCTCGTTTGCGAGAACCGTTTGGCAACTAGGGCACCAGTTCACATTGCCAGCCTTTTTATAGGCCAATCCGTGCTTATGCATCTGCAAAAAGAGCCACTGGGTGAAGCGGTAGTACTCCGGCGTAGACGTATTGACCATCTTGCTCCAGTCGTACATACAACCGATGCGCTTGAGCTGGGTGATCATGGTCTCCACGTTCTTGCGCGTCGAGGTATCCGGATGCACGCCTGTCTTTACGGCATAATTTTCGGCAGGAAGTCCGAAGGCATCAAACCCCATGGGGGAAAAGACCTTCTTTCCCTGCATCCGCATGAAGCGGGCGAAGCTATCGCTGGGGCCGTAGTTGTACCAATGCCCAATGTGAAGCTTGTCACCGCTCGGGTAGGGAAACATCACATGCGTGTAGTACTTGTCGCTTCCGTCGGAGAGATCTGCTGCATACAGACCGGCTTCCTCCCAGCGTTTCTGCCACTTGGCTTCCAGAGCCTTCGGATCGTACGTGCGCGACATCCCCAGGATGATAGCAATTTCTGTGCATGCGAGGGAGAACTCTGCTACAGTTCCCGTTCGCAGTGGCACTCCCCTTAGTCGCCATCGTCGGCAGACCCAATACGGGCAAGTCCACCATCTTCAACCGCATCCTCGGGAAGCGGATCGCGATCGTGAGCGACATTCCGGGAACGACACGCGACCACATCGCGGGAAAAGTCGAGTCTGAAGATGTGGACTACCTCCTCGTCGACACGGGTGGAATGGGCGGGGGCACCGAAGACACGGATTTCGAGGACGACGTGGAAGCGCAGTCTACCCTCGCCGTGGAGCATGCCGACGTCATCGTACTGGTGCTCTCCGGCAGAGAAGAGCTGACGAGTTCTGATCACGCCGTCGCCGAGGTGCTCCGCAGGCGCAAGCGCAAGCATGTTCCGATCATCGTCATCGTCAACAAGATCGATAATCCTGCGAAGATCGAGGAGATCCTCCCGCAGTACTACGAGCTGGGGATTGGAGACGTGCTCATTCCCCTCAGTGCGGCGCACGGGTCGGGATTCGGCGCATTGGCAGACGCGATCCGCTCTGGTCTCAAGAAATTGCATTTCGCGAAAGCAACGGGATCCGACGAGGCCGCGGACGCTCCCCGCGTCGCCATCGTCGGCAAGCCAAATGTCGGCAAAAGCTCGATCGTCAACGCCCTCATGAGCGACCCGCAGCGTGCGGTTTCGCCGCGGATCGTCTCCGACATCCCCGGCACGACCCGAGACGCGGTCGACACCGCGATCCGTCACGATGGGAAAGACTTCATCTTCGTCGACACGGCGGGAATCAAGCGAAAGAAAGAAGCGAAACCCGGCCTCGAGACCCTCGCGTACTTTCGTTCGGTGCGAGCGATCGCCGAGGCCGACGTCGCGGTCCTTGTCCTCGACGGTTCCGGCCCCCTCACGCGCCAGGACAAACGCATCGCGCAGATCGCTCTCGAGGAGGGCAAGGGGCTGATCATCGCCGTCAATAAGAGCGATGTCATGATTCCCGAACAGCGGAAGAACGCTGCCAACGATGTGCTCACCGATCTCCCCTTCTGCAGATTTGCTCCCGTCATCGTCTGCTCAAGCAAGACGCGCGACGGTCTTGTGAAGCTCTTCGAGCTCATCGAGATGGTACAGAGGAACCGCAGGCGGAGAATCCCGACGCAAGAGCTGCATGAATGGTACGAGCAGAACATGCGCAGCCAGCCGATGGCGGAGCTCAAGGGGAGCAAGCACATCACCCAGGCGGACGAACCCGTTCCCACCTTCGTCATCTTCGTGAAGGAACCCAAGCGCGTGAAAGCGTCGGAGCTGCGCTTCTTGGAAAGCCGCCTGCGTTCGACCTTCGCGTTTGAGGGAACGCCAGTGCGATGGATAACAAAAGGGCCCAAGGAGAAAGGAGCAGGTAGCAAGTAGCAGGTAGCAAGTTTTCAAGGAGAGTCTTTCTGCCGTTTTTGTTTGATCGTTTTTGTTGCCTGGACGAGCATCGCTGCGATTTCATGACAAAGATGAGCAAGATCATCCCATGCAACATCTTTTGTACAGTTCGATGCCTTGATGATCATGAGCCAATACTGCGTTTCGGATGCCTCTTTGAGTGCGATGTGGAGTTTGGAAAGAAAATCCAAGGTACTTTGAGCATATTTTGCCTCTTCGCGATTGGCACCGATACTCGTGGTGGATTTGAGGAGTTGTCCACTCAGTACAAATGCTCTTTCCCTATCCAGTTCGCGACGAGCATGTACTGCAGCTATGGAAAGTTTCAGTGCCTTCGATCGCAGGGGATGTGCATGGATCATATCTTCTGATCATAGAGATTCTTCACAAAAATACAGGTGTACATTCATACAACCAATCACACTGCTCCTTGCTCCTTGCTACCTGCTACCTGCTCCTTTACCCACGCCCTTGTCGCATATCTTTCACCCTCCCGTCTTCATGAATCAGAAGCGGGAACGCCTTGATCGCAATTTCGAGCTTATCGAGGAGCTTCACCGGGTCATCGTCAAAGACCATGTTCGGGGGGATTGTGCGCTTGCAGAGGTTCTCAATGATGTGGGGAATCGCATTGCTGATGCCGCCGGTATTTGTAAGGATGGCGAGCGGCCGGCCTTCATCGTAGGCAATGGTGAACTCATTCAATGTACCAATGCCGCCGCCAACGATTATGATGCCATCACTGCTTCGGATATTGATAATGTCGCGCTCCATAAACCCCTGTCCCGTATAGAGAATAATATCGTTGTCATGTGGTGAGAGATATTCATTGACGTGCTCATATTCCGAAAAGGCGGGCGATATACCGATGGTAAGTCCCCCTGCCTCCTGAGCACCAAGCAGAGAATCATACGGCAAACCCGGGCAGGCGCCGTTGATGAATATATGGCCTCTTCGTGCGATTTCCTGGCCAAGCTTGCGTGCAACGCTTCGTGCATGCTGGCCCTCAGTTTGCGGCCCTGATGCCGATCCCATGACGCCGATCTTGAGTTTGTGATGGTAGGCCACGTTCTCTCTATTATAGCAAAAATTCGGGGAAAGTACACATTCGCTCAGAGCGCTTTATAAGGCGGGATGACCCTTTCCAAGATACGTGATCCTATTGAGATTGTGCTCCTCGTTCGTCTGGGCATAGTGAATGTTTCCCGCGCGATCATGTAGATAGTACCAATACTTGTGGGCTGCAGGCTTGAGGGCAGCAGAAATACTGGGAAGACCAGGACTGGCAATGGGCCCCGGAGGGAGTCCGCGGAATTTACGGGTGTTGTAGGGCGAATCGACATTGAGATCTCCTGCGGTAATCGTTCCTGTAGGCTTATCCAATATATACCGGACGGTAGCATCGACACCGAGTCCCATCTTCTGATCGTAGCGTTTCCAAAGTATTCCTGAGATCGCCGGCCGCTCCCCGTCGCCGACAGCCTCCTCTTCTATAAGGGAAGCCATGGTTATGATCTCATGGAGACTCCTTCCCGATGCTGCGACGGTATCCGCAGAAATATCGATGACCCGCTCGCGAAAGGTCCGAAGCAATCTGCTCAGGAATGCCTCCGTGGAAAATTGTTCCACATTCACGAAATACGTATCGGGAAAAAGATATCCCTCCGTTTTTCCGCCCCGCGTTGCCAATCCCGCACTCGGAGGAAGGAAACCGAACGCGGAAAGATCGCACGACTGCGAGCAGCGCAGAAAAGCGCCCGTAGCGGAAAGTCCCTTCTTCGTGAGGAGAGCATCGATGTCCCTGACCGTAAATCCCTCTGGGATCGTGAGCGCAATCTCCTGGGCCTTGCCGTGAAGCATAGCCTCGATCACATCCGCTGCGCTCATCGATCTCGTGAGGATGAATGTGCCCGCCTGAAGCCTGCCTTCACTACGTTGCCACTTCGCAAGGATGCGCAATGCCAAAGGAGATCGAATGACGCCTTGGCCATGGAGAACATTGGCTATCTGCCGGGTGCTGCTACCCGCCTCTATACGCACGGTCACCCGGCTTTCGTCACGAGCACTCACAGGCCTAAGGGACCACTGATACCAGCCAAATGCAGAAGCGAAAAACAATGCAGCCGCAGCAATACATTTCTTCATGGAGCTATTGTCCATGCTCAATTGTTTATTTTCAATTCGTTATGCTTAATTTCCCATTCCGCGCATTCCCTGCTCTGTCGGCAGGCCCATTTCTTTGTACACACCCTGCATCTTCTCCGCGGAAACCACCTGCGCTTTCTTGAGGGCACGATTGAGTGCATCTTTCAGAGCGGCAGGGAGGCGTGAGCGGTCAGCAGTTTCCGCAATGGTGATGGAGAGAATTTCCTGCTCGCCCGATACAACGACGGAAACCCCCTCCGCCTCGGCTTCGACCTGGATCTTCTGTAGCTCCTTCTTCACGCGCTTGGCTTCGCGCTGAAGGCGGAACATGTCTCGAGCTTGGGAGAGGGAAACCATAGCAACAGTCTTCCAGAATTCTCACGTACGAAAAAGTATTTTTCTGGTTTGTTGGTTTTATCGTTTTGCTCCTTGTTCGAAGAAACGCACAAACGCGCAACCGCACAAGCCAAAAGAATGTACAAACCGGGAATGCCCATCTACCATGGAACCCCGAGATGACCTTCTCGGAACTCACGTCATCGGTGAGCCCCCCTCTTATGGGCATGATGCACCTTCCCGAGGAATCGGAACGGGCAGTTTCTGCGTCCATCGTGGCTCTCGAAAGAAGCGGCTTTATAATAGGTCTCGATGCCGTGAGCATCATCGTCTCGACGCTCATTGGATACATCGGAGTCTTCATCATGGCCTATGGATGTTTGCGTGCGGTCTACGAATTTGCCATGGGTGGCAGAGGGCACGACCTCAGACTCCCCATGATCCGAGTGCACCTGGGAAAGCACCTTGCGTTGGGACTCGAGTTTCTCGTCGGTAAAGACATCATTGAAAGCGTTGTGCACCCAACCTGGGACGACCTCGGGAAGCTCGGCACCATCATCATCCTCCGCACGCTCGTCACGATCTTCCTCTCGAGGGAACTGAAAGAAGTAGAGGAAGAGTTCAAGCTAGAAAGCCGCAAGCTCTCCCTCGAGCAACGCAGGGCAAGACTGGGAAAGAAGTGAGCAGCACGCAATAACAAGGACACATTGTTCCCTGCGTGCAACCTCTCAATGCACAATACCAATGCGATCCTCAATTTCCTGATCGACAAACTCCCGCTTGCGCCCGTACTTCATGCGGCTGTACTCCTTGATGAGCGCGGCGAGCTTCTCATTTCTCGCGCTCTCGTCGTAGATCGTCTGCAGCGAAAATGCGCGTGAGGTCACGTTGTTGATATTGAGCTTGCAGTAGCAGCTGAAGTTCGGGATGCCAATGACGTCTTGATCGGAGACGACCGGCGCCATTTCCTTCGCCATGTACTCCGCGTCTTCGGCGCCGATTTTGAAGCTCATGATCGTGCCGACGTTACCGAAGACCGCGTCACGCATCTTGCTACTGGCCTGCCCGTAGGCTTCGGTCTTTCCCACGAGTTGCCCAATGTACTGGTGCGCCATGATGAGGCCGAGTTCGTACTTGCGCGCCTCCGAGAGAATCGTGGCAAAGGCGTCGGTGACGAAGTTCTGGAACTCGTCAACGTAGAGGTAGAAGCGTCGGCGCTGCGGACGCGGAATATCTGCGCGACTCATCGCGGCCATGTTCACCTTGTTGACGAAGATGAGTCCCAGCAGCTGCGCGTTCACATCGCCGATCTTTCCTTTGCTCAAGTTCACGAGGAGCACCTTGCCGGTATCCATCACCTCGCGAATGTTGAAGGCGCTCTTCGGCTGCCCGATGATATTGCGCATCGTAGTGTTGGTAATGAAGGGGCCGAACTTCGAGGAGAAGTACGGGATCATCTCCTCTTTTTCCCGAGCGCCCGTCTTGGCGATTTCATGCTCCCAGAAACTGCGCACGACGGCATTCTTGCATTTGGAAACTTTGTACTTCTGAAACTCGTCGTCGACGAAGAGGCGTGGGACGTCGATGAGCGTTGCTCCCTCCTCCTCATCGTCCATGAGCGTGAGACAACCGTTTCGGAAGTAGTGCTGGATCCTAGGACCGAAGATCTCGTTGCCGAAGAGCTTGATGAAAATCTCCATGGCATCGAGCGAGGCGCGATCCTTCTCTTCAGGCGTATTTGCCTCGAGGAGATTTAGTCCCATGGGACGCGCGTTGTCGGCCGGATCGAAGAGGATGATGTCTTTGGCGCGCTCTTTGGGCGTGTGTGCCAGGGCATCCTCGATGAGGTCGCCGTGGGGATCGACGATGCAGAGTCCTTCGCCGTTTTTGATGTCCTGACGGCTCATCCAGCTGATGAGCGACGACTTACCACAACCGGATTTTCCGATGATGTAGTGATGGCGCGTGCGGTCGCCGCCGCGGAACCGGATCTCTGTGTCTACGGCGCGGTAGCGGTTGATGCCCAGGAGGACCCCTTCGCTCGGCGCATCGGGAGGCGGCGGGAGCACCCGGTAGGCGATCCACTGGATGATCGGGATCTTGTTGTAGCGGCTGTCGGGGAAGTGGAAGAGTCCCGCGAGCTCTTTTTCTACGAGCATGCACTCGCGATGCATGTACGTGCACACTCTGTGCTTCCAGAGCCAGTGGATGATGGGACCGTTGATGATATGTGGGAGAAAGCCGATGATCATGCGCTTGTTCATCAGGACGTTACCGTAGAGGTCCTTGAACGCGTTGAACGCAACCTGGATGTTGTTGGTGAGATCGAGCGCGCGCTCCGGCTTTTTGGAGGAAGCCATGATACGAATCGCTGCATGATAGAAGCTCATGCCTCCCTTCTCGGCCATGCGCTTGTAGAGGTCTTCCTCCGGCTGGACCATACGCACGAACGAATCGCCGCCGCTCGCTCCGGGGGCATTGGTCTTCTTCCCCGTCGCGAACTCCGAAAATCCACTGAGAAAAAACCCGAGAACGGGAATGCTCGCAAACGTGCTATGCTTCTTGCCTTTGAACCCCGAAGAAGCGTTGCGCTTGGCGAGCGTATTGTACTTTTTGCGGATCGCGGGCGTGAGGACGATCTGTACCGCGGCCACTTCGTCCTTGTCCATTTTGGAGAGCACGTTGGAAATGCCGTTTAAGGGATCGTCCTGCATCAGATCATACGTACGCAGCGGATGCGAAAAGTGCTTCTGGAACTTGAGGTAGTACCCGACGAGCCTGTAGCCCTTCGGGCAAACTTCCGGCGTCCGCTCGAGCGTAACCTCGGCATCGGGATAGAATGCCGTAATCTGCTTCTCGGCGATCGAGACGAGCTTGGGATGCGTGACGACGTAGAACGTGAGCAACCCCTTCTCCACGTACATCTCAAAACTAATGCGGATGTCGCGGGTGATCCAGAAGTGAAGCATCTGCCAGAAGTCGAGATTGCGCACTTCCCAGAGTGCGCGGTAGAGCTGTTCCATGATCGCGACCTTCTCCTTGAAATCCTTCTCCGTGCGCTTTTCCTGGTCGAGCTTGGTATCGGAACGTGGCAGAACGACTTTCATCGACACGAGCTTCCGGCTCCGCCAGGTCGCGTAGGTGAACCGTGCGGAGCGACGCAGAAACGTGAAGGCGAAGTACGCCGAGAGCAGGAAGATACTGCGAGCAACCGGGTCTGCGATGAACCAATCCCCGATGATAAACCAAATGTCCGATCGCACGAGCGTCGTTGATAAGGCCACCAGCAACCAGAGAACGGGCCAGAAGAGAACACGGAGGAAAACGAGCATTTCTCATGAGTATAGCAGAAAACAGCCATCGGCTCCAGTGCCCAAAGAAATGGCTAAGAACTCACGCTTCAACTCCCATCTCCGCACTCCACGGCATGCATGCGCATATCGCGGCGTCGACCCTCCTGTGTCGTGAAGAGGAACGTGTAGCGCCCGGGTACTGATGGCGTAAAGGAAAACGCTTCTTCAGGCGCCACCCAGTCCTGCATCCGCACGATCGTACCATCGGGGTATGTAATGCCACGCACGACGAACCAGCGATTGGCTTTGAGGATCATCTGCTTTCCCGTCTTCCACTGATGCGGAATGCCGCGTTGGAAGCGAGCATCGCGGGTAAGCCGTTGCTGGAAACGCAGCCGGGCTCCGCAGCCCTCCACCAAGCTGACATCACCGAGTCGCTCGAAACGCGCCCGCAGCAACCCCTGCGACCGCGGAGCAATGGTGACAAACGACGCAACGCTCAAGTCCATGTCTCGACCATCCACGTACGGACCTCGGTCATTGATGCGTACCGTGACGCTTTTGCCATTGTCGACATTGGTGACGACCACGAGGGTGTTATGGGGAAAACTGCGATGCGCTGCGGTGAGAGCGTGCATGTCAAAGCTCTCCCCAAACGCCGTGCCGTCTCCGTGAAACTCCTCACCGTACATGCTCACCACATGCACCTCTTCTCGTAACTGGCGATCGAGTTTTGTCGCAAGGGAACGAAGATCCGCCTCAGATTGGACCAGCGATGCAAGATTGGCACCGGTATCGATGAGGGGGTAGCGCTGCATCAGAGCCGGAAGGTGCTCCTGCTGCATATCGGGAAGCTCAGCAACGTTCCGTGTGCGGTAGAGCCATAGCAGTGCATCCCCGAGCGTGAGCGAGTCATCGGGAGTGAATGTCGGAGCATCATCGATGATTCCCCTGTTCTTCGCGTAGGTAATCTCCGCAAAGCCGCGATCACCATCGGGCACATCGGCAAACGGCTCCTCGCGGACATCATTCGCCGGGCGACGGATCCCCTCCCAGAGAAGCAAAAAGCCATCACGGCGCGTAAGAGCATCCGCCGCTAGCGCTTTCGGGGCCATGATCAACAACAAGAGTACTGTACAGAAACCTCTCACAGAAGCATGTTCCCATTCCGTAGAACAATTTTCCATTTTTCATTTCTCATTTTTCATTTCTACAGTGCTTTCCACCCCTGTGCGCGCACGACACGGTATGCCTCACTGAGCTCCTCGCGCTGGAGTGTCCTCAGCGTCTCCGGTCCCACCGATCCTGCGCCAACATCCCCTGCGCCTCGCACAATTCCTCGAGCAATCTGATACTGCAAGACCGCCTGCTCCGTGAGAGCACCGAAGTTGCCGTTGATCTTCTCACCCGGAAAATATCCGCGCTCCACAAGCAGGTGCTGCAAGAGTCGCACACGTGGACCTGCGTGACCGACAGCAAGGAACGTGTCGATCGCGGTGCCGCGCCTGTCCATGACCTTCTCCACCTCACGCACCGCGAGATATTTCTCAGCGCGCTGTGCGATAAGCGCTCGGTTCCACGATCGCTCAAGGGACGCCCTCGTGAGCGGCCCAATGCGTCCCGCACCGGGATCGAGAGCTGTTCCGACAAGACCGTGGTCTTGCTGGAAGCGGAGAATGGATTGCAGAAGCGCAAGCGAATAGGCGCCGTCCGTGCGACCATTGTAGTAGCCGAGGAATCGCAAAATTCTCTGCGCACTGCTCACGGATTGGCCCTCAGAGCCCTGTGCTACATCGCCGCGAATCGGCAAGTCCTCTCCGCGTCGCTTCGTAGCTGCAAGCAAGAATGCCGCGGTGCGCTCGGTGAGCCTATCGGAGGGCTCATCGATGCTGTAGTCCTGGAGAAATGCCGCAAGTGCCTCGCGCGTTTCTTGACCGAAGTGCCCGGAGGAATTGCGGGAGAAGTACCCTGCATTGCGCAGGTGATCTTGGAGGATCGAAGCCGAGAGCGTGCGATCACCGAGTGCGGGAGAGAGAGCAAGGAGATTTTCCGTCTGCACGCCAAAGGGCACGAGCCGCTGCTGCGGGGAAGGAAGGCGCGCGAGATCGAAATCGTTGTGCGGCTGCCTCGAACCAACGGGGTAGACACGACCCGTGACTCGCTGCACACCGAAGGCAAGGGCGCGCGCAAGTCCCTCTTCTCCCTCCCCTACCCAGATATCCAAACGATGAGCACCGCCATCGAGCTCCTGGATCGCACCGCCTCGGTCGTGGACCGTGAGTGTGCCGATACCGGGAAGATTGACACGTGTACCGAAACCGTAGGCCGGGGGCGCCGCGAGCATGCCGGGATAAACGGCCGTGCCGTCGGCTGCGGTGTGGCCTTCGCCGTTGAGCACTTTGTCTGCAACAAGTCCGCCGCGGACGTAGCAACACTGACCGGGCTTCGGGGAGTAGTACGCTGTGACGACAAACTCCTGCGTACGCGGAGATGTGGGATCCGTACCGACAACGTTGTACGGTGCAATCAGTGCCACGAGGGCAACGATGACACGGATGTGGAGGGGGGTTTTTGTGTGCATGTTTCCCCACATTGTACCAAAGAGAAGGCATGCAGTCTGTAATGTTTATATGACATTTCACGGTGTTTCCCTCAAGCTCCGACAACGAGCTCTTCTTCGAGGCGCATGCCAAATCTCCCCGGAATATAGACTCCTGGCTCAATGGTGATGATCTCGTTTTTCAGGAGCTCCCGATCGGGAGCCTTGGTGGAAAGCGTGACACCCTCGTGGATCTCGAGTCCCACTCCGTGACCGAGTGCATGGCAGAAGTACTGCTCCAAGCCGTACCCCTTGAGGACGTCACGCGCGATGCGGTCGATGCTTCGCGTGGAGGCTCCGGGCTTGACCGCTCCCATCGCTGCGTCTTTGGCCGCGCACACCGCTTCGTGGACTCTACGTTCCAGAGCCGTTGGCTGCGCCGTGAAAAAGACCGCACTCTGATCGGCGCAGTAGCCGCGGTACCGCGCTCCGCAGTCGACCTGGACGATGTGCCCCTTGCGAAGCATCCGGCTCGTCGGGTGGTGATGGGGAGAGCTGGAATGCGTTCCAAAGGCAACGATCGGGGGAAACGCCATGCCTTCGGCTCCAAGTTCACGCGCCCAGACCTCCAGCTGCCAGGCGAGATCGGTCTCGCGGATGGGGCGACGGATCGCCATGGGTACGCGACGCAAGATCTCACAGGTGATGCGCTGCGCCCGACGGAACGCCCGCAGTTCCTCGTCGTCCTTCGATCGGCGGAACTGCTCGATGATTCCCGAAGTTCGAACAAATTTTGTGTTCTTGAATTTTGTCTTCCAGATAGCCAAACGCGAGAGCGTGACCGCATCTCCTTCGACTCCGCAGATGCGGACAGAGCGCAGGGCCAAAGCGAGTTCTTCCCCATCGCTCACACGAAATCTCCTGCCAGCATGTCTGCGAGCCACCTCCAGATAACGGGCATCGGTGAAGAGTGTCATCCGCTCCTTCGTGAGGAGGACTAGGCCCGAAGATACGCTCAGTCCCGTCAGGTAACGGATGTTGACAAGATCGCTGATGAGAAGTGCAGAAACATCTGCGCCTCGCAGGATCTTCCCTGGGGAAACTGGTGTCATGGCGGCAGTATACCAATTGCCCAAAACCGTGTTTTCTGCTATCATTATGGGAATGCTTTTCCTCCTCCGCTCCATGCGCCGCACCCGCTCGTTCACCCGAAAATTTTCGCATATCGCTTCGTCCGCAGCGATCCTCGCAGGTCTCTGTACCCTCACCGTCGCGCACGCATCGTTTTACACCGGTGGCGGCATCGATGCGGGAATCACTGCAGCTAAGGACATCCTCGGCATTGGTTTTACTGCGCCGGATGTGACGATCAACATAATTATTAATCAAATGATCCTTTACGTAAATTTGATTGCGGTCGCCGTCATTGTCATCGCGGGATTTTATCTGATCCTCGGACTTGGAAGCGAACCCTCCAGGGATACGGCCAAGAAGATCATCCTCTACACAGCAATCGGCATCGCGATCATTGTGCTCGCAAGAGATATTGTGGATTTGATGTATGGGCTGCCCAGGGGTACCGATGCACCGGGCATTCGCACGAGAATCACGGCTATCATCAACACAGCAACGACGTACCTCGCGCTCATCTTGGTCGTAGTCGTCGTGATCGCGGGCTTCACCTTGCTCCTCAGCGGCGGAGACGAGGGGCGAAGGGACACCGCGAAGAAGATCATCCTCTACGCGATAATCGGCACAATCATCATCGCCTTTACCAGGGCCATCGTGGTCTTTATCAATGACATTCTTTCATAATCGTGCACATACGATCTGCCATCCTTCGGCTCTGCGCGGTCGTTGCACTCGTAGCGGGAGTTGCCGCAAGCGAAACCGATGTAACGGCGCAGCAACTCCCTGCTGAAGACCTCCAGATCCCTCTCGGTGCGGTGCTCGAAATCCTCGCCCAGGCATCCGGAACAGATACGCGGTACGCGTGGACACTTTCCCTGGATGGAATCTTCCTCCAGGCCGATCGCAGCCGCAGCTTTCGCACGCGCTTCTCGCAGCCCGGGAAGTACAGGCTCAACACGGAGATTTCCCGTCCAAGCGGAAGCCTGCGCAAGGCCTTCGTGATCAGCGTACGCGAGGATTCTGGGAGTATCCCTGAGCCCGCCGCCATTGCGACGTTCACTCCTCAAGATACCGAGCCCGCTTCGCTGACCCTTCCCGAGGGAAAAAGCCTCGTACTCATCACACGCGACGGTGCGTCTGAAACGAGAGCTCTGCTCGATGCAGATACCTCCGTGGATGAAAACGGTGACGGGCACACAGGCAACGACGACAGTGCCGCCGAGACGTACTTCTCCTCCAATGGACTGCCGCTGTGGCTCTGGATCACCGAGGATCTCCCACGGTCATTTTCCGTCCTGGAGATCACCGAAGGCGAAACGCGCGCGAAGCAATTCACCGTGCTTGGCGGAGGATCTGCTGCATCCGCAAGTGCATCCTCGGTGATGCAGGCTTCCTTCTCTGCCGAAGATCGCGGGAAGGGACTCGTGCGGTTTTCGTACGATCCAGCAAGTGCCGGAGCAGGAACCGTTGCGCTTGCATTGTGGGACTTCGGAGACGGAACTCAGAGCATGGAGGATGCTCCGCTCCACCGCTACAGCGCCTCTGGAACGTACTCGGTCCGTCTACAGATCACCGACCTACGCAACGGTACCGTGACGCACGATACGCGTCGGGATGTGACAGTGGTCGTGACGACAACGACAGTGACTGCACAGGGAGCATCTGCATCGTCGCAGGCAAGCAGTGACGCAACCATGAAAACGGAATCTAGGGCGAGAGCAGGAATGCTACAGAGAGCCCTTCCCGTGGTCCTCGGAGGCATCGGCGCGGTGATCGTAGGTATCCTCATCGTCGTACTCATAGCGTTCCTGCGCAAGAAACACGGTTCCCTTCAGCAAACTCTGGAGAGAGCTGACCGCAAGATGGCGATCGACGCAAACGCAAAAACGAGTGCTGTTGCCGGAGAGACCGAGCCGCTTAGGATCGCAGACGCGGATGAGCAAGATCCAGCCGAGGAAACATCCGTAGAGAAGGCGACGCCCGATACTCCCGAGGTACTCGGTCCCGCTCCTGCATGGCTGCAACCCGTTTCACAGCCAAGCGTTGCTGCGCCCCCAGCATCCGTGGCTCCTGCAATGACAGAGACCGCTCCACAAAAATCCCCTTCCGAAGCTCCCGTAGTTCCCCCTGTTGCGCCGCTGCCACCTTTCCCGGTCGGTCCTGAGCCTCAAGACGCACCGCCACTTGCTCCCGTAGCAACCGAGACATCTTCTCCAATAGCCCCTCCATCGCAAGCTCTGCCACCAGAGCCCGCTCTGATAAACCCTCCGAAACCGCCGGTGGAAATCCAGGGAGCCAAACCCGAAGTGGAAGCTCTACGCAGTGCTTCAGCTCCAGCGAGAGAAACGCCCGCGAATCAAGCGGAAGCAGCGGTGCCAAAACCCAAGGCCCCTGCGACACAAAGCAGTGCGGAGAATGGAGATCTCCCCGAATGGCTCAAGCCCAAACCCACATCCACTCCTCCGAAGCACCCTGCACCAAGTATCGCAACTGCAAGCTCGCCAGGGACGCAGCAGCCTCCGTCTCCCGTAGTGCCAACACCACCCGCACTCAGTGACAAAGAGCGCGAACACAGACGCCTCAAGCGTCAGCGGTACCGACTAAATCGCAGGCAACGCGAGCAATCCAAGGGAGAAGCCAAGCCACAAGAACCAGCCGCAGCTCAGGTACCTGCACCGGAAGAAGCGATGCCAGCTGCCGATGCTCCGGTCGCATTCGTCCGCGCCGATGGACTTGCTCCGAAGCCCCAAAGCAATGGTACAGAGCAGCCCGCGGTGCAGT
Organism: Candidatus Peribacteria bacterium; assembly: GCA_016866875.1. Lineage (GTDB taxonomy): Bacteria > Patescibacteriota > Gracilibacteria > Peribacterales > Peribacteraceae > 2-12-FULL-55-11. The sequence continues at coordinate 38,097 of VGKY01000004.1, forward strand.
AGGATTTACTATGCGACGAAAACATAGTATAAATACGGTATGCATGCACCATATCGCTTGGCACTCCGGGCACTCGTGGTCTACACCGGTGCGTCGATTCTCGTTGTCGAAATCCTTGCGACGCGCATGCTCGCGCCGTACTTCGGAAGTTCGCTCATCACCTTAAGCAGCGTGCTGGGTGTAACCCTCGGGGCGCTCAGCACCGGATACTACGTCGGCGGACTGCTCGCCGAGCGTTCCGTGGCATGGAGCAAGCTCGGCATGCTCATCGCCGTCAGCGGCGCATGCACCCTGGCGATCTGGCCGCTATCGACCGTGCTGCTGGAACCACTGACCATGTACCTTTCCGTAGGCGCAGGGGCGATCATGGCCTCGATCCTCATCTTCCTCGTGCCCTGCGGCGTGATGGGGACGCTCTCTCCGTACGTGATCGCGCTGGAGCAATCGCTGGCACCAGGAATCGTCGGGGCACGTGCCGCCGGCAACATCTTCTTCTGGTCAACGCTCGGCAGCATCATCGGCAGCATCTCCGCGGGGTTTGTGCTCATCCCGCTCCTGGGCGTGCGATGGCTCATCGTCTCCATCGGCGCCTCCCTGCTTATCGTCGGTTGCCTGCTGATCATCGGCAATCGTCCGAATCAACGGTCGCATGCGCTTGTGATCGGGCTCGCACTTCTGGGGAGTCTCTGCGGAGCAGTGCCCCAACATAGCAATGCCCTCTTCCTCGCCGAAGGGGTCTACCAGCGCATCGCCGTGCACGACATAACACTCGAGGGCAGGAACCTGCGCGTGCTCTGGCAGGACCGCAATGCCTCATCCGGCGTCGATCGGGATAGCGACGATTTGGCATTCGACTATACCCGCGTTCCCGCCGTGGCCTGGACAGGGAGAGAGGCTCCCCGCCGATCGCTCGTCATTGGAGCCGGGGCCTTTGTGATTCCCGATACGATCGCTGCGGCATCTCCGGAGAGCGTCGTCGACGCCGTCGACATCGAACCAGGTCTCGAGGACATTGCCACGCGCTTCTTTCGGCATAATCCAAATGAGCGAGTCCGCTCGATCGTCGCCGATGGTCGTGTGTGGCTCAGGGGTGCCGATCCCTACGATCTCATCGTCGGGGATGCGTACCAGGCGACCTACTCTGTGCCGGCGCACCTGACGACGCGCGAGTTCTTCGTGCTCGTCAAAGATCGTCTGACCCCAAACGGCATGTTTGTGGGCAACTTCATCGGATCTGCCGATTTCAACCACCGCACGTACTTTCCATCCGCAGCAAAAACGCTGCGAACGGTCTTCCCGCAGGGAAGATTCTTCGCCGTTTTAGACCCACAAAGTGCCGCGGCGCAAAACATCATGTTCATCGGCTGCAAAGACGACGCCCCGTGCGTAAACCCCTGCTCGGCAACATTGCGTGCCAGCCGGGACCCCATTCTCTCTACACTCTGTGACCGCGAAATCGCTGTAGACGATGCAAGCCTAGAAAAGCACATGCTTCTCACCGACGACTACGCCCCCGTGGAGTGGCTGATCGCTGGAGCGTAGTGACGCATTGGCTCAGGAAAAACTGGAAAGACGGCATAGTCATCCGTAAGATGGTGGGCGTGGCGGGCGTAGCTCAGTTGGTTAGAGCGCCAGGTTGTGGCCCTGGAGGTCGTGGGTTCAAAACCCATCGCTCGCCCCAGAATTCATATCAAGGAATCCTCACGTTCGATGAGTCGTCGCATCCACCCCATCGCGCGTTTTCCATCCGATGGGACGCATGGTTTTGAGTGGACTCTCCGTAGCAAGCGAATCTCCACCGTCGCGAATCCTGCCGATACGACGGAGCCGGTTCAACTTTCGCGGACCTCGTGATCCATCGGCACAGACATGAGACCGTGGATCTGCCAGGAAAGAAATGAAGGACGTTGCCGAAGCCTTCATGCGCAGTTGCATGCTTCGCATGCGGGTTTGGGATCGACTACCTTGTCGATCGCCTGCTCCGGCTGCTTCTCTGCGACGTTGGGCAGATGTGCGCCAGCGAATCCATCGATCGGAAATGCGCTCTCGCAAGCTTGTTACAGTGCCCGTGCTCGAAGAGGAAACAGTCTGAACATTCTTCTTCAAATGTGATGCCAGCGAACTCTTGCGAGGATCCGACGCGGCATCAGGGTCGTCGATACGGAAAGCTGAAGCATGGTTCGCTGGCTCAATTCCATAAGACTGCGCATGGGAAGTTCGCTCGCCCTTGCTCTGCGAAGATCCTGAGAGCTGCACGCCGCGCTCAATCCGCTTGAGCGACTGCATGATCCGCGATTCCTCCTTGGGCGCTGAGGTGTCTTCTCCGCGATCACGCGTAAGAAACCAACGAATGGCGAAGAATACAGCGGTCAGCAGAGCACCAATGAGTGCGATCACAACGAGGATCGGCAGCAGCAATACCAGGCCCACGAGGAAAGCGATGACGACGGGTAGAGCGAGCACCGCTCCGAGAAACGTCATATCGATTCCCGCATGTATGTCCTCAGATCCCGGATCTACGAGGAGAATCTAGATCGTTAAGAGCGCAGCGGATGCGAAAGCGATGGTTGAGAGAATCTGCGCCAATATAGATAATTGTGCTATATAATTACTTTATAGTCAAATAAGCCGCGCTCGGGCTTTATGGTACGTCTTCCACGACAGGAGACAATCAGCTAGGCTGTTTTACATGGCCGAGCCACAGTTTCGCACACCCAAAGGCACGCACGATGTCCTCCCCGAGGATCACCAGTACATGACCTACATCAAAAAGGCAGTGCGTCACCGCTGTCGGCAGGCGGGCTACCGGCGCATCGATCCGCCGATCTTTGAGAATCGCGCGATCTTCGAGCGCAGCATTGGGGAGCATACGGACATCGTCGAGAAGGAGCTCTTCCTCGTTTCGGGGAAGGCCGCTGCTGGGCAGGACGCCGAGCAGGGCGTGGAGTACGCGCTAAGACCCGAGCTCACTGCAGGAATCTGCCGCAGCTACATCGAGCATGGCATGCAGCAGCTCCCCCAACCCGTTGAGCTCTATGCCATCGGCCAGTGTTTCCGCTACGACCGACCCCAGAAAGGGCGCTACAGGCAGTTTCACCAGGTGGATCTCGAGGTGATCGGCCTCAAGGATCCGAGTCTCGATGCCCAGCTCATCCACGTCTGCATGAAGATTCTGAAGGATCTGCAGATTGCTGATCGGCTCACGCTGCAACTCAATAACATCGGCTCAGCAGATAACCGCAGGGCGTTCACTGCGGCACTCAAGGACTACTTCATCGGCAAGGAGCGTCACCTTCCTGAGATCGATCGTAGACGGCTGCAGAGCAATCCCCTGCGCCTCCTCGATAGCAAGGAACATGACACGCAGATCCTCCTCAAGAGCACCCCGACACTCGACCAGTTCATCGACGACGCGTCGAAGCTGTACCACACGACGCTCGTCGAGTACCTCGAGGAGCTCCAGATCCCCTTCACATCCAATGCCGGTCTCGTGCGGGGACTCGACTACTACGGGCAGACGGTCTTTGAGATCTGGGATGGATCGTCAGGCGCGCAGAATGCCGTAGGCGGTGGCGGGCGCTACGACGGACTCATCGAGCTTCTTGGAGGTTCTCCTACGCCGGGAGTCGGAGCCGCACTCGGGATCGAGCGCATGATCTGGCACATGAAACAGGCAGGCATCAAAGCGCCCAACAAGGATCAGGTCGACGTTTTTGTCGCTCAGCTCGGACCCGACGCGAAGAAAATGTGTCTGCAACTCATCTCGGAGCTCCGCGAGTACGGTGTGCACACGATCGGCGCGCTCGGCGAAGCGAGTCTCAAGAGCCAGATGCGGCTTGCCGACAAGTTCGGAGCGCGTTTCACGCTGCTCCTTGGCCAGATGGAGGTCAAGGAAGGCAAGATCATCCTCCGAGATATGGCTGCCGGAAGGCAGAAGTCCCTGAGCTTCGGTAAAGCCGTACCGGAGATCCTCAAGCTCCTCGGATCAGAACACCTCGACACCTATTCCATGACGGATCAGTTAGGGAATGTGGTAGATAGCGGGGATTAGGTGGGCTTGGTGGGTGTGTTGATGGGGTTGATGGGGTTTCTAGGGTTTGTAGGAAGATGACCAAACCCTAAAACACTACGAACATCATGAAGCTCCACCGGCTCACGGCAGTGGTTTCCTGCAAAGGTGGATATACCCAACCTAAACATCCAGATTTTTCACTCCTTTCGCATGCGTTTGGATGAACTTCCTGCGTGGAGCCACCTCGGATCCCATGAGCGTTGTGAAGGTCGCATCCGCACGCTCGGCGTCGTCCATCGTCACGCGAAGCATCGACCTGCGCTCGGGATCGAGTGTCGTCTCCCAGAGCTGCCCGGGGTTCATCTCTCCGAGACCTTTGTAGCGCTGGATAGCCACCTTCGCCTTCTTTTCTGGGGCTTTCTCCCCTTTCTTTTCTTTCGCCTTCGTCAGGTCTGCAAATTCCTCCTCCGCGGACTCTGCATTCTCATCGACGGCTGCGTCTTGTAAATCCTCCTCCCCTATACCCCACTCCTTGAGCGCTGAGAACTTCTGACTGTCGCTGTAGGCGTAGCGCACGTCCTTGCCCCGGGACATCTTATAGAGCGGCGGCTGAGCGATGTAGAGGTGACCGGTAGCTATGAGCTCGGGGAAGTAGCGGTAGAAGAGCGTCAGGAGCAGCGTGCGAATGTGCGCGCCGTCGACGTCGGCATCGGTCATAATCACAATGCGGTCGTACCGCAACTTGCTCAAGTCCTTCACGTCGCCGATCCCGACTCCAAGGGCGATGATCAGCGACTTCACCTCGTTATTCCCAAGCATCTTGTCGAGGCGCGCCTGCTCTACATTGAGGATCTTCCCCTTGAGCGGCAGGATTGCCTGAAACTCGCGTTTTCGACCCTGCTTGGCGGATCCGCCGGCGGAGTCTCCCTCGACGATGAAGAGCTCGCACTGCGATGGATCGCGGCTGCTGCAATCCGCGAGCTTCCCGGGAAGCGTCATGCCCTCGAGCGCGCCCTTGCGGATCACGCTGTCGCGAGCGGCGCGAGCGGCAAGGCGAGCGCGCGCGGCAAGGAAGCATTTTGCGACGACGTCCTTTGCTTCCGACGGATGTTCCTCGAAGTACTGGGCGAGCTGCTCATTGACGACGGTCTCCACCGCAGTCTTCATCTCGGCATTTCCCAACTTGCTCTTGGTCTGGCCCTCAAATTGCGGCTCTTTGAGCCGAACGGAAATTACCGCAGTGAGCCCCTCGCGCACATCGTCCGCCGTGAGATTTTCGTCCTTCTCCTTGAGAATGCTCTGCGCGCGAGCGTACGCGTTGATGGTGCGCGTGATGGCCGCCTTGAACCCCGTGAGATGATGCCCCCCCTCCGTGGTGTGAATGTTGTTGGCGAAGCTCACAACGTTCTCCGCAAACGTCTGGGTGTACTGCAGCGCGACCTCGACAAACCCATCCTGGGTATCCTTCTCGAAGTGGATCGGCGACCCGATTCGCTCCTTCGACTCGTTGATGTGGGCGACGTAGGATGCGATGCCTCCCTCGAAGTGGAACCGGTAAAGACGCGGGATCACCCCATCCCCTTCCGGACGCTTCTCGCGCTCATCGAGCACGGCAATCGTAATCCCACGCGTCAGGTACGCCTGTTGACGGAGGCGCGTGAGGATGGTCTCCATGGAGAACTCCAGCGTGTCGAAGATGTCGCCATCCGGGTAAAACGTGATCTTCGTGCCGTGCTTCTCGCACTTGCCAATCACCTTGAGATCGGCAACGGGCTTGCCGCGCGCGTACTCCTGCATGTGGATTTTGCCGTCACGGTAGACCTCGGCCTTCATACGCTTGCTGAGCGCGTTGACAACAGAAGAGCCCACGCCGTGGAGACCGCCGGAGACCTTGTACCCCGAGTCATCGCCGCCGAACTTCCCTCCCGCGTGCAGCGTGGTGAGCACAACCTCCAGCGCCGGACGCTTGGTCGTCGGGTGAATGTCGACCGGAATGCCGCGCCCATTGTCCTCAACGCTCACGGCGCCGTCATCTTGCAGCGTCACGGCAATCTGGTCGCAATGGCCGGCCATTGCTTCGTCCACGGAATTGTCGACGATCTCCCACACCAGGTGATGGAGGCCCCGGACATCGGTCGAACCGATGTACATGCCGGGTCGCTTGCGGACAGGTTCGAGCCCTTCAAGAACCTGGATCTGCTCTGCTGTGTACTTCTGCGCTGCCATGTCTGCGGGATTGTAGGGACAAATGAGACCTGGATCAACGGCAGAAACTCTAGAGATCTCACACGGAGTGGACGAAGGTTGCGAGGGGTGCGAAGGTTACAAAGGTTGCGCAGTGTAACTTCCACCAGCCAAGCCATGCACCATCTCTACTTTCCTGCATGAGCACCTTGCACTACAATCAATTAGTCCCTACGCTACCCCGGCACATGGCTATCCACGCCCACAAACGCGGCGAAGAGTCTAACGATTCCCTCATGCAACGCTTCAAGAAGCAGGTGCAGAAAGCGGGCATGGTCAAGGTGCTTAGGGAGCGCTCCGTCCGCACGAAAAAGCCGACGCGCCGGCTCATGCGTCTGCGCGCTCTCAAGCGCGAAGAGTTCCGCGCTGCCAAGAAGAAAACGCAGTTTTACAGCAACATGTAACAAACTTTCAGCTTGAAGCTGTCAGCTTTGAGCTTTTTGCTGATGCTGGAGGAACGGCCTTGTTAGAAGCTGAAAGCTGATAGCTGAACCCTGACAGCTATCTTCTATCTCCGCAACAGCTCCATCGCTTTGAGCATTTGCTCATCGCGCTCGGTGGAGTATGGCACGGTGACATCCGGCACGATACCAACTCTGTCGATCACTCGACCTTTCGGCGTGAGCCACTGGGCAATGGTGATCTTGAGACTGCTCTGATCTGCAAACTGAAGCAGGGCCTGCACCGTTCCCTTGCCGAAGGTTTTCTCCCCGACGATTGTCGCGCGGGCGAAATCCTGGAGGGCTCCCGCTACGATCTCCGAAGCGGAAGCGGACCCTCCGTTCACCAGTACGATAAGCGGCATGGCCGGATCGATGGTGGGCTCGGCTTCGGTGCGGTGCTCTTCCGTAGAACCGCTGCTCTTGATGATGGAGAAGGGCGTGTTTTTGGGAACGAAGTTGCTTACAACGACCCCTGCGGCATGCTCGAGCCCCCCCGGATTGTTGCGCAGGTCCAAGACGATGCCGCGCGGCTTCTTTGCGGCCAACGCCTCAAGCTCGGAACGAAGCTTCGTATCGGCCCCGTGACCAAACTGCATGAGTTTCACGATGCCCACGCCATCCTGCATCCTCACATCGATCTCGGGTACGGAGACCACGTCGCGCTGGACGGAAACGTCGAACTCCGATCCCCCGCGGCGGATGCGTAAGCGTACGCTCGTCCCCTTAGGGCCCCGCACGCGCTCCACGGCTTCCAGAAAACCGATGCCCGTGAGGCTCACGCCGTCAGCGGAGAGGATTTCGTCTCCGGGAAGAAGTCCCGCGTGCTCCGCAGGAGAGCCTGTCAGCGGCGTCACGATGGTGAGGACACCCGATCGATCCTCGACCTGGGCACCAATTCCCGTGACCTCCCCCTTGATCTGACTGCGGAAGTTCTGGGCTTTGACCGGGCGCAAGAACGTGGTGTAGGGATCACCGAGGCTCTGCACCATCCCCTCGATCGCGCCGTATGCCGCCTCCTCCTGCTTCACCTTATCCTGGTAGAGGAACTCATCGTTGATGATCTGCCATACCGACTGAAGGATGTCGTTTTTTGGAACGACAGCCGTTCCCTTAGACTTGGGAATCGTAATGCGGATCACCTGGCGGGTCTCCTCCGGGAAGTCCTTGCGTACCTGCCCAGCTCGGCCTCTGGCTTTCTTGAGCATGCGCTCGGCCTCGGAAGCCGTAATTGGCCTGTCGATCCCAAACTGCGTTGAGCGCAGCGGCACAAGCCATCCCTGCTCTACAGCTACACGAACCGCGCGGGCAATCGCCGAACCGGCACGCACGTCGCGGAAACTGGTCTTTCCGTCACCCGCACCGCTGAGGTTTGTGAGCTCCACAAGCACCTGAATCGCCTGCCCCCGCGTCACGGAGGAGGAGACGGCAAAATCCTTTCCGAAGACATCGAGGGCGCCGCGCTCATAGGCCGTGCGGATGTACGGAATGAGATTCTGGGGAACTCGGGCGTACGGGAGGGCATCGCCCTTGCTGAGTATGGGCAGATCAAGCGCCACCACTGCCGCACGGACGAATACGCCGTTCGTCACGTCCCCGGAATTCGGCAAACCCCACCCTCGTGCGTCAACCGGCAGAGGAGCGAGAAACAAGGAAAATGCACAAAGTCCCACGGAGATGCGCTGCAGCATAGACATGAAAAATAGGAAAGCGGAGATCACTATACCTGATGTCCCTCGAAGTACCTAACGCAGAACGTTGGGAGCAACGACCTTCTCCCTACCCCTACCCCCTACTTCCTACTTCCTACTTCTCCGGCCCCTCACGCCATCGCTTCCTCGCGGACAAAAGCATCGTTCATCACAGGAAGCCCACGTTCCTTTGCACTCTCGCGCCTGGCGAAGAGCGACGTGAGCACCCAGAATCCTCCGACTAAATAGAAGAGGGAAGGAATCAGGAGGAAGGAGATGGAGTGCAGGAACGATCCCTCGGACGCAGAGAGCAGGTCACCGAGCGTGCGCGGGTGACTGGGAAGGAGGTCTGGGAGCGTCACGGTGAAGTTGAAGAGTCCATGAAGCACCGTCGCCAAGACGAGACCGGTGACTAGCATCTGGCCGCGGAAAACCGCTTTTTCCGAGAGGCGGAGCACCCGCGAGAGCGCGAAGGCGACGAGATACTCCCGGCCATCGCGTTCTACGTCGCTCACGACAGGACCGGCAAAGATCGCAAGTCCGAGGAAGTACCCCAACACGCCAGTCGAGAGGATATGCACCATGCTCGTGAGAATCGATCGGCCGACGACATTCCCGAGGAAGTCCCCCCACGCCGGCGATGAGGGGGTCAGCAGATACTGCTGCAGGAAGGCAAGAAAGTAGGTGGGATTGAGAATGTTCTCGGCGAACGCAAAGCCGATCGCGACAATTACGGAAAGTTGAAGCACGTCGTCAATGCTGCTCACCACCACTCTGGCACTGCGGCTTACCACCCACATCTTGCTCGCCTCCTCCATGAGACCGACGATCATGAAGGTAATGAGGGTCGAGAGGAGCGTGGTACGAATATCGGGCATGGGGGAAAGACTTCCCGTCACGAACACGGAGCTGCTGAGAGAAAAGCTCTCCGGCGTAATGGTAAAGAGGAAGAACTGGAGCTTCGCTCCGCTGCGGACCACAGCGTCATAAAAAAGAATGGGTACCGTGGAAAGCATGCCCGCGAAGAACATCAAGAGCACTGTGCTCTTCTTCTGCTTATGCTCCTGTAAAAAGAGTGCGCACCATATACCCGCGGGAATGAGGGCTATGAGGATCGCAAGCAAGTGCGCCTTGAGCTGCTGGGGCTCCTCAGGCCACAGCATGTGCAGGGTCATGAGACCAATGAAGGTCCCAAGCACCGTGACTTTGATGTGCGCGGTCCAGGGCCCGAAGAGCATACGCCACAGGGCGCACACGCAGACGATACCAAGGGCCACAGCAAAGGGGTCTTTGCCGGCTTGGCCTGCAAAGACCGTGCGGGAAAATCCGAGGATGGCAAACGTGAGAAGTGAGCCGAGGCCAAACGCAAACGCGTACTCGCGCACCGGGCGCCACCTCCACTCAGCGATGCCGATTGCGAGTCCTGCAATTCCAAAAAAGATGAGCGCGCGGAGCATGCCTCCTTCTCCGGTAAACGGCGCGATAGCTCCGCCACCATGCGCCACAAAAGCGATGATTGCCAGGGTGGAGAGGACCGTGAATAGCACGGCGGAAAAGGGCGGATCACCCTGAGTCTTGCGTTCCTGACCGTGGAATTCGATCCAATGCACAGAGATGACACCGAGCCAGACTTTTGTGAGGAAGAGTCCGGCAAGGGCGATGCTCATCACCCCGAAGAGGAAAACCCCCCAATGCGTCGAAGCGCTCGCTGCCCCCACCTCCTGCGCGCACACAGCATCTGGCGCGAGCGCCAGCATCATCACCCCGAGGAATCCGATGTGTATATTTTTCATTTCTTATTAATATTCTAACATATTTTATTCTTTTATTAAATAGAGGATTCCCTGCGCAATATTCCATTGTGGCCTCTCCGTAATTCTCAATTCTCAATTGTCCATTTTCAATTTACTATTTGCACATGCCCGCCACTTCCCTCGATCAAGTCGTCTCCCTCTGCAAACGTCGTGGATTCATCTTCCCGGGATCCGAGATCTACGGAGGGCTCGCCAATACGTGGGACTACGGGCCGCTGGGCGTCGAACTCAAAAACCGCATCAAGCAGCTGTGGTGGAAGAACTTTGTGCACCGCAGATCCGATATGGTCGGGCAAGACGCTGCGATTCTGATGAACCCGAAAACGTGGGAAGCATCCGGACACGTCAGCAATTTCAATGATCCGCTGATCGACTGCAAGAAATGCAAACAGCGGTATCGCGGAGACAAGCTCCTCGAAGAAAAGCTCGGCGTTGAGGCCGCCGCCGTCTTAAAGCTTGATCAGGTACAACCAATGCTAATGGCCGAAAAGATACACTGTCCGCACTGCGGAAATCTCGATTGGACGCCCGCAAAGAAGTTCAACCTGATGTTCAAGACGCAGCAAGGCGTCATTGAAGGGGAAGGCCAGGATATCTATCTTCGACCGGAAACGGCGCAAGGCATCTTCGTGAACTTCAAAAATATCGCACAGACGATGCGCCTGAGGCTTCCGTTCGGCATCGCTCAGGTCGGCAAGGCATTTCGCAATGAAATCACACCGGGAAACTTCACCTTCCGCACCCGTGAATTCGAGCAGATGGAGATTGAATACTTCTTTGATCCGCAGAAAAAAGACTGGACGGAGGTCTTTGATGACTGGAAAAATGCAAGCTGGTCGTTCCTTGTCGATACCCTTGGAATCAAGGCTGATAACCTGCGCTTCCGTGATCACGAATCCGATGAACTGTCGCACTACTCCAAGGGGACCACGGATATCGAGTACAAATTTCCGTGGGGCTGGGGGGAGCTCTGTGCCGCGGCGGCCTACCGCACCGACTTCGATCTCGCACAGCACGAGAAGGTCTCCGGCGAAGATCTGCACTATACGGATCCCGATGATCCGACAAACAAAATTCTCCCTCACGTCATGGAACCATCCTTCGGTTCCGATCGCATTGCACTCGCTGTAATGCTCGATGCATACACGGAGGAATCTGTGAGCGACGATACACGAACCGTCATGAAGTTCGACCGCAGAGTTGCGCCGATCGACCTCGCTATTCTCCCACTCAGCAAGAAAGAAGCCCTCATTGCAAAGGCACAAGAGTTGTACAAAAAAATTATACAGGAAACCAACCTCGTCGTGGACTTCGACGTCACGGGGAGTATCGGCAAGCGCTACAGACGGCAAGACGAAATCGGCACGCCGCTCTGCGTCACCGTGGATTTTGGCACGCTCGGAGAGGACGCGGCACAGGGGGAGATGGATACGGTGACGATCCGCGACCGCGATACCCTCAAGCAAGAACGTGTGGATATCGGGAAATTGCGGGAGAAGATTGCGGAGACGTGGAGGAGGTGAAAGGGTTTGTTGGGTTTGTGAAGTTCATGGAGTTCCTCGCTATCGGTGTAATGACTTAGGCACCCTATAAAGCCCACAAACCCCCGAAACCCCAGAAACCCGGAAGAATGTCTCGGTGCACATTGCCAATCGCACGCACCATCCTGTATAACTCCCCTGCACTATCGCTGATCGCTGCGGTCCTGTCCCTCGACTACGCTCGGGATGACACCCGAGGTTGAGAAGGAATCCTCCGCACTCAGGCGAAATGACGCGATAGATCAAGAACCCAAGGACACTATCATCGCATGGACACGCAGCGCTTCCAGAGCGTCCAGCCTGATAACCTCCGCAAACCCCGCAAGCTTTTCTCCCACTCCCCCATGTCCCCCGTCGCTGTTCCCACTGAAAAAGAGCTTCTCGCTGCCGCGTGCCACATCGGTCACCGCAAGGAGAAGTGGAACCCGAAGATGGCGCCCTACCTCTACGGCGTGCACCGCGGAATCCACGTGTTTGACCTAACCCAGACGCGCTCGCACCTCGAGCAAGTCTGTGCGGCTCTCCAGAAGCTCCAGGCTGAAGGAAAGACGCTGCTCTTGGTCTCCACGAAGCAGCAAACGATTCCGTTGATTGAGGAGCTCGGCCAAGTGCTGAAGCAGCCGACAGTGACCAAGAAGTGGATCCCGGGACTTCTCACCAACTGGGGCAACATGAAACGCAGACTCAAGTACTACCTCGACCTGCAGCGCTCCTTCCAAACCGGTGAAGTCGAGAAGTACACGAAAAAGGAGCAGATGCAGCTCCGCAAGAAACTCGCCAAGCTCGATGCGGCCCTCTCAGGGGTGGCGCAGATGACGCAGCTTCCCGACGCCGTGGTCATCGTCGATGCCGTGCGCGATATCGTCGCCGTGCGCGAGGCCAAGAAACTTGGGATTCCGCTCTACGGAATATGCGACAGCAACGCTGATCCTTCCGACTTCACGCTCTGCATCCCCAGCAACGACGATGCGGTGAAAGCGGTCCTCATCGTGCTCGACACGATCCGCAATGCCCTTGCCGATAGCAAGAAAAAGGAAGTATCGAAAGAATAATGTTTCACTTTCCATCATCCATTATGACCATCTCCGCAACCGCAGTCATGCAGCTTCGCTCCCGCACGGGAGTATCGATCAACGAGTGCAAGAAAGCCCTCGAGGAAGCGCAAGGCAACGAAGAGAAAGCCATCGAAATCCTGCGCAAGCGGGGCATCGCGACGGCTGCGAAGAAAGCCGGACGCGACCAGCAGGAAGGCCTCGTCTTCATCGAGCAGTCTGGCAACAGGGCTGCCTCAGTCGTCCTGAAATGCGAAACGGACTTCGTTGCCCGTGACAGCAACTTCCAGAGCGTCGGCAAAGCGATCGCCGTGGCGCTGCTCTCCGACGGCAAGGACGCTGCGCAGAGTGTTGCGGACGAACAGATCCCGGCGGCAGTGCAGAAGCTCGGGGAGAACATTTCACTCGGAGAACTCAGTCTCGTTGAGGCTCCGGTCGTGGGCGTCTATGTCCACAGCAACAGCAAAATCGGCGTGGTCGTCGGGCTCGAGGGCGGAACAGAGGTGATGGCTCGTGACGTCGCAATGCACGGCGCAGCCCTCAATCCCCTCTACGTTCGACCGGAAGATGTGGACACGTCCACGCTGGAGAAAGAGCGCGAGATCTGGCGCGAGCAACTGAAGAAGGAGGGCAAGCCTGAAGCCATCTGGGACAAGATCCTGATGGGCAAGGAGAAGAAGTTTCGGGAAGAAAATGCGTTGCTCACACAGCCCTTTGTCAAAGATCCGGGAAAGACCGTCCAGACCTTTCTGGGTAAGGCTGTCCTCCAATCCTACCTACGAGCCTCCGCGGGTAAGTGATCGTCCGAAGATCAGTCGAGCAGATCCTGCACTTTCGCGAGGAGCTGCTTTATCGTCTTCTCTCGCTTGACCAGGTATGCGTCGACGCCAAGAGCTTCCTCGCGCGCCGTGGTGTGTGTCACTGAAGCTTTTCAGCGCGATGACGCTAAACGTACGGCTCTCCTTGGGAAACTGCTTTAACACCTGAAAACCGTCCATCATGGGAATCTGGAAATCCAGAATCAGTTCTGCGGCGGGGTGCGCACGGATAGCAGCCACTGCCTCCTCATCATTGCACACCGCACGCACAGGAAGGCCAGCGACAGCAAACTTCTTCAGATAGACCTGTCTGAGCACCAAGGCATCCTCGGCATCAGGATACCTATGGCATCTATACAGGGCAGTCTAGCACCTTACGTGCTCCACATCCTTTTGGCCTTGAGAAGCGTCTCGACCATAGTGAGGAGTGACTTGATGGTCATTTCACTCTTCACGAAGTAATCGTCTGCACCAAGCTCGTTACCGAGCTTCTTATTACTCTCTTCGTCATAGTTCGTAAGCATGATCACCGGAAAGGAACGGCTGGCGCGCGGAAACTTCCTGAGTACACCGAATCCGTCGAGCACCGGCATGTGCACGTCGAGGATCGCAAAATCGGGGGCTTTCTGCGTGATGAGGGCTACAGCCTCCTCGCCGTTTTGGGCAATGCGAATGTCGTAGCCTGAAAGCGTGAACTTCTTCTGGTAGACCTCCCGAAGGACGGCGTCATCTTCCGCGATGACGATATTGAACTTGTCCATTAATATACATTATACGCTATTTTCCGAATTTTTGCAATAGTCGCTTGTGCCTAAAGGCCCACGGAAGCGAGTATGCGCGTCAGCCAACGCAAACGCGGGGCACTGAGAATTGGGGTGCTGTGGAGCAAGTCTTCGCGAACGGTTTCACGGACACTGCGAAGAACTCGAGTATGCCTACCGGAAAGCAGTACATTCACCTCTCCCATACCATCGATAGAAGTAGTCATCAGATTTGCCGATCCGATAAACGCCCGCTCGCGGTCGACGAGGATCAGCTTTCCATGAAGCATGACAGGATAACGAAAGATCTGGATGCGTTCCGGGTCGCCATGTTTCAGGAGCTCCGCAATGGAAATGGCGTTGGCATTCTGAAACAGATCCGATTCGCCCGGCAGAATGATGCGGACATGCACACCACGTTTGCTCGCGTCGCAGAGCTGTCGGAGAACCGAAGAATCGGAAAGATATGCCTGTTCTAGAATCAACTCGCGCTTTGCCGATCGCAAAAGCTCCGAAAGAACTGTGCGAATGGCATGCCCATGGGGACCGTTCACAACGAGACGCACGCGATCACTCGATGCACTATGTCGAGATCCGGAAAGATATTCTTCGATGAATCTCCTTCCGCGAAGTTCCACGAGAAAATCGTGCCACCGGTAGCGGTATACATCGGCAATATTCATGCCCCCAATGAGTATAGTCTCGTCATCAACGATAAAGACTTTGGCATGATTACGCTCTGGTGCGGTATCTACCGTAATGCGAGGGTGTGCCCAAAATCGCCGCCAAATACCGCGGACTTCGCTCTTCGTCGTCACAAAGTCCCTGTCGAGCTCAAAAAGATCTCCAGCAGTGTCCTTGGTGATACGCACATGCACGCCGCGATCCGCGGCCTCGACGAGGCGCTCGGCGATTGCTCTTCCCGTCACGTCGTCGACCCAAATGAACATGTGGATAGCGATCGTATGGCGCGCCGATCGCAAGAGTTGTTCGATGCGCGCAAACGCCCGTTCGCCATCCACGTAGAAGCACGCCTCGCGCCTGCGCGCGACGGATCCGAACTGCGGACGCGCATGGGTGAGAAGCATCATCCGCAATCCGTAGAAAATCCTCATGCCATGGATGGATTTGACCCGTGTGTGGCGGCGTCGGATATAGGCGCCCGCACTGCGAAGGATGGAACGTCGGCCGCGGTAGGAGAGCAGCTTGCGCAGAAACACCCGCATACCGTATCGCGGTTCGGCCCCGGAAGCATCGGAAATCGCTCGTTGATCTCCGCAGATCGGCTCCAGATGGACGGGCAGTGAAGCCTGTTTTCTGGTATAATGGTACGATACGCCCATGGAGAACCTCCTCCTCGCTCTGACGGCAGTGCTCGGTATCGGCGCGTGCAGTGCCATAGGGGTGCTGTGGCTACGTGCGATCGCCGATCGACGCAGGGAGCGCGAACTCGTTTTTCTTCAGGTGGTGATGCCGAAGAAGGAAAGCAAGGAGGACAAGGAACTTGAGTCTGAGCAGTTTTCCTCCGGGAGGGATTTCCGCGAGGTCATCGGCGTCATGGACCACCTCTTTCAATCCCTCAGCAGCATTTGCAGCACCAAGATCTCCAGTCTGTGGCGAGGACAGGAATTTTTCGCATTGGAGTACGCCGCGCTCGCAGGGGAAATCCTCTTCTACGTCGTCGTACCGCGGCGCATCGTGCACCTGGTCGAAAAGCAGATTACATCGTTTTACCCGGATGCCATCATCGACACGGTCGAGGACTACAACATTTTCACCGACGCGTCCGTCGTCGCGGCGCAGCAGCTGATCGCGAATCAGCGCTTTTCCTCCTCCATCAAAACCTACCAGCAGCTTAAAAGTGACCCGCTCAATACGATCACCAACGCCTTCTCAAAATTCAAGGTCGACGAGGGGGCTGCCGTACAGATCGTTCTGCGTCCTGTGAAAACAGGATGGCAAAAGAAGCTGCAGAGGGAAGCGCAACGCATCATCAATCCGAAGAAGGGCGGCGGAGGATCACTCATCAATCCCCTCACATGGATCGCCGCCATTCTCGAAATGTTCACCGGAAGCAAATCGGAGGAACTCGAGAAGGAGCATGCGACAGGCGAGCGCGTTTCGCAGATGGTGGAGGAGTACAGCAAATCCATCGACGAAAAAGCGGGAAACCCGGGTTTCGTTGCCGTCATCCGGATTCTGACATCCGCGGAAAACTCTACGCGCGCGCACCAGCTTCTCGACGGAATCACGGCTTCCTTCGGGCAATTCACCCAAATGCAAGGCAATGGATTTCGCACCATGCGCATACCAAACCGACGGCAGATCATCGCGCGCTTCGTCCGCCGCACCCCTCGTCGCACACTCTCCGCCATGCTCACCAGCCCTAAGATGCTCCTGGGTACCGGTGAGCTCTCCAGCTTGTGGCACTTCCCAAATATCAAGTACAACAAAGTGGAAACGATCAAGTGGCAGAACTACAAGCTGGCTGCCGCACCAAAAGGCATACCGCAAGACGAAGGTCTCTTCCTCGGCATGAACGTCTACCGCGGCGAGAAGCGAAAGATTCATATGAAAAACGAGGATCGCTTCCGGCACTTCTACATCATCGGTCAAACCGGTACGGGAAAGTCATCGATCATCCAGCTAATGGCGCGCCAAGATTTTCACAATGGCAAAGGCGTATGCATCGTCGACCCGCACGGATCGCTTATCGAAGATGTGATGCCCTACATCCCAAGAGAGCGCGCCAACGACGTGATCTACTTCAACCCGGCGGACATGGAACGGCCGATGGGCTTAAACCTCCTTGAGGGAAAAACGCCGGAGGAACGCGACCTCATCGCTCTCGACGCCATGAACATGATGGTGAAGATGTTCGGCGAGGAGATCTTCGGCCCGCGCATCCAAGACTACTTTAGAAACGGGTGCCTCACGCTCATGGAAGACGAAGAGGAAGGCGGTGCCATCACGGATCTCGTCAAGCTCTTCACCGATGACGATTGGCAGAAGTACAAAGTGAGCAAGGTGAAAAATCCCATCGTGCGCTCGTTCTGGGAAAAGCAGATGGCCATGACGGGACAGCGTGAGAAGCAGGAAATGATCCCCTACTTCGCCGCGAAGTTCGGTCAGTTCTACACCAACACCCTGATCCGCAACATCGTGGGACAAACCAAGAGTGCGTTCGATATCGCCGACTGCATGAATACGGGAAAGATCTTGCTCATGAATCTCAGCAAAGGTCTTGTTGGAGACATCAACTCACAGCTCCTCGGTATGATCGTCGTCAATAAGATTCAGGTTGCCGCCATGCGCCGACAGCGCATGGAGAGCGCAGCGCGCCGCGACTACTTCCTCTACATCGACGAATTCCAGAACTTCGTGACGCCGTCGATCGAATCCATCCTCTCCGAGGCTCGAAAGTACCGACTCGGTCTCATCCTCGCGCACCAGTACCTCGACCAGCTCGAGAAGGAAAGCAAACTCGCGGGCGCCGTGAGTCTCAAGGGCGCGATTTTCGGAAACGTCGGCACCATGATGTTTTACAAGATCGGTCCCCAGGACGCGGAAGTTTGCGCCAAAGAAATGGCGCCAGTGTTCTCCGAGCAAGACCTCGTCAACATGGATGCCTTCAAGGGCGCCATGAAGCTTTCAGTCGATGGACAACCCAGCCGCCCGTTCAGCATCGATGTCCCCCGCCCCTGGACAGAGACGACCTACCCAAAAGACGCGCAAGCTGCCGAGGCATTCAAGCAATTGAGTCGCCTGACCTATGGTAGGCAAAGGGATTTCGTGAGCAGGGAGATTTTGAGGAGGATTGGATAGATGGAATACGAAGATCTGGTGGGTTATCCGCAGAGACGTGCCGCCGGCACGTCTCTACAGTATCCGTTTCAATGACCGGCAAGATTTCCATAATCATATGGACATGGTTTGGCATGACAACCCACACATCAACCAAAACATTACCCCGCAACAATGATGTCCTTTGTATCTCGCCCTCCACCATCTTTCCAACAGCATTCAACACCATCCTTTCCTCCTGCACTTCCCCAAACCAATGCTTTAGTCCCCTGGTACACACCGTGACGAGGTACATTCCGGCCTCCGCATAATCTTTGCCACATAACCGCGCCGATGGAATACGGTCCGTCTTACGGAAGAGCCTCATCCCCTTATCATCAATACCTGGACACTCTCTGTCAGCTGTACATACGTACACCTAAAAATCCACTATGCATCGGTAGAGACGCGACGGCGTCGCGTCTCTCCTGGAAATCCAATGGTAGATACGTCCTATCACCGCAAAGCAATTTTCTGTACCGGAACCGCATGTACGAGGTAGCGCTCAGAGATGCTATCGGGCGGCCAGCAGGTGTAAAGAATGAGCTCCTCGCCTTTACCGTCGTCATTGTAGCGCGAGGTATCTCCGGCTGGCACGGACTCTCCGTGGGTGACCTCGTACATATGGAGCTTCCCGTCGTAAGTCACGTAGACCTTTTCACCGGTCTTCAGCTCGTTGATCCTACGAAAGATCTTCGTGTACTGCGACTTGTCCCAAGGATACCCCGAGCTATGCCCATAAATGAGGACCTTGCCCCCACCCCCCGGGAAGCTGAAGAGATGGCCGACCCCGTTTTGCAGAGGCTCCAGCACGCCCTGACTCGTGAAAGGATCCGAGGGATGGATGACGGCGAGATCGCTGATGCCGATACTCGGCATGGAGATGGCGAAGTACTTCTGCGATGCGTATTGCAGAGTCTGTACAGCAGCAACGGCAATCTGCGGGCGTGATGCAACAATCGCGGGAGGTGGGGAAGTCTCTGGTCCTGAGAATGCTGTCTGGCGTTTTGCTGTGAGGTCGTGCATGCGGTACGCCATGGCGAAAAATGCACCGCGGGTGATGGGAGTGCCGAGCCTAAGGCGCGCTGCATGCATCACAATATTTTTTTCTATGGAAGCGTTCACGTACGGGGTGAACCACTGGTTGTCACGGTTTTCGATCGAGGGAGAGAGTGTTGCACTCGCCCCCTGGGCCTTCTCTCCATAGGCTCTCAAAAGCATGGTGACTGCCTCTTCGACTGTCACCGGGTTTGCCGGGCGGAACGTGCCGTCGGGGTACCCCGTGATGATCTTGCGCTCGAAGGCAGCCTCGACATACGGCGCGTACCAGCTCTTCTGGTCGACATCGGAGAAGAGGGGCAGCGGAGGCATAGCGATACGAAGACGTTTGACGAGGGACCTATCTTCGCTGCGCATGCTGAGGATCACCTTGAGGAGCTCTGCCCGGTTGATGCTGGCATAGGGTCGACCGGAGCCGTCTGCATACCCCGACACGATGCCTTCCTTCGAGAGGTACGCGTAGACCGTGGCGTAGGGGGTAGCCTGGACATCCAAAAACGTTGCAGCCTGCGCACTGATGGCAGTCGGCAACATCGCGAGAATGGCCGCGAATGCAAGAGCTCTGCGAGAAAGCATGGAATGCTATTTTAAGTATTTATTGTTTTTATGTCAAATTCTTCGTATTGGCCAATGGTTTGCATTATTGCTGGAAATAAGGATGGTGTTCTCTTACAGTACCCCGGCATGGCATTCCAGATTGGAATTGTCTCCCTTCGTCCCACAGTAGCGGGACTACGGAGGGGCAAGTCGGCCTTCCACACCTCCCTATCATCATGGCTTTAACGATTGGTATAGTAGGATTACCCAACGTCGGCAAATCAACGCTTTTCAATGCGCTCACGCGTACAAAGGCGGCGCAAGCGGCCAACTACCCTTTCTGCACGATTGAACCCAATATCGGCATTGTCGAAGTTCCCGATGAACGACTAAAAGTGCTCGCCGAAATGGTCAAACCCGAAAAGGTGATCCCCGCCGCCGTGGAATTCGTCGACATCGCGGGACTCGTGAAAGGCGCAAGTACAGGAGAAGGACTCGGCAATGCTTTTCTCAGTCATATCCGCGAAGTGAACGCCATCTGTCATCTGGTACGCGGTTTTGAAGGAGGCGACGTCATCCACGTCGAGGGATCGGTGGACCCGAAGCGCGACCGCGAGATCATCGAAGCCGAGCTCGCATTGTCTGACCTTCAAACGGTAATCAAGAGGATCGATAAAGAGCAGGGACCTGCGCGCACAGGAAACAAGGACGCAAAACTTTCGCTGGCTCTTCTGGAAACAATCAAGCAAGGACTGGAGAAAGGCATTCTCGCTTCGGCAATGGAGCTCAGCGATGAAGAAAGGATCCAGCTGAAGAGCTTTCAGCTGCTCACCGGAAAGCCTATGGTCTACGGCGTCAACGTCGCAGAGTCAGAGCTTAGCGATGCAGAGCACGATACTTGGAAAGGCAAGCTCGGCCTCAGCGCCGCTACCCCTCTCGTGGTGATCTCCGCCAAAATCGAGGAGGATCTCAGCGATCTCGGCCCCGAGGAGGCTCGGGAGTACCTCAGCTCGCTTGGCGTAACCTCTTCGGGTCTCGACCGCCTCATCGCCGCCGCCTACGACGCTCTTGGCTACATCACCTACTTCACGGCAGGCCCCAAAGAGGTGCGCGCGTGGACGATCACCAAGGGAATGACTGCGCCTGAAGCAGCGGGGGTGATCCATAGCGACTTCGAGAAGGGATTCATCCGCGCTGAGACCATATCGTATAAAGATTTTGTTCAATATGAAGGTGAGCTGGGAGCCAAAAATGCTGGCAAGATGCGCGCGGAGGGAAAAACCTACATCGTCCAGGATGGCGATGTGATGCATTTCCGGTTCGCCAACTGAGCCATGACCTTCATCGCCCGCCAGGAACCGTTTACGTGTGAGCACTGCAAAGCGGCCGTGCAGGAATTGGACAACGGCTCCTACCGCAACCACTGTCCGCTGTGCCTCTTCTCGAAACATGTCGACGAAGTGGGTCCAGGGGACCGGAATTCCACGTGCCTTGGTCTTATGGAACCTCTCCGCATAGACCAGCACCCCAAGAAAGGGTGGATGATCGTCCACCAGTGTCTGAAGTGCAGCAAAGAAATGCGTAACCGCACTGCTCCCGATGACGACGTTATTGGCTTTGCAGAGAGACAGGTGAAGAAATTCTTTGCGAAGAATCCTTAAGGATGAAATAAAATTTTGTTCACATTCCAGCGCTCCTGCAAGGGCTAATTGTCTATGAACACTTGCGAATGAACTTCTCGATAACATAGGATTGCGTTCTCATGCGCGTGCTGCTTCTCATCAGTATGTTCGGCTTGTTGTTCATTTCGGTGTGACTTTCGAGGGATCTCACCTTGCTCCATTGTATTTTTGCATAGGCGGAGGGATCCGCCGCCACGGGGCCTGCCTGCCGGCAGGCAGGGGTGAAGGGGGAGGCTCTGCTACGTCATCGAGACGCAAATGCCGAAGCCTTGGTGGCATTTTCGGCGAGATACAGAGCCAAGTGGAGGGGCTTTGGCGGCGGTGCGCTTTTCTTTCCTCCTTTCTTTTGTCGGGTAGACAAAAGAAAGGAGAATGTTCACATCCAATCGATGCCACACGCATATAGATGCAGCTTTCTCCCAGCGCTGCTGGGATAAATTGTCATGACGGAGACGTACCAACGCTACGTCTCTACACGGACAATAATGATTGAATGTAGTGTTCGGATTGTGAGGGCTTCACCGGCATCCGATCCTGTACATTGCCTTCCGGAATCACGACCAGTGCATCTTCCTGCGTTTGAGGATGTGCTTCAACGTTTACCGTAAAATTGCCATTCTCCAATGCTCGTGTGGCATCTCCGGAGATATCCCCTTCCAAAACCGCTTGCAATCCCCTCTGGTCGAGATCTTCCATTATGCGATGGTGCAGGCGTTCTGTAAACTCCGGTTCCGTCTCCATACGAAACTTCACCTCCGCCATCTGCTCGGATTTTTTCATCTCGCGCTCCAGATCCTCCGGCCCTTTGACTTTGTCACGCAAGCGCTCGTATTCCTCGGGACTGCGAATTCGCTTACGGATCTTTTCGCGTTCGTGACTCGGGAGATGGTCGAGGAAGGAATCGGACAAAGGTAGAAAGTAGCAAGTAGAAGGGAGTAAATACTACTCCTACCTGCTACTGTTAACTACACCCACTCGTCGCCCCGCAGTCGAGACAGACCTCACACGAACCATTGCGCTTCATCTTGAAACTCCCGCAGCCCGAGCACATTGATCCGGTGAACCCCTGCTGCTTGGCAAGGGCGATCTTCGTCGGGGCAATGGCCACATCGGCGACGGCTTTCTCCGTCTCCACGGCTGTCTTTTCCTGAACCTTCGCTGCTAACTGCTCGCTGCACGCTACTCCCTTCTCTGCATCAAACGGCAGCCGAACAGATGAAGCACCTTCATCCACAACCGGGAGTCGCATGGCAAAGGCTTCTTTGCTCTTCGTTCCAGTTTCATACGCCATGTCGACGAGATCTGCGTTGTGGAAGCGCTTAGCCTTGTCTTTTGGCAGGAACTTGAGGGCCATCCAGCGCCCCATGTAGTCCATGAGACTCCGGACCATCGGGATCTCTTTGTTCATGGTCATGCCCGCTGGATCGAACTTCGCCCCCACGAGCTTCTCGCAGAGCACTTCAAGCGGGACTCCGTACTGCAGGTTCATGGAGAGGCTGAGTGCGAGCGTGTCCATGACGCCCGAGAGGGTGGACCCTTCCTTGCTCATCTTGATGAAAATCTCCCCCGGAGCGCCGTCCTCGTAGAGACCCACGTGGATGTAGCCTTCGTGGCCCGCAACGGAGAACTTGTGCGTGAGACTGAGCCTTTCATCGGGAAGCTTCCTGCGTCGAGGCACTTCTTGAATGACGATCTTTTCGACGATGACTTCCTTGACATCCTTTTCGTCTTTTTCGTCTTTCGCCTTCGTATCAGACTTGTTACTGAGCGCCTGGCTCATCTTGCAGCCATCGCGATACAGCGCGTTGGCCTTCAGGCCGAGCTTCCAGCTGAGGAAGTACGCGTCTTTGATGTCCTCCACAGTCGCATCGCTCGGCAGGTTGATGGTCTTAGAGATCGCACCGGAAATGAAGGGCTGCGAAGCCGCCATCATGCGAATGTGCCCCTCGGCAGCGATATAGCGCTCCCCAATCTTGCCGCACTTGTTAGCACAGTCGAAAACCGGCAGATGCTCAGGCTTGAGGTGAGGAGCCCCCTCGACCGTCATGTGCCCACAGATCCACAGGTTGGCCTCGTCGATCTGCTGCTGGGTGAACCCCAGCGCCGGCAGAACAGCGAAGTGGAAGTCCTGCATTTGGGTTTCCGAGAAGCCGAGACCCTTCATGGTGTCCTCCCCAAGCACCCAGCGATTGAAGGCAAATCCGATCTCGAAGACTTGGGGCAGGTTCTTCTCGATCTTGGCGATGTCCGCGTCCTCGAAACCCTTCTTTCGCAGTGTTTGGCGGTTGATGTGCGGGGCGCCCTCGAGTGTGAGACTACCCATGACGTACTGCATGATCTCCCGCACTTCACGGTCGCTGTAATGCAGCGCGTGGAGCGCGGGCTTCACCGACTGGTTGGCGATCTTCATGTAGCCTCCGCCAGCGAGCTTTTTAAACTTCACCAATGCGAAATCCGGCTCGACTCCGGTTGTATCACAATCCATGAGAAGACCGATCGTTCCCGTTGGGGCGATGACGGTCGTCTGTGCATTACGATACCCATGCTTCTCGCCCATGGAGATCGCCCTGTCCCAACACTCCTTGGAGGCCTCAAGGAGATCCGGCGGACACACACCTTGATCGATGCCGACAGGAGTCACGTGCAGGCCTTCGTACTCGCGTGCAGGGGCATCGTACGCAGCACGACGGTGATTGCGAATGACTCTGAGCATGTGTTCGGCATTGGCGCTGTACTCCGGAAATGCGCCTAGCGCCTTGGCCATCTCTGCGGATGCGGCGTAGGACTCTCCTGTGAGGATCGCGGTGAGCGCTGCACAGATCGAACGCGCCTTTGGGGAATCGTAGGGAATGCCCATGCGCATGAGCATCGCGCCGAGGTTGGCGTAGCCAAGGCCGAGGGTGCGGTACTTGTAGCTTAAGTCCGCAATCTCTCGACTCGGAAACTGCGCCATGAGGACGGAAATCTCGAGAACGATGGTCCAGAGGCGCGCGGCGTGCCGATACTTTACGGTGTCGATGCATCCGCGGGATTCGTCGACGAACTTCAGAAGGTTCAGGGATGCGAGATTGCAGGCGGTGTTGTCGAGAAACATATACTCGCTGCAGGGATTACTTGCATTGATCCGCCCTCCGACCGGGCACGTGTGCCAATCATTGATTGTGGTGTCGTACTGCACACCGGGATCCGCGCACGCCCACGCGGCGTAGCCGATCTTGTCCCAGAGATCGCGAGCCTTGAGAGTCTTGCAGGGCTTCGCTGTCCTGCCTTCGGCAATCGCCTTCTTGCGCTCGGTGCGCCAGACCAGATCCCAAGAGCTGTCGCACTCCACAGCCTCGAAGAAGGCATGGGGTACACGAACGGAGTTATTGGAGTTCTGGCCAGAAACGGTCTGGTAGGCCTCGCCATTGAAATCCGTGTCGTAACCAGCCTCGGCAAGCGCCGCCACTTTCTTCTCCTCATTCACCTTCCAATCAATGAATGTCTCGATATCGGGGTGATCGAGATCCAGACAGACCATCTTTGCCGCTCTGCGTGTAGTCCCGCCAGACTTGATCGCGGCGGCCGCGCGGTCGCCGATCTTGAGGAAGCTCATGAGGCCCGAGCTCCGGCCTCCACCCGAGAGGGGCTCCCCGTCACCGCGGAGATTGCTGAAGTTGGTACCAGTACCCGACCCGAACTTAAACAGGCGCGCCTCACGAACCCACAGATCCATGATTCCCCCCTCATTGACCATATCGTCATCCACAGACTGGATGAAGCAGGCGTGAGGCTGCGGGTGGGTATAGGCATCGGTGCTCCGCTTCACCTCTCCTGTTGCCGGCTCGCAGTAGTAGTGCCCTTGTGCCGGTCCCGTGATGTTGTAGGCATAATGCAGACCCGTATTGAACCATTGGGGGCTGTTGGGCGCAGCCATCTGGTGCACGAGCATGTAGGAAAGCTCGTCTTCAAACGCCTGGGCATCCTGTGTGGTATCGAAGTATCCATGCTGCTGACCCCAGTGACGCCAGCAACCGGCGAGACGGCGCACAACCTGCTTCACCGAACGCTCGGGACCCGTCACGACATTGCCCTGAGCGTCGTGGATGACACTGCCAGCGTCATCCACCTGCGGCACGCCCGCCTTGCGATAGTACTTGCTCACGACGATGTCCGTGGCAACCTGCGACCAGCCTGCGGGTACCTCGGCCCCCTCCATCTCAAAGACCACCGATCCGTCCGTGTTTTTGATCCTGCTCACGCGCTTTTCGTAGACCACGTCCTCAAGCGGATCCCTCCCGGCACTCGTGAACACCCGATCAATCGTCAATGCCCCGTGACGCGCAGACGCGTTCTCTTGGGGAATGTCACGGACCCGGGGAATAGCGGAAGAGGAGGTGGCGGGATTCATAGGAGAGAAAATGTTAAGAACACCAGATGTTGTGGTTCGATCCCCACGACTCCACAAGATATTGTGCCAGTGCGCCCCCCGTCAACTTCTCGCATCCTCAGACATCGACGATGAAACGCTTTGCGAAAATGACGGTCCGTAAGGAGATTCTCTGCAGGGAACACATCGCGGCGCCGAAAGCAAATGCTAGTACAGCGACACAGTATCGGCGCTCCGCAAAGGAAATTCGCGTGACACATCGCGGTCGTAGATGGGTACCTCTACACGTCCGTCATCCGAATTCTCCTCGACGTTGCATTGCGGCGGAATTATCCTTGGGACGTGCGCATCCTCGCGCTCGTCGCAGGCACGAATGTCCCCAGTAACGCGGAGCTCCTCTGCGATGCATTCCTCGATGGTATACGTCTTGAGTGTGCGGACGTCGCAATATCCAAACTCGCCCTTCGTGAGCTCTCGATTGAGCACTTCAAGATCATATACTACCATCCGCAATGCCCATCGGAGGATGATTTCTGCGCATTGCAGTCCCTCGTTGAAGAGGCAGACGGCATCGTCATCGCATCGCCCGTCTGGAACTTCTCGGTGCCGGCGCACCTCAAAAACGTCATCGATCGCATGGGGGCTTTCTGCCTCGACGAGGCGACGCGCACGCGGGGAAAGCTCAAGGGAACGCCCGCATACTTCCTCTTTACGGGCGGCTCACCCAACGCTGCATGGAAGGGTCTGATGCGCTTCACCACGAGCCATGTCCATGAGTCCCTACGCTACTACGGGGCATCGATCATCGGGAGAATCTACGAAGGCCGCTGCACCCCGAAAAAGGGCGAATTTGGTCTGGTGCTCGATACGCGGCCGCTCGCACTCGAGCGTGCGAGAAGGGCTGGACGCAGCTACGGGGTGATTGTGAGGAACTTTGCGAAGCATCGCCTGCTGCCGCTTCGACACCGCATCATGCAAAAACTCTACCGAGGGGCGCAGCGTTTCGTCGCCAAGTTCCTCTAAGCTACCCCCTCGCTCAATGCCGCGATATACGAGGCAAAGTGCCGATGGAGCAAGTGTGCTGCGACGGCGCCAAGACCGGCGATGGTGCCAGACACATTGACCGTGAGACAGGCGGAGGCAAAGTGCAAACGGATGTTTGCCCAGGGTATCTTAAACCAAGCGGGAGGGCTCTCGATCCAATTCAAGATGAGCTCCTTGTTGCGCTGGGCATTTGATTGACGCAACTCCACGTGACGGCGGTGAATCGTTCTCCCGAGGTTCTCCAGAGTCTTTGCCGCCTCACTTGGAGAGAGGGAGTGCAGGGCTTCGACCGTCGGCAAACCTGCAGAAAGTTCCACAGCCTCTTCGCGCTCACGATCCCACGTGTGCTGCTCTAAAGCGACAATGACCGCGATGAGAGATTCGCGGGCGCCGGTCATCTTGCCGTCCTCGTCATCGTACTCCCCTGCCTGATCGTGGAGATCGACGACGGTATGCAGATGGTCGAGATCGCGGATCGCCAGCGAAGAGAGGAAAACAGCGGCAGTCTCATCTTGGGAAAATCCCGCATCAATCTGGGATCCCGTCCAGTGTCGCTTGCTCTGGAGGATACCTTCGATCGCATGGCACAATCCCCGATCCTCGCGCCCGGCTTGAGAGAGCCAATCCTGCCGCCGCTTCTCCATTGCTCGTACGTAGGCCAGGTACGCATCGAGTGATCCGAGAGCTGCAGATAGCTCAGCATGCTCTGCGGCGAGCAACTCGTGCAGAGACTGGAGATGCGCATCGGAGAGCTGATCGATGAGCTGCATCCATGCAGCGATCTCTCCATCCTTCATGAGCTTGAGGGAGAGGGTCACTCTCAGGACATCCCGAAGGGAGAAGATGGGCTCCATAGCATTTGCTCTGTATGAATGAATTTTATCATAAATAGCCATTTTAAGCCATATCTGACTTCCCTGCGCCAATCAGGGTGATATCAGCATCCAGGAGCCTTGCCGCAGAAAAAGCATCCCATGTCCTCTGTCCACCTTCAACGAGCACGCTGGTGATGCCATGGAAATCCTGCGTGGGGGTGGTGAGAATTTGCAAGAGCACCGGAAGATCAAACTCCCTCTTTGCATCGAGCGGAACACCAAGAATGCGAACACCGCGTTCCTGAAGGATCCGTATCTTTTCCTCGGAATCTTCGGACTGCCTGGACTCCTTGAAATCATGCATCACCACCATCGTCCCCTTCGCCATCTCCCCACTCACAATCTTCGCAGCCAACGGAATCCGCAAATCCGGATCAAGAATGATGCGCAGTGGTTGATAATTCTTCAACCCTGCCCGTCCGGCAGGCGGGCCTAATTTTTCATTCTTCATTCTCTGCGTCAGCATCGGATCATCGGTCACCACAGTGCCCACGCCAACGAGGATGGCATCGTGCATCGCACGCAGGTGCCGATGTGACCAGGCGTCCTGCTCGCTATCCGTAATCTTGAGCATGGAGCCATCGGGCCGCGCGATAGCTCCGGAGAGTGTGCAGGCGCGCTTGAGGGTAATCCACGGGCGCCCCCGAGTCATGAGAGAGACAAATCCCCGATTGAGCCACTCGCACTGCGCACGCTCCACGGGACCAAAGACAGTGATGCCGGCTGTACGCAACCGGGCAACGCCTTTCCCCGAAACGAGAGGATTGGGATCGAGCATCCCAAAGACCACCGTACGAATGCCGCTTGCGATAATCGCCTCGGTGCATGGAGGCGTCTTTTTTTCCGTATGACAGCACGGCTCGAGATTGACATAGAGCACATCCTCTTCACGTACTTTTTGATCAAATTTTTTGATCAATAAGACTTCCGCATGCGGTCCTCCAAACTGCTCATGGAAAGCTTCTGCAATGATGTTTCCCCCACCAACGAGCACCGCACCGACCATCGGGTTGATGCCGGTATGCCTATGTCCCATCTTCGCAAGCTCGAGACACCGATGCATGAAGGCAGAATGCATGGCCAAAGTATTGCACAGAGGCAAAGCAAAGGGGATGATCACCCTCCATGGATAGTATGGAACTAGAACCGGCACCTGACGCTTCTGAAAAGCTCAATGACGTAGTAGAGGAGCGTCTGCGCGACATGATTGAACTGTGCCACCTCCTCTTTGAGGTAATACCGGAATTGCGTGACAACATCGTCGACCGCATGCTCGAAATTGAGGCAGTGTTTCTTGCTGGGTCAACTCAGAGGCTCACTATGCCGATCTCGGAGCCTGCTTCTGGTCCCAATAATGGGGAAGATCGGGAGGAGACCATCCGCAGCCTGATGGGCAAGCTTGGCGTGGGATACGAGTCCTTCACGCGCGAGGGCATGCTGGTGGCCTATATCAGACATGCACCAGAAAATCATGGTTAAGATGGAGCACTACCACTTCCGGCCTTCAGAGCTCCCTAAGCCAATTCGAGATCATCTGCTTCGGACTGAGGATTTCAGGTTCTCTTTTCCAAATCACCAGGACGAGATGTTCACTGTTGGCATCGTGGACCCAAGCGCAAACTCAGCTGTCCCCAACTTTACGGGAATGCCCGATGGTCAGAATCTCTACATCTCAGAAGAAGCCCTCTCTGTGCCCTCGTTACAAGAAGCAACCCTGAGGCATGAAATCCTCTGTTGTAGAAACTTAGCAGGAGTGGAAGGGCACAGCTGCACGGAGATCGAGAATGCAGTTCTCGCGGAGTACACCCCATTCCCCGATGTACTCGAAGGACTCATTGCCGCACGCCTCAGGATGTTCCGTGCGCTTGTAGCCTTTATGGGCATCGATCCCGATCGCCCCAAAGACTCAGTGGAGACGGGAATTCTCGCTACCCGACGGTATCTGGAGAACCTTGCGACTGGAAAGGGAATCATCGTTCCGAAGTGGGCACCAAAGCTCAGCGCTTCTTCACACCTGACCGCTTCGCGATAACCTCCTCGGCGACGTTTCGGGGCACTTTGTCGTAGTGACTCGGCTCCATGGAGTAGCTCGCGCGACCCTGAGTCATGGAGCGCACCTCGGTGGCGTAGCCGAACATGGCAGCCAGAGGCACTTTGGCTTCGATGATCTTGGCCATACCGCGGTTGCCGGTGTTCTCGATGAGACCGCGCCGGCTGGAGAGGTCACCCATGACATCGCCCATGAACTCTTCCGGTGTCACGACTTCCACACGCATGATCGGCTCGAGGAGAACCGGATCGGCTTTCCTGGCAGCTTCCTGGAAGCCAATGCTTGCACAAGCCTTGAAGGCGAACTCCGAGGAGTCGACATCGTGGTAGCTACCATCGAGAAGCTCCACCTTGACGTCCACGACGGGGTACCCTGCGAGGATGCCACGGCTCATGCCTTCCTGGAACCCCTGATCACACGGCTTGATGAATTCGCGCGGGATGCGGCCACCGACCACCTGGTTGTCGAACTCGTACCCCTTGCCTGCCTCCTGAGGAAGGATGCGGAAGACCACGTGACCGAACTGTCCGCGACCACCGGTCTGCTTGACGTACTTCTCCTCATGTTCGAGCGTTTTCTGGATCGTCTCACGGTAGGCAACCTGCGGCTGACCAACGTTTGTCTCGACCTTAAACTCGCGCTTCATACGATCGACGATGATATCGAGGTGGAGCTCTCCCATGCCCGAGATGATGGTCTGGCTCGTCTCGTCGTCCGTATGCACGCGGAACGTGGGATCCTCCTCCGAAAGCTTCTGCAGAGCGATACCCATCTTCTCCTGGTCGGCCTTGGTCTTAGGCTCAACGGCTATGGAGATGACCGGCTCGGCGAAGGTGATGGCCTCAAGGCGGATCGGCTTATCCTCCGAGCAGAGCGTATCTCCCGTGCGCGTGTCTTTAAGACCGATCGCCGCTCCGATGTCGCCAGCCTCGATCTTGTCGATCTCCTGGCGCTGGTTGGCGTGGAGCCTGACGATACGACCAATGCGCTCTCGTGCGCCGGAGCGAGGGTTGTAGACAAATGATCCCGTCGTGAGCACGCCCGAGTACACGCGAATGAAGGTCAGCTTTCCGACGAAGGGATCCGTTGCGATCTTGAAGGCGATCGCGGAAAGTGGCTCGCTATTCTCCGCCTTGCGGAGCTCTTCTGCATCCGTATGAGGATTGATACCCTTGGACGGCGGGATGTCGAGCGGCGAAGGCAGATAGGCCACAACGGCATCGAGCATCTTCTGCACTCCGATGTTTTTCAGCGAAGATCCGCAGAGCACGGGGTAGATCTTGTTTTGCACGGTGGCCGCGCGGATACCCTTGCGAAGCTGATCGTCCGTAAGGGCGCCGTTTTCGAGGAATGCGTCGATCAGGTCATCGTTGACTTCTGCGACCTTCTCCATGAGCACAGCGCGGTACTCGTTGACGTCCTGCACCATGTCTTCGGGGATCGGAATCTCGATGCGGTTCTCGCCATGGGCTCCCTCGAAGCGGTAGGCCTTCTTCTCGATGAGATCGATGAGGCCTGTGAAATCGGACTCCGCACCGATCGGCAGCTGGATCGCGACGGCATCCTTGCTCAGACGATCGTGGATGGAAGCGAGCGACATGTAGAAATCCCCTCCCGTCTTGTCCATCTTGTTGACGAAAGCGAGTCGCGGAACGTGATACTTGTCCGCCTGGCGCCACACGGTCTCGCTCTGGGGCTCCACACCCTGCGATCCATCGAAGACCACGCACCCTCCGTCGAGCACGCGGAGACTGCGCTCCACTTCAGCCGTGAAGTCCACGTGTCCCGGGGTGTCGATGAGGTTGATGACGCAGTCGATCTCCTGTCCCTCTACCGTACTCGCCTTCCAGTGACACTGCGTGGCTGCAGCCGTGATGGTGATGCCGCGCTCGCGCTCCTGCTCCATCCAGTCCATGGTTGCCTCACCCTCGTGCACTTCGCCAATTTTGTAGTTCTTGCCCGTGTAAAAGAGGATGCGCTCGGAGGTCGTCGTCTTTCCGGCGTCGATGTGGGCGATGATTCCGATATTGCGAACGTTTTTGAGATCCATGATGAAGGTGGGCAGAGAGGGTGCAGGGAGTAGAAAAAAGGCACCCTAGGAGGATGCCGAGGCATCCAAAAGTCCAAGAGAATATACGGAATCGTGGCAAAGGATGCAATGGCGCTTCCCGGAGAAATCAGCGGGAAACGAGACCCGTATGGCGCATTAAACGGGTGATACGCAGATCGTGCTCTGTGAAACGATGCGCATTGACCGATGTACGGTCACGGAATGCACCGCGGCATGATCCAGTGCTTCGGCGACAAGATCAAGCAGTACTTATTTTGCCAAGTGCGCAAACGCCTTGTTGGCCTGCGCCATCTTGATCACGTCCTGCTTCTTCTTGAAGGCTGCTCCCTGGTCTGTAGATGCATCGAGGAGCTCGAGTGCGAGGCGATGAGCCATCGGGATGCCCTTGCGGCTGCGAGCGGCATCGAGAATCCAACGGACGGAAAGCGCTACCTGGCGCTTGGGAGTTACCTCCACCGGCACCTGGTACACGGCGCCTGCTACGCGCTTCGGGCGGACCTCGACCAACGGTGTGACATTGAGAAGAGCCTTCTGAAAGACCTCCAGCGGGGGATCCTTGGTGCGGGTCTTGATGATATCGAGAGCGTCCTGAAAGACGGTGCGAGCAACGGACTTCTTGCCATCGCGCATGAGGCAGCAGATGAACTTCTCGATCTGGAGATCGGAACCTTCCGGGATATATGCTTTGACGGGCTTGGACATACGGAGGAATTATGAAGGAAGAATGAGGAATGAGGAATGGATTTCTTCTGGAAAAAATGGATGCGAGTGGATGGCAGAGAACTGCCGAATATTCGTAATTCTTAATTCGTAATTCATAATTCTTAATTCTTCTTAGGCTTCTTCGCACCATAGCGTGAGCGACCCTGCTTCCTGTCGCGCACACCCTCGGTGTCGAGGATGCCCCGCACGATGTGGTAGCGAACACCTGGAAGGTCCTTCACGCGTCCGCCACGGATGAGGACAACAGAGTGCTCCTGGAGGTTATGACCCTCACCCATGATATAGGCCTTCACTTCGTGACCATTGGTCAGGCGCACACGGGCGATCTTTCGGAGAGCAGAGTTCGGCTTCTTGGGCGTCATCGTGGTGACCTTCACGCAAACACCGCGCTTGAAGGGCGAGCCCTTGGGAAGCGGAACGGCACGCATGTTGAGCGCATTCCAGGTGTACTGCAGGGCGGGTGCCTTGCTCTTGCGACGCTTCTGACTGCGGCCACGGCGGATGAGCTGGTTAACGGTAGGCATTGCGGACGGAGGGTAGGGAGATTCGGGAAAAGAGTAAAGGAAAAAGGGCTACATTGGCTAACCGCCGGCAGCCTCCTTGGCTGCTTGCTCCGAGATGTAGCGGTCGCGGAAGACCTCACCTGTAGGAATGAGGCGTCCGATGATGACGTTCTCTTTAAGACCCTGCAGCGTGTCGACGCGCCTCGTTGTTGCCGCCTCGACGAGCACGCGGATGGTCTCCTGGAAGGAGGCTCCGGCAAGCCAGCTGTCGGTTGCAAGCGCCGCGCGGGTGATACCGAGGAGGAGAGGCTCATACGTCGCGAGCTTCTTCCCCTTATTGAGGGCATCGTTCTGGTGGAGCACCTCGCCGATATCCGCAGTTTCCCCGGGCAGCAACGTCGTATCACCGGCATCAATGATGCGCACCTTGGAAAACATCTTGCGAACGATGATCTCGAGGTGCTTGTCGTTGATCGTCTGACCCTGGGACGAGTAGATGTGCTGCACCTCCTGGATGATGTAATTCTGCACGGCGTACGCCCCCTGCTTCTCGAGAAGCTCGTGGAGATTGTAGTGACCAGCATTGAGTGCCTGACCGGCTTCGACCATGTCGCCGGTCTTCACGAGCACCGTCTCGCGGGTACCGAACTCGGTGGTACGCTCCTGGATCTCATCGTGACGGATGCGAACTTCGCCCCCCTCAGTAACGCTGATGGTGCCACCGATCAGCGCCTTCACCGTCGACTTGTCCGTCGAGGACTTTGCGATCACCGAGCGCTCGCGTACCTGCTGGCCTTTCTTCACCGTGATCTTGAATCCGGCAGGGATGAGGTAACGATCTTCGCCGCGCTCCTGCGCGACGACATGTACCGTTGTGCGGCCAGATGCGTGCGAGACTTTGACTTTTCCTGCGACGTCGCTGAGCACGGCGGGTGTGCGGGGCGTGCGAGCCTCAAAGAGCTCCTCCACGCGCGTGAGACCCTGCGTGATATCGCTTCCTTCGGCGACTCCTCCCATGTGGAAGGTACGCATGGTGAGCTGGGTTCCCGGTTCTCCGATGCTCTGTGCGGCGATGATACCCACCGGCGTCCCGATGGCGACCGGCTTATTGTCTCCAAGATCACGACCGTAGCACTTCTGGCAGATGCCCCGGAGAGTCTTGCACGTCATGACGGATCTCAGCGGCAGGGCCTCCACTTTGTGGTCCTTGATGCTCTGCATAATCGCGGCATCAATCTCCTGGTTGCGCTTGGCGATCGTCTTGCCACCGACCTCGAGATCCTGCGCAAGCATGCGGCCGAAGATGCGCGTCTCGAACTTCTCGCCGATCTTTTCGCTGTCCTTCCTGGTGACCCAGTGGAAATCGGTGCTACCACAGTCCTCTTCACGAATGATGATGTCTTGGACGGCGTCGACGAGGCGGCGCGTGAGGTAACCAGCTTCGGCAGTCTTCAAGGCAGTATCGGACTTTCCCTTGCGTCCTCCGTGCGTGGCGATGAAGAACTCGAGCACGGAGAATCCGTCTTTGAGGTTGCTCTGAATCGGAAGCTCGATCGTGCGGCCGGAGGGGTTCGCTACGAGCCCCTTCATGCCGGCCAACTGCGTCACCTGCCCCCAGTTTCCACGAGCGCCCGAGTCGATGACGTAGGTGATGGGATTCTCGGGAACCGTGAGGAAATCATTGATCATGACGGCTCCCACTTCGTTTTTCGCCTTGGACCAGATGCGGATCGCGTGGCTGTAACGCTCATCGCTGGTAATGAGCCCCTTCCAGAAGTAATTGTTGATCACGCGCACCTTCTCACTCGCCTCCTCAACGATCTCATCGCGCTCCGTGGGGATGCGGATGTCAGACTGGGCGATAGAGAGGCCCGACTTCGTGACGAAGTGGAACCCGATGTCTTTGATGCGATCGGCGAAAGCGACGGTCTCCTCGCGTCCCGCAAGCTCGAGGGAGCGGGCGATGATGTCGCTCAAGTCCTTCTTCTTCATGGTCTTATTCACAAAGCCCAAGACTACAGGAACGATCTCCTGGAACTTCAAGCGTCCAACGGACGTCTCCACTATTGCCTTCGCGCCGTCCGCGTGGGTGTATCGCACGAGGATCTTCGCCTGCAGATCGACAAGTCCGTGATCGTAGGCGAGCATTGCCTCGGCCGGGGTGCCGAAGGTCATCTTCTCCCCCCTGCGGCCATCGTGCACCTGCGTGAGGAAGTAACACCCAAGCACCATGTCCTGAACCGGGTTGATGACCGGTTCTCCGGCGGAAGGCTTGAGGACGTTATTGGAAGCAGCCATGAGTTCCCGGGCTTCCTTCTGCGCCTTCTCAGAAAGCGGTACGTGCACGGCCATCTGGTCTCCATCGAAGTCGGCATTGAAAGCAGCGCACACGAGCGGATGGAGCTGGATCGCGAGTCCCTCGACGAGTACGGGCTTGAATGCCTGGATACCGAGACGGTGCAGGGTCGGCGCACGGTTGAGGAGCACGTATTTGTCCTGAATCACCTCCTCAAGGATGTCCCACACCTCCCTGCCGCTATCCTGGACGATGCGCTCGGCTCCTTTGACATTATGCGCGAATTCATCGCGGATGAGGCGACCGATGACGAAGGGTTTGAAGAGCTTCATCGCCATCTCTTTTGGGAGTCCGCACTGTTGCAGTCGCAAGTGGGGACCGACCACGATCACGGAGCGGCCCGAGTAATCGACACGCTTTCCGAGGAGGTTCTGGCGGAATCGCCCCTGCTTGCCTTTGAGCATGTCAGAAAGCGATCGCAGCTTCCGGCGATCCCCCGCGGTAAAGAGCGTCTTTCCCGCGCGAGCGGAGTTGTTGAGCAACGTATCGACGGACTCTTGGAGCATGCGCTTCTCGTTGCGGCAGATGACCTCCGGCGCGCCGATGCTCATGAGCTTCTTTAAGCGGTTGTTGCGGTTGATGACGCGGCGGTACAGATCGTTTAAGTCGGATGCGGCGAAGCGGCCGCCATCGAGCTGGACCATCGGGCGCAGATCCGGGGGGATCACGGCGAGACGCGTGAGGATCGTCCACTCGGCTTTGATGCCGGCCTTCTTGAGGGAGCTCACGAGCTTAATGCGCTTCATGATCTTCTTGAGCTTCTGTCCGCTGCTCTCCTCGCGCTCCTTCTCCAGATCCTCCACGAGCTTTTCCAAATGGATATTCATGACGATCTCCCGGAGAGACTCCGCACCCGTACCGGCGCGGAAGACATGTCCGAACTTCATGTTCATTTCACGGAACTTCAACTCAGAGAGGACGCTGCCGACCCTAAGGTTCTTCAAATCGTCTGCGGCATCGCGGTGGTTGCTCTTGAGAGACTCGAGCTTGTCGGCGAACTCCTTGTCGAGTGCGTCGAGCTGGGCGCGCGTCGCATCGCTCTCCTGCATCTGCTTCTTGCTATCCTCATACTCGCGCTTCACTTGGTTCTTGCGCTTTTCGAAACCCTCATCGAGCTCCGCCTGCGCGATCTTCTTGGCATCCTCATCGACGGAGATGACGATGTACGCAGCGAAGTACACGATCTGCTCGAGCGTCTTGATGGGCAAATCAAGGAGAAGCCCCAAGCGCGACGGCGAGCTTCGGAGGAACCAGATGTGCGTGACAGGAACCGCCAAGTTGATGTGCCCCATGCGCTCGCGGCGGACGATGCTCCTGGTCACTTCCACGCCACACTTCTCACACACGACCCCTGCGTAGCGTACGCCCTTGTATTTTCCGCAGAAGCACTGGAAGTTCTTCGTGGGTCCGAAGATACGCTCGCAGAAGAGGCCGTCGGGCTCCGCGCGCTGCGTGCGGTAGTTCACGGTCTCGGGCTTGGTGATCTCTCCGCGAGACCATCCGAGGATGTCTTCCGGGGAGGAAACCGTGACCGAAACGGCATCGAAGCTATCCGTCGCCGCGGACTTGGGAGTGGAGGGAGGGGGCATGGGACTGTGAGGGAAAAAGGGACAATGGATACCGTGCGCACGCACGAAGACCGGTCGCCGTTTCGCGCTGTTCGTCTTAAACAGGGAAACGACTCCGGTGCATTGCATGCATTATAGGAATCGGCAATCAAGACACAAGGGAAAAACCATGGCAAATCACTCCCACCGTATTCCCTCTTCCATCTGCTCCTTCCCCTCCTTGATCTTCGCTGCCCCTTGCACGATGTTTCCCGTTCGCTGCTCGATATCACTCTTGATCTGACGGAGCGATCCACTGAGCACTTTTGCCGCATCCGTTACCGTTTGGACGCTCTGATGGATCCCATCGGAAAAGTCCTGTGGCGTACCCGGGATACAGCCTGCGAGAAGAGCACCAAGCGCCACCAAACGAATATCAAAGAGGGCCATCACCAGCTATTGTTGCCCAACCGCAAGAAATTCTCCATGCGCAATTCTTCATTCTTAATGCTTCTTTTCCGTTGTTCCGTACTTGGCAAAGAGCTTCTCAAACGACCCGTCGGACTCCTGGAGTGCATGGCTCAGCATGTCCATCTCCTGGCCGCTGAGCTCGAGAGCCGAGGAGGCATTGGCAAGGCTGCCGTGCTGCACATCGACTTCGCCCTTGGACGTCCCCTGCACCGAAGCATGCAAGACGATGAAGGCGTTGCAGTCCTCGCACTTAAGCTGCAGCAGAAGAGAACCCGCAGCAACGACACGCACGGAGGAGAAATCCACAGGAACCCTGTTGCCGCATTGCGGGCAGCGCATCTGCTGGTAGATTCTCTGGAGGATCTGTTGGAGGGTGTGCGGATCAAGCTCCATCGATGGAAGTATAGCACAGAGTGCAGAGGAAAAATATATACAACTGCGGGGAAAAGTGTGGAACGGAATACGGAATATCTAGCCTCGTACGCTTCCCATACCTTCCATGCGATCTTCAGCGTACAATCGGAGTTGGTTATGCCTGATGCTACCCTCCACCCGCTGCGCCGATCCGCCGAGCACGCATTTGTCGCTCTCGCGGTGTTCATGGGAGTCACCGCCCTCAGCCAAGGACCATTTCGCGCGACGATCCTCGAATGGCAAACGCGAGACACGCAGGAAATTGCGATTGAGCATACGGAGAACGCAGCACTCTCGCTGGACGTCGGCGAACGTAGCGGAGCCGGAATCCTGGAATTCCGCAACGAAGGAGAGGGGGCCGTCATGCTCAGCCTCCCGGAATCCTGGAAGCGTAGGGAAGTGCGCGGAGCGAGAATCGATGATGTGGAGCGATCGGCGACGGGATTGGGATTTGTCCGGTACAGCATCCCCCCAGGAGCAACCGTCTCCTTCCTCGCCCCCGAGATCCCCGCACATCTCGTCGCCCACCATCCCTCTGCCCTACCACTCAAGATCCGCCTCTCACGCGTGGATCTCGGGCAAAATTCCGTTGCGCACGATACGGTGCTCTTGCAGGGAGAAAAGCACGAGCTCTGGTAGAGACGTATTCCGTCGCTCTCTACAATGCCTCCATGGAGCTGATTGCGGTACCGTCGGGACTGCTCAAAGCAGATGCTGATCTCGCGGCGATCATCGCACGTTGCGGCCTCATGCCTGGGGATATCGTCGTCGTATCCTCCAAGGCAGTCGCGACGGTGGAAGGCGCGATGATCGATCTGCGATCGATAACAGCAACCGACGAAGCCCGCATGTGGGCAGAGCGCTGCGGCAGATCGCCGGAGTTCCGTCAAGTCATACTCGATGAAACGCGGCGCATGCATGGACGTGTGCTTCCGGGGTGCCCTCAGGCAATGCTCACGGAGCTGAAGCCCAAGGGTCTCCAGTCGGGCGTGATCCTCGTCGCCAACGCCGGACTCGACGAAAGTAACGCCCCCGCCGGCACCTGCATTGGTTGGCCAAGGGATCCGGTCGCAAGCGTGCGGAGACTAAGGAAAGAGTTGGAACAATCCTTAGACTCGAAGAGGAATGCTTTTTCGTCCTCTTCGTCTTTTTCGTCCTCTGTCGGTCTTATCCTCTCTGACTCCTCCTGCCGCCCAGCGAGACTCGGCGTTACGGCCATCGCGCTTACGGTCTCCGGCATGGACCCCGTGCAATCCCTCATCGGCGCGAAGGATCTCTATGCCAAAGATTTACGCATGACCCAGGAGGCCATCGCCGATCAGCTAGCGACCGCGGCAAACGTCATCATGGGCAATGCCGCCCAGGCGATCCCTGCGGTGATCATCCGGGATCATGGACTATCGCTCACGAATTTCGAAGGGTGGGTGCCAGGGATAGAGCCGAGAGAAGATTTGTTTCGGGGTTTGTAAAGACGCGACGCCGTCGCGTCTCTACCGCTCATAGCTTAAAGCTCAAAGCTCACAGCTATATGTAGCCTTCCACATGCACATCGTTCCGATCCATCCCCCACTGCTCCAGGCACATCTGCTTGAGCTCCAAGGTCATCTGCGGATTGCCGCAAACGTACACCTGCCGTGACGCAATATCGGGAATTGCCTGATGCGCGACCATCTGCACGCGGCCGCGGTGACCCTTCCAATCTGACGTAGGCGCACTCACGGTGACGTGCAGGGAACACTGCGGATACTCCGCGGAAAGATTCTCCAACTCCTTCACCCAAAAGAGATCCTGCTCGGTACGCACGCCAAAGAGCAGATCGATCCGTCGGGCATCCTGCTGCGTCGCAAGATCCACGAGCTGGGATCGAAACGGCGCGATGCCTGTGCCCGTCGCGATCATCGCGATGTTTTTCGTGTTCTCCGCGTGCAGCGTAAACGCCCCAAAAGGACCTTGCACTGCAACCGGCGTGCCCTGCCGCAGGCTCTGCATAATCCATGTGCTCGCCCTTCCACCTTCTTTCATCTTTGCAACGAACAGGAGATCGGGTTCGGAGGGGGCAGAAGCTATAGAGAACGCCCGCGTCTGGATATCCATCGGGTCATCGATACGCGGGACGTCGAAGAGCACGAACTGCCCGGCCTTGAAGGAAAATCCCTCGGGCTTTTGCAGACGGAATTCGTAGATGTCCCGGGCAATCACTCGATGAGCGAGACAGACGGTGGTGAGGCGGGGGATGGGCATGGAGAGAGACTACTGTGTTCCCCCTCCCATGGGGAGGGGGTTAGGGGGTGG
This sequence comes from Candidatus Peribacteria bacterium, assembly GCA_016866875.1. Lineage (GTDB taxonomy): Bacteria > Patescibacteriota > Gracilibacteria > Peribacterales > Peribacteraceae > 2-12-FULL-55-11. Next base: position 78,306 of record VGKY01000004.1, read on the forward strand.
GGTAGAACAAGTCGTACCCCTCTCCCTATCCCCTGCCTACCGGCAGGCAGGCTCTCCCTTAGGGAGAGGGCATCTACTGAGCAAGGAACATGGATCCATCGTGCAATCCCTGCAACACCTTCGGGTACCACTCCTTCTCGAGCGCCTGAATGCGTTCCTTGAGGGAATCCAGGGTATCATCGGCTTTTATTGAACACTTTTTTTGTACAACTATTTTCCCTGTATCTAGGCCTCTATCGATCCAGTGAATCGTCATTCCCGTCTCGGTTTCTCCTGCACGCAACGCATCGTCGACCGCGTGGGCACCGGGAAACTTCGGGAGGAGTGATGGGTGCACGTTGAGGATCCGGTTTCGCCACATTTCTACAAACCACGGCGAAAAGAGGAGCATCCATCCCATACAGGCAAGAACAAGCTGACAGCTGACAGCTGACAGCTGACAGCTTTCACCATATGCAGCCTTCCACAATTCTATGATGCCCTCCTGCACTCTCCGATCGTACACTTCCCTCTCCTCTCCTTTCACGCGCTCGACGATCGCAACGGGAATGTTCGCTGCTCGCGCCTTCTCCACGCAACCACGATCCTCACGATCAGCAATGAGCCCGAGGCATCGGGCCTGAAGTGCCCCTCCTTGCATGGCATCGATCACTGCCTGGAAGGTGGTACCCCGCGATGAGGAGAGAACGATGAAATCCACATCCTAAGTGTAGCAATCTTTGTCCTCCTGAGCTTGTCGAAGGACTCAATGATTCTTTCCCTTGATCAAAGCGAGAAACTCATCAAAGAGCTCGTTGGCATCCTCCGGGCCGGGCGTTGCCTCGGGGTGAAACTGCACCGCCCGAAATCTGCCCGACTCGTGCGCGATGCCTTCGACAGACCCGTCATTCGCATTCTTGAACCACACATGCCATCCCTTGGGAAGCGACTTCTCATCAACGGCAAATCCGTGGTTTTGAGAGGTGATGATGCAGCGTTCAGTCATTTTCCATTTTCCATTTTCCATTTTCAATTCCTGACATGGCTGGTTCGCTCCCCTGTGCCCGTACTTGAGCTTAAAGGTATCGCCTCCCACGGCGAGCGCCATGAGCTGGTTGCCCAGGCAAATGCCAAACGTAGGAATCCCCTGATCGATGCTCCAACGGATACTCTTGATCGTCGGAACGCAGGCCTTGGGGTCCCCCGGCCCGTTGGAAATAAACACTCCGTCGTAAGGAAGTGTGGAATGTTGCAGATCGTAGTTCCATGGCACGCGGTGCACGCGCACTCCCCTCTTGAGAAAACTCCGGAGGATGTTGCGCTTCATGCCGCAGTCAAAGGCCACGATGGTCGCGATGCACTCCCCTTCCGGTTCGTAGGTGATGGGCTCCGTGCAGCTCACTTCTGCGACCAAATTCTGCTTGTTCGGATCCTCGATCTCATTTTCAATTTTTAATTTTCCATTTTCCATTTGTATGCGTCCCAGCATCACCCCGTGCTCCCGCAACTTCTTCGTGAGCGCACGCGTATCGATACCGGTGATCCCCGGGATTCCATGGTGCTCCATCCAACGACCAAGGGAGGAAACAGCAGCGAAGTGCGAGTAGTCCTCAGAAGCACTCGCTACGACGATGCCGCGGACGTGGATCGCCTCGCTCTCGAGATTCTTGCTAAATCCCCAAGCATTCTTTTCCTCAGAGGGCACACCGTAGTTGCCGATGAGCGGATACGTGAAGACGAGGATCTGCCCGCGGTAGCTTGGGTCCGTCATGCTCTCGGGGTAGCCGACCATGCCCGTATTGAAGACGACTTCACCCGAAGCAAAAGAGGTGTCACCCCGAGCGTCGTCGAGGGGTGCGCCAAAAGACTGACCGTGGAACGTCGTTCCATCGGAGAGTTGAAGTGTTGCCATTGACCGCAGTATAGAGACAAAATTCTGCACTGCCAATATTGGTTGTACGTTTGTACACCTTGTATTTTCGGGGTGCGAATCCTAGCCTCCCTTCGTGCAGAGAAAAACTCCCACTCGCAGGCGTGCTCATGCTCCTGCAACGAAGCAGGATATTGCGCTGCTGATGGATTCCATTGGAAAGCACTACGATGCGACCGAACGATGGAAAAATGAAATTCTGGAGCATATGTCGAAGTGGAAAGAAGAAATGCATCGTCATTTCGACGTCGTTGCCGAGGAACTACGCCACGATGTTCTCGGTGCGATCAATGATGACAAGCCTTCGACGGATAATCGTCTCGCAAACCACGACCGCAGGATTTCCCGACTGGAGCGGCATGCAAAATTAGCGGCGTGACAATGCGCGTTTGGTCACGCAATGGCTTCCCCATGCGATCCCTTTTCGCGCTGCGTGATCTGCTGCGTCCTATTTCTCTCATCGGGAACGTACAGGCTGGGATTGGTGATGCCATCGAACTCGTGATCGAACACGTCGCCCATCGTCGACTGGTGGTTGTCCTGCTCTAGCTGTAACACTTTCGAGAAGAATGTCGAACCAAAGGTATCCGAGC
>VGKY01000005.1 GCA_016866875.1 Candidatus Peribacteria bacterium
GTACGCCGCAGGCGTACGAGTCATACGATAAGCGCCTGCGCTCTAGCCCAAAACGTTTTGCATCGGTACGCTGACATCATCGGGGCGTAGCTCAGTTGGCTAGAGCGCCTGGTTTGGGACCAGGAGGCCGCGAGTTCGAGTCCCGCCGCCCCGACCATTCCCAACATTAGTCCGATTCCTTCTCCTGTTGTCTGCGAGCTCTCTTTACGCTGCGAGCGGCGTCTTGAATGATGGATCGTCGTGAATGAGGATCTTGGAGCTTCGATGCGCTCTGCTGGCGCGTGAGGACGCTCCTTTTCTTCGTCTTCAGGAGTGCCTCGCGCTTGCGATTGCTTGCTTCCATGCGCATCCAGAAGTTCTGATCCATGCGCTGCATGTCTGCATCTACGCGCTCTTGATGCTCCACCTCTTTGCGCTTTGTCGAGAGGCAGCGTCGGTACAGAAAGAGATGCGATCCTCGGGTGGGCACTTCTGAGTAACCGAGTTCTGTAAGGCAATCGCTAGAGGCCTCTGGACTGAGCGCAACAGCAACAAGGAGGGATGCAATGGTCAGCATAGAACGTAGTGTAAACCCTCGTAGCACTCCCGCAAAGGGGAGATTTTCGTAGCAGCCTTCTGCAGCAATGCTATTCTCTGGACATGCGCAGATCAGCCCTCCTCGTCGCCCTTCTCGTCCTTACAGGATGCAGTGCATCATCGGACCCTCTACCGGGATCTGAGAGGGATTACCCCCAGGTTGATATCCCTGGATTCTCTGTCCCGGGCAAGTCCATCAATGTGCAGACAGAGGACGTCTTGCTCTTTGACTACGCAACGGAGGATGCCACGTCTGCCGACCTCGTTCGCCTAGCAGATGATGGCCGCCGAATAGGGGGTATGGAGCTGCCGTGGTCGCGCGAGTCTGCCGTGCATATCTTTGCTACAGGTCGTCAGATTGCGGTGTACGTCGGGTCGACCGTTGCCGTGCTCAATGCACTGCTTACTGAAGGTGGTGAGCAGATCGTCGGCGATCCGCTCCCGAAGGGCGTGGAGCTCCCTGCGTCGTCTGCATCGTCGTCTTCGGCTTCCTGAGGGCCTTTCTCCCGCGCAAATGCTTCCTGACAGGGCTATACTTTGAGTGTGGAAAAGCTCGTACTCACGACACCACTCTCGGCAGTACTGCGCACGACGAAGGACCATCTCGCTGCGCTTTCGGAGATGGGCATACAGACTGTCGAGCAAATGGTCCTCTACCTCCCGCGCGCGCATGAGGACCTCTCGCAGATGCAGACCCTCATGACGGCTCCGCTCGATACTAAGGTCACCGTGCGCGGATCACTCTCCGCACTGAAGCTGGTGCGCCTCCGGAGCCACAAGGTTATGGTGCAGGCGCTCTTCACTGACCACGATGGAGCAGTTGCTCACGTTGTATGGTTCAATCAGCCCCACATCATGCGCATGGTGAAGGATGGGGATGAGGTCGTCCTCACGGGCAAGATCACGGAGTCGAGTTACAAGCTCACGATGAGCAGTCCCCAGTTTGAGGTCGCAGGCAGGAGGCCTCTCGTGCACTCCGGCCGACTCGTGCCGATCTATCCGCAGCATGCCCTCATCAACACCAAGTGGCTTCGAGAGAAGATGGCGCTTCTCCAAAGTGCGATTGCTCTTTTGCCAGAGACACTTCCCTCTGATGTTCTTCACGATGAAAAGCTGCTGGATCGCGCTTCGACGATTCGCGCGTTGCACTTTCCAGAGAAAGCGCAAGACGTGCAGCGCGCTCTCGATCGCATGGCATTCGAGGAAATGTTTGCCCTTCAGCGTGATGCACTGGAGCGCAAAGCTGAGATGAAGCGCCATCGCAGCGATCGTATCCGCGTACCGATGGATGCACCGCTCATTCGCGCACTCTTTGCTTCTCTCAAGTACACCCCGACCAATAGCCAGAAGATCGCCATCTACGAGATCCTCAGAGATATGGAGAACGATGAGCCGATGTCGAGGCTCCTCGAAGGAGACGTGGGATCAGGTAAAACCCTGGTGGCTACCGCAGTCATGGCCAACGTCATCCATCATGGCGGGCAGTGCGCGATGATGGTACCCACGGAAGTTCTCGCGAGGCAGCATAGTGACAGCATCGGCAGACTCCTCATCGGATTTTGGAACTATCTTCAAAAGAAATCTCCTGAGGATACGGATACCTCTGCTCTTTCCCAGACGCTCCTTCGTCCCCCTCGCATTGCGCTTCTGACGGGCTCGACGCCTTTGCGTGATGCAGAGGAGATTCGTCGTGGGCTTGCCTCAGGGACAGTCGATCTTGTCATCGGCACCCATGCGCTCATCGAAGAGGCTGTGCAGTTTCACGATCTCCGCCTCGTCATCGTCGACGAGCAGCACCGCTTCGGCGTAGCGCAGCGCAAAGCGCTCGCGGAGAAGGGGAGTCCGCACTTCCTCGCGATGACCGCAACTCCCATCCCGCGCACCCTCGCCCTCACTGCGTACGGCCATCACGATCTCTCAGTCCTCCTCGAGAAGCCCGGCAATCGCAAGGAGATCGAGACCAAGGTCGTCTCTCCGGCAGATCGCACCGTTGTCGAGCGCTTCATTGATCACCAGATCACCGAGGGGCGGCAGGTGTTCGTCATTTGTCCGCTCATCACCCAGTCCTCTGCAGAGGGCATGGAGGAGGTGCGCTCTGTCGAGCGCGAAGCACAGCGTCTGAAGGAAGCATTTCCCCGAAGGATTATCTCTGCGCTGCATGGCCGCCTCACCTCTATAGAGAAGGAGCAGATCATGAAGGACTTTAAAGCTCTGAAGAGTCAGATCCTCGTCTCCACATCCGTCATCGAGGTAGGCATCGATGTCCCGAATTCTACAATCATCTGCATCGAAGGTGCTGAGCGCTTCGGCCTTGCCCAGCTTCACCAGTTCCGCGGTCGCGTGGGGAGATCCGATCATCAAAGCCACTGTTTTCTCTTCACCTCAACTCCCGAGCAGGCGCGCTCCCCCCGTCTCAAGGCCATGGAGGAGCACCGCAGCGGCTTTCTGCTTGCCGAGATCGATCTGAAGCTTCGAGGGCCGGGGGAGCTCTTTGGGCTGCGGCAAAGCGGGGTACCCGAGAGTGCCCTGGGAATGCTTCTCAACCCCGAAATCGTCGTCCGTGCGCGTAGGGCCGCAGAGAAATTTTTGGGGAAATGCGAAGCGAGTCGTACTTGACACTAGTTCTAGCAGAATTATGATCGCTTCGTGGTCAGCTACAGAAGCATGATGATGGCGATGATGATGCCCCCTCTGCGAGGTGGGTGTAGCTGCTGATCACGTCTGAACTTTGCTACCAACCCTCGCACACTGCGGGGGTTTTCTTTATACTTTCCCACTTCTTGTCCCATGGCACTCTCATCCCTCTTTAGATCAAAACCTCAGGAGCCCAAGCGTAGCTATTACTTCTCAGATACCTACGGAGGTCCTTTGGATCCGACAGAGCGTCCGGATGCCGATGCCCTTATCTGCACGGATTTTCGTTCGCGCCCAACGTCACCGCTGCATCGGGAATTCGACACCTTCGGGCAGGAGCGCGTAACGCGTCACCTCTTGCGACTCATTGTTGAACACAGTGATCGCATCGATCGCTGCGCATATCTCTCGCGATCAGAGAAGAAGGCCAGTCGATCACTGGGTACCGGTGTACTCATCAACGCTGCTCCTCGTACAGACCATAGTAATGGCGCGGAATTTCACGTCGCGCAGCTGCGAAACAACCTGCGTGTCGTATGCACAGGTCTCGAGCCGCTAGCATCCGTTCGAGACAGTGTTGAATCCGTGAAGCGTATTCCCAATGAATCCAATGGGCTCTGGCCAGATGGCGAGCAGTTTCGTTCCAGCTATGCACCAGCACTCCTCAATCCTCAGAGGGAAAAGGATGTCGTACTCCATCCTGTCGACCTCAATGCGATTCCAACCGTGGATCCTGAAGCTTGGGAGGTCGCCTACATTGATCGCTTCGGAAACATCATTACGAGCACACGCGATGTCACTCGCAAGCTGTTTGATCTTCAGGTTATGCAGACACATCAATCGGGTTTTCGACTTCATTTCGGTAAAACTGCGGTAGACGGACTCGTTCTTGGACAGACGCTCGGAAGTGCAGATCCTGGAAGCCTCGTCGTCTACGGCAATGGAAACATCGACTTCGTCCGAAAGTGGGATGCGCGGGACACCGCTCAGGACAAGATCGCTCGATCCGCCTACCATCAGTTTGGCAGACCAGTAGTTGGAACGCGGATTACTACAGAACCGATTAGCCGTTCCGGATCATAGCAGCGCTGATTGCCGTGAAATGCCGTTGTGTTTACAGAGGGTTTTGCTATGATCCTATAGCATTCCCATTTATCTATGGCCGATCAACCCACCCCCCCTACACCACCACGCCCCGGAGATCCTGTTCCTACAGGAGGACTCGATCCTTCACAGGTGTTTGCCTCACCCCCTCAGCCTCCAGCGCAGCAGGGAGCGCAAGGCGCTCAGGGAGCTCAGGCGAGTGGTCAGCAGGGTGGAGCAAATCCGCCACCTCCTCCGCAGGATATGGGGCCTCCGCCTCCGCCTGTAGGTGTCACGGCGACCAAGGAGATGGGCTACGATGACGAGGATCTCAAAATCCTCGGTCAGGTTGGCAACTATCGCTTCGGAAGCATTGCAACGGCACTCAACAACGACAAAGTTGTCGTTCCAGCGCATACGGAGACGAAGTTTGACGAGCAGAAGTTCTTGACGCTCCTTCGAGGGAGCATTTCGCTTACGAGAGACGAGAAGTGGAGGATCATCCAGGCGATTCCGAAGCTCTCACAGTTCCAGATCGACGAACTCCAGAAGATCCTCGAGGAGGAGAAGCGCAAGTTTTCAGAGCTCTCCCCCAAGCATCTCCTGCAATTGCAGCGGCTTGAGCAGAAGCACTGCGAGGATTGGAAGGATTTACAGGCTGTTGTGGTGCAACAGGGTGCCCGGCAGGAAGAACAGGCTCAGGCGGATGCTATTCGCAAGCAGCTGGGGATCTAGAGGCCTATGCTACGTTTGTCCTGTACAAGAGGAAGAGTGCGAGACCGCATACACCAAGGAAACAACCTTTGAGGGGCCCCTTGCCCCATGTGTTGTGGGCGCTTTGGAGAATGAGGAAGAGGAAGGCTGCGAGGGTGAAGCTCAAGACAAGCGGCGAGAGCAGAAGGGCTTCGACGTAGGGAATGGCAAACGGTAGAGGGCGGCTACGCACGTACCATCCCAGTGCGTACACTACTGCGTAGTAGGCGAGGAGCCAACCGGCGTAGAGCCGCAGGGTTGCAGCGATCGGCAGGTAGACGCGCGGAGTGGACGGATCATCTAAGGACGGCTGATGCGCTGTATCGTCCCCACCAGGCGGCGCGGAAGCAGACTCGCCGGCATTGGCAAAGGTCACGTGTTCCATGGAGATCAAAGTGGACGCAGGTGATCGGTCATGTAGCGTACCGCTTCCTGCAGAAGCAGATCCGCCTCGATGACGAAGTGCCTACCCTGTGTCCATGAGCGGTAGCCACGGACTTTACCGCCCTCTGTCCTCACTTCACGATCCTTTGCTATGGAACCCAAGTCACCGCCGACAAGATCAACGGTGATGAGTCCTGTACCCTTCGTAGAAAAATCCTCAGGGTGCACCTCCAGGTGCCACAGTGTCTCGCTCGTATTGCCAAACGAAACGTACCACCAGTTCTTATGGATAGGGACGCAGAAGCCCATGTGCTCCGTGCAATAGAGCTGCGTCCATCGTGCAGCAGCTATATCCTCCTTGGCCATGCGCTGGAGTAGTGCCGTCTGATCTGGGGAAGCAGAGGACAATACCGATGACGTAGACTCCTGAGACGACGAGCTTAGCTGCGAAGATATCGTTGACGATGGTGCAGAGGAAACAGCCTGCAGAGAGCTCGACTGCTGCAGGCTCGATGACGTAAGCGAGGACGTAAGTGATGATACAGAGGATGCGAGACTCGCTTGTGCACTCGAGGTTGGTTCGACGAGGGGACTCAGAGCTGTGAGCTGCTCTACCCGCATGATAATGCCGCCTGCTTCTTCGGTGGGCCTCAGAGCCCCCGTTACTTCGACATCGGCGCTCAGAAATGCATTGAGATCGATGAGCGTGCTTTCGAGGATTACCATGCGACCGTCGCCAAGAGCAAGGGCATGCGTGCCCTGCTGGTAGATACTCATACCGAGAGGCTCAACTCTGCCGCGATAACTGACATTACGCGTCTCCTCAAAGACCTCGGGCACGCTACTACTACTGACACCTTGCGCTGGGGTTTCATCCGATGTGGGCTTTGCTACACCGCAAGCACTCAGTGCAGGGAACAAAAGAAAGCCGAGCGCGATTACTCTACGTTGCACGTACGTATCATAGCCGAGGGCACATACCAAAACAACGGCGGCGAGACTGCCGCCGTTGTTGAGGAATCGCGTTATTTGAGCATTTCGTCGATGATTGTCTGGAAGGCTGAGAAGGGTTGGGCACCTGAAACGACCCTGCTGTCCTTCGTCTTGTTGTTCAAGATGATAGTGCCTGGCGTACCGTTCACGCCTGCAGCGGAACCCTCGATCATATCGCTGGCGACGCGTGATGCGAACTTGCCACTGTTTAGACACTCTGTGAACTTCGCTTCATTCAGGCCAATCGCCTCTGCGTAGGAGGCAAACTGTGCGGTATCAGCTCCTTTCTCCATGATCATGTCGGTCATGGACCAGAACCCGTCATTTCCACCAACGTCCGCAGCACACTCAGCGGCCTCAGCGGCCTTCTGTGCGTTGGGGTGGAAGGGGAGCGGGTAGTGACGGTACACCCAGTTCAAGTCATCGGGGTTGGTGTCGATGGCCTGCTGCATGGTGGGGTGGTGTCTGGAGCTGAACGGACACTCGAAGTCGGAGTACTCAATGAGCGAAAGCTTCGCCTTCGGATTGCCACGAATGTGATCTACCTCTGGGTCCACGGGCTTTACGTCACCAGCTGGTGGAGCTTCGGGGGCCGATGGGGCGCTGGGGACAGACGGAGGAGTCGGAGCTGCTGGCGATGGCATAGCGCCACTACCGGAGCCGAGCATGTAGCCGACGATGACGCCAATAAGGCCCATACTGACGGCGAACCAGGGATTTTGCGATGAAGATTCTGATGGGGACATGGGAGTTAGAAAAAAGAGATAAAGAGAAAAAGCTCTTTGCTATTCCAGGGCTATGACCGAAGCAATCATGCGTCTGCTGTAGGGATAGGGATCGTCTCTGTCTCTCGGTACTGGCGCTGACTGGTCTGCTATCGCATCCTGCACAGAAGCGATCTTCGCAGACACGATGATGGCGTCGACAATGAGGGGGGTGGGGGCGTGCAGGGCCGTAGCGTGAAGGGTAGTGCAGGAGTCTCCCGAGCATGTGTGCTGATTCGATGCAGACGCCTGCTGCGTCTCGGCTGCGATCGCTGGGGTGCTCATCATGCACAGGGGCGACCGTACGTCGGGAGACATGTTGTACGCTCTAGTTTCTGCTCCGCTGAACTCTGCTGCGAGGATGGCTGTTGAGCTGAGCAACGTTCCTCCGCAGAGGGAAATGTGCGAACTCACCACCAAAACACCGACGATCAATCGCTGCAGCATGCGTGCGTATTGTAGCACCCTCTGAGAAACTGCAAAGACTCAGCGAGCGTCCGTTGGCGCTGTGTACTTGTAGACCACGCTCCGAGGCAGCCCCTTGTACGTCGAGAGAATCGGAGAGCGCTCCGCAACTCCATCGGGCCGTCTGATCTCTCGCACCCAGCCGATTTCCCGCATTCGCAGCTTCTTGCCTGCGGCTCGGAAGTCCTCTGGCTCAGCCCCCGAGAAAAACGGTCCCTCCATGGAAACGGATCGCCCGTCATTCCTTCCATAGATGTACACGTGGGCGTCATCACCCTCACTCAGAGCCTGGATGAGCATCGGTGCGCCGGTGTCGTTGGTAAACTTCAGATCCTGTTGTCCGTAGTACACGGTCGCATCGAGCCCCACCCCCCCTTTCTCGTAGTAGCTCACATACATGCTGTGGCTTCTGCGCGCTCCAATCGGGAGGCCTGCCTGCAGAATCGCCCTAAACACCGTTGTCGAGACCTGGCAAATTCCTCCGCCGGGCTCCATGATGAGCTCTCCCGCACTGATGACCTTCGCAAGCTTCCATCCGCGTCTCTCGCTTACAGGCCCGCCGAGCGTTGCGTTGAAGGAAAATTCCGCTCCTGCAGGTACAATGATATTGTGCACGTGATCGTGCAGGGCTTTGCGGACGTTGTAGACACGTCCCGCCGGAGATCCGGCGAAGTTGGAGTAGCCCTCGCCGATGAGGCTGAAGTCCTTCATGTCATACCCTGATGTGTTGCTGATGCCACCGGGTGTCGGAGTTGCCTGAATATGGACAATGGGATAGCCCTCCCCCAGAGCGGCAGCAATGGAGAGTGCGGCGCGTGCTCTGTCGACGACGTGGCCAGGTTTTGCAACTCTGTCAGTGGTAGCTCTGAGGATGCCTTTGTCGTCGCGAACTTCCCGTAGCTCTGCGTCTACCGGTGCAGCAGGTTCTGGCATCTCTCCCCGGGCGATCGTTTCGAGGATTTCCCCACTGTCGATCGCTGTCACCACGCGTCCACCGCTTGCACGGGTGCCTACCCATAGTGGGTAGTGCTGCGGGCTCACGTTCCACGTGGTATGCAGTGAACCCTCGTCGTCGGAAATCTCTACGCTCAGGGTGCGGGTAAAGAGGGTACTGCGAAGCTCTACTGCCGAGACGACATCCTCCAAAGGTGCTGCCAGCCCTCGTGCGTGCAAGCGCTTACGCAAACGGAGAGCCACGCGGTTGCTTGGCAGGGAGAGATCGAGACTCTGCTCGGTGTGTGATTGTGTGAGAATCAGAGACGACCCGAGCATGAATGCCATCGGGTTGTTTCTTGAGGAAGTGTCATGGGTTGCTCGTCTCGAAAGCAGAATACATAACGTTATTCCACATACTGCAAGTATACGTGCATGGCGCTTTTCTCGAGTATTCATATTGGTGTTATTGTTATTATACTATATTTTACAAAAATATCAAATACTCATTCCTCCCTCTTCTTAGGGGGGCGCTGACTACTTCTTTTGCGAGCTCGATCCGATGGCGACGATCAGGAGAAGCGCTGACAGAAACACGGTCACATTGACGATAAACATCGATGCAAAGTGTCGAGCGATCGTTATCTGATCTATCGCGATGAAGACATCGGCAAGCTTATCCATACTCACATTGCGGCCGGCAAGCTCCCGCACCTGCATGGGTCTACTGTGAATCTGCAGCTGCCCAACGAGGGTGAGGACGGCTATAAGGACAACGCTGCAGACGGCAATGATCGGTGCATACCGCTGGTTGGCCGCCGCTCCTGAAAGGTATTTCCAAAGCCCGCGCATGGCGCAAGGCTAATTGTCTGTCACTGCTAATGCAAGTCGGACTAGCGCGTCGGGGTCTTAAGGACATTGAGACGCTCCGCCTTTCGCACGATCAATCTCCTGCTTGGGCGGTTTGCCATGCGCTCAACGGGGCGAACAGAAGATGCTCGGTCGATGCCTTCGGAGACGCGGGGGAACACATCCCAGTCGTTGGTGCGTACAGCTCTGCGGTGCGCTGCTGTGAGCATACGACGCACTCTCCTATTTTGTGCTGCAAATACCGTAGGATTGAGAGGCTCAGACCAGAGATTCCTCCAGGAGCTATATTCCTGTGCCATGCGTTCCTGATAGCGCTTCTGCTCACCTGCAAAGGGGTACTGAGAATCAGCAGACTGCGTCCACTCGAGGTCCGCACCGTGACGGATGATCGATGCCTCAGGTTCCATCGCTGGGGCAGAAACGGCGAATGCCGCTGGGGAGATCGTGAGAGCGAGGAGACTCGACGCAATGACCAGACGCATGGAGTTTTGGGGGAGGGTGGGGGCATAGCGTATCTCTCCCTGACAAATTGTAAAGTTCAATCGACGGGTAATGGGGGAGCTGAAAGGAACCGACTTCGCTCTACGGGCTTCGCCGGGCAGGCTTAAACACTCGGCCTCCGCAATGCGAAAGGACGCTACGCGTCCTGGCGGCGATTTCTTTGATGATAGAGCGCTCGCATTCGCTATCAACGAATCGCTTGGTGGAGCTGAAGGAGCAATTTCGGTTAATCGCTTTCCTTTCCATCTCCAGTACTTGCTATCGTAATTTTCTAATACACGTAACCTTTTCTAATGTCGCTCATAGTACGTCCGCATATGATCAACTACGAATCATGGCACGTCATCAACTTGAATCTTAAATATGAAACATGTCGTTCTTACGATTTTGACCAAACTTTTTCAAGCTCATCGAAATTTTTACGGAGTTCATCGAAAGGAACTGCAATGTTTATGCGGGCATAACCAGGCATCCCATGGATCCAATTTCCATTAACATCGTATGCATTCATTTCAATGCCCGCCTGTTCAAACAGACTTTGCATGCGCAGTACGTCATTTTTGCTTTCAGCCAATCGAACGCAAATCACAGATGTTGCGTCTGGTACATGTGCCTGTAGCCCAACCCTCTTGAGAGCATCACAGGCATACTTAGCGTTCTGATTCAGGACAGTATTCAGTGCATCCATGTACTGCCCTCCATTTTCTTTCATGCAATCAATTGCTGTGATGGCCGCTTCATTTGAGGGCTTTTGTAGTTTGAGGCTAGTGCGGGTCTTTTCATCTGGAACTATTGCCACACTGCAGGGAAACGCCGACGTATTGAAAGCCTTGCCTGTGCCATAGACCATGGCTGCACTTTTTGCATATCCCTCTCGCTGAGCAATTGTGATCAGTGGAACATGAGACTGCTTGTTCTGTACCTGATCACTCCAGACTTCATCGGAAATTATTTTCACACCGTGGCGTTTGCAAATTGTCACAATTTGCTGGAGTTCAGTGGGAGAGAATACATACCCATTTGGATTATTTGGATGAGACAAGAGTAATGCTTTTACATCTCCTTTTTGCGCATCCATTTGGCGAATCATATCTTCAAATTTTGATACATCGAATTTCCATCCTTCATCATTCTCGATCATCGGAGTCGTGAACAAGGAGCCACATCTCATATGAAGGAATCGTGGATATGTAGGAGTGATAACACCGACGATTGCGTTACCCGAAGGATCGTAGGCATCCAGCAGTGACTGAATGGTGTCGCTCGCGCTTTCACACACAACAACGGAACTTGCAGGAATTTTATCAGGTGCAAACTCCATACCATGCCGCTCTTGCAGCCAATGCTGAAAGGCTGAGCTCGTCGCACGTTCGGTACCTACTGATAGTCGATCTAGCTGCTCTCTCACGTTTCTCCCCCTTCCCGGTGGATCGTCAGCGATATAATTGTAAAACCCGTCGGGACAGAAACTTCTCAGATGTATGTCTGCCGCAAATGGTGAAGGCATTAATCTATCGGCTGGAGCGGGCATGCATACGAATCCATTATCATTTCTTTTTGCACCCACAAGGGTATTGAAGTACCGATGATTGTACCGAGCAGGATTTTCTGACTCAGCAGAATTGATTACTGGCTCTGTTTGCAAGAGAGCATCACCAGAATTTTCTGGAGTGTCTGTTTCCCCGATCGGCTTCTGCTCGTTGAGCATCATAATATTATACCATATTAAGTCTCATTATGCTTGCGGCGGCTAATCGACCTAAAGGGACCCAACTTCGCCCTGGGCTACTCCGGGCAGGCTTAAACCCTCGGCCTCCGCAATGCGAAGGGACGCTTCGCGTCCTGGCGGCGATTTTTTGATGATAGAGCGCTCGCATTCGCTTCTTCCATTTGAGATTTGGTGGAGCTGAAGGGACTTAAACCCTCGGCCTCCGCAATGCGAATGCGGCGCTCTATCAGCTGAGCTACAGCCCCACGCTGTAAATATAGAGAATGAATGACAGGGGATCGAGCGCAACCTTTTCATTTTGCGCCTCGTGCAAGCACTCGGCGGCCAGCTGAGCTACAGCCCCACTTTGTCATTATCAATAGTTCATTTTTAATTTTCAATGCGATTGCTCTGTAATAGAATAGATGCGTGGCCCGGTAGCTCAGTTGGTAGAGCACTCGCCTGAAGAGCGAGGTGTCACCAGTTCGATCCTGGTCTGGGCCACCACTTAGAGGTACGTGTCTACTCTGTATGTCCCGATGTACACGCGCTTGGCGCCATCTCTGAGAGCGCGCTGGATTTCTTTGTGGAGGCCAATTTTCTGTAGGACATCGTTGAAGCGCTCCCTGCCTCCTTCTGCATGGAAATCCGTCATTGCGGTGAACTGCTGAAGGCGCTCGCCAGAGACATGCAGCTCATCGCCGCTGCGCTTCACGGTGTAGGCGTTCATGCGACGGGTATCGGATCCTGGTCGGAGAGTGGGAAGAACTTCAGTCTCCGGGGCTTCCTCGGTGAGCTCACTTTGCTTCTGCGATGCTCTCTGTGCAAAGACTACGCTGAGAAGTGAGCGCAGAAGTTTGTCGACGTCTTTGCCCGTAGCCGAAGAGATGCAGTGCTCCACGGGGACTGATGCGGCCTGCAACTCTGTAGTGATTGCTGCAAGATCATCCATCGTGAGATCGCACTTGCTGATTGCCACAATCTCCGGCTTGCCGGCGAGGGTGGGGGAGTAGGCCTGAAGCTCGTGGCGAATAGCGCGGTAGTCCTCCTGAAGAATCTGTACATCGATGGATCCATCCGGCTGGAGAGCTCGTGACAGATCGAGAAGGTGCAGCAGTACGCCACAGCGCTCGATGTGCCGGAGGAATGCATGACCGAGACCCTTCCCCTCACTTGCGCCCTCGATGAGCCCCGGGACGTCGCAGAGGACGATGCTGCGATCGTCGATGGTCGTCACGCCGAGATTGGGCACGAGTGTTGTGAAGGCGTAGTCAGCGATCTTTGGGCGTGCGGCCGATACCGATGCGATGAAGGTGGACTTTCCGACGTTGGGAAATCCGATGATCCCCACGTCGGCAACCAGCTTGAGCTCAAGGCGAAGAGCGAGCTTTTGGCCGGGTTCTCCCACTTCGGCGAAGTCGGGCGCCTGCCTTGTGGAGCTCACAAAGTGGGCATTGCCGTAGCCTCCACGTCCGCCACGCGCGGCAACCAGGCGATCCCCGTGGCGTCGTAGATCAGAGAGCAAAGCTTCCGGAGTGATGACCTGGGTTCCCGGCGGCACAAGCAACACAAGATCCTCTCCGTTCTTGCCACCACGATTATTGCCAGAGCCTGGCGAGCCGTTCTCTGCGCCAAAGCGTTTCCGTGCGACGAAGAAGCTCAGGGTATCCGTGTTGTCGTTGGCCTCGATGATCACACTGCCGCCGTCACCTCCATCGCCGCCATCGGGGCCGCCCATGGGCTCGTACTTTTCACGGCGCCAGCTCACGCATCCGCGTCCGCCGGTACCTCCTTGCACAGTGATGGTGGCTTCATCGAGAAACACAATCGAATGGAGAATGAAGAATGTAGAATTTGCAATCGTAACTCAAGGCTACGGTCCTTGACGGAGGGGGATTAGCACTCTAATATTGAGAGTGACAAGTCGCTTGTCCGCCATCCTCATCATAATTCTCCATTCATAATTCTCAATTCACAATCCCCATTATGTCCAAGATTATCGGTATCGACCTCGGAACGACAAACTCCTGCATGGCTGTCATCGAAGGCGGTGAGCCACAAGTGATTCCCAACAGCGAAGGCAACCGCACGACTCCATCGGTCGTCGCGTTCAAGGAGAGTGGAGAAGTCCTCGTCGGGGTTGCTGCGAAGCGCCAGGCCGTTACCAATCCCCGCAACACCATCTTCTCCGCCAAGCGTTTCATCGGCAGACGCTACAGCGAGACGAAGGACGAAATGAAGAGGATTCCGTTTGAGGTCACCGAGGGCAAAGAGGGGAGAGCTGCGATTACGGTCCAAGGCAAAGATATGCCCCCGCAGGCCGTGAGCGCAAAGGTCCTCCAGAAGCTCAAGGCAGACGCTGAGGCGTACCTGGGCACAACCGTCGAAAAGGCAGTCATCACTGTCCCTGCGTATTTCGATGATTCGCAGCGCCAGGCGACGAAAGACGCAGGCCAGATTGCCGGGCTTGAGGTTGTGCGCATCATCAACGAGCCTACTGCTGCAGCACTCGCATACGGTCTCGACAAAGGGCATGAACAGAAAATCGTCGTCTTCGATCTCGGAGGAGGTACATTCGATGTTTCCATTCTCGAACTCGGCGATGGAGTCTTTGAAGTGGTAGCAACCAACGGCGACACCCACCTTGGTGGCGATGACTTCGACCATGCAGTCATCGACTGGATCCTCCAGGAGTTCAAGCGCGAGAGCGGCGTAGACCTGGGAAAGGACCCGATCGCTCTGCAGCGCCTCAAGGAGGCTGCGGAGAAGGCCAAGATCGAGCTCAGCTCCCAGACGGAAACGGAGATCAGTCTTCCATTCATCACGGCAGACGCCTCTGGGCCCAAGCATCTGCAGATGAAGCTCAGTCGCGCAAAGCTCGAGTCCCTCGTCTCAGATCTCATCGATCGCACGGTGCAACCGTGTCTGAACGCTCTCAAGGACGCGAAGCTAAAAAAGGAGGAGATCGACCAGGTCGTCCTCGTCGGAGGGATGACCCGCATGCCTGCCGTAGTCGCCAAGGCGAAGGAACTCTTCGGGAAGGAGCCCCATAAGGGCGTGAATCCCGACGAGGTCGTCGCCATCGGTGCTGCGGTGCAAGCCGGAGTGCTCGGAGGGGACATCGACAAAGATATCGTCCTCGTCGACGTCACACCGCTCTCGCTTGGTCTAGAAACCCTCGGGGGCGTTGCAACCCGCGTCATCGATCGCAATACGAAGATTCCGACGAAGAAGAGTCAGGTCTTCTCTACTGCTGCCGACAATCAGCCATCCGTAGAGATTCACGTGGTACAGGGCGAACGGGAAATGGCCAGCGACAACAAGTCCCTTGGCCGCTTCATCCTCGATGGCATCGCACCTGCTCCGCGCGGACTGCCGCAAATCGAGGTCTCTTTTGACATCGACGCCAACGGCATCATGCACGTCACTGCGAAGGATCTCGGCACGGGAAAGTCCCAGCACATCACTATCCAGGGTTCGACAGGCCTCTCCAAGGAAGAGATCGAGAAGATGCAGAAGGACGCCGAGCTCCATGCGGATGACGACAAGAAGAAGCGTGCGGCAGTCGATGCGCGCAATGCCGCGGACGCGCTGGTCTTCAATCTGGAGAAGCAGATGCGCGAGTACGACAGCAAGATCCCCGACGAGCTCAAGAAGAAGGTTAACACGAAGATTGGCGACCTCAAGGATGTCCTGAAGAAGGAGAACGCGGATACGGAGGAGATCATAAAAGCGACGGGGGCACTCGCTTCAGAATCCCAGGAGATCGGCAAGATCATCTATGCCGAGGCCCAGAAGAAGGGAAACGATGACAAGGCAAAGGCCGGCGACGCAAAAGCCGATGTCGTTGAGGGGGAAGTGGTCGATGACCAGTAAGCGTCATAACCCTTTGCTGATGTACGCTGCGAGCTCTATGAGGCGATTAGAGTACCCCCACTCGTTGTCGTACCAGGAGAAGACCTTCACGAGGGTGCCATTCATGACCTGCGTTAGGGGAGCATCGATGATGGAACTCCGGCAATCCTGGACGAAATCGCTCAGCACGAGTGGGCGCGTTTCGTAGCCAAGAATGCCACGCATCGCGCCGTTTGCGGCATTCTCAAATGCGGCATTCACAGCCTCAGGCGTCGTGGCTTTCTTCACAAGTACCGTGAGATCCGTGATGCTTCCGGTGGGTGTTGGAACGCGGATAGCAACGCCACTGAGCTTTCCTGTAAGCTCCGGAATGACTTCGCCGATCGCTTTTGCCGCGCCCGTACTCGTTGGGACCATGTTCACTGCTGCGGCGCGTGCTCTGCGCAGATCTTTATGGGGCAGATCGAGGAGGTTTTGGTCGTTGGTGTAGCTGTGGATGGTAGTCATCATGCCATGTTCAATGCTAAACGCGTCATGAAGGACCTTCGCCATCGGTGCCAAGCAGTTCGTGGTGCAGGATGCATTACTGATCACATGGTGCTTCGTAGAGTCATAGATCTTCTCATTCACACCCATGCAGAGCGTGGCATCCGCCTTGTCCTTGCAGGGCGCTGAGACGATCACTTTCTTCGCTCCCGCCTCGAGGTGCAATGCAGCATCATCGCGACTGGTGAAGCGGCCGGTGCACTCGAGCACCAGATCGACCTTGAGCTCCTTATAGGGAAGTGTTGAGGGGTCCTTACTCGCGGACGTGCGGATCTTTCCATGCTTTGTAGAGAGAACACCATCTTTGTAACACGCCGATCCGCAGTCGAAGTGACCGTAGGTGGAGTCAAATTCGAAGAGATGCGCAAGGGTCTCCCCGTCGGTGAGATCATTGATGAGCACCACTTCAAGCTCTGGGTGCTGATCCAGGATGATGCGGAGCGCTTGTCGTCCGATACGGCCGAAGCCGTTTATAGCGATATTCATAGTGCAGGAATTATGAATGACGAATGGTGAATTAGGAATACTCCTCATGGTGAAGACTTGCAATTCATCATTCTTCATTGTCCATTCTTCATTCCTAATTCTTACGTGCGTACTCTCGCGCCATGAGCAGAGTATCTGCCTCCAGTAGAGGCGACTCACAAACGACCGTTCCTTCAATCTTCCTCCTCTTCAGTACTGCAAGGAAATCCTCCCATCGAGCGTCGCTCTCTTGCAATGGTATATGGTGTTTTTCGCCTTTTGGTCCGTAGGCAATGCCCGAATAGTGCATGTGAACGTACTTCAAGGATTTGGTTCCTAGGTACTTTTCATACAGATCAAACATGTCATTCCATTCCTCCGTCGTATTGATCTTGCCATTTGTTCGGGCATGCATGTGTGCGGGATCGACTGTGGGGTACAGGTCGAATTCCTTACTCAATTTCAATACTTCCTCGAGCGTTCCAAACTGCGTAGGCTTTCCCATCGTTTCGTACGCAAGATTCACATCGGGAAACAGCTTGGATTTCTGCTTCAGAATCTTCTCCGTCGCTCTGGAAACGTTGCCGTACGCGGTCTTTGGAGGCATTCCCAGGTAGAATGCCGGATGCACGCAGACAGAGCGGGCGCCAGCAAGCTGTGACATAGAGAGCGCTGTAACCACACGCTGTATGCTCGCGGCGAGTGTTATGGGATCAGGACTGTTGAGATTGACAAAGTACGGAGCATGCACCGTCAACGTGATGTCGAGTTTCCTTGCTGTGGAGCGAATCTCCTCCATCCGCTCAGGGCTCTTCGGAACACTCTGTACCCACTCGATTTCCATCGCAGTGATGCCCAATGCCTTCGCACGATGGATTCCCTCGACGGTTCCTTTAGGCGGGGGAGTGGAGTGCGGGCAACCTGCGACGGCGAAACGGAGCATGGTACTATTCTGAAGCCAGATGCCTATAGCTGTCGACATCATCGATCGCACCCTCCAGAGCAAGCGTGGGGAAAGTGCGCTACAAGTCTGTGAAATACTCCGGGAAGCCGGGTTTGAAGCCTGGTGGGTAGGAGGAGCGCCAAGAGATATGCTGCATCAGCAGATTCCTGCCGATATTGATATCGCAACGAGTGCCCTTCCAGAGGAGGTCATTGCGCTCATGCCCACGTGTGACGAAATGGGAATGAAATTCGGCAGCATTGTGGTATCGCATCGCGGAGCAACTGTCGAGGTGACGACGTTTCGCGAGGATGACTTCGCATCCGATGGCCGCCACCCAGAGAGCGTGCGCTTTGGGTCACGCGATAGGGATGCTGCCCGTCGTGACTTCACTGTGAATGCGATCTACTGGGATCCGTCCACTGGAACTCTGTGGGACCCATACAAGGGGGAGCAGGATCTCTCGGAACGCCTGATCCGCTTTATCGGCAACCCGGAAACTCGTATCCGGCATGATGCTCTCCGAATGCTGCGTGCTGTTCGTCTTCGGGCGCGGATCGACGGCCAGTACCACCCGGAGACGTACAAGGCGCTTCGCACCCTCGCACCGCTTGCGCGTACACTCTCCGGAACACGCATTGCAGAAGAACTACAGAAGATTCTTCTCGGGCCTAACCCCGAACGTGCTTTAGAGGATCTCTGGGAAACTGGAATCCTTGAGGCGACGATCCCTGAGCTCGCAGACTGTAAAGGGATTGCGCAACCCGCGGACTACCACCATGAAGGCGATGTGTGGAGTCACACGCTGCAGTGCACATCTGCCTTCACTGCAGATCACGGGACTGACGTGCGCTGGGCTGTGCTCTTCCATGATATCGGTAAGACGAAGACCTTTAGCATCTCCGATCGTATTCAGTTTAATGAGCATGCAAAGATATCTGCCGAGATTATTCGCTCCGTGTTTCAGCGCCTACAGTTTCCCAAAGTGCGGATCGATAAGATCGCATGGATTGCCGATCACCATATGATGATGGGGTCGTTTGCAACGATGAGTCCGGAGCGCAAAGCACATTGGTACTTCCATCCGTGGTTTATCGAGCTTCTCCAGGTCATGTGGCTGGACGTCGCAGGAACTTGCCCCGCCGATTTTACACTCTACGATGAGATTATTGCGGATTACAACCGCTTTCTCGACGAGCACCCGCGTCCGCCAAGGGCGCTCCTCTCGGGGGAGGAAATTATGCAAATCCTCGGAATAGGACCGGGGGAGAAGGTTGGTAAAGCTGTTCAATGCCTAAACGCTGCGCAAGTGCGCGGAGATATATCCACGAAGAAAGAAGCGAAGGAATTTCTTCGAAGCATGGATCAATCGTGAGATAGTGGGATCTGTGGTTATTTCGGAAATCTTCCACTCCATCCAAGGGGAAGGACCAACAGCCGGAAGGCCTGCAGTCTTTGTGCGGCTCGGGGTGTGCAATCTCTCCTGCAGCTTCTGTGATACGTCCTATACATGGAAGAAGGGCGAAGAGGATTACAGTGATGAAGCCAATGAGAGGGTAGTCACGCAGATCGTCGAGCTTCTGAAGGGTCATCCGTATACCAATACGGTCGTATGGACAGGCGGGGAACCTATGCTTCAGCAGCGAGAAATCGTCGCTGTGATGGATTATTTGACCGCCGCACTTCCCAGACGACTACTCGAGCATGAGGTCGAAACGAACGCTACTGTAAGGGCTCAACCCGAATTCGATAAGCGTGTACTTCGCTACAACTGCTCACCCAAAACGGCGATATCTGGTTGTGGTCCCTATACGATACAGCTAAAAGATGCATCGAAGTGCACGTACAAGTACGTTGTCGGTACGAAAGAGGATTGCGCAGAGGCCCTCAAGGAAATAGAACGACAAAAGATCCCCCGTGACCGCTGCTTCTTCATGGTGCTTGGAACAACTGCAAAAGAAATGCTGGAGCGTAGTCCTGCCATTGCTGAGGTCTGTAAGCGCGAGGGCATTGCACTCTGCATTCGTTTGCAAAGTATTCTATGGGACGCAAAGCGCGGAGTCTGAGCTACGTCTATTCCCTAACTATGCATTCTATCGATTCCATCCTCAGGCAATACACAGACGCATCTCTCCTCCCGCAAAAGGGCAGTAGCGGCGTCATCATCCTTTCGGGTGGCATGGACTCGGTCACGCTACTCCATTTCCTGGTGAAGCATCTTGGGTGCTCTATGAGAGCAATTTCTTTTGATTACGGACAGAAGCACGCTAAGGAAATCGCCTGTGCCAAGGCGCAATGCGAGGAACTTGGGGTGAACCATCAGGTCATTGCACTCCCATTTGTTGGCGATCTCTTCACAAGTGCACTACTCAGCAAGGGATCAGACATCCCCGAAGGGCACTACAAAGAGGACAACATGAAGCAAACCGTGGTGCCGAACCGCAATATGATCATGAGTTCCATAGCTGTTGGCTATGGCCAGAGTACGGGTGCCTCCTTCCTCGCCCTCGGCGTTCATGCGGGCGATCACACCATCTACCCGGATTGCCGTGAGAGTTTCATCGATGCCCTGAGGAAAGCCGTGGAGCTTTCCGACTGGAATCCATTTACCATCTACGCACCGTTTCAGCGCATGACGAAAGTGGAGATTCTGGAGATCGGCTTTCAGCTTTCTCCTCCCGTGGATTATGCAAAGACGTGGACCTGTTACAAAGGACGGGATCAAGCGTGCGGCAAATGCGGTTCGTGCCAGGAGAGGGCAGAAGCCTTCAAGTTTATCCATGTAAGCGACCCGCTTCTCGGTGGTAGGACGTGCTGAAGAATGCTGAAACCCGATAGTGCTTTCTAGGCTCACGCTAAGGAGTCATTCGTCTCGCGTGGTGGGTTTCTCGCTGTGTACCATCCTTCGACGAGCTCAGGATAAATGAGCGAACCATGAACCGTACTGGTTCATGGTGAGTCGCCTGCCTGCCCGCAGGCAGGCGCAGCCAGGAGGTTCTGCCTGAAAAGTCCACCTCCGCTCGCCTGCGGCGAGACTACGGTGGGCAGCCTCCAGCGGAGCTTGGTGGGCCGGGATGGATTTGAACCATCGACCACGGGCTTATAAGTCCCGCGCTCTAACCAACTGAGCTACCGGCCCGAATAGTGAAATGGTAAGGATCAAGCGTGACGATAGAACTCTAGCGAAGTTGCAAACTGCCTGCCCGCCGAAGTCCGCATCAGGCGGACGAAGGTGGGAGCTACCGGCCCGAGGAGAGAAGAGAAAGGATCAAGGCTGACAATAGAACTGTAGCGAAGTTGCAAACTGCCTGCCCGCCGAAGTTTTCCTGAACGAAGGCGGGAGCTACAGGCCCACGAAGGAAATGAAAAGAACGAATGCTTCGGAATACTTACATGCATTGTACTAAAGCGTGTAGATGCTGTCGCGTGTCAAAAAACCGGCAGTCACAAATGTGCTGCCGGATTCGATCCGATTTTCACGGGCTAGCCAGGGAGACTTTCGGCCCAAATTGGGCCGTATCATCCACGAAGACCATCAATCCACCTGGAATCTCGATAGCCTTTGTGCGGCCTCTCTGCTGCCAAAATTCGATCGCCGCTGCGGAGCATTGACGCTCTCTTAGCTGTTCAAACGACAGGACGGTCCCCATGAGGAACGTCCATGGCGAGTGATTTTCCGCATCCTGCGATGCAACGAGCATCGAAATGATTGATGCGATTTCGACTTTGTCGTAGAACCGGTAGGCAAATGCATCACGAGTGAGGCATCGTTCAAGGGCAGCCGATTCTGACTCACCACTTTTGAGACGAAAGTGGTGATTTAACTGTTCTTCTGGCTTGTTTGTAACGAACTGGACCTGAAGAACTCTCACGCGCCCGAATTGATTCATAGCCATTCTCCTTAAGTGGAAGATTCTACTGAAGCCGGCCAATTCTGACTCCAGGGATGATCGCAGGGGCGTGCAATCGTGCCTGGAGTCATGCCCATGGATGAAAAGGATCATGGTTCTCTTGAGGAGAACCAATATGATAATAAACCAAAATTCACCTTTGCAATAGCAGCAATGGCTGATAAATCGGACCGAAACTATTTATCAGCAGTGATCTCCACCACAAGATCCGCCTTCGCTCCGGCGAGATCAACTGCTACGGAGAACGTACCAAGCGCCTTGATCGGAGTGGGGATATCGATTGCGGATTCCTTCGTCTCAATGTTCAACTGTTCGGCGAGTGCCTCTGCAATGAGCTTCTCGGTGATCGCTGCGTAGAGCTTTCCGGTCTTTGTGGCCTTCTTCGTGATGGAGATCTTTTTGCCCGAAAGCACAGATGCTGCAGATGTAGCAGCAGCGCGTTCCTGAGCTTTCTCCTCTGCGCGGCGGCGAATTTGCTCGGCGTAGCGCTTGCGAACGGTCGGGGTAGCTACGAGAGCCTGGCGGTGTGGCAAGAGGCAGTTCAGGGCATAGCCGTCTCCAACGACGAGAACGTCGTTCTTCTTTCCGATGCCGGGGATGTCCTGAAGGAGAATAACTTCCATGAGTCAAGTAAAAAGCCGGAAGATTCTACCGGCCCGTTTGCGATCCGTCAACCCCACTTTACTCAAGTGGCAAATTGCCTGCTATTCGTCATTCGGCACAGGTTCAGGCTCTGGGGCGCCTCGCAGGATCCAGGGAACAAACGAAAGCCATGAGGTGTCTGGTTTGAGCGATCGTTTGCTACGGACATACCACTGCTGAAGCCGAAGCAGACGGTCGGAGTGGAGGGAAAGGGAGCCCAGAGACACCCCAGAAACATCGGGGCTGACTGCGAACGTGTAGAACGGGGAGTATAGGAAGATCGCCGGAACATCGTGTGCGATTTCCGTGCGCAGAGACGCAAGAGCCTCGTCACGCTCACGATCGATCGTCGTTTCACGGATCACCTTGAGAAGGTGATCTGCACGCTGGGATGTGTACTGAGAAAGATTGTACGCGTCGAGCCGTAGGCTCGCGCTCCCTCCGACGAGGCGCTGCACACCTGAGCTGTGCCAGTAGGGATAGCTATCGAGATTGTCGAGGAGGGACTGCCCGAAGAGCAGGACATCATAATCGCGCTTGAGCATGCGCTGCTCGAACTCCGCGCTCGTTTCGGGGACTTCTACGGAGACGAGAACACCAAGTTCACGCCACTGCCTGCTGATTTCCTGCGCGACCTCCGCGTAGACTTGCGGGCTAGGACTGGTGAGCAACCTGATTGCCAAACGCTGGCCCTGGTCATTCACGCGAATGTCTCGCGGGTCTGAAGCTAATCTCCGGCGAAGCATACCTTGGTCAACAGTCAGGGAGGCGATCGCCAATTTCTCATCATCGGGAACATCGTCTGACTTCGACCGCAGAAAAGCATCCACAAGTCTCTGCTCCTCGATGGCTCGCCGATACTCAGCCGTGTGTGGAGTGCGCATGACGTACGCGGAATCCAGGACAGTTCCATTGCGCGTAAGTCGAACGACGTTCAACCCGACGACAAGAGATCCCGTTGTACCATCTGCGGTAAGTGTCCCCAGCCAAGCACCCGTAAGTGTCGGATGAGCCATAACCGGACGACCGTTGAGCGTATAACCGGTGCCAGAGACCGCGAAAGCACCTGTAATGCTCAGAACCGCTCCGGTGTCCATGAGCACAACGGGAGAAATTGTCAGAGGACCTGCCGTGTTGGCATCGCGCTGCTCGAGAAGTCGTTGTAGTCGGACTTTCTCAGGGAGGTTCCAGTCCGATGCAAACAGGGCGCCCTGCGCAGCTTTCGCATCAAATTGGTAGCGCCAGTCAGAGGTATCGATCTCCAGGAGCGGTGTATCGACGATCTCCTGTTCGTTGATGTGCTCCACGACCTTGCGCTTGTTGGTACCAAGTTGAAGCCCGAGCCTGAGTTGCCGATCCTGGAGCATGGGCCGGTCGAGGTTGAAAAAAAGTGCGACGTACTGGGGGAGGGAGTAGCGATGTAGGACGAAGCTCTGCGGGACGATGGGATCACCTTGGGGATTGCGTGGCACGACGCGGATGCCGTCGAGGTTGCGCACGTCGGTCAGCAGCGTTCCGTAGTCAGGAAAGATCCGAAGGATGATTCTCTGGAGGTAGAAGGGGGCGCTCCCGGGTTGCGGAAATCGCTCGAGGGTAACCTCAGAACTGCGCTCGGTCTGGACGAAACTGCGAAACGCGTAGGGGCCGGCTCCGATGGGTTTGAAGCCAAAGTCCGTCGTATCTCGCAGGAGGCGCACAGGCACGCCCTCAAAGAGGCGGGCAGGCAGCAGTCCGATCGTCAGGTTACTGGGAAAGAAACTATAGGATTGCTCCAGACGAAAGCGTACGGAGCGCGCATCGACCTTTTCAACGCTTACGCCTTCAAAGTTCTGTCGAAGGATCGGATTTGGGAAATCAGGATCCATGATCGTCCGATAGGTAAACAGGACGTCATCGGGAGTCACCGGGTGCGGTGCATCTGGAGTGGAGTCGTGCCACAGGAGACCTTCGCGTAGCGTGAGGGTGTAGGTTTTCGCATCGGGACTGACGCGCAGGGTAGCGAGATCAGGCTCGATGGATTCGGTTTCGGGGTTGTAGCGCAGAAGCCCCGAGAACACGAGCGATACGATGTCGCGGTTGACGTCATTTTGTACGGTGAACCAAGGATTTAGGGGCTGAAACTCGCCTACGGATCCCTCGATGTAGGTTCCCCCTGTCCTTGGTGATAGTTCTGAGTGCGTATAGTAGAAGCGTCGTGCGAGGAGCAGGAAGCTTACGAGAAAGAGCACGACGAGCACGGCGACCACGAGTCGCTCATGTCTGCGGGCCAGCATGTAGGCTCTATAGAGGTACGACAAAGACCCAGACAGTATACGAACAGACCGCCACACTGTCACCCGTTACCCCTGAGGATTTAGAGGAACCAGCGAAGGACAGCCAGACCGAAAAACAGTACGGAGAGCCAGACGCTCAGCTGATAGAGCATCTTTTCTGCACCGCGTCGCTGCACAAAAGTTGCACCAGAACCGCCAAACGTCGACGAGAGACCGGATGCTCTGTGTTGCAGCAGTATGCTTACCGTAAGAAGAAGAGCGATAGTTACATGGATGATGACCATAGTGGATTCATACTACCAAGGCCCACCGCTCGTGCATAGGGGACAATCGTCATTTATGCGCCTAGAACCGTTGGGTGAATCTACTTTTTGCAGACGAACCATAGAAAAGGGCACATGCGTTCTCCGGTTGAGTTATACTCATAGTAATCCGGGCGCCTAGCTCAGCTGGTTAGAGCATCTCGTTTACACCGAGAGGGTCAGGGGTTCGAATCCCTTGGCGCCCACCATTGACACAGTGCTCAGACAGTTTGGTATATACATATGGCTCATGAGTCCCCTGAGCACAAGACATTGGCAAAAAACATAGCAAATGCGCTCAGGACCACAGCGGCAGGGGCTGTTTTATGGATGGTAGCTGGATGTACTCGAGATGAAGTGAAGAACATCGTACAGAATGATGATGCTCAAGGCGTGGTCGATGCTCGGCAGCCATTAGTGCCGGAGAAAATAGAGCAGGAAAGGAATATTCCTTCGGTCGCGAATCTAAGAACAATGGTTAGCCTTGCCGAGGAAGACTACAGAGATCAGTGCAAATTAAGTGAGACAATACTTTCATATCACAAAATAGGTATTGAGGGAGAAGTCATTCCACGATCGAATATTCACGATCTAGCTACGAATACGGAATCTTGCAGATAATTCACCTGGTACAGAAGTACTATCAGTCACCACGAGAATATACGAAGCATTGACAAAACATTTGGAAGAAGCATTGCAGAAATAAATTCTATCTTGCCACGATAAAGCATGTTTTGTACTGATTGATCCCTTGAAAAACTGAGCTCATCCCAAACCCAAACAAAAGCATCCTTGAGCTAAGCAATCAGCAAATAGTTACTTCATTTATTGATTTGGGCATGTTTTACGAACTTGACATATGTGATTATATGACGTAGATTACATTTCCTTTCTTTATTCTCTATGAAGACTCGTCGCTCAACCCTTGCCGTTCTCAGCGCTGCCACACTTCTGATCAGTAGCATGCACGTCATCGCTACAGGTGTAGAGGGTGCCTATGCGTCAACATTTGCCTGCAATGATGGCGATGATAATGATCACGATGGGGGCATCGATTACCCGCTCGACGGTGGCTGTGAGTCGCCCAATGACCAAAATGAGGGACCGGGTATCTACGCGAACCGTGACCCTCGGTGGGACCTTGATCCAAGACCCGCACCGCTTCTTGTAACAGTAACGGACGGCAGGAGCTTTGCAGAGCCTGGTGATGTGCTGCACTACGACATCACTGTACAAAATCCTACCGATACGGATCGTGCGATCGCGCTTCGGGTAGCAGTGCCTGCTGAGCTTTCCCTCGAGGCAACCACGGGTAATCCTGTGGTGGATGTACGGTCACTCATCTGGCCGGAAGTTCTCGTTGCAGGAGGTCAGTCCGTTGCATATTCCTTCGCTGCAAGGATTGCTCCAGGAAGCCCAGATCTGCAAGCACTCCACGTCACTGCTTACGCTGACGAAGCGAAGGGCAGTGATACCACGAGTGTGTACCGCGGAGTGGTACCTGCAGCGTTCTCCGTCAGTGCTACCGATGGCATCGCTGAGGCAGCTCCTGGCGACGACATTGACTATACGATTACGATCAAGAACGAGGACACCGGGCTTGCAACAGGAGTAGATGTGCACGTGTCCCTTCCGCAGTACACGGAATTCATCGGTGCTGACCAAGGGGGATCGTGGACCGGCAATGGAGTGTTTTGGAAGGGGCTGACGGTGAGCCCGAAGGGAGAGCGTGTTATCGGTCTTCGCCTCCGCGTGCGCAGCGATGCGCCCATTGGTGCGGTTATTCAGTTTGTTGCAGCAGCCAAGGGGCAACAGGGTGTAGACCGAACGAAGGTCTCCCAAACAAAGGAAGAGGCGCCGCGTGAAATCCGCAGCGAGCGCCTCGTGCTTCGTAAGAGCGCGAACCGTACGGATGTCCGCCCAGGAGAGCAGCTGATCTACACGGTGTACCTGCGCAACACGACCGACGCGGCTATACACAACGTCGTCGTGGAGGATCGCATGGACCGCAGATACATGCGCGTGGTCTCAGGAGATACGGGCTCCGTTGCAGGAGACCGCACAGTCTGGAACCTCGGCACGCTCGCACCTGGAGCATCGTGGCAGGCGCAGTACACTGTTGAGATCTCTGCTGATGCACCGCACGGAACGGAGCTGCAGAACGTGGTCAGTGTGAGTGGTGACGGTATGGAGGAAATCTCGCTCACACAACGTGTCTACATGAGCACTGTCAACGTCGTCGGTCGTATGCCTCCAACAGGAGCACCAATGGTCGACCTCGGCATGGGACTTGTAGCCGGACTCGCATCAGCACTGTCAACATTCGCAACACAGCGGATGCGCAGGATGGCGGCGTAAGGCCTACTGCAGCGTTCTGAGGATATCATTCGCAATATCTATGATCGTCGAGTAGTGGAGCTCAAAAGGAATATCGAGCAGACTCGCGATAATGGAGACGATGAAGTAGGCAATGAAGGAGACGAACAGTCCGATGATGGAGTAACGAATCGTGTGGACTGCCTTGCGGATCTTGTCTTCGTTCCCTGCAGAAAGGATGAAGGTGATACCTCCGAAGATGATGAAGACAAGACAGAGGATGGTGGCGAAGATCAAAGACAGTGCAACAAACGTCGCTACAACTTCAACAGGACTAGCATTTTCAAGAAGATCACGAAGCATGAGAAGGAGGGTTAGGAAACGGGTTCGAGAATCTTCAGGTTCACACGCTGCTTTGCAGAACCACCGATGATCCGCAGGAGTGTACGTAGAGCCTTGACCGTTTGCCCCCCTTTGCCGATGAGCTTACCCATATCACGCTCGCTGACCTTCACGGTATGCAGCACGCCGAGATCATCAACCGTAGAGGTGATCTCCAGTTCATCGTGGTCCTCCACGATGCTCTCCAGTACGTACTGGAGAAATGCATAGCCCGGCTGCTGTGTGTCACTCATGCAAAAACCATACTACACGGAACCAGACGTCTATCAATGCCATTGTGCATGCTGCCTAGGCCTGCGGTGCCTCCGCCGGTGGCGGAGTTGCAGCTGCTGGCGCTGGGGTCGCGGGTGCGACCTCCTCTGCATTCTTAGATTTGCGCTTGGCATAACGCGTGATGTAGCGATCGAGGCCTTTCACACCGTTTTTCGAAAGGAGACGGGCAGCCGTATCGCTCGCCATTGCACCCTTGGAAACCCAGTACTGGACGCGCTCGACATTCACTTCAACAACAGGCGGCTGAGCTGCCGGAAGATAGTGACCGAGGTACTCATGAACCCCACCCTTGACCGGATTGGACTTCTCAGCAACCGCAATGCGGTAGGTAGGTATATTCTCTCGGCCGGTGCGCTGGAGTCGGATGATGAGCATGGCAAAGCGCATTGAGCGCTGATGGAGTCTACCAACTGGCTGCATCAACGCAAGCAAATCCATGCCTATCTTCCCGGATGTACCTCACGGAGTGCCTCAGAGACGCGAGCAGCAACCGCAGACCAACGAGGTCGGGAGTAGCGAACCGGGCGCTTCGGGGGAGATGCTATCGCTGCTGCAAGCGAAGAGACGTCACCGTGCACAAGGCAGGCACTTCCCGAGGCGGTTTCGGGAATTGCGGTGCTACGAGGCGCTATGACGGGGCAACCGCAGCTCAGAGCCTCGGCAATGGGAAGGCAGAACCCCTCGTGCATGGATGCCGTGACGAAACATTGCGCACCAGAGTAGAGACACGGCAGGTCATCGTCATCCACCGGAGAAAGCACGCGCGCACGATCGTACGGTGCCGCCAGGCGCTTTCCATTGGGCGCCACCAGGACGATTGCAAGATCTGCGACTCCCGATGCGTCCCATGCCTGCAGCAGGCGATCAACATGCTTATGTGGCTTTACTGAGCCGACGTAGAGAACGTAGGGCTGCGAAATACCGTACTTCGTAAGGACACGATGAACCTCTGCATCGGGAACGGGCGCGAACTCCCGCCCCACGCCTTCACCGATGACTCTCGCCTTCTGAAACGCGCTGTGGCCGTATGCACCGCCGATCTCCAATGCGGTATACGTACTGACGGGGAGTAGACACAGCGATGCACGAATGGTGTAGCCCATTTGCATGCGGTACATCGCCCTGCGAAGGAGCGACGCAGATCCAGGGGATGCATGGAGGATGAGATCATGGATCACCGCGACAAACGGAACAGGACATCGCAGGGGGACATTGAAATGCATGGCGAGGAAGATGTCGCACGCTGAGGAAGCGATGATCTTGGGAAAGCGCAGGTGCTCAGCGAGGGAGTAGTGGGGAATGTCTGCTGTGACAATCCGAAAGGGGGAACCTCCACGAAGGGTACTGATCCACGACTCCGAAGCGCTCCGCACGAAAAGCACATACGTTACATGGTCACCCCGCGCAATAAGCGCGCTCGTCAATTCACGCGTGAAGCGACCAAGACCCGTCTGTCCCCCTGCAAATCTGCAATCGATACCTATTGTTTTCACTTCGCCATTGTCCCATTGTTCTGCGCGAGTCAGCAATGCGTATCACCGATGCACTTTTACAGGCACAGATCCACCCCGTTGATGCGGAGGTGCTGCTTGCTTGGGTACTGCATTGCGATCGCGCATCCTTGCTCGCACACCCCGAGCGTCCTTTGCCGCTTCAAGCAGAGCGTCAGTGGCGTGAGGTCCAAGAGCGCAGGAGGAAAGGGGAGCCAGTGTCGTACATCATTGGCGAGAGGGAATTCTATGGCAGGATCTTTCGGGTCGATCGTCGCGTACACATTCCCCGTCCTGCAACGGAGAATCTCGTGGAAATGACATTAGATTTCCTTCGGTCTCCAAAGCAGGGCGTACGCGAGCTGGAGCCGGGAATCGTCGGTATATCACGGGTACTTCGCACAGGTACTGAAATACACTCGGTCGTCGACATCGGCACCGGATCCGGATGCATAGCTATCACCATCGCCCTCGAGCGACCAGATCTGCGGGTCATTGCCGTGGACATCAGTGAGGATGCCCTCGATGTTGCACGGGAAAATGCACTACGGCTCGGGGCGCGCAATGTGCGTTTTTTGCAATCGGATCTTATGGCCGGCCTCTCTTCTCTTCAGGATCCGTACATTGTAGTCAGCAATCCTCCATATCTATCATCCGAAGATATCAACAAACATGGGGATTTACGCTTTGAGCCTCGCCTCGCTCTGGATGGAGGCGTTGCACGCACATCGGTCATCGATCGGCTTCTCTACCAAACGGCAAAAAATCATTGCCATGGCATCATTATCGAATGCATGGCAACTGAGCTTTCAGATACTCTTCACTGATGTGGTCTGCTGTGTGAGATGGTAGGTAAAGTATTGGGCTCTACATAGAGAATAAGCAGCATTTTTGTTCAAAAAAGAAACAGCGGTCAATGCATTGACGAAAAGGGGCAAACTCATACAATCCGGCGACAATGACAAATCCTCATGAGGAATTTAATGTCGTAGTTACTGCAAAAGATGGACTGCATTTGGTGCCCGTGTCGCGCATCGTAAAACTTGCTCAAGAGACAAAGAGTGAAGGAATCGTTACCGTTCAAGGAAAGAACCCTGCGAACATCACAGATATTTTTGGTTTAATGCTTCTCGCTATTGCTGCCGAAACACCATTGAAAATTCAAGTGACTATCTCGGAGGATTCTGAAAGATTTCGGCAGGGATTCATTGCCTTATGTGAGGGCAGCGATGGCACACAATAAATGCATCTGGTACAGTTCCAATGCTCATGAAAGCAAACAGTGCCGCAGTCGGAGATTGCACCGCCGTCATCGGCACCCAGTGGGGGGATGAAGGCAAGGGGAAGATCATCGACATGCTTGCAGCGGAATATGATGTGATCGCGCGTGCGTGTGGTGGCGCAAATGCTGGCCACACCATCGTCGTTGCTGGGAAGAAGCATGTGTTCCGCCTGCTTCCGAGCGGATGTCTGCATGAGCACGCCCAGATCGTGCTGGGTTCGGGAATGGTGATTCATCTCCCGACGCTCATCGAGGAGATCGATTTGCTACGCCAAGCCGGCATAGACATTGTTCCCCGTCTGAAGATTTCCCACGAAGCACACATCCTCTTTGATTTTCACAAGCTCCTCGATGGAGCCAATGAAGATCACCGCGCGAAGACTGGAAAGGGGATTGGCACAACGCGCCGTGGCATAGGGCCTGCATACTGCGATAAGGCAGCACGCATCGGCATACGCATGGAGAGAATTTCTGAAAATTTGGCAGAGGATCTTTCCGCGAGAAAGGATACTCTGCAGCGTGCATACGGTATCACAATAGATGTTGATGCCGAGTGCAGATGCATTGAGGAAAGCGCAAAGATTGTTGCTTCCTCCGTGACAGATACGGTCGCGTTTCTCTCCGCAATGCGGTCATCGAGAAAGCACATCCTCATCGAGGGGGCACAGGCAACCTTACTCGACATTGACCATGGTACATATCCGTATGTCACCAGTAGCTCTACGACCGTTGCCGGTGCGCTGCAGGGGCTAGGACTTCCGCCACAGTGCATCGGTGAAGTCATTGGTGTTGCCAAAGCGTACTGTACCCGCGTGGGGGCGGGGGATTTCCTTACGGAAGTCCAGGGCGAAACGGGCGAACGATTGCGGGAGCGGGGAGGAGAGTATGGCTCCGTCACCAAGCGACCGCGTCGATGTGGATGGCTGTTTCTTCCGGAT
Source organism: Candidatus Peribacteria bacterium (assembly GCA_016866875.1). Taxonomy (GTDB): domain Bacteria; phylum Patescibacteriota; class Gracilibacteria; order Peribacterales; family Peribacteraceae; genus 2-12-FULL-55-11. The sequence continues at coordinate 31,303 of VGKY01000005.1, forward strand.
CTTCAGCGCAGCGCCATGATCAATGGATGTACGTGCCTCAACATCACCAAACTCGACGTACTCGATACGGAGGAAGTAATCCGCATCGGAGTAGGGGAGTCGCAGGGTAAAGCAGTGTACAAGGACTTTGCAGGCTGGATGTGCAGCACAGCGGGAGTTGCATCCTATGAGAGGCTTCCAAAAAATGCGCAGGTGCTCATCGAATGTATTGAAATGGAAACCGGCGTTCCAATCAGATACATAGGCACAGGGCAAGGGAGGGGAGAGATGATCATACGTTGATTGCTTTGGCTTGCAGATGCTTAAAGGGGGCAGTATATATTCATCATGCCGCTAACGAGGATACGTTGTAATGCGTTCGAGAAGACCGATTCTTCACCCCAGATGCAGGGGATTGGGCCGCGGGAGCTCCCCTCATTCGATCCTGAACACCGAGCCTTTGCAACGATCATGCAGCGCGCTGCGCATCAGAATTTTGCAGAGATTGATTTTCAACCGAAGAAATGGCCGCTGCCAGAAGGCAGAAATCTTGAAGCTGATAATTTTAACTTTTTGGACGAACCCTCTTATGCAGCTGACTTTCACGTGTGCTTCGTCGAATCACTCTTCGATATCGGGCCAGAAATCGCACACTTGGTTTACAACCGCCGTAGGAGTGCACTGATGGTGTTGATTGTTTCCGATAAGCCTGTAGTCAATGAGTACACGGAGGATATACGACGCGGCCTAGGTGCCGTTGCTGCGTCGGATTTTCAACGAGCGGAGGGCAACATTGTTACCCCAGCAATGTACACAGGTGAAACGTACAATGCAGAGTCAGCTGGTAAAATTGCCTACTTTTATGTCCGCGATCGCGCAAATGCGCTTGAGCGCCTGGAGATGATCTTTCTGTGAATCTACTCCCCCCACTTCAGCTTCCTGCGCAGTGTATGGAAAAAGGTATCCTGTGCTTTGCGCAGCAGCGAGATGGATGCTCCGGAGCCTAAGATTTCAATGGAGTCACCGCTTCGGAGAGGCTCGTAAACCTGTCCGTCGAGCGTGAGCACGACCTGAGCATTCTGAAACTTCACGTGCTTCATGGCGATCTGAACCGTTACGGGGTGCTCACTGGGGATCACCACCGGTTTCTGACTGAAGCTATGGGGATTGATGGGAGTGAGAATCGTGGCTGACAGAGTGGGGTGAACAATGGGTCCTCCCGCTGCGAGGGAATACGCCGTGCTTCCGGTAGGCGTGGCGATGATCAGTCCGTCGGAGTGAAATGTCGTGAGCGGCTCTCCGCGGACCGAGACCTCGAGATCAACGAGACGAGCCATCGTGCCCTGTGCAATGACTGCTTCATTCAATGCGTAGCCTGCGAAGAACTGCTTTTCGTTTCGGCGTGCGCTGACATGAATCAAGCTGCGAGTCTCGACGACTCCGCCGCCGGCGATCATCCGAGGGAGCTCCGTAGCTGCCTCATGAAGCTCGAGCTCAGCGAGAAAACCAATAGTGCCACGATTGATGCTCAGGATGGGAACGGCGAATTCCGTTAAAATCCGGATGCTTCTGAGAATTGTGCCGTCTCCACCGATGACAAGTAACAAGTCGATTTCGGATTCCTTGCAAAAGACGGGAAGATTCTTCCAGGCCTGAACCTCGGTTTTTCTCTCAGCGTCGACGAGCACAGAAACTCCTGTTGATTGGAGAATGCTGAGGATTTCTGCGATAGTATCCTCCTTTCGTTCGAGAGAGGATTTCACCGTCAGCCCAACGCGCTTATAGGTAGGCACAGCAGTAGTGTAGAGACCTTGAAGGGCAAGCAGAAGGTAATTGGCTACCTCTTTGCGACACTATCAATAGCGCGAAGGGCGATATCTACTGTGGATTTCCACGAAAAGCGTGAAGCCTGAACGGGGCCTTGTGTCCGGAGGCGATTTCTCAATCCATGGTCGCGAAGCAACAATGTGAGGCCTTGAGCTATAGCATCAATGCTTTCGGGGTCAACCAGAACACCACGCGTACCGACCACCTCTTGAAGACTTCCGCGAGCAGAGGTGAGAACGGGGGTCCCGCGTTGCAGGGCATCAAGAACAGGCAATCCGAAGCCTTCGTACAGAGAAGGAAATGCAAGAACGGTGCATGTGCTCAGCAGTCGACTGTACTCACGATCCGGAACATACTTCCTCCACTCTACGCCGTCTGTACACGCTATGGCGCGCAGGATCTCTCGATCATGCCAACCACGCGCTCCGACGAGAACGAGGCGGTATTGAGAACGTAGATCTGGGGAAATACTCGCATATGCCTCGATGAGCCGAAGCTGATTTTTACGAGGGCACAGCGTAGCCGGACAGAGAATTGTTGTTCCATCCGGCACGCTGGGCTCAGGATGATCAGATGATGGTCCGGCATACACTCGCGAGATGTTCTCACGAACCATTGCAGGAAAGAGCTCCGAGAGGTCTCGCTGCGTTGCAGCGCTTGTGACTAAAACGTGCGCCGCCTTTTTGATCGCCAAGGGAAGGGTGCAGTGCTCAAGAAGTTTTGCCTTCCAGGCATGGGGCTCTCTACGAAACGCAATGAGATCATGCACCACGGGTACGCAGCACGACGTACGGGGGAGCAGAGCAGGAACGATAAAACTCGTTGGAGCCAGATAGACACAATGTGCATTGCGTACAGCTCTTGAAACCTGCAGGTGCCAACGGGCACCTCGTGCAAAACGACGAATACGTGCATGGTCTGTTTGCCATAGCTCTGGCAATGCATCCCCGTAAGCGATGCACACTGTCGCACTTCGCCGACGCAGGATCTCTGCGACGAAGAGGAGAGTCCACTGGGATTTTCCTGTGCGCTGTGACATGCATGCTGCTCTGCCATCTATCCATAGATCCATGCAACGATTGTACGCCTGTGACGTCATGTCGAGCCACGGATGCGCACTGTTGCTCTGGAGACCGAGATGCTAGGATGCGAGCATGAAAGGATCCGCGCTTCGAAATATTTCCAGCTTGGAGCTTGAGGAACAGATCCTCAATGGCGGCTCGCTCATAGCGGTCATCGCGACATTTCTTCCGTGGATGGGCGGAGAATGGCTCGGCGGTGAGACGGTCACGTACTCCGGATTGGGGTTCTATACGGCATTCATCGGTGCATTTGCCCTTATCCTTCATCTCTTCGTTCTCTCCATCACCGCTGCTCCGCTTCTAGGGGGATTTGTCGTCATCCGAAAGCGCCACCGCGATGTGGTTCGTCTCATCGCCACATCCCTCGCATCCCTCATGATGCTGGCTGCGTTGACGGTGCTTACAAGGGTAACATTTGAGTTCTCCCGCATGGAGATCCGCTTTGGAGTCTACGTGGCGATCGTGAGCAGCCTTGTAGCCACGCTGTACGCATTTCTTCGATACCAGGAGCACCGCAGGGGTTTGGTTCAAGAACTCTTTCACCATCCGGAAGACAATCGGGCGACTCCGGAGTGTCGCGAGCCCATCACACCAACACCACCCCCTCCACCGCCCCCCCCTCCTTCTACTCCAGAGCAGCACAGAATCCACCATTCGTCGTACTGATATCTATCTCGCAGCGCGCACCAATGCTATGGTAGAGGTATGAATAATACCTACCAGGATGACGACCTCGTGTACGTAGACCCGGACCACCGAGCGGTCATCGGTAAGGTGGAGTTTTTGAAGAGCGGTAACGCGAAGCCTTTGCAAATGCCCGAAGGTGAAGCGCCAGTGCAACGAGAGGGCGGGCGGTCCTTCAAGCCACGCAAGCGCTTCTATCCTTGGGGAACGTATAGATCGATGCGGAAACTCTACAAAATCGATGGGGGGCTACGAGAAGAGGAACGGCGCCTCTCGCTCGACGAGGCGATGCAGCGCTGCAGCACGGAGGTATTTTGGAACTAGCGGCCAATCTGCTTCGCCGCCTGCTCAACGTCCACCGCAGACCCCACGATGATCGGGCTGCGCTGGTCTGTGCGGACGATGCGCACGTCAAGGATCGACTGCGCGCCGTCAGAGGATGCACCGCCGGCTTGCTCGATGAGATATGCGAACGGACCGCATTCGAAGACCAGGCGCAGCTTTCCATCGGGATACTTTGCTCCGCCGACGTTGGTGAAGATCCCCTGGCCCTTCACGAGGATATGATGAATATCTGCGACCATGCAGCCGGAATACCTCAGCGTGTGCGATGAAAGCCATGTATCCAGAGCGGCCTTGTACCCCGGCCTGTCGTGAATCGCGGAGAGATTGCCGGGACTAAAGTTCTTGCCCTTATCGGCAACGCCAAGATGCTCGCGTAGCAAGACGAACTCACCAACTTCGTTGAGTACAAAGGCATGCACCCCGTTGCCCGTAGAGTATACGAGGAGCGTGCGAGGCCCGTAGAGCACGTACGCTGCGGCAATGAGCTCGCGCGGTGTACGGCCGATGATCACCGAGCCCCTGTAGATACCGAAAATCGATCCGATAGCAAAATTGGCGTCGACGAGCGAAGAGCCATCGAGGGGGTCAAACACCACACTGTACTCGGCGGATGGACGTACATCTACGACGTCATCGTGCTCCTCGGAGCAGAAGGAAGCCACGCTGCCATTCTCACGCAAGTAGTGCTCCACGATCTGGTCGCTCATCACATCGAGTTGAAGCTGCTGTTCTCCGAAGATATTCGTACCGCCCGAAAGGCCGCCCTCAGAAGCATGGATTTCGTGACGAATGTCGCGTGCGGCCCGGGAGAGATCGACGAGGAGGTGGCGAAGGGAATCGGGTACCCCTGCATGATGACGCAGATGCCAGTTGAGAGACGTACGCCGAGGGATGGGTGCTGCGCTGACCATTCTACGAAAGTAGCGAACATATGGCATGCGCAAGCTCCGTAACGCGCATACCGTACCCCCACTCATTGTCGTACCACGCAAGGATCTGCACGAGAGTCCCGTCGATAACGACGGTCGACTCGAGATCAATGGTGCTCGAGTGCGGATCGGAAATGTAGTCGGAGGAAACGAGCTGACCGTTTTCGACGGCGAGAATGTCCTTGAGATCGCCCTCCGCGGCGCGTCGCATAGCGTCATTCACTTCCTCTGCGCTCGTGACGCGCGCGACATTGAGCGCAAGATATGCAGCAGAAACGTCAGGCACGGGAATGCGCAGTGCCATGCCGTCCATCTTTCCCTTCAGATGTGGGAAGAGCTTCGCGCATGACTTTACGGCACCCGTTGTCGAGGGAATGATATTGAGACTCGCCGCTCTGGCGATGCGAGCCTTTGAGCTATCGGAAGTGTTGTCGAGGAGATTTTGGGACGATGTATACGCGTGCGTCGTACAGACGAGACCGCTCTGCATCGTCGCAAGGGCATCGAGGACTTTGATCACTGGCGCAATGCAGTTTGTCGTGCAGGACGCTGCGCTGACGATCGGAAGAGAGTCTCGCAGCGCGGCATCGTTTATGCCGCGGACGACCATGGGCAGATCATCCTTTGGTGGAGCCGTAACAAGCACGGATGCCGCCCCGGCATCGAGATGTCCTTGAGCCTTCTCTCTGCTGCGAAACTTTCCCGAAGCCTCCACCACGAGATCAACGCCGAGATCCTTCCACGGACACCGGCTGGGATCCTTTTCGCGGATGACCTGAACCGGGAATCCATTCACCAGCAGACGATCGTCCATTGCCTGCACATCCGCCTCAAACGTTCCGTGCAGGGTATCGTATTTGAGCAGATATGCACGCATCGCCGCATCGCTGGAAGCGTTGATCGCCACGACCTCGATATCCTTCGCAAACCGCTGGAGAAGCTGGCGGTGCACCACGCGACCGATCCGACCGTAACCGTTGATGGCAATACGTTTCATGCCTCCATTATGCAGAGGACAGTCGCGCGAGCCAAGGGCAATAGAGCAAGGCTACGATCAACCAAACACTCCGATGATGACGCCAAGCATTGCCATAAAGGCCCCGACGATCCACATGCGCATGGTGACCTTGCTCTCGCCCCAATCCAGCGCTTCGAAGTGGTGGTGAATGGGAGCGGCGAGAAATACCTTCCTGCCTCCGCGATAGCGCTTACTGACGAGCTGGATGATGACGGAGAGCATCTCGACGACGAAAATAAACCCCACGAGAGGCAGAACCAGCACTTGATCGATCATCATGGCAATCACCGCGAGAGTGCCCCCGAGCGCAAGGGAACCGGTGTCACCCATCATGAAGCGTGCAGGCGGGACATTGTGCCAGAGGAATGCCGCTACAGATCCCGTGCACACCGCACAGAAAGCAGAAAGGACGGAGAGCCCCTCAAGATACGCGAGTGCCCCAAAGGCGACAAAGGCGATGACTAGCAGGCCTGCAGCAAGACCGTCGAGGCCATCGGTGACATTCACGGCGTTTGCTGTGCCAATCAGAACGAAGATGAAAAGGGGGACGTACCACAATCCGACATCCACACTGCCAAGGTACGGGACGTGAATCGCATCGTAGCCGAGCTTCGCGTAGAACCAGAAAGCGCCGCACGTGCCGATGATCAGGAGAATGAGAACCTTCGGGAGCACATCTAATCCCCGCTTCTTTCCGACACCGGTAACATTGAGGTAGTCATCGAACGCGCCAAGCAGTCCCAGCGATACCATGGTGAAGAGCGGAAGATACACTTGTCCGCGCTGCAGCAGCGAATTGTCCACAATACCGAAGAGCGAGAGTATCCGCGAGAACACGATCGTGAGGAGCACCGATCCCCAGATGAGAATTCCCCCCATCGTCGGCGTGCCGAACTTGTGCTGATGATAGGTCCTAAACACAGATGGATCTTTGCCATCAACGGTCTCTACGCGCAGCTGCTTGCCGATCCGATTGCGGACGAGGAATCGGACGAACGGCGGAGTGAGCGCCAATCCCGCGGCAAAGGAAAAGGCCGTATACAGCAGGGCATGCATCAACGGAATATCTGGGCGCGACATGACAAAATCCTGCATGGATGCCATAGTGCGCTGACTGTTACCGAGAATCAATCGGCTCCGGCTCCAGAATGCGCCTTATCGATGTCGTAAAACCGCATTTGCTCCTTCTTAAATAATAGCTCAATACGTCCCACGGGACCATTGCGGTGCTTGCGAATGTAGATATCCGTGATGCCCTGGCGATCACTGTCTTCCTCGTAGTAATCCTCTCGATACATCATGAGCACCACATCGGCATCCTGTTCGATACTGCCGGAATCACGGAGGTCGGAAAGTTGGGGAATGTTGCCCGGGCGGCTCTCCACGGCTCGCGACAGCTGCGAAAGCGCGACGATGGGAATGTGGAGCTCGCGCCCAAGTTGCTTGAGGGATCGCGATATCTCGGAGATCTCTTGCACGCGGTTGCCGGCATAGCTCGCGTTTCCGGTGCTCATGAGCTGGAGATAGTCGATGATGAGCAGATCCAATCCGTGCTCCATCTGGAGCCGGCGGGCCTTGGCTCGCAACTCCGGAATGGATGACGCTACGGAATCGTCAATGAAGATGTTCGCCTTATTGAGCTCATCCATGATGGGTCCCATGTTTTGGAAATCGCTGTCGTCGAGCTTTCCCCTCTGCAACTTCCAGGAATCCACACCGAGAAGGGAGGCGAAGAGGCGATCCACAAGCTGCTCCTTGCTCATTTCCAGCGAGAAAATACCGACGGCCTTGCGGTAGCGGATAGCGGCATTCTGCGCGATATTCAAAGCGAAGCTCGTTTTCCCCATGGAAGGGCGCGCAGCGATGACGATGAGATCGCTCGGCTGAAGCCCAGAGAGCTTCATATCGAGGGATTTGTAGCCACACGGTACGCCCTTCACGTGATCCTCATCCTTCGACTCGTGCAGCTCCGCAAATCGCTCGTACCGGGCCGTAAGTACATCGCGAATGTGGACGAACTTCTCCTTGAGGAAAGTGTTGCTGATACCAAAGACCGTCTTCTCGACATCTTCGAGCATTTCGGGAATTGCGCGCTGCTCCTCGTATCCCATCGCAGTGATTTTCTGCCCGGCGGTGATGATGCGGCGGTGAACGGCCTTGACCTTCACGATCTGCCCATACTGGTAGACGTGTGATGCTGTAGGAACTTCGGCGGAAAGCTGGGCAAGGTACGCAGAACCGCCGAGATCTTGAATCTTCGCATCGGACTTCAGACGCTCGCTCACCGTGACGAAGTCAATCGGCTGATGCTGCTGGTAGAGCCCATAGATGGCCTGGTAGATGGCTCTGAACGCAGGATCGTAGAAATCATCGGGAATCAGGAAGTCACTGACCTTGATGATCGCTTCAGGATCGAGGAGGAGAGCCCCGAGAACCGTCTTCTCTGCATCCAGAGAATGGGGTTGAATGCCGATGCCAGGTGTCGCGATCGACGCCATAGGCGGGCATTGTACGGCCGTGAGTGTGCATTGCAATCATCTGCAGTTGCGCAATGCCAGGGCTATGACACCGTCTGTGGCACATGCGTGGACGCCGTGTGGATATCCCTACACCAGGACCTTGTCTCGGACGCTCTTCTCAATGGCGGCGGCAACACCTTTGTGCTCCTCCAGGAACGCTCTCGCGGGCTCCCGACCATTCCCGAGCGTGTCCTCGCCATAGCGGTAGTAATTGCCCGCCTTCTCGATGATCCCGTGGCGAACGCCGAGATCCAGTATGTCTCCCGTGCGACTGATCCCCTTTGCGTAAAGAATGTCGAACTCCGCCTGGCGAAAGGGGGGGGCGACTTTATTCTTCACAACTTTAACGCGCGTCCTGCTGCCAATGATGGTCTGTTCCTCGCCCGATGCGGCCTTTTCGAGGATCTTATCGATGCGACGCACATCGAGACGAATGGTAGCGTAGAACTTGAGAGCGTTACCCCCCGTCGTCGTCTCAGGATTGCCGAACATGACACCGATCTTCATGCGGATCTGGTTGATGAAGATGACGGAGCAGTTGGTTCGACTCACAATCGACGTCAGCTTTCTGAGCGCCTGACTCATGAGGCGCGCCTGCAGCCCCATGTGGCTGTCGCCCATCATTCCCTCGATTTCTGCGCGCGGAGTGAGGGCAGCCACGGAATCGATGACGACGACATCGATTGCCGTTGAACGAACGAGAGTCTCGGCGATTTCGAGAGCTTCCTCACCATCATTAGGTTGGGAGACGAGGAGATTATCGACATCGACGCCAATCTTGCGTGCGTAGGTGACGTCGAGAGCATGCTCGGCATCGATGAACGCCGCTCTTCCTCCTGTCCGCTGTGCCTCGGCAATGGCATGGAGCGCGAGCGTGGTCTTTCCGGAAGACTCCGGACCGAAGATCTCGATGATCCTCCCCTTGGGAATTCCTCCGCCCAGAGCCAGATCCAGCGACAGCGAGCCGCTGCTGAACTTCTCGATATTCACGGCTTTTTCGTCCCCCATGCGCATCACGGCACCCTGGCCGTACTGCTTTTCTATCTGCGCCAGTGCGAGTTTTATGGCTTCCGATCGGGCATCGGATGGAGGAGTGGCGGCGGGAGAAGCCTTACCGGACGCTTTGCTTGTAGAAGATTTGGATACTGTCGTCATGGAACGGGGGGTAGGTGCACGCATGCTAGGGCAGAGAAGGGAAAAGTAAAGGTGTATAAACGTACACCCATATTTCTGGAATTATCGTATACATTCAAGAAATTGCCCTTGCAAAGTGTTTAGAGAAGTATGGTGTATGATTGTACACCTACTCCTTTGTAGACCGGCAAACGCCGATATTGAGCTCTAGGTCCGTGATCTCACAGAACTGACCGCTTGGACAAAGAATGCCGGCTATGCCTCCGCAAGGTGATCTATCACGGAAAGCACTCGACGAGGTGGGGGACGGCTGACTCGCGGCTGAGGCCCGGGTGATGCGGATGCTACGGAGAAAAGCCAGCCACTCCGCGCGTGCGAGGTCCTGATCCGCTTCGCTTTTGGGGGTATAGGCAATTTCGATGTACCCCTTCTCCACAGGGACTGCGATGCGCTGCTCTCCGGAGATATCGTCAAAGAATCGAATGGCGGGAGCACCGCCCACCGTGAGAGCCACACCACTGGGTACAGGACGCTCACCGACCTGGGCAACGCTGACGATGGGCATAAGAGACCCCGCAGGAATGAAGGCCAAGGACGCCTGCACGCGAGAGACCCCCCATCGCGAAGGTATGACTGCGCGGATCCCCATGGCCGTATCCTGCCAATCACGCGTAGCCTCCTCGGCAGAAGCCACGACGCTCACGACAAAAACCGGGAGGTCGGACGCGTCGATGTTTCGCTCATAAACGCCGCGCAGGACAGCCAATCTGCCCTGTACGTCACGGAGCAAGACTGCTGAGCTCTCCAGATACGCCACATCACGACCAGACTGCTTGAGCAGATGCGTGCCGCGACGCGACGTAGAAATCGTTGCGGGCATCACCGTTCCTGTAAGCGTCTGTACTCCCTCGGGGAGAGGGGGGAGAGGCTGCCGCTCCCCACATGCAGAGAGGAATACTGCAAGCAACGCCGCTGCAAACGGAAAATGTGAGTGCATACTGGAAGGAGTGACCTAGGCCTTCCTTGCAGGGTCGAAGGCGTACACTGCGCGACCCACGCGCTTGAAGTACGGCATCTTCTGGAGATTGAGGGAAATCGTTCCCACTTTGACCGTGCGCTGCTTCGCTACTTCGGCAATGATGTCTCTCTTACTCATCGGACCCTTATCTCTCAGGATGCGCTCGATGACGTCAGCGACCGTCCCCGCCTCATACCCCCATTCGCGCAGGGCATAGAGTCCGCGGCCGACCAAAACAAACTGCGGATACCGGATGAGTTCATTGTGCACTGCCTGAACGGTGACGTTTTTGTGGTCAAACTTCGTTTCGCGAATGCGGTTGGCAATCTCCATAAAGTGGAGGGGTTGGCCTGATTTCTTGAGGATGATCTCCACTTTGTCGCGGATGCTTCTCGGACGAACGAAGCGCCACTCGGTGAGTCCCCAACCCTCGGGGATCTGACGGAAGCGCTCGTCTACGGTGAGACAGCTTTCGATGAGCTCTACGCTTGGGACGCGACCCGAGAACAAGTTGAGACCCTGAACGCTTGCGACCATTTCTGCGAGCGCTGAACAAGTCTTGCGCTTCTTCAGCACCTTGACCATGGAGTTGACGATAGTGGATACATCCTCCATGGAGAGGGATTCCAGCCTCCAGAAGGGGGCAAACGTGCTACTGCGGCTGCCCTCATGCAGGTCGGTGTCGATGCTGAAGGAGAGGCGTAGGACCGCACCGTCGATCTCGGAGCTGCTTTCAACGCGCTGGAGGACGGCGGAGATCAGGGCGTCTTCCCTCTGCACGCCGCCGTGCTGTCGCAGGACGGATCGAGCGATCTCATTCACTTCGTCGAGTCTCGTCGTGCGCACAGTGCGACGGAGCTTGCTCAAGGCGATGCTCTCGATCTGGCGAATGCGCTCACGCGTAACATTAAACTGCTTGCCGATCTTCTCGAGGGTCTGCTTCTGGTGACCCTGAAGGGCAAACCTGCGCCGGATCACCTGCGATTCCTTATCCGTAAGGACGAGGAAGAGATTACTGAGAATTTCTTGCAGATTGACGCTTAGAGGCGCCTGAAGGGTCTTCGTTGTTGGTGAGGTTGCTGAATCGGCCATAAGTCGGGGGAAAGAACAACCCTCGTTTTACCAAAAATTTGACAGATGCAAAAGATCAGATTCATGTTCGTGTAGACGGACTACATGATCATTGCGCTGTATAATTCAGTAAACCGAAGTTGCCTAATGAACGGCTAAAGGATGATATCCTATAGTATTTTTAACATATGTCAACATTTTCAGCGTTCTATGTATGTCATGAGAATACTGCATGCGGACGCCGCATCCTTGTCAGAAACGCTCCTGCGATCGGTAGTATACCTCTCATCTATATACTCAAGAGAAACGCTATTTTCTATCAATTTATTACCAATCTGCTCAACGAAATTGGCCTGAGCACCTCGTTGTCCAGAGGGAAGCAATGGTATGCCGAGAACCACAATATCGGCATTGTATGAACGGACGATCGAAAGTATGCCCTCGAGACACTCCACTTCCGTGGCGTGCGTGAGAGTAGGTAGGGCAACGGCTACCCCTGTACCTCGATGGTGCACCGCGCACCCCGTACGACGCGTACCCACGTCAAAAGCAAGAATCGTATGCGACGCATTGTACGGAAGTGCAGTATCAGAGTGCGACACGGGTAAACTCTACTGCACGGAAGCGAGCTTTGCGACGATAGACTTCTTCCTCGCGGCGTTCTTCCAGTGGATGAGATTGCGCTTTGCAGCCATATCGATGGCCTTGTAGGTCTGGGCTACCAATTTCACCATTTCCTCCCTGTTGCTGCCGGCCTTCGAGGCAAGGGCTACCTTGCGCATCAGCGTTTTCATCGTCGTCTTTACAGGCAGACGGCGCTGCTTGCGTCTAGCTGCCTGACGCGCGGCCTTCATAGCGGAAGAGGTGATCGGCATAGCCCACAGAGGGTAGGGGAAGGCTCAGGAGAGTGCAAGTGTTCACGCGAATGTTTCCCGTTTACCTGCTCTTAGGCGCAGGGAGCACCTGCCAGATGAGCATCCCTTCCTCGGGGAATGCATTGCGGAGTGAGCAATTCGCCCTACACTATCGCAGCTATGTGTGGGATCTTCGGATACACGGGAAAGCGAGACGACGCCGGAAGCGTCGTCATCGACGGATTGAAGAATCTCGAGTACCGGGGGTACGACTCATGGGGTGTTGCTTGCAGAGAAGAGAAGGGGATATTGGTCGCAAAAGATATCGGCAAGATCAGTGCTGTCGAGAGTAGGGAATTTGGCCATACGTGCTGCCTAGCACTCGCGCACACCCGTTGGGCAACGCACGGGGGAGTGACGCCGGCAAACGCCCATCCGCACCTCTCGAGAGACCGTACGATCGCTGTAGCGCACAACGGCATCATCGAAAACCATGAAGCTCTGAGGAAGGAGCTCATGCAAAAGGGATACGTGTTTCTGTCGCAAACGGATTCGGAGGTGATTCCGCACTGTATAGAAGAGGAGATGTGCGCCGGCTACCCCTTCGCAGAGGCGGTGCGCAGAGCATGCCTCCGCTTCCACGGCCGCTACGCCATCCTCGCTATGCACGAGCCGACCGGCATGCTCGTCGGCGCGCGCACGGGATCGCCGCTCATCGTGGGCGTAGGGGATGACGGGTACTACGTCGCATCGGATATCCCGGCCTTCCTGGAACACACCCGCACCGTGCAGTACATCGACGACGGGGAGACGGTGGAAACCGACGGCGCATCCATCGTCTTCCGCGACATCGCCACAGGGCAGGAGCGTCAAAAGCGCGAAGTGCGCATCACGTGGACAGTGGAGCAGGCGCAGAAGGGAGAGTTTCCGCATTTCATGCTCAAGGAAATCATGGATCAGAAAGAGAGCATCGCGCGCGCCGTGAACCAAGACGAAGACGCGATCCGCCGTGTTGCTGAGGCCATCCGCAGTGCCAAGGGCACCTTCCTCGTCGGCTGCGGGACAGCACACAAGGCATGCATGGCCGCCGAGTACTTCTTCTCCGTCGTCTCCGAGCACCATGTCAATGTCTGCTCAGCAGGGGAGTTCAAGCTCTACCATCACTTCCTGGCACCCGAGAGCCTGCTCATCGTCGTCAGCCAGAGCGGTGAGACCGCAGACGTCCTCGAGGCGATGAACATCGCAAAATCCAAAGGGTCGAAAGTTCTCGCGATTGTGAACGTCGAGGGATCGAGCATCAGCAGGGCCGCGGACTACACACTGCTCATCAACGCAGGGCCCGAGCGCGCGGTCGCAAGCACCAAGGGCCTCACGGGCCAGATGTCCGTGCTGCTGCTCATTGCGTACGCCCTGAAGCACGCACTCCACGAGGGAAAGACCCTGCTTCTCGAAACAGGCGCGCTCATCAACGACATGCTCAACCCCCGCTACGTCGATCGCATCTCGGCGATCGCAAGCCGGATCAAATCGCACGAAGATCTCTACATCATCGGCAAGAGTTGGCACTACCCGATGGCGCTCGAGAGTGCCATCAAGATCCAGGAAGTGAGCTACGTGCACGCTGAGGGATTTGCCGGAGGTGAGCTCAAGCACGGTCCCATCGCTCTGATCGAACAAGGCACACCGTGCATCGCCCTCGTCGGCAACGACGAAGTCACGGCAGACATCATCAATAACGCTACGGAGCTCAAAGCCCGTGGAGCACTCGTCATCGGGATTGCGCCCGAGCGTCATGCTATCTTCGACGAGTGGCTCAAGACGCCCGATGCTGCAGCTGCCCAGCCAATCGTCTCCATCATCCCCATGCAGATCCTCGCCTACGAGCTTGCGGTGCAGAGAGGAAAAGACCCCGATATGCCGAGAAACCTCGCGAAGAGTGTGACGGTGAAGTGATAGCATTCAGTCTCTACGCCTCATTCGGCGGTATCCCGTAGTACTTAAAGAGGAAAGCTGCGATTTCGCGGAAGACCGGAGCAGCTGTCTGCGCTCCGTAGATGTCCTTCGTCGGTCGATCGAACTTCACGAGGATGAGGAACTTGGGGTGGGGGATCGGTGCATAGCCTGCAAATGAAGCAATCGTGGAACCTGTACCCGTCTCGTACTTTCCTCCGGGGCCGGCTATCTGCGATGTACCGGTCTTCCCCGCCATCCGGTAGCCCTTCACCTTCGCCACTTTCGCAAAACCGAGGTTCATGGAGCTCACGAGCATCGCCGTGATCGTGTCGCTGCTCTCTGGAGTGATGACCTGATCGACCACACGAGGGAGAATCTTCTCCACCTCACCGTCTCGCGCAATGATGCTGTCGATGATGGTCGGACGCATGAGCTTGCCGCCATTGGCGAGCGCCGTGTAGGCCGCGATCATCTGAAGTGGCGTCGAGGATATGCCCTGGCCGTAGGACGCTGTTGCAAGCAAGGCATTGCTCCATTTCCGCCACGGAGAGAGCTCGCCGGGAAGTTCATCCTCGAGTTCTATGCCTGTGACACTCCCAAATCCAAATCGCTCGAGAGAACGGTGGAAGAGCTTGCGACCGAGCTTCTGCGAGACCGTCGTCATGCAGGTATTGATGGAGAACTCGAGGCAATTGGTCATCGTCATCTTGCCGTAGTACCTGTTGAGAGCATTCTTGATGGTGTACTCATCGACCTTCACCGGGCCGGTATCATTGTAGATATCTCCCGGTGTGACCTCCCCCTGATCGATTGCGACGGCCATCGTCACCGGCTTCATGACGGATCCGGGCTCGTAGATCTCCTGGATCGTGCGGTTGAGGTAGGCTCCCACCCCGATGGCGTTTCGGTACTTCAACCAGATGTCGGGGCGATCCGTCGGGAAGATTTCGCGACGGTGGTGCTCGCCGATCGACTGGTAGTAACGGACGATATCCTTAAGATCATAGAGCTCCTCGAGGGCAGCGAGCTCTTTCTGCTTCTCCTCGGTGAACTGCGCTCGGCCTTCGGGGGTGAAGAGATCGTCGATGTACGCACGTAAGATGAACGAGCGCGTATCGGGGTGATAGAGCTCCACGATGATCTGCTTGCGCTGGCCTTCGTTGATCAAAATCGGCTCGCGCTCGTACACGTCACCGTAGTTGTTGCTATTAAAGAGGGGAGCGTTCGCCATCGCGATGATGCGCCCGGTGTAGGGATCCATGACGATCGCCTGCGCACTCTCCGCGTCGAAGCGCTCGATGGCGTCTGAAAGGAGCTGCTCAACCTTCTCCTGCACGTAGCGGTCGATGGTCAGGACGATCGTGGAGCCGTCCTTCGGATTGATGATACGCTGGTCTGCGGTGAGGATTTGTCCACCCTGCAGGTCGCTGACGGTAGCGATGAGCCCCTCTTGGCCTCGGAGCGTCGGGTTAAACGTTCGCTCTATGCCGTACTGGGCCTCGGCGTCGGAGTTGAGAAATCCCACAACGTGCGATGCAACGGCACCGTCAGGGTAGAATCGCCAATGCTGGGGGATGAGTGCAATGCTACGGAGAGGGTCCTCGATCTGCTGTGCAGCCTCGCGATGGGGAGCGAGTCTGCGTCGCGCCCGCGTCTCGTCGAGAGACTGCAGGAGCCGTTCGCGTAGCGCGGAGGACACCTCCGGTGCAAGCTTGCCCATGACCGCAACGTAGCGCAGAGGACGGCTGCGCAGGTACGATCGCAAGAGCTCCTCATCGAGGTCGAGCGGCTCGGCGAGACGTCGGGCAATCGCAGGAACCTGGAGCTGCGCTACGCTCTCGGGATTGGCAAAGATGAGCTTGGCGTCCTCAGACACATCGACGCCGGTGATGTTGAGCGCACGCACCTGCTGCATCTGCACCTTCGTCGCCCCGTAGAGGAGGGGAACGAATGTAACGCGCTTTTCTTTGATCCTCGATTCGAGGGCCCTGGCAAACTGCCGGCGCATCTCCGTGATATCGAGCCGCTCTGCAGACGGTAGCAAACGTAACTCTTCTGGGACGGGCTCAAGGAGAGCTCCCGTGAGGAGCGAGCGGACGCGCTGGAGTGGGTCGAATGCGGCGCCGTAAAAGCGGAAGAGTTCCGACGGGCACGACCGCTGGCCGGCGCTGCACGATCGATGTATCTCCTCAGTGAGCAAGA
Source organism: Candidatus Peribacteria bacterium (assembly GCA_016866875.1). GTDB lineage: Bacteria > Patescibacteriota > Gracilibacteria > Peribacterales > Peribacteraceae > 2-12-FULL-55-11. The sequence continues at coordinate 47,918 of VGKY01000005.1, forward strand.
TGTCCGCCAGGGTCTCTGCAACGAATGCAGGATCGTCCGTCACCACGGGGTCAACGTAGGCCATATCGAGCGTTGCATTCGTGGCGAGGATGCTCGTCTCGTCAGTCTTGGAGTTTCGCGCGAGGATCTCGCCACGCTTCGCGGGCAAACGAACACCGCCGAACTGCTGGGATTGCGCGATTTCGAGATAGTCTCGGCCTTTCACAATCTGCAGCTCTATGAGGCGTGCGACGATGACGAGCGCGAGAACGCCCAACGCGCAGTGAACAATGAACATTCTGCGTTCGAGGGAACGCTTGCGATGGGCCTCAAAAACAGCCGCGATGCGTGCGGGGGACACGGCAAACAGTGTAGAGGAAAATTGGTGAGGGACGAAGGAGCTTGTGAAAGGAGGTGTATGAGGTTTTTGACTAGAGCCAGGAAGCTTCATAAACCCTGCCCATCGGTCATGCAAAAGCTGCCAATTTATGCTATACTATAGAGAAATGCCCACACCGAGCTGGACCACCTTCGACGGGACAAGGCTGCTGCATGAGCTGGAGCGCTGGTGCGTGCACGAGGGGATCTCCGACATACATACGAGCCCGGAAAAGAAGAGCGTACGTCTTGAAGTTCGCTTGCATGGCATGCTCGAAAAACTGGCAGACATTTCGCACAACACCTACATCGATTTCGTGCGACGCGTGAAATTTCTCAGCAAACTCAAATTGAATCTCACGTCGGTCCCTCAAGACGGCCAGTACACCTTCGATGTGCAGGCAGATGAAGGAGCGGGGGAGTCTGCGCGCATAGTGAACGTGCGCGTCGCCAGCATCCCGTCTCGGTTTGGCGAGACGTTCACGCTCCGCCTTCTCGATCCAGTGCGCGGTATCGTTCCGCTCACGGAGCTTGGATTCCCCGAAGAGATCCACAGCAAGCTCCAGGAACTCGTGCGTCTCCCCAACGGTCTGATCCTCGTCACCGGACCTACGGGATCAGGAAAAACGACAACCATGTACTCCATGCTCAATTCGGTTGTTGGGACGCAGCGCAACATCATCACGCTCGAGGATCCCATCGAGTACGAACTCCCCGGCATCATCCAGAGTCAGGTAAACGTCGACCACGACTACACCTTTTCCTCGGGGCTCCGCTCTATCTTGCGCCACGATCCCAACATCATCCTCCTCGGCGAAATTCGCGACCTGGAGACGGCACAAACCGCCGTAGACGCATCACTGACAGGGCACCTCGTTCTCGCTACCCTCCACACGAATTCCGCCGTGGAAGCCATTCCACGCCTGCTCTCGATGGGAGTCAGTCCCTATACATTCGCGCCTGCGCTGCGAGCGATCCTTGCGCAGCGGCTCGTGCGCACACTCAAGCCAGAATGCACGAAAGGCGATGCAGTGTGCGACCCCTCACAGAATAGCTCCTATGGTGGCCGCATGGCCCTGCCCGAGCTCATCATCGGCAGCACCAGCATCCAGAATCTGATCCTCGCCGGTGAGAATACCGACGTCATCGTCGCACAGGCGAAGAAAGAGGGATTCAAGACGCTCACTGATTGGGGAAAGGTGCTGGTCGCATCGAAGCGTACGACGCAGGCCGAGGTCGACCGCGTCACGACGTAAGGTTCACTTGGAATCTCGGTGTGCGAGGTTAGGCAGGCAACGGAGCGTTGCTTTGGCAAGGCAGATGCTCTTCCCGCAGAATGTGGACGAAGGTACCATCATCGACCATCCGTATGTTGCGCAGACGGCACCGCACCGGCCCCTATGCACTGGCACAAACGCGCAATCCTGCGTTTACGGTCCTGTCGGTACTTGGAGCCGTTGCTTCGCTCGGGCTCGTCGTCTGGGCCCTGCGCGTTGTCCATGGGGCCCTCAATATCGGCAATACCATCGAGCGGGTGGCGGTCATCCTCGTTCCCGACGAACGGGGGGTAGTCAGCGTGGCGTTTGCGGGGGAAGAGCCCCGTCTCTCCGATGCCGATCTCAAGCTCTATCCGGAGGATCGGGTCCTCACCGATAGAGGATCGCCGGCCACTCTCTCTTTCTTCGATGGAACAGATGTGCGCATCGATAAGGGCACGGCGGCATTCATCGAGGAAAGCGCGCAGGGTGTGAAAAACTCAAAGCTACAGCTCTCCCTCGAACGGGGGACCGCCTGGATACACACCCCGACCATTGCGTCCTACTCTGGCGCTATTCGGCGGGAGGTGCACACAGATCGTTACACCATTGAGATTCCCAGCGATGCGGAAGTGCTGCTCTCCGAAGAGGTGGTGGATGTCTACCGAGCAGATGGCATGGGAGTGCGCATGCTGATCAAGGAGATCGACGAAGACATCATCGTTGGTGAAGGGCAACGCTACATACTGACGTCCGAGCCGGTGGCGAGCGACCCGTACGTGCACCGTATGCCGATAACAGGGACACCCGCGGGATTCGTCCTCGGTAACAGAGCACGCATGATGCCCGGCCATATGCCGCAGCCGCCACCACCGGCCTCCGAAACATTGCTCTCCGTCACGTCGCCGGCGGCAGGCCAGATGGTTCGCACGGCAACCCTGCAGGTTGCAGGGACATACGGTGACGGAGTTGATGCGGTGCGCGTCAACGGCTACATGGCATCGCTCGACGTAGACCGTCAGACCTTCGTCATAGAAATCGCGCCGCCCGATGCTTCGGAACTTCTGCTCACCGTGGAGGCGATCGGGAGCGATGGATCCGTTTTGGCCAAAGTCACGCGGTCCGTTACGCGAGATCGCACGCCCCCAGCACAACCGGAGATCCAGTCTCCCGCAGCAAACGGCACGACGTTCCGTACCAGCCGTGAGACAATCGAAATTCGAGGAACAGCACCTCGCGGCACAGTCGGCATCATCGTGAACGATTACCGCCTCCAGCTCTTCCGTGAAGGGGACGCGACGTGGAGCTACCTTGCGTCCACGCAACTGAGCAATTTCGCCTACGGTGAAAATGTTTACCGCGTCGTCGCGCTCAATGACGCGGGATACAGAAGCGATCCCGCCGTGCTCACGATTGTCCTCGGAGAAGGGGAGGAAGGCGTCGTATCAGCAGGGTCCTCTGCTGCAAGGGGCGGAGAGCCATCACCGTCCTCGCTAGCCAACAATGCGCCTCTCAACCCCGGATCGCTTGTGATCACCGCACCTACGGTAGGCTCGTCGCATACGGCAACGCTCAGTGCAACGGGACTTGAACTGCTGATCGAGGGGACGGCCCCTTCCGGTACCGCCAGCGTCTGGATCAATAATTACCAGTTGCGTCTCTACCGGCCTGGAAAAACCTTCTTCAACTACATCGCAAGCACGGAGCTCAACACCCTCAAACGCGGAGAGAATCCGTACGAGATTATCGTACGCAACAACGAGGGGAAGATCATCGATCGCACCGTGTACACCATCACCGTTACGCGGGAGTGAGCGAGAGAGAAAGTGCAGTGGCAGCCTCGCGGAAGGCATGCGGCGGCGGAGCGACGATCTGAGTCATCCTTGATGAGCATGGAGACCTGAACGCAAGCTTCCATGCATGGAGCATGAGCGTTTGAACGTGATGGTGTTCCGCAAGCTCTGTGCTCGCCCGAGAGTGGTAGGTCGGATCACCGAGAACTGGATGTCCGATGCTTACAAGGTGCACTCTGATTTGGTGCGTCCGCCCCGTATGCAGCTCGCACTCCAGCAGCGTAGCTGTTCCAAAAGCAGAGACCGCAAGTGTCCGATAGGTCGTCCGTGCATCGCGTCGGTCCCTACCCGCGTTCGTGACGGTCATCTTCTTGTAGTCCGAGGTGCTCCTGGCGATGGGCGCATCGATGACTGCTGCAGCAGGGGAGGGGACTCCGGCAACAAGAGCGAGATAGCGCTTGTCGACCGATCGGTCGGCAAATTGCTTCTGGAGCAGCGCATGGGCGTCAGCGTTTTTCGCAAGCAGAAGGCAACCCGTCGTATCGCGATCGAGGCGGTGCACGAGTACAGCACTCTGCGAGAAGGGGAGTGATCGTTCCTTGAGGAGGAACGCAGCCGCATGGAGGATCGTCGCCGCATCCTTGGGGACACCCGGAGCCGGATGCACGGAAACGCCCGCGGGCTTGTCGATGACGATGCACGCATCATCTTCATAGAGAATCGGAAGTTGCAGATCGATAGGGGAGAGGAGGGACTCTGAGAGGGGAGTCGAGGAGTGCGAAACGACAACCGTATCACCGGGTGCAAGTACGAGAGCACCCTTGCGGGCGATGCGACCGTTCACGGTCACCAGGCCCGAGCGCACGGCTTCCGTAGCCTTCATGCGGCTCACGAAAGCGCCTTTCTCCGCGAGAAACGTATCCAGCCGTCCTGAGGCATCCACAGTCCACATCGGGCAGATTCTACTGGAAACCCAGCCAAAAACCTCCATACTGTACCTCGTGGCTGGGTCTTCTGACCATAGCCCGCCAACAGCCGCTCCTCTGGAGCGGCTTTTGTCATAGTGTAAGCCTCTCAGCTACACTGCAGACGATGAGTGCAACAGATCTCCTCACGCGCGGCGTTGAAGAAGTAGTTCCGCGAGACCTTGCAGAGCAGAAGCTGAAATCTGGAAAGAAGCTTCGGCTGTACCTCGGAATCGACCCGACGGGCAGCAAGCTGCATCTTGGTCACAGCGTCCCACTCCGTAAGCTTCAAGCATTTGCAGCCGCAGGACATGAAGTGATCTTCCTCGTCGGAAGCTTCACCGCGATGATCGGGGACCCATCGGGGAGAGATGCCCTGAGAGAGCCACTCACCAAAGAGCAGGTCGTTAAGAACTTCGAGACGTACAAGGAACAAGCGGGAAAGGTGCTCGACTTTTCCACAGTGAAGATCGTCTACAACCACGAGTGGCTGGAGAAGCTTTCCATGAGTGAAATTCTGAAGCTCGGCAGTCAGTTCACCGTCCAGCAAATGATCAAGCGTGACATGTTTCAAACGCGCATAAAGGAGCAAGCAGATATTGCCGTTGCAGAATTCCTCTACCCGATCATGGTGGGCTACGACTCCGTCATCCTCGATGTGGACTGCGAGCTCGGGGGATCTGACCAGCTCTTCAACATGCTCGCAGGGCGCACACTGCAGCAGCGTCTCGGCAAGCGCGACAAGTTCGTCCTCACAACGAAGCTCATCGAAGGTACGGACGGCCGAAAAATGAGCAAGACGTACAACAACTGCATCTGGCTCGAGGACTCATCTACAGACATGTACGGAAAAATCATGCGCATCGAAGACAAGCTCATCACGACGTACATGGAGTGCTGCACAGGTATCCCCATGGAAGAAATCATCACGATAGAGAAGAAGATGAATCAGGAGGAAAACCCGATGCAGTTTAAAAAGCAGCTCGCGGAAGAGATCGTCCGTCTCTACCACGGCGAAAAAGCTGCGAAGCAAGCTGCTGATGGATTTTCCAGCGTGTTTGCAAAAGGGGAGTTGCCGGAGGACATTCCCGAAATTGAAGCCCAAAAAGGGGAGTCGCTCCTCGACGTATTGCTGCGTGCAGGGGTGATCTCTTCAAAGTCCGATGGAAGACGATTGCTCGAACAAGGGGGGATTCACATGGGCGACAAGAGCATCTCCGACGGAAACTCCCCTGCTGCTCTGGGGGTATACAAAATTGGAAAGAGAAAGTTCTTGAAGATAGCTTAGAGAAGCGCAAAATGACGAACTATGGGTTATACGAGAGGCATGCTTGTCGGCTTTGCTGATCAAATCGAGGATGCATCCGTGCAACAGGCTTTTCAGCAACTCATACGAAAGGTTCCGTTTTATCGAGAGCGAGGTCTTCCGGTAGAACATTGCAATCACGCCCATATCGAGCAATTAGGCGTTCAACTACACATCGAGGATCTCACGGAGGAGTTCTTCCAGCGATATCAGGAATTCGTTTCACATCAGGATCTAGATTCAATCGCGGAACCCATCACGCCGGAAAACATTGCAGAGTTCGCTCGATCGATAACGCCAGCAATCAGCGATGAGCAGCTGGAGTGCAACTAAACCTACATCCCCATCCAGTACGGCACACTCGCCGCAGCGCTCACGAGGAGGACGGAGAGGATGAAGGCGATGCTGGCGGAGCGAGTTTCTGGGACATGACACTGCAGGAGACGATGAAGGTGGTCGATTCTTATAAGAATTCTCAGCATCCTCCGATTCGCCTCAGAGTGACGCGGCAGCCCATGGAAAGAAGCTCTCCGGTGACCTTGCGCATAGCAGGGGAGTGCTCAGGGCCTCCAAGGGGAAGTCGCACGGCGACGGTGCCACCCTTGGGAAATGCGCGAACCCATGCAATGAGCGGTTCGAGGCCATCGGAAGAGGAACACTGAATCATGACATGCGCCCCGCACCTTTTCTCCGAAGGCGTGCTGCTGCATCCGGTGGAAAAGGTGCGGGGCTGCATACCGAGAGTGTACGATCGTACACCCATAAAATCAAGAGAACGATAGTATATTCCCTCGCCTTCACCTCCACTTTTCCGTCTGATGCTATGACTCCCCCTTCATCATCTCTGGAAATACCGCGAGAAGGAATCCTGCACTCGATTCTGATGATCCGGAACAAGAAGGTCCTGCTCGACAGTGATCTTGCTCAACTCTACAAAGTGCCGACATCGCGCTTAAACGAACAGGTGAAGCGCAACATGCACCGCTTTCCCATAGATTTTATGTTCAGGCCTACGCAAGAGGAATTCGAGGATTTGCTATCGCATAATGCGATATCAAAGAAGCGTGGCGGACGACGAAAGCTACCATACGTTTTTTACGGAGCAGGGGGTTGCCATGCTTTCCAGTATCCTGCGGAGCTTCCGGGCCGTTCAGGTAAACATTGCCATCATGCGTACATTTGTTGAGCATCGACGCATCATTGCCACACGCAAAGACCTCGTGCACGAACCTGAAGAGATGGAACGAAGGTGCGATGAACATTTCCGAACTATATTCGACGTCATCCGGAGCCTTGTGTCCCATCCAACACCTCGTGCAAAGAATCGCATAGGATTGAAGGTACCGAAAAATCCGTGGTGTGCTACTTGCCGTGAAACTTCCGGTGTACGTCTTTGAGCTGCGGATTGGTGACGTGCGTATAGATCTGCGTCGTTCCGAGATCCTTATGGCCGAGCATTTCTTGAACCGAGCGCAGATCCGCACCATTGCGGAGTAAATCTGTCGCAAAGGAATGCCGGAGGGTGTGGGGCGAGGGATTGCTAACTACGCCAGCCTTGAGCGCGTACTTCTTCACGATGTTCCAGATGGAAACGCGGGAGAGGCGGAACTCCTCCCCTGGAGGCATCGCCGTTCCTGCACGCTCCAGAGCCCGGATGAACAGGGGAGTGAGGTGATCCACCCGCGTATCGAGGTACGCTTTGAGCGCCTCCACTGCCCTATCGGAGAGGAAAACGACCCGGATCTTCCCCCGCTTTCCGCGGACGGAAATCTCGCGCGTATCGAAATTGAGGTCTCGGCAGTTGAGGGACCGAAGCTCCGCGAGGCGCAGCCCAGTGGAGAAGAAGGTCTGGAGGATCGCAAGGTCGCGCTTTCCCTCCCGCGTAGAGGTATCCGGCGCACTGAGCAAACGCTCCAGTTCCTCGTGGAAGAGCACCTTCACCTTGCGTTGATCCTCCTTGAAGCGCGATACGCGATCAGGAGGATAGACGTCTTGTTCCTCCTCCTGGATGAGATACCGGAGGAAGGCGCGGAGGATCGTCAGATGGTGATTCTTCGTCCGGATGGTGAATTCCCGGCCCTGCCTGGTGCGATAGGCGTGCAGTGCGGACTTATAGATGCGTACGGACTGCTTATCCACCTGGGACGCGTCATCGATGTTCATGAGGGAGGGAAGCAGCGTCAGCGACTGCCGATAGGCATCAACCGTCAGCGGCGACTTGTTTTCCTCAGCTCGCAGGTACTCTAGGTACCGATGGATTGCCTGCGATAATGGAGTAGGAGGTGAAGTCATGCGTGTAACGTGTGCAGGAATCTTGGCTTCCAGAGTGGGGAAGTGGTGTTTTCCACACTCTCTCCTACTTAACATAATGCATTTTATGCTAACTATTCAATTGACAATGCAACGCAGGTGATCCAATCACACTCTTCACGAGCGTTCTCGCAGCGGAGCTCTCGTGGCCACCATGAAGTACAGGAGTGCTGAGACTTCGCGAGTGACGCTGCGCAGAAGGAACGTGCCGCGCGGGAGATCACTGGCAGGGTAGGTGCTGAGGCTCCCCCACCCCTGGGCTGCTGCGAGGTACCGGATCCGCGCGAGGTGGTAGGCATCCGATACGGCAACAACCGATGTGCAGTCCTCGAGGAGTGGGCGCGCGTACACCAGGTTCTCCCACGTGGAGCGTGACTGGTCCTCGAGCACGATGCGCTCCGGGTCTACGCCTTCGCGAATTGCGACTCTGCGCATGATCTCCGCCTCGGATTGGTGGTGCAGATCCCCACGACCACCGCTGAGGATCAAGCGATGGACTTTGCCCTCCCGCATCAGCTTCGCTGCCGTTATCGTGCGGCGGAGAATTCCCGGCCCCGGAACATCGTCCCAGTGAACGGCTGCGCCAAACACCAGCGCGCAATCCGCCGGAAGGGACGCAGCGGGAGAGAACGCGAGAACGACACGAGCCACAAGGGCTAGTGCCACCACAAGCGGGGTAAGGAGCACGAGGAGGGTCCCGGTGCGACAGCTGAGCATCATGTCAGCGGACGGTGGATGAACGCGTGAGGGCATCAATAGTGATGTGTGAAGGAATGCGTGGCAGAACGTCATTCCAGGGAGGCCAGAGGCGGATTTTGGCATTATCGACCTCGGGAAGGTTGCGCAGGATGCGCAGAGCATCAGGACGAGAAAGTCCCGTGACGTGCTCACGGACACGCTTGCTGAAGCGAGCCCCTGCGGGCGAGAGTGGATCGAGGATGTACTGCTCGGTACCCGAGAGATCGACCGTGAGCTTCACCCAGGAGAGATCGTCCGCATAGTCGATGACGTGCGCGATCAGCCGGTCGAGTCCGATCGTATCGGGAAGCAACCGCTTCCCTTCGCTTACGTGCATCGCAAGTTCATCGCTCAACATCCGTAAAATGCCCATGGCATCGTAAGCGTACGCCGTGTAGGTGAGTGCACCTTCCAATGGGATGGACGTAACGGCCTGCCCGAGGAACGCATCGGGCAAGACGAAATCGTGGTACGCGCTCTCGGTGAGCTCCTCGTAGTACAGAATCTCCAAACTTCCGTCCACATGCCGAGAGTTGTAGAGCTCTCGCTCCTCATCCACGAGCTGCTTGGCTGTTGCGAGGAGATCCTGCTCAAGCTGCTTGCGGGCGACGTCGATGTCCTTCTGGTGTAGAACTGTTCGAAACGACGTCCTACCTCCCTGCAATGCGGTCCTGTTCTCCGCGTACACGAGCTGACGCTCCTCAGAACTGAGCCCTGGGAAATCCCACCGCAACCCCGCAGGAAGGTTCCCTCGCTCGCCGATGACATCCCCGTACAGATCGAGATCTGCGGACTCCACACGGACCGTCAACTCCTCGCCTGGACCTACATTTATGGGATCGAGCAAATGAAAGACCATACCGGCATTGTTGACGACGCGCGTCTTCGATCGTAAGGAATACACTTCCGCACTCCTATTCAACACCGTCACCTCGCCGCCTGCCTTTTCACCGACGAAGTCCTTGCTGATCTGATCGAATGTCAGATGACGGCGGATTTCGACGCGAATGGGCCTCAGCTCCATCATGCGGACGCGCGGAGGGACAGCGACGGAGCTCCCCGATTGCACCAACCACACGTTTGCGGTCTGACTCACGCTATCCTCGCGCGGCCAGACCACGATCGTCGCGGTCGGCAGGAGCCAGAAGAGTACGAAGAAGAAGAGACCGAAGCTGAGCGTGCACAGGATCCAGATGCGCAATCGAGGAACCGTAAGTAACCCCATGCCCTGCAATCGCGATCGAATGTGCTGACGCCATACATGGGGCGAGTAGGAACGCAGGATCTCGGGGAGCATCGCATGTTGCTGCAGTAACATGCGCAGATCGGCAATACGGTCGATGACGCGCAATCCGCGTGAACGCAATCCACGCACGAGCTTACGATCGCGAACGGCAAAGCGCGCACGCGATCCGAGGGAAGAGCAAACGTCGAGAAACGGGTCACGCTGCTCCGGGTGCTCATTGAACGCCGACGCATACGGAGTCACTATAAGAAGCATCTCTCCCTCCGTGAACTCCGCTCTACGCATGTACGCAGACCAAGACTCCCCTTCCTGCGGTATGAGCACGACCAGTTCGGACATGGGAGGCAGCATACCTGTACCGTTCCCGCGACACTATTTCCTCTGTAGCGCCTTCAAAGCCGGCAACTCCCCTCCTCCGATGAATTCCAGCATCGCACCCCCTCCGGTGCTCACGTACGTGTAGGCGCTAAGCGGCAATCCGTAGCGGGTATGGAAGTCGATCGTGTCCCCTCCTCCGAGTACCGCAGTAGCTCCATTGCTGCATGCTTGCGATATGGATTGCGCGATGCGCTTAGTTGCCCGCGAGAAACGCTCCGTTTCATAGAGACCGAGCGGCCCGTTCCAGATGATCGTCTTTGCCTGTGCAATCCGAGCGACATATGCATCGGCTGTGGCAGAGCCTATGTCGAACATAGCAAGATCCTCAGCAATAGCATCGGTCGGCACTTCCTTCGCCGCTTCAGGATGCGCGGGATCGGGTGCTACGACGGCGTCCACAGGGACATGTATGCGCGCTGATCCACCAACGCCGGACTGCCCCAAAAGCTCCCTGCACGTCGGAATGAACTCTGTTTCACACATACTCCTCCCGATGCCCCGTCCAGATGCGCTAATGAATGCATTGGCAATGCATCCGCCGACAAGCACGTCATCCCCCTTGCGCATGAAGTGACGTATGACGGGGATCTTCGTCTCCATCTTCGCTCCACTGATCACGAGTGCCACGGGGTGCTCAGGATGTTTTGTCACAGCGGAGAGGTGACGCACCTCCTGCTCCAATTGCAAACCCATGAAGGAAGGGAGCAGCTGAGGAACGCCCACCATGCTCGCATGCGCGCGGTGGCAATTAGTAAAGGCATCGTTCACATAGATATCCGCGAGCGACGCGAGCTTTCTTGCAAACTCCGGATCATTCCTCTTCTCGCGAGGATCGAAGCGCAGGTTCTCAAGGAGCAGCACCCCGCCGGGCTTCAACGCCGCTGCTCCACTATTGGCCACCTCACCGATGCAAGACTCCGCGAATGCGACGGAAACATTAAGAAGTTGTTCCAATACTGGAACCAGCGGTTTCTGACTGAATGCGGGATCGGGTTTGTCTTTGGGGCGCCCCTGGTGAGCCATAATCACCAGAGAAGCTCCTCGCTTCAAAATCTCCTGCATTGTCGGCACAAGTGCCTCGATGCGCGAAATATCAACGACCTTTCCATCCTCCGTCGGCACATCGAATCCAGCGCGCAGAAGCACACGCTTTCCAGAAAGATCGGCATCCTTGAGGAGGGGGTATGGCAGCGGGGATTGGTTCATAGGCCCAGCCTACCGCATATCAGGCAAACATCCAGATCCGCTTGCGATGCGCTGTATCGTCCTCTGCGAAAAACCCGATCAATACGCCGCCGTCGTTGAAGACGGTGTCCACGGCACCGGCATCGGAAGCCGAAGCATCTAGGCGGTCAAGGTACCGGATGATCGCACGCTGGAGGTCCGGAGCAACGATGTACCCGCGTCGATCGAAGTGCATCATCTCGCTTAAGCGTTCTGGGAGAGATGAGACCGTGCAGGGGTAGGCATCCATCGAACCATCAATGCCGAGGCCTCTGAGCGCTGCGTTCCAGTCCTTGAGCACTGCGCAACGGCGTGACAGCCGGCCGAGGACACCGAGGAGTATGCGATCGGAGGACGATCGGGGCTTGGTCATGGAGTATGTATACCGTATATACGAAATACCCAATACGCGATACGGTATACCACATGCAGCCTGCAATCCTCATTCCCCTGTGCGCGTTTGTGTTCGCAGTGCTGCTGCACCTTCTTGCCCTCCGAGCATTCCCCCGCCTGGGGCTTCTCGACTTTCCCGAGCGCTACGGACTGAAGCGACCGCGACTCCCCTACCCCACGGGCATCATCAGCGCTATGGCGTTCATTGTGCTTTTCCTGCTGCTAGAACCTCCGGATCGTGAAACGCTTGGTATCGTCGCCGCCATCGTGATGCTCACGTTTGTCAGCTTCATCGACGATCGACGACCACTCCCCTCCTCCCTGCGACTTTCCGTGCAGCTCTGCACTGCGCTTCTGATCTTTCTTACAGGAACGCGTATTTTTACGATCACGAATCCCTTCGGCGGAATTATTCCACTCGACACATGGGTGATCCCTTCGGTGGTCCTCAAAAATCCATCGCTGAGTGGAGCGCTCTTCACCATGCTCTGGCTGGGCCTCACGATGAACGCGCTCAACTGGTTTGACGGAATCCGTGGGCAAGTGAGCGTCGTTTCTCTCCTCGGGTTCCTCACGATCGGTGCGCTTTCTCTGAGTCCTCGTGTCGGTGACATGCAGCTATCCCTTTTGGCATTCACCCTCGCAGGGCTCGCTGCTGCAGGGCTGCTCTTTGATTTCCCTCCCGCAAAAGTCGTGATGGGAGATACGGGATCGATGTTCTTTGGGCTCATGCTCGGGGTACTCACCATCTACTCCGGCGGAAAAGTCGCAACGGGATTTCTCGTTCTCGGCGTCCCGCTCATCGATAGCGTCATCGTCGTCCTTCGGCGCATGCTCAAGGGCACATCACCCTTCCGCGGCAACGCGACAGACGAGCACCTGCACCATAGACTTTTACGCATCGGATGGAGTGAGCGGCAGATCATTGCCCTCACAGCAGTGCTCGGCGGCAGCTTTGGCGTTGCTGCGCTCTTCATGAGTACGGTCGACAAGTTTCTCGCCGCGCTCGCACTCCTCGGGATTATGCTGCTACTTTCGGTATATTCAGGAAGAAAGTTTCGTGCATAATTTTCCATTCTCAATTTCTCATTTTCCATTTGCCGATGTCGCTCTACCACCTTGTGATCTACGTTCCCCTCTCGCACGCGGATGCTGTGCGAAGAGCTCTAGCCGAAAGCGGGGCTGGAACCATCGGCAACTACGACGGCTGTTCGTTTAGCTCGCGCGGCACGGGAAGATTTCGCCCACTGAAAGGGGCAGATCCGCATGTAGGATCTGTGGGACAAATCGAAGAAGTGGAAGAGGAGCGGATCGAAGTCGTTGTAGAAGAGAAGTTCTTGCATGCTGTCCTCGCCGCAGTCAAAGCAGCGCACCCCTACGAGGAACCCGCGATGCATCTGTGGAAGATGGAGGATTACAAAAATTGGTAATTTTCAATCGTCCTCAGAGGCCATCGGTTTGCTCGTGACCCCGTAGGGCTTCGCTTCGATGATCACCGTGCGCCTGCCGCGCGGAAGCATCTGCACCATTGCCGTACCGTTATCGAAATCAAACCGCGTGAGTTGCATTGGCTTAAACTCGGCCTCGCCGAAGGACGTGCGTAGGTAGATATCTGAAGAGAGATCCGGCGAACGTACCGGTTCACCCATGGCATCGAGAATGCGGATGCGGACACTTTCCCAAGTTCTCCCCGTAAACGCACCGTCATGCGTGATCTCGACAGTGTACGCTTCAGGAAGAGACAGCGACGAAGGAAACTCCGGTGATGCCGTCACCACTGTCGAGCGGCTGACGACGACTGAGTTGGAAGCACTAGACGAAGCTGCAGCGTGCTCCGGGGCAAGTGCCGCTACACGATTGCGGAGTGCTCTGGAAGCTATGCGGCTCTGTCTGCGCTCTGCAAGGCGGCTGACCGTGCGCACGGCACTATCACGCGACGATGCACGAGACTGCGCGGAAGATGACTGGAGAGAAGGGAGATGCGACGGATCAGCGGAGGCGAGCGTTGTACGCGCGGGTGGGTAATTTGCCTGGACGTAGAGCATCGGATGCACGGTGTACTTTCGACCCTCCGACTGCTGAAGCCCGTGGTCTACGGCCGCGACAAACGAGAGACCTGCTGCATGTTGATCGCTGTAACTGAAAGGCCAGAAGGGATGCCATGGCGCATCGTCTCGGTCGATCTGGAAGTGCAGGTGGGGACCGGTGGCAAAGCCTGTCTTGCCGGAGTAGCCAATGAGCTCACCCTTCGAAACGACCATCCCTTCGCTCGCAATGGCGCTACTGAGGTGGCCGTAGACTGAGTGGAGCGTGGTCGTGCGCTGCGGACTCACGGGATCCGGTACGTTGGGATGGCGGATGACGACCATGATGCCCATGCCACCGCTATCGGTTAGCTGCACGCGCTCCACGATGCCGCTCGCGATCGAGCGCACCGGCGTGCCCACGGGTACGCGAATGTCGACGCCGACGTGACTGCCGGAGTTTTCTGCGCCCGTAGCATAGGAACCGAGATGCCCGATCGAGTACACGCCCTCCCCAGCCGTCGATGCGTTGTACTGAGGCAGAGGGATGAGCACGTCGCGGGGAACTTGCTGGAACGTGTGTTCCTTGGGATTGCCGCCGTAGCGGGACCAGCGCTCAAAATCCGGCACCTGCGCAATGGGCGTGACTGTGCCTGTGTAGACGATGAGGCTATCATCGGTACGACCAAGCACCGAAGCCCAAAACGTATGCCACCCGTACTGCCCCATCATATTGCCGGCAACGTAGGCGATCACCGAAAGAGCGGCGATCCAAAACGAAGTCCGCTGCGACAGATAGTGGACAGCATGCGGTTCGATCGACGCATGGATTTTACGCGACGAGAAGCCGTGACGTTTGCGGTTGACTATAGTCATTTGTGTTTTCTTTTAGTTACAGTGTATCACAATTTTCACTGATATTCAATGCGCGAAACCCTGCAGATTTGGCTTCCTGATGAGCAAAGTACCGTGACTCTCGGCGAGCGGCTCTGCCGCACGCTCTACGCCTATCCACTCGATGTCTTGCTGTCGGGGCCCCTGGGCGCCGGGAAGACCTCACTCGCGCGCGGCATCGCCCGAGGCTTGGGGATCGGCGGGAACATCGCGAGTCCAACATACGCACTCGAGCAGTCGCACAAAGCACCGTGCGGCATTATCGCCGGAAATGATGACGTATCCGAGCTCCTGCACATCGATCTCTACCGACTGGATCAGTCCCAGGCGCGCTCCCATCTGCTCCACAGCACTCGGCACTACAGCATCCGCTGCATCGAGTGGTGGGAGCGATCGGGCAGCCCCCCGGAAGGAAACGCTATCCTCATCACACTCGCAGAAGAAGAGCGCCATGGGAAGCGCGGGCGGCTTGCGAGCATCACCTTCAACGATGTACTAATCCCCACACGCGACCAGATTGTCCGCTGGAGAGCAGAGGTGAAACTTCCCAATCACATCTGTAGGCACTGCGATGCCGTCGCGGATCTCTGCGACGCGCTCAGCCATGCGCTTCTTGCGCGCGGCACGCCGGTGCGCCTAAAACTTCTCAGAGCGGCCGGCGAAGTGCACGACCTCCTACGCTTCCTTGATTTTCGCGACGGTGGCTACGCCGGCGGAGATGACGCACCTGATGATCAGAAACACTGGGAACATATTCGGTCAAAGTATCCCCGCATGAAGCATGAACCCGCATGCGCAGCATTTCTCCGGGAGCGAGGCTACGACGCACTTGGGACGATCGTCTCTGTGCACGGTCTGGTTCTCCCCTCCCCTGAACGAAGAACCATCGAACAGCAACTACTGTTCTATGCAGATAAGCGCGTGATGGTCGACAAGCGAGTGACGCTGGAAGAACGCTTTGCGGATTTTGAGCGCCGCTACGGTGGCGGCGTGCGGACACGAGACGCGGAGACCTGGTACCGAGAGGCAACAGATGTCGAGCAGAGACTCTTTCCCGGAGGCTGCCCCGTGTAGTCCTTCGGTCGGCGACCGTCGAACGTGGTCGGACGCACCTTCATCAAGTAGATCAGATCCAGTCGACGAGCTCCTGAAGCAGGATGTCTACAACGTAAGCATGCGGTATGCTCATGAAGGAGGAGGCTGCAACAATGAGCGTAGCGGCAGCGAACGCCAGCCCAATCTGCGTGCGCTCGAGAGCATTCCACCCCTTATCCATACGCGGGTGCTTCCACGAAAGATAGTGGCGCATATGCGATAGGAGCATCACGGATTCATTGAGGATGAAGTACTTCGGAGCCACGATGACCACTGCGCTTGCGACAACCAACACCAGGCGCACGAGTCCCGACACTGCGATGAGGCCCATGGTGCGGTCGAGGTACACGGTGCAGGCCAGGCCAACGCTCAGGAGCATGATGTCCCGCAAACTCTCTCTGAGCACTCCCTGCAGAGTTCTTCGCCACGTGCAACGGTGGAGCTCTCGGTACTTCACAATATCGAGCGCCATGTGCAGAGCGATCAGCGCGGCAAAGAGTCCGAAGGAAAACAACGCGGCCGAGAGAACGGCCACGACAAGGTAGGCGGCATGAAGCGCGGGAAGCTCATCGTGCCTGTGGGCAAAGGCCCTGGTCGAAGCGATGAGGGTTGTCATATTTATATTATAACACATTATTTATTTTATGCAAATTAGGCAATACGTGCTCTGTCCTGCAAGACCTCTTGTGCATGGGTATTGCAATCGAAGAGGGCATAGATCTTTGCGATTGTCCCTTGGGGATCGATGAGGAAGCTCACGCGCTTTGGAAAATTGATGCCGTCTGCGCCATAGGAGCGGATCATCACGGAACCCGGATCGGCAAGTAGAGGAAAAGGGAGCGCGTACTTCTTCGCAAAGCGCTTGTGACTCTCAGCGGAATCCTTACTCACGCCGAGAATGGCCACACTCGACGCGAAATCATGATGGAGATCGCGAAACCCACACGCCTCGATCGTGCACCCGGGAGTGTCGTCTTTGGGGTAGAAATACAGAAGAAGCCAGCGTCCACTGTAGTCGCTCAGCGCATGCAACGCACCATCTTGATCGAGGGCGGTAAACGCCGGCGCTGGGTCACCAACACGAAGTATGGACGCACCTTACCATATCGACCGCATTCTGGTATACTAAGGCGAATGGCAGACTATCTCACGACAATCGCGCAGGGGCAGAAGCAAGGAGTTACTCCTGAACAGGAAAAGCAAATGGGAACCGCGGCAACCGCTCCCATGGATGAAAAGCACAACGTCTTTTTGCAAACCATTCTACAGATGATCGATAGCGGTACCATCGACGTCTACAAGCCCGAGACCTTCCTGAAGAAGGACATCTACGACAAGCTCGAGGAGCAGTGGCGCGACAAGACGGATCTCGCACTCATCAACATCGCGAACCACCTCCAAAACATTTACCTCTTTCGCGTCAGTAAGCAGACGCCAGATACATCCCCTATCCTTGCGGCGATGATCGACGAGCTCTGGCAGATGAAGCAGCGCATCGAGGATACTCACGATGTTTTTATCTTCTGACCATGACGCATCCTGAAATTCCCGGCGGCGCGGAGGAGAGTACTAACACCATGCTCCTCAAACGTGCTGACGTGATCGATGGCTCGCGGCGCAACCTTGCCAAACTGGCTCATTCAGTAAGCCAAGATGATCCTTCCGTGAGGAAACTTCAGCACATGCTCAGCGTAGACTGAGCACTTCAGCAGCATCCAGCCAGGTTATCCGTGGGTCCGCTCTCCACCAGGTCATCTGACGCTTGGCGTATTGACGAGACTTTGCGGCGATAACTTCCGTGAGCCGATCAGTGTCTATCTCCTCTTGGGAAAGAATTGCTTCGGCAATTTCGCGGTATCCGTGACTCTTCATGCCAGGATCATCGATGGTGTAGCCACAGTCGAGCAGGGATCGGACTTCTTCGACCCATCCCGCACCGAGCATCTGCCGCGTTCGCGCAGTGATGCGCGCTGCCAGCTCCCCGCGAGGCCACTGCATGCCGAAGATGAGCACATCCCACGGACACGTGCCTTTGCTCTTTGCCTCTGAAGGCTTCAGCCCTGTTGCTCGGAGAATCTCCATAGCGCGGATCACATAGGGCTTGTTGTTTTTGGAAAATGCCAATGCCGTTGCCGGATCGTGCTCCATCAATTGCTCGTAGAGCGTCACGCCTTCATCGGCATCATACTGATCCTCCAACTCTTGGCGTAGAAAAGGATCGGATGCTGCAACGAACTCGAGACCATCGATGAGCGCCGAAATATAGAGCATTGAGCCACCAACGAGAACCGGGACATTGCCCCTCTGCAAAATATCGTCAATGATGCGGCTCGCCTCGCCCTTGTACCACGCAGCAGTCACCTCCTCATTGGGATTGAGAACATCGAGCAGGAAATGGGGAATGCCCGACATTTCCTGCCGCGAAATCTTCGCAGTTCCGATATCCATGCCGCGATACAACTGACGCGAATCCGCATTGATGATTTCCGCCATGCGACGACCGTGCAGCGGAGGTTCATGAACCTCCGCTGCGTGTGTATGGATATGATTGGCAATCTTCAAAGAAAATGCCGTCTTCCCACTCGCCGTCGGACCAAGTACAACAACCAACGGTTTTGCCGATTTCGCACAGTGAGATGTTAAGACAGCTTTCCAATTATGGGTCATCACGATACATTCCACCACATTCCCACTGCACCGCCTACTGCGGAGCACAACAAAAAAAAGTACAATGCTATGAAACATGTAGATGAATAGAGATTCTTAATTCCTCATCCTCAATTCCGTATGCACCCCCTCATCCAATCCGTAGCGAAGAAGATCTCTCTGGGAGCGCCCATGGCAACGCTCATCCCCACAGTCATCGAGAAGACGCAATTTGGCGAGCGGGTCTACGACATCTACTCGCGCCTCCTCGAAGAGCGCATCGTGTTTCTCGGAACGCCGATCAACGACGATGTGGCCAACTCTATCATCGCTCAGCTGCTCTTCCTCGAGAAGGAGGATGCGAAGAAGGACATCCTCCTCTACGTGAACTCCCCCGGTGGGCAGGTCACGTCTACTCTCGCGATGTACGACACCATGCAGTACGTCAAACCCAGCATCTCTACCGTATGCCTTGGCATGGCCGCATCTGGCGGAGCCATCATCCTGATGGGAGGAGAAAAGGGAAAGCGCTTTGCCCTGGAGCACAGCGAAATCATGATCCACCAGCCGCTCGGCGGCGCCGAAGGGCAGGCTACGGACATTGCGATCCATGCTGATCACATCATCAAGACGAAGGACTTGCTCAATGCCATGATCGCCAAGCACTGCGGACAGAAGCTGGAGAAGGTGAAAAACGACACCGAGCGCGATAAGTTCATGAGTGCCAAGGAGGCGCTCGCCTACGGGATCATCGATGGCATCGTCACGAAGAGCGGTAAATCTCAATGAACACTCAAAAGAACTCCGGATCCCTCCGGAGTTCTTTTTTTGTGAACTACATGCTCGATGCAGGCTTGTCGCACGTCTGGTTCGCTGAGCAGCTGAGCCTCAAAACAAGACCGTAGACGAGAATCCACACGAATGCGTTGATGGCGGCGGGCATACTGTCGGCGAGCGATAGGCCTCCAATCAGGGACTTCAGAAGCATGCCTGCAGGAATCGAACCAAGGGCAAGGCTCGTCGCCCAGCTTTCGATGTCACGACGCTTGTCGGCAACGAGCAACCCTCCGCCGACGATCATGAGTGCGGGGAGAATGATCGCCCAGAGCGCGCCGAGGAGCGTGATCGGTCCCAGACCATCACTGACCATGGCTTTGAATGCTCCGAAGCTCATGTAGTGAGCAACGCCCACAAACAGCAAGGAGAGTCCGAAGCTGACGCGAAAGACCGTTGCTCGAATGAGCTTGGGACACTTGGGGCAGAAAGCAAACATAGGACGAGGGGGGAAATGCAACGGACATCATATCCCCACTTCAAGAGAATTCCTCAGAGATTCGCATACTGTGCAAGCGAAAATACGAGAAGAGGAATGTGGGAAGATGGTAGAAATAGTCTAGAAATCTGATAGGGTGCACGCGTGTTTTTTCTGCGCGGACAAACTCCTCACGGGCGATGCGGCGAGATCAAGACGCAGCACGGCACCCTACAAACGCCGGTCTTCATGCCCGTGGGAACGGCGGGAGCGATGAAGGGCATCAGCCACGGGGAGCTGCTGTCTCTCGGAGCAGACATCCTCCTCTGCAACACGTACCATCTGCACTTGCACCCCGGGGAGGACATCATCGCTGAAGCCGGTGGTCTCCACCAATTTATCGACTGGGACAAACCCATCCTCACGGACTCTGGAGGATTTCAGATCTTTTCCTTGAGCAACCTGCGATCCATCGACGACGAGCGTGTGATATTTCGCTCCCACATCGACGGATCGGAACATGTCCTCACACCCGAACGTGCAGTGGAGATCCAGCACAAGCTCGGAAGCGATATCATCCTCTGTCTCGACCATTGTCCGCCTTCAACGGCAAGCCGCAGCGAGGTGCTGGAAGCGACGGATCGGTCACTAAAGTGGGCGAAGCGATGCAAGAGGGAGCATGGCCGAATTCTTTCGCAATCCAAAAGAGGGGGGGACGATCATTCTCCTCTCTTGTTCTGTGTGATTCAGGGCGGCCTAGAACGTGACCTCCGCGAGAAGTGCTCTCAGGAAATGATTGCCATGGGTTTTGATGGGTACGCCATCGGAGGACTCGCGGTCGGCGAATCCCAGGAGGAAATGTACGGGGTCCTCGATGCCCTCTGCCCCCTGCTTCCTGCCGATCGCCCGCGCTACCTGATGGGCGTCGGAGTCATCGAGCAGCTCAGAGCATGTGTCGCCAAAGGGATTGATATGTTTGATTGCGTGCTTCCAATGCGCCTGGCACGACACAGTAAGGTTCTCCTCAGTGACGGAACATCTCTGGATATCGACAAGGCAATGTATCGTACAGACTTTCAGCCCATCGATGCCGACTCCCCCTCTGCGCTTTCTCGCACGCACTCGCGCGCCTACCTCCACCATCTCATGAAGACCAAGGAGCGCTACGGTGAAACCATCGCATGCATGCAGAACCTCGGTGTCACACTGCAGGCAATGCGAAGCATCCGAGAGAGCGTGGAATCCTGATCCGCTCGATATCCTTACGCAGCAATCTTCACGACTTCGATCTCCGTGTACTCCTGTCGATGCCCCTTCACTCTGCGGTAGCGCTTTCGGCGGCGATGCTTTGCCACACGAATCTTCTCACCGCGCGTGTGCTCAAGAATCTTCACCTGAACCGATGCGCCCGCAACAGTCGGCGTGCCAACGGTCACCACGTCATCCTTCGCAATAAGCAGAACATCGCCAAACGACACGCTAGCACCGACCTCGTCTGCAATGCGAGGAATGCGCAGTTTCTGGCCTTGCATGACCTTCTCTTGAAAGCCTTTGATGTTGACGACAGCAAACATGCCCGCGGAGTCTACGGGGTCCCCCGCTGCTGCGCAAGCATTCTCCAGCCTACCATTCAAAGGGGCACAACAGGGAATCCGCGGACGGAGAGTTCGTACCGCGCGAGCTGCAATTCGAGCTGCGTCAGCTCCGCCTGCTCTCGACGGTTATAGAGCTCAATGGACTGATCCTTATGGCGATTCTGCAGCCCCTGACGCTGCCTCAGGAGATCGATCACGAGACTCTGCCTGCGCGCTTCATCGTCTGCGGACTGGCCCCCTCTGATCTTGGCGTAGGCAATGCGCTGCTCTGCAGCGTCAATCTGTCGCTCAATATCGAAGTTCGCCTGCGTCCAGAGAAGATCCGCCTTCCTCCGACGCTGACCGAAGAAGAAGCTGCACTCGGTCTTCTGGGCCTCAATCTGCAAGCGGTATATATCAACCAACTGGCGATTGCGCTGCTCTCGCTCATCATGGAGACAACGCTGGTAATCCGGATTGACTGTACCGTCGGAACGCCTCTGCTCGCAGGATGATTGAGCGACAACCGGAGCACCTGCAAGCGTTGCTGCAATCGTGAGTCCTAAGATGAGTACGTGAGTTTTGCGCATAAGAAAGGGAAAACAACGAAGTAGCGCATTTTGCTCTTTCTTGCATAAGAGTAAATTGACAAGATTAAATTATTAGTAATTTATAGCACCATAAACCATTCTTCACTGATGGAAGGATTCCGCTAGGATAGCCCTATCTCTAGATTGGGGAGTCGCCAAGTGGTAAGGCAGCGGCCTTTGGAGCCGCCATTCGAAGGTTCGAATCCTTCCTCCCCAGCCATGCCTAGCGAAAATCAACGGAGCAGTCCCGATGGGCGACTGCAAAATTTTGGCATATAAGTCATAAATGACGCTTTTTTATTTATAAATTGAAATTCAGACATTAATATATTTTATAACAATAACTATTAAATACACGTTTTTTAATTTAAAGCACTTTTTTGGACTTATTAGTATTTTTGTTAGTTTTAAATTAGATTGCCTTATTTATAAAAATATTTATAATTCATACCTTCTACTCAACTTCCTATGCAGAAGCGCTCTGTACTGGCTGCCGTGAGCGTGTGCTCACTCGTCCTGTCTCAGCTCCCCATCTCGGGACTTCCCCTTCCCCCACCGGAGAGTGTCCTGTCTGTGGTACCCACCGCAGCAGCGCAATCGTGTACGACGTGCGTGCAGTGCAACGACGGATTGGATAATGACGGAGACGGCTTCATCGACTTCCCGAATGATCCGGGGTGTAGCTCCGCGACGGACAACGACGAGAGCAATCCGCTGACGGCGGACCTCTCGATTACCAAGTCCGGACCGAGCTCGGTCGCCTTGGGCGGCGTCGTGAGTTACACGCTGACGGCAACCAACGACGGACCCAACACGGCCAACAGCGTGACCTTCCAGGATCCGATTCCTACGGGTCTGACCTTTGCTCCGGGCTCGAGCTCGAGTAACTGCGTCCAGAATGGCAGCAACATCCTCTGCAATAACATCACCCTGACCAATGGGCAGAGCGCCACGATGACGGTGGCGTTCAACGTCCCGACCACATTTGCGTGCGGAGGAACGATCCAGAACCAGGCGACGGTCTCGACGAGCACAACAGATCCGGTGAGCAGCAATAACACGAGCGGCGTGGTGTCGACCAGTGTCACGTGCGTGCAGTGCAACGACGGATTGGATAATGACGGAGACGGCTTCATCGACTTCCCGAATGATCCGGGGTGTAGCTCCGCGACGGACAACGACGAGAGCAATCCGCTGACGGCGGACCTCTCGATTACCAAGTCCGGACCGAGCTCGGTCGCCTTGGGCGGCGTCGTGAGTTACACGCTGACGGCAACCAACGACGGACCCAACACGGCCAACAGCGTGACCTTCCAGGATCCGATTCCTACGGGTCTGACCTTTGCTCCGGGCTCGAGCTCGAGTAACTGCGTCCAGAATGGCAGCAACATCCTCTGCAATAACATCACCCTGACCAATGGGCAGAGCGCCACGATGACGGTGGCGTTCAACGTCCCGACCACATTTGCGTGCGGAGGAACGATCCAGAACCAGGCGACGGTCTCGACGAGCACAACAGATCCGGTGAGCAGCAATAACACGAGCGGCGTGGTGTCGACCA
>VGKY01000006.1 GCA_016866875.1 Candidatus Peribacteria bacterium
GTGGTTCCAATGCTCCCCAAGCAGGACAAGGC
The DNA here is from genome assembly GCA_016866875.1 of Candidatus Peribacteria bacterium. GTDB lineage: Bacteria > Patescibacteriota > Gracilibacteria > Peribacterales > Peribacteraceae > 2-12-FULL-55-11. Next base: position 33 of record VGKY01000006.1, read on the forward strand.
TTGACTCTCAATGGCAGCAACTTCTTCTCTTTGAGCACTTCCTTCTCCGGCACCTCTCTCGAAATCCTCGGTACCTCCTCCGGCCGCATCCTCTATGCCGCGGACAAGATCCTCGGCTCGGGAACCCTCCTGACGGACGGCGCTATTTCCACCAAAGCCAACCTCACGATCAATGCCGATAACGGCGCTGCAGACGCCATTCTCACCTTTGGCAATGACGGAGGAGCTGAGACATTCCGCTTCAGTGACACGAGTAATGATTTTGAACTGAGTGATGATCTTGAAGTACAAGGCATTCTCTCCGGCTCCACTCTCTATGCCACGAACTCCCTCCGTTCCAGTGGCTCCCTCGTCTGGGAAGGAGCAGCATCCGGAGCAACACTCTACCTCGGTGGTAGCTTCAAGGGAGTCGGTCTCACCGACTGTGACGACGCCACCAATAGCAAGCTCCTCTGGGATGCCACCACCGGCCGCTTCTCCTGCGGCTCGGATCAATCCGGTGGATCCGGAGGCTCCTTCTCCGGCACCGGCTCCCTCCAGACCTTCTTCGACAATCGCTACGTTCGCACCGCAGGAGACACGATGACCGGCGGTCTTCTCATCCACAGCACCAACAACGCTACTGCCACCCTCGACACCGGTCTCCTCCTCGAAGTTGCTGGCGCCATGTCCGGTCGCACGCTCTTCACCCAAGATGGCATCGCCTCCTCTGGATCCATCCTCACACGCACCTCCCTCCGCTCCTCGGGCACCCTCGCCATCGACGGCATCGCCTACCTCAATGACGATCTCCAGGTTGGCGGAGGGAACATCAACTTCACCCAAAACACCACGATCGGTGACGGCGGTGACCAGATCACCATCGACTCCAATGGCACCTTGGTCATCAACGACACAACATGGACGCTCTCCAACCAGTCCGTTGCTGTATCTCTGAACAATGCCGCCAATGCCCTCTCCTTCGATACGAGTACCCTCTCTATCGATGCTCTCAACAATCGCATCGGTATCCTGACGACTGCTCCTGACACAGAGCTTGAAATCATCGGTACTGCTTCCGGAAGAACACTCTTTGCGATGGATACGCTTTCCTCCTCCGGCAATCTTATTGTTGAGTCGCTCTTCAAGCGCGGCTCCGGAGCCATTTCGGTTATTTCCGCCGAGTACCAGACTGGAGCATATCTTTTCTCTTCTGGCGCTTCCGTTCTTGCTCTTGAAAGCTACACCCAGGATCGCTTTGGCAGGAAGCCGCTTGCACCAAATATCCTCTTCGGTTACCAGGGTGTCTTCGACACCAATCTCTACCGCACTTCCGGAAGTACATTGCGTACGGATGCGCAGTTCCTCATTACGACGAGCGGCTCAAACGTGAATAGACCTTCATTCATGATCGACACGGAAACGGCCACGGGATCGCAAACAGTGTTCCTTATCAAATCCAATGCCACCACGGTCGACAACCGCGTCTTCCGCATCAATGCCTCTGGTGCAACCTTCGCCAACCAGCCCTACAGTAGCGCCGGAGCTGACTACGCCGAGTGGTTCTACGACAGCGGATCGACCTATGGTAATCAAAAGCTCAAGGCAGGGGAGATCGTCTGTATCGATCTGCTCAAGAATAATGCGGTGAAGCGCTGTGAACGTGACGGCGACAGCAACATCATGGGCATCGTATCCACAAACCCTGCATTCATCGGTAACCATATCGGTGGAGCGGATGGTGTGATCCCTCCAGGGTATGCCCTCATCGGACTCATCGGACAGCTGCCTGCCAAAGCGTTCATCGAGAGCGGTGCAGTGATCCGCCCGGGTGACGCGCTCACAGCAGCCTCCATTCCAGGCTATGCACGCAAGGCACGAGCAGGGGAGCCGACCGTTGGTGTTGCGCTTGAAGCACTCAAGGAGGGAGAAGGAGTGATCAATGTCCTTGTAGCCCGAAGCAATTCCTCTCTCACGGTCGATGCCGTTGAAGACAAAATCATGCAGACCGTTGCCGCTATGGAGATCGAAGACGAAGTGGAAAGCATGGTCAGCAATGCCATGGACGAACTGGATCTAGAGTCTGCAGTCGCCGAGGAATTCCGTTCGCAGTTCTCGGCGTTCAATCTCCGGTCACAGGTGGCGGCAATGGTCGGAAGCTTGCAGACTTCAGCAGATCGTGAAGCATCCGTGAACTTGGCGGAATTTACTGCCTTGGAGGATGCGGTCGGCAGGATTTCCGGTGCACTGCTCTCTCTTGCTGCCGATGTCACTGCATCGCAACAGCTCGCAGCAACACATGCCAGTGCTCCGGCAAGCCTGAGCGGTGGCACGCTGCGTGGCCGTACAGTGATCGAGGGTGAGCTCATCATCAATGGCATTCCGTACGCTGCCGCTGATCCGATCGCTGTAGGAGAGAACGATGCGCTGCAGTACGTGCGCATTGGTACCGGAGGAATCGTCGCTATCAGCGACTTGACCGTCAGAGAAGCACTCTACGTGCTTGGCGACGTCACCATCGAGGGCATGGCGGCATTCAAGGGTGATGTGATGATCGATGGCAGCCTCGTCCTTTCCGGGTCCCTCATCGTGCATCACAATCAGGCAGGATTTGCCCTTATCCCGCAGGGCGGTACCGGCGTGGTCGTAGCCTTCGATCCGCCGTTTGCCTCAGGCTGGACTCCGGTCATCACGGTGAGCAGCGATAGTTTCTTGCCCCACCGACTGCGCGCATCTTCTGCGACCGGCTTTACGATCGAGGTGCAGCATCCCGCCATCGAGCCGATGATCTTCTCCTGGCATGCTCTCGTGACGGGCAATGCCATCACCCATGCCGGAGCACCCATAGTCGCATTCCGCCGCGTTCCATTCCCTGTCGATCGTGCTGGTGTTCCGCTCTCCAGTAACACCGTCTGGAACGCTTGCATCCGCAATCAAGTGCAGCTTGATAGCGAAGGCAAGCCCTTCAGCTGCGGTCGCTACCACGTAGATAACACCTGGACCCACCCGGATCTCACTGTCGAATTCCTCTGGAGGCCGGATCTCACACCGTCCCTCGTGCTTCCGGAAGGATTTGAAGCTGTGGTGACGAAAGAGGAAGTAGATGGGGGGGTGGAGACCAGCAACGAGGGTACTGATGCCCCAGATCGTTCCTCAGATGAAGGGCTGCACACGCAGAGCACACAGGAGTCGGTAGATGTGACAGGAGAAGCCGTCAACGATGTTGTGGAAGTCCCGACGGATGCCTTTTTCATAGAGAGTGAAGCCGTATCTTCTCAAGCCAGCACCGAAGAAGCAGGCACCGTGGAGAATGTGACGGATCTTGTAGAGGGATCAGACATGGTGGAAAAAGCCTCCACAGCGGGTGATGCCATCCTCGAAGAGTAGTACATCATCGATATGGCTTCTGACAAGAAATGCGAACTTGCCTGTACGATGAAATTTTCGTTAGTCTAATGCCGTACTCTTACTTCTTTTCTCATATGTCCATGCGCAAGCTTCTCTCCCTTGCCTTCGTTATCGCTCTTATCGGTCTGGTGTTTACGCTGGAAACGCAGCGCCAGGAGGCTCAGAAGCAACTCGAACGCCTCACGGTTCGCTTGGAGCAGTTGCAGGGGGGCAACAGTCAGAATCGCGAGGCTGCGAAGAAGGTGATTGAACGCGTACGAAAGCATATGGTTATTTCCACGGATGTGGAGCCGACGGTTGCGACGATTGTGAATGTCGAAGAGCTTCGCAGGCAGAATCCCTTCTACAACAAAGCGGAGAACGGCAATCACTTGGTGGTCACGACCGATCGGGCGATTCTCTATGATACCGACCGAGACATCATTCTCGACGTCATTCCGGTACAGCTCCAACCCGCCGCCCCAGCCGGGAGCCCTGCCGGGAACTCCTAAGGTTCCCTTGAGGAGCGGAACGCCTCGTACCGCTTTGCTCAGCGAATCTTTCACTGTCTGTAGCGTCATCTGAGGCACTAGGCATTTCGTGGATATCGGCAAGCGGGAACAATCGTCCTATGCGTATGATGTGGCCTCTCACTGTTGTGGGGATGGGTGTCCTTTTGAGTAATTTCCTGAGGCAATCGGATGAGCCCCTGGAAGGCGTACAGCTTGTGGCAGATCATCGTCCTGCGGTGTGTACCGTTTCCATTGGGAGCATCGCCGGCGGTCGTGTCACTGGTGAGATCCATGGTGATGTGCGCGTCTTCATTGGTGATGCACAGGTGATTCCCAACGGAAGCGGATCATTCGCTATGTCTCTACGCATGCCGAGCTCGGCGGTGGCGATCGCGAGTCCTGCGGGCGATATGCGCTTCGTCGCTTCTCGGAGAGGCAAGCGGTACTACCCCATAGGTTCTGTGCAGGGGCAGAAGCTTGCGCCTGCCAATCGCATCTACTTCCGTTCCGAGCAGGAGGCGCAAGCGGCAGGATTCCGGTAGCTCGTGTGTACTGCGCAGCACGCTTGTTTTCCATGCAATGGAAAACGACATGAGTCTGTCGTAGGATTCGAGCATTCTTCCCCCCAGCTATGAAGTACATCCGTCTCTCGCACATTGTCTGTACCCTTGCAGGAGTCGCTTTGGGCACCGCAGCGACGGTGGGAGCCGCGAGCATCGCTGGGAGCAGTGTCTTTCGCGATGTCCCTGCAGGCTCGTACTACGACAATGCCATCGGAGTGATGTTTCAGAAGGGGATCATCAAAGGGTACGCCGACGGGCGCTTCGGTCCTGACGAATACGTCACACGCGGGCAGCTTGCCGTGATGTTCGAACGCTTGCGCGCCGATCTTACGGGTCAAGTGATCGATCAAAGCAGCAGCGTCCGTTCCCGTTCTTCTCGCAGCAGCTCGAGCGACGCATCGGATGCGACGTCTACTTCTCGAAGTGCATCTTCTTCCACTTCCAATTCCCTCAATCCCTACGGCACCATCCGCTTCACCTCAACCGCGTACAACGTCAATGAAAAGGATGGCACAGCGACGATCAGCGTCGTTCGTACCGGGGGGAACCAGGGTACGGTCTCTTTTGACTACGCTCTAGAGGCTGGCTCAGCAACTACGGACGATTTTGAGATTGCAACGGGAACTCTGACATTCCAAGGGAAGGCGACGAGCACGACCTTTACCGTGAAGATCAAGAATGATGCTCTCACCGAGGGGCTGGAAACGTTGAAGATGATCCTCAGCAACCCCACCAATAATGCAAGCCTGGGGGCGCCTGCGACTGCTGAGCTCAAGATCACCGATGATGAGACCGTGGTCAGTAGTTCTACAGCGTCGAGTGCGAGTAGCGCCACGCCTTCGGTGGGATTGAGTGCCACGGAGTATGCAGCAGCCGATGCGGGAGGCTCTCTGACGGTCACGGTTGTTCGTGCGGGAGGCACTGCTGGTGCGGTGACAGTGCAGTACGCAACCGCCGATGGAACAGCCAAATCCAGTGCCGACTACACGTCGACGAGCGGCACGGTGAGTTTTGCGTCGGGCGAAGCGACGAAGACCTTTACGATCGCCATTGCTGCCAATACCAGCATCACTGGCAATAAGAATTTTAAGATCGTTCTGAGCAATCCCACAGGCGGGGTGACCCTCGCTCCGGGGACGGCGACGGTCGTGATTCATGATGACGAGGTTGCAGCCTTTGGCTCGGGATCCTTGAAGTTCTCACGATCTGCCTACGACGGATTTGAGTCGCAGGGCAAAGTGGAGATCACGGTCCAGCGCACCGGAGGAGCGCGCGGCAAAGTGACCGTACAGTACTCCACGAGTAACGGAACGGCCGCCGCAGGACGCGACTATACGGCAGCGTCCGGCACCCTCACCTTTGAGGCAGGAGAGTCGCTGAAGACCTTTATCGTGCCAATCACGTACGATACCGAGTCCGATGGCGAGGAGACGGTGAATCTCTTGCTAAGCTCACCCACGAGCGGTGCCGAGCTCATCACGCCGTCGACGGCGACCTTGAGGATTTATTAGTCTTTTTTATAACTTTCCGTATGCTCGGTCCATGCAACTCTCGATAGCGTTGCCATGCTTTAATGAAGAGGCGAACGTGCCATACACGCTTGCGGATGTCGATGCATGGATGCAGAGTCGTGGCATCGAGGGGCAGATTATTGCCGTGGATGACGGTTCAAAGGATGGGACAGCGCGCGTGCTGCAGGAGCTTGCCCAAAAGTATCCGCGCTTGCGCGTCGTGAAGCACGAAACCAACCGTGGCTACGGCGCCGCAGTGCGTTCGGGGTGCGATGCTGCTACGACAGAATGGATTGGATTCATGGACAGCGACGGGCAGTTCCATGCTGAGGACTTCGATCATCTCGTCGCGCTCAGCGCATCCGTCCCCCTTGTCGTTGGTCGTCGCAGGCATCGTGCGGATCCCTTTATGCGTAAAGTGAATGCCAAGTGCTTCGGACTACTCACGTGGGTCGTGCTTGGGGTATGGGTACGCGATGTGAACTGCGCGATGAAGATGTTTCGACGGGATCTCTGGCAGCGCATCCGACCAACACTGGCGACGGGGGCACTCTTCAATGCCGAGCTCTTCGCACGCGCCAGAAAGGCTGGAGCACGCTGGAAGCAGGAGGATGTGTCGCACTACCCACGTATACGCGGAGTGCAGACGGGAGCTAACCCTTTGGTGATTCTGCGGATGTTTAAGGAGTTGTGGAAATTGTGGTGGTTGATGCGCTCATCCCACGCACTTACTCCCTCTGTGCGATGAACTCATAGACGATTGTATCGTTGAATTCAGCAACTTGTGCAATGACTCCTTGTGATGCCCATGTATCGACCTGGGAGCTGATATTCGATTCTGGCGAGTACACAATCCACCGTGCACCTTCGTTCATATATTCGCGATGATTATCCGCAGTGATGTTTGCGAGCATTTGCGTTCTCCTTTCGATGTTTTCCGAGGGGAATCCGAGTGTGTAATCTCCCCATCCTGGGAGCAGAACCGGTAGGCCTGCCAGGATTGCTGCGTCGTATGTCCTTTCCTCGGTGGGTAACAGGGTAATCTCACCTGCTTGCACTCTTTGCCTCAGCCAGCTCAGGGCACTGATGAGGTTTCGTGGGATGTTTTTCTGGGGAAATTCCATCCAAAGAGCCGTGTGCTCACCAACATTTGCCCCGTTTTTCCAAGCCTGAAATCCTTCCGTGCTGAATTGCCAGAGAAAACCCATGCTGGCTATGACGAGAGAGACCGCCGGAACGATGGAGACGAGCTGCACAGAACGCCGACGATGTGTGAGTGTATGAGCGATGAAGCCTGCGGCAAAGATGGAGAGTGGGATCCATGCGACTTGGGTGAATTTCACGATGTCCCACGAGTAAAGGTACTCATAAAAGTTGAACACGAACATGGCACTGAAGGCCATCATCAACGAAGGTATGTACATTCTTCTCGTTCGTACCATTCCTGCGATGCCAGCGAGGAGTGGAATGGAGAAGCATTGAATGTTCCACAGAGTCATTTGCGACCAACTACCATGCAGTACACCTCCGCGGGGAACGAGGGATTCTGAAACTGCCCTTGCAATGAGTGCAGTGGTATCGGAAACAAGAAATGCTAGGAATGCTCCGGCGGCAACCGCACATGCAATATCCATGAGATGACGAGGGCGTTCGGTAGACTTTTCACGGGTATCTCGTGCTATGGAGATCAACCACGTGAGGGCTGCCCATCCGAGGACAGAGGCCACGAAAATGCCGTAAAGAGCCGTCTGAGCTATGCCTAGAACAGTGGTGACTACTGTGACGGCGAGTAAGGACCAAGGATCTGTCTTCTTCTCGGCGTCAATATTGGTCAGTATCAGAAAGAGGGTGAGGCAGAGGGGAATCCCTAGTGTCCAGGGATGCTGGAACCAGTTATTGGCGACAGACGGAGGCATATCATTGAAAAATCCCCAAGACAACGTGGAAGGAAAACCACTGGTGAACGCCCCGAGGAATCCGGCGATGGGGCCAACGCGTTTCCCGAACAGACGGGAGGCAATGTGACCATAGAGCAGGATGGTGTAGAAAAAGTGGACAGTGGTCACAAGGTCGATTGCGACATCAAACCGTACCCGGAATATCACTCGTACCATCGCGAATAGCGTGTCTATCCCGTAGTGATAGGGTAGGAGAACATTTGCAAATGTGAGGTGACGGGGGGGATAGATGCCGTTGACGATCTGCTCGGTGATGGAGAAGTGCCCAGTGATAATTCCCAATTTGTCCCAGTTGTCCTTCAGGATTACCGTGGGAAGAAGGATGAGTGTGCCGATGATAGCGCTCCACCAAAGCATTGCCGGGTAGGTAAAGGCCTGTGTTCGGGAAGCGCTGCCTTTGCCGCTTATGATGTAACCAAGCAATCCCAGCAGAGAGGTACTGACGGTGATGCCAAGATAGAAATCGTGGAAGAACAAACCGCAGATGTGCGTCGACAGTAGCCAGAGTGCCAGTGCCAATCCGGGCGTGATGCCTATGGTGTCTTTCCGCAGGGAACTGCGAGAAACGATGCACCGCGCAAGAAGCCAGATGCCCGGGAGAAACACTAGGAGTGAAACCAGAATCTTCGGCGATGGATTACTCACAAATTCATCCGGCAGAAGGGAGAGCGCACACAGTGCGATCGTACCCAGTATGGCCAAACATGCATGCACGACGGAGAGGCGCTGACTTCCTACAAAGATGCCTTTCATGGAAGACAGTATACGTGAAAGTATTGCAAAATCATGGTGGTGATCATGGAGAGAGATGCAGTGCGGTGCGTACATGAGCGCCATGGATTGTTGCCGATCTTTGCCTATACTGGACAGTGTGGACTCTTTTCAGGGGAAAACATGTCTCGTGACAGGCGGTGCTGGGTTTATCGGCACGCACCTAGTGCGGGCACTCCTCGCGCATGCGCCCAAACGCATTGTTGTACTCGACAGTCTGAAGTATGGAAGAGTTTCCCAGGACATCATCGCTGACAGCCGCGTGACTTTTTTGCAGAAGGATTTTTCCTCTGAATCCTCGGAGTCTCTCCGCTCTATGCTCGCGGGCGTCGATGTGCTTTTCCACCTCGCTGCGGAAAAGCACAACCAGTCCATCGACGACCCGATGCTGGTCTACAGCGTCAATATTCTGGGAACATCTCGCCTGTTTGAGGCTGCGTGCGCATCGGGCGTTCGCCGCATTGTCTTCACGTCATCGCTCTACGCCTATGGCACTATGCAGCCGCCTGCCATGCAGGAGTCCGATACCCCCTGTCCGCGGACACCCTACGGGATTTCCAAGCTGGCAGGGGAGCACATTCTCGCTGCTTGCTGCAAGACTCATGGCGTCGAGTACGCGATTCTCCGGCTATTTTTCGTTTATGGCCCCGGCCAGTTCCCTGGCATGGGGTACAAGTCCGTGATTGTAAAGAATGCTGAGCGCATCCGTAACAATGAACCGCCTGTCATTGTCGGCGACGGTACACAGGCACTGGATTATGTGTACGTGAGTGATGTCGTCGATGGCATTCTCAAGGTGTGCCTTCTTGCGCCCTCCGGCACGCTCCTCAATCTCTCGTCCGGCGTTCCCACTACCATTCTATCCCTTACCAGGCTGATGCTGGATATCGCGCAATCGCCTCTCAAACCGGTGTTTGTTGCGCCGGACTGGACAAGCGGTACCTCGCGTACCGGTAGGAACGAAGAAGCAGGGAGAATAGTTGGATGGAAAGTCACCACTGACATTGAAACCGGACTGCGGCACGTGTATCAATCCCTACTCGTCTAATCCCTAGAGCACATGCTCCAGTTGTCCGTCATTGCTCCGTGTTACAACGAAGAAAACAACATTCGGCAGCTAGCCGAGCGGCTCTTGATGTTGTTTGAAAAGCACTCGATTAGCGGAGAGGTGGTGCTCATCAACGATGCGAGCACGGACAGGACGCAGGAGATCGGCGACATGCTCGTGGCACAGTACTCGAATGTGCACTGTATCCGTCATGATCGTAATCAGGGCATTGCGGGCGGATGGATGACCGGAGTGGAAGCGGCAAAAGGGCAGCTCGTGTGCTTCATCGATGCCGATCTTCAAAATCCGCCGGAAGAGGTCTGGCGGCTCTATAGGGAAATGCAATGGTCGCTTGCGGATATGATCCAGGGGACCCGTAGCTCCATCGGTCGCATGCGCGACAGTCGCTACTTTCTGAGCAGGACGCTGAACGTCATCTTGAACCTTCTCTTCGGCATGAAGGCAGTGGACAATAAATCTGGCTTCGTCATCGCTCACCGTGAAGTGTTGCAGGATATTCTGGCGAGCCATGCTCGCTATCATTACTACCAAACATTCATTCGCGTGGCTGCAGAGGCCAAGGGATACTCCGTGAAGGAGGTCGAAACGCTTTTCCAGGAGAGGAAAGTGGGAAAATCCTTCATCAAAAAATTCCCTCTGATGCTCATCGCGAAGGTGATAGGGGACTGCATGAGAGCGTTTTTTGAATTCCGGATGGGGTCCCAGAGGCACGATGTGCTGCAGCAGTTCCTTGCATCGCATACTCCCGTCCGCAAGCCATCGATATACCGCGGCTGGAGAAAACTGTGGTACGAACTGTATTTTTTGACGATGCCGCTCCATGCCTGGGTGATCACGCGGCGGGCGAAGTTCTATCATCAGCTGCTGTGCTCGTCTCAGTACCTGTCTTCCAAAGACATGCGGGAGCTGCAGGAAGTGAAATTACGCCGCCTCATCCGAGATGCCTATCGTCATGTTCCGTATTACCGGCAGATGATGGAGAATCTCGGGCTGGGGCCGAAGGACATCGCATCCCTCGATGACCTGCGAAAGCTCCCAATGCTCTCGAAGAAACAGCTGCGGGAGAACCTCTATTTCGACCTTTTTTCCGCTACGCACAACAAGAAAGAGATGATCAGGATCTGCACGAGCGGATCCACGGGCGAACCGCTCGTCACCTATGCGGAGAGAAGGCAGCTCGAAATGCGTTGGGCCTCCACGCTCCGCGCGTATGAATGGACCGGCTGGAAGTTCGGGGATCGCCAGGTCCGGCTATGGCACCAGACCATTGGCATGTCCTTCTTACAGGTAGTGCGCGAAAAGACCGACGCCTGGTTCATGAATCGGCTCTTCATTCCTGCCTATGAGATCCGTGAAGACAACATCGAAGATTTCCTCAGGAAGATCAGGCGCCATAGGCCGGTGCTCATGGATGGGTATGCGGAGTCGTTTAATTTCCTTGCCCACTACTCGCAGCAGGCCCAGAAGTCCGGCATACGGCCCAAAGCCATCATGAGCTCAGCACAAGTGATGCCGGACCATGTGCGCGCAAAAATCCAAAACACATTCTCCACCGAAGTTTTCGACAAATACGGCAGTCGCGAATTCTCCGGCATTGCTTACGAATGCGAAGCGCACGACGGTCACCATGTGATAGCGGAAAGTTACATCGTGGAAGTACTGGTGGATAACAGGCCGGCGAAGCCTGGCGAAATCGGTGAAATCGTGATTACCGATCTCAACAATTTCTCGGTGCCGCTGATTCGCTATCGCATTGGCGACCTGGCCACCGTGATGGAGGACCGACCGTGCGCTTGTGGAAGGGGCATGCCGAAACTAGGGAGGATTGAAGGGCGCGCCCAGGCGATTATTTTGGGCGCCAACGGCGCCTGGGTTCCGGGTACGTTCTTCAGCCATTATTTCAAGGAATATGAATTTGCCCTACGGCAGTACCAGATCGTGCAGACGAGTAGGGATTCTCTCACGGTGAAGATCATCAAAAATGAAAGTTTCTCCGCGGATGTGGAGCAGGAGATCCTCTCGGGGCTGCGGAAATTTCTGGGGGAAACCATGGATATCACTATGGAGTTCGTGGAGTCCATCCCCATGGTGAAGACGGGCAAGAGGACGTCGGTGGTTTCTATGGTGGACTATGACTTCCAGGATGTTTCAGGTACACCCTGATATGTAGTCAGTGGAGGGTCGCAAGATATGTTTTTGCGGAAGATGAAGGTATGGGAGAGGGAGTAGTTCCACAAGACGACGGTGCCGATAGCGAACACTTTCGCCATGAAGTAGTGCATTCCGTGTACCAGGAGGAAGGAAGTGACGGAGATGTTGAAGATGTAAGCGAGACCGTAGACCAGTGAGAATTTCAGGATTTGCACTCCATGGTTCCTATCCTTATTGCGGAAGGTGAAGTACTTGTTTGCAAGAAAGATAAAGAGGACGGAGAGCAGGGAAGAAGCGGCGGATGCAGCATGTTCATTGACCCCACTCCGTACGAAAAATGTGAGAGTGGAGAGGTCAATCGTTGCACCCGTACCACCGCACAGGATGAATCGCATGCCCTGCTGGTAATGCCGGTGCAGGAATGATCGAAAAGAGAACATGGGGGATCGTGCAGAACAAGTCTGCTGATCTCTGTGTCCATCTGCAAGCAAGCTCTTTTCCTCAATCAGGCTTCTGCGGTACGCGGAATTGGCAGTGTGCTCACGAATCCGTCTTTCCCGGGACCACGAAGGGGCTGAACCGCGGACAGTTCACGCAGTGGAGCTCCCAGATATCGACAAGTGCCCGATCCATGAAGGCACCGTCGCTGATGGGCTCGTAGTTGCTGAGCGGTCGATAGTATTCGTACGAAATGAAGATAGCGGCGACCAATGCGAGTGCTGCACCTACACGACCGCTCGTCGAAAGCACCCACGGTCCCAGGCGTCTGCACTCGGTCCAGACGAGCGCGAGGATGCAGAAGCTGAAGATGAGCGGCAGGAAGTAGTGGTAGAGGTACATGACGCGCGGAATCTGCGAGATCACCGTCATGTAGCCGCCGTAGAGGGCGCAGAACGTCAGGAGGAGGGGGCGATCCTGTAGAGGTGTGCGCATATCCAGCACAAAGGACGCGAGCAGCAGACCGCCAGCGGCGACTATTCCTGCAAGCGCGATCCACCAGATGGCGGGGTTCACCTGGAGATAGAGGTATTGGTACAAACCTCCATCCGGCGTTTCCCAACGGTAGTTGATCGAGCGTCCCCCGACCGGCCAGAGAAACCACGGACTGCCGTTCTCCTCATCCTTGCACATATCCAGTCGCGGCACGCCGCCGTTGTAGTGCCCGACGAAGGCGAGGGAATCCTTGAGCATCACCGGAAACCACCGCACGGAGTGCGTAAGATTCGCGGCGAGAACGGCTTTGTAGGAGTCGGATGCTTGGTAGTAGCCTTGATCGGGAAGGGCTGGGTTGATGGTCTTGCCTAGGGCGAAGTGGATTTGCCATACGCCGATGTACACGCAGAGCAATGCCATACCTCCCGCTCCAGCGAGGCGCTGGAGGGAGGGCGAGTTTCGTCGCAGGTGCCACACGAGAGCCGGAATGAGGAGAATGAGCACCAGGCCCACAACCTTCGTCGTGAGGACGCAGCCAAAGGCACCGCCGAAGAGGATGGCGTACCAGGTGAATCTGCGGGGATCCTTTTCCTCCCGTAGGTGCAAGAACGCGAGAATGGTGAGCACGGAAAAAAATAGAAGCGCAGGCTCCAGCATGGCGCCGCGCAAGTGCACGATGAGCGCGTTGTCGAACAGATACAGCGATGTCAGCAGCGCTCCTAAGAGGTCGGATCGCGTGAGCTTGCGCAGGACCAGAAAGAGCAAGGGGGCCGTAAGCCAAGCAAGGAGGACGGGGAACAAGCGATATCCGGAAAAGGAGAATCCCTCGGGGATCTGGGTTCCGTAGTCTGTGCCAAGAAACTGATTGTCGAGGGGGTTCTGGTTGATGATCGCCTCGCCGGCCGCGATGAGGAGTTTGCCGAGCGGTGGGTGCTGCTCCATGAAGTACACACCATTGAGGTACTTCTGCGCGCTCGCGATGTGATAGTTCTCGTCCCAGAAGAATGCCGGCGGATTACTAAATCCGTGGACGTAGGTGAAGTACCCGATGGCGGTGATGAGACCGAGGAGTGTCCATAGACGCTTACTCTCCTCCGTCGCTGGCATGCGAAGCATGCGACTAGCGTAAAGAGCCAAGGGCAAAGAGGAAAGGGGAAAGATTGCACGCCCCCTTTTTAGTATGCCGGGATCGCGTGGTTGACGATGACAAAGGCCGCGACAGCACACATGCATGCGTGCTGCAGGAGAGGAATATGATGCTGGAATATTCGGGGAATGAGCCGTTGATCCTGGAATGCCGATACCACCAAATACGCAATGCCCCAAATAGTTGGCAGGATGTAGATCCCCTTGGCCGGACCGTACCCTGCGAAGGGGATGCGATAAATGTATTGGATGAGAGCCACGAGTTGCACTGCCGAGAATGCAAGCAATACCCATCCTAGGCGGATCCAGAGTGTGCTGCGGCGATCGCTTCTCAGGAACATAAGGATTCCCATTGCCATGAGCCATGGAACACCTGCTGAGTAGGCGAGGCCGACTTTGAGGGCTGCATGATGTGTTTCGCCTGTCCACCCATCGCGAATCCATAGATCTCGCCAAGCATCGGAGAGGCGGTTTACTTCGGCATCGGAAGATGTTGGTCCCTGTTGGGCGTATACCATTGTAGGCTTGAAGAGTTCGACGTAGAACCGCAAGACATCCTCATTGCGTTTTGCAATCGATTGTTCCACACCCTCCTTTGCTGCCCACTCCGTGTTGAGCGGAAAGAACTTCCCCTCGGGAATGTAGTAACGACTGTAGTAGTACGGAAAAACCAAACTTAGAGCAGCGATGCAGGACACGGCTGCAATGGTACCGCGACACAGCCAGCCGCGTGTGCGCGGCGCTGCAAGCAAGACGAGTGGAGGAATGGATATGAGAAGCAATCCTGAAAATTTAATCAGGAGTGCGCCTGCAACTGCCATAGCCATTGTGAAAGCAGCCAGGAGTGTGTCATGTCTATGCTTGCACGCGTGTGTGTCTCCACTACCAAAGGAGAGCGGCAACGGTTCTGTCGGAAGATGTGTATCGTGGAAGGCAATCGATGGCCAGAGCAGTCGTATTGCGCATGCAAGCGTGACGGTGCTCATGGCAAGCACGAGAATATCAAGATTGATACTTGTACTTACGGATATTTGAATGGGCATGCTTGCCGAAAAGTATAGGAATGCCATGCCTGATGGTCGGTACAACAGGTGTAGCCACTGCAGGATTCCGCGCATAGTGAAGAAGACGACGAGTGATGCTATGAAGGATACGATCTGGATACTCACTTCTGGACTGGGTCCGAGCAGGTGGATAGTGCGTGCTATGAGAAATCCAATAGGGGGGTGATAGCCGTAGAATGTTTCGCGGATAGGTATGTCGGGAACGCCCCACGTGAGCCTTTGCACCATCTCGATCTGTGCGCCAGGATCAAAGCCGATGACTTCACCCATTCTCCGGATGAACAGGGAGATGCGGCCGCCGAGGAAGATGAGAAGGAGCACGGCTTCCCAGCGTTGCCAGCGGTTCTTTGCCGGTGTTTGTGTATGTGTGTAAATCCCATAATTATATCATATTGAAGCCAAAAACACCATACAGCTTCTCTTGCTGAACTTCCATCGCTATCCTCTGTAGCACATGTCACCGCTCGCAGCACCCCCTCCCCGTAACCGTCAGCAATGGCTCTTAAGCATCCTCCTCTTTGCGGGGTTGCTCTTCCTCTCTGTGTACTCCGTTGCTTCTCCAAGCCGCTTCGGCGATCCCTACGCTGATGCGAAGACCGTGCCGCTCTCTGAGATTGGCAAGGGGTACGCGTCACAGGATCTTGAGCGCATCACCATCCGCGACAACAAGGTCTTTGCAGTGACCCAGAGTGGCACCGTGCTCCAGTCGTATAAAGAGGGAGGTGATAGCGTTGCGGAGCTTGGGTGGAACGATCCCAAAAACCCTACGATCGTCGAGGTCGAGAACCGCGAGACGACCAACCTCTTCCTCGCGATCCTGCCGGATTTGCTCTTCTTCCTGCTCGTGATCGTGGGTGTTACGTGGCTCTTTCGGGGCATCGCCAGGAGCCAGAGCAATGCGATGGCGTTCGGGAAGTCCAAGGCGCGCATCGCGGATGTGCGGCAGGTGAAGACGCGATTCAAAGACGTTGCCGGATGTGCTGAAGCCAAAGAAGATCTCGTCGAGGTCGTCGATTTTTTGAAGAATCCCAAGAAGTACGTGAGCATCGGCGCCAAAATTCCGCGCGGAGTGCTCCTCGTCGGGCCTCCAGGGACAGGAAAGACGCTTCTCGCGCGCGCGGTGGCTGGCGAGGCGAACGTGCCTTTCTTCTCCATAGCGGGTTCCGAGTTCGTGGAGATGTTCGTGGGTGTTGGCGCCTCTCGCGTCCGTGATCTCTTCCAGCGTGCGAAGCGCAATGCTCCATGCATCATCTTCATCGACGAGATCGACGCCGTCGGCCGTCAGCGCGGCGGCGCAGGATTTGGCGGTGGCCATGACGAGCGCGAGCAGACCCTCAACCAGATCCTCACGGAGATGGACGGATTCGAGCAGGGGACCAACGTCATCGTCATGGCGGCAACCAACCGTCCGGACGTTTTGGACGTAGCACTCCTGCGCCCAGGGCGCTTCGATCGTCGTGTCTTCCTCGACAAGCCCGATCTCGAGGCGAGGCGGCAGATCCTCGAGGTGCACGGTCGCAACAAGAAGTTGGGCAAAGATATCGATCTTCCGGCGATTGCCAAGAAGACCGTCGGCCTCACAGGAGCGGATCTGGAGAACATTATGAACGAGGGCGCGATCTTCGCTGCGAAGAGAAAGCGCAAGGAAGTGAGCCAGAAGGATCTCGATGATGCTGTCGAGAAGGTGACGATCGGCGGCGAGCGACGTTCGCGTAAGCTCACGCAGCATGAAAAGGAGGTGACGGCCTACCATGAGCTCGGGCATGCCATTGTCGGGCATCTCTGCCCGGCGAGTGATCCTCTCCACAAGATCTCCATCGTCTCTCGGGGCTCCGCACTCGGGGTCACCTGGTTCCTCCCGCAGGAGGATCAGTACACCACGAGCCGCAGCAAATTTCTCGACGAGATCTGCGGGCTGCTCGGTGGTCGCGCCGCGGAGGCCTTGGTGTTTGACGAAATCACCACAGGAGCCAGTAGCGACTTGGAACGTGCGTCGCAGATCGCCCGCAATATGGCGATGCGCTACGGCATGGGCGACTCTGCGCTTGGTCCTGTGACCTACGGTGAGCGCCAGGGATCGCTCTTCATGGGCACCGATCCTGCCATGAGTCGCAACTACTCTGAGGAGAAAGCTCAGCAGATCGATGGCTTCGTTCAACGCACGCTCAACGAGCAATACGATCGGGCGCTTGGGTTGCTCAAGAAGCACCAGAAGAAGCTCGAGGAGATTTCCAAGGTACTCCTCGAGAAGGAGACGCTCTCCGTGGACGTGTTCCTGGTGCTTTTCGAGGGGAAGGCGGAAAAGAAGGGGGAGAAAGATGATAGAGAAACTCAGGCTGCCGCGTAGCATTCTGCTATACTCGGTGTGTGCAGCATGCCCTTTGCCCCCTCGACGGCCGCTACGCATCTGTCGTCGATGCATTGCGACCGTTCTTCAGCGAGGACGCATTGATGTTCGCTCGGGTAGAGGTGGAGATCTCCTACTTCATTGCGCTTGCTGAGCTCAAGGAGGTTCGTGAACTCCGCTTGAATGCGACCCAGAAGAAAGCACTTTGGACGGTGCTTGAGCGTTTCGGGGAGCGCGATATTGCTGAGATCAAGAAGATCGAGTTGCGCACGCGCCATGACGTGAAGGCGGTTGAGTATTACCTTCAGGAGCGCTTTGCGCGCATTGCGGGGCTGAAGGAAGCGATTCCCTTCATCCACTTCGGGCTCACGAGTGAGGACGTGAACAACCTGGCCTACGGCATCCTCATCCATCGCGCTCTTTCTGGGGTGCTCCGCCCTGCTCTACGGTCTCTGCAGGTGGAACTCGCGCGCATGGGCAAGCGCTGGTCCAAGGTGCGCATGCTTAGCCTCACCCACGGTCAACCCGCGACTCCCACCACTGTTGGAAAGGAATTCCAGGTCTTCGCCGATCGCCTGCAGCGCCAGATCGATCAGCTCAAAGGCTTTCGCATGCAGGGCAAACTCGGTGGCGCCGTCGGCACGTTCTCAGCACACATCGCAGCGTATCCCGACGTCGACTGGCCAAAGTTCGGCGCGCGTTTCGTACGGTCATTGGGATTGCAACCCCTCTCGCACACGACGCAGATCAATCCGCACGATGACGTCGCGGAGCTGTCGCATCTGCTCTGTCGCATCAACACCATCCTCCTCGGCTTCTCCCGCGACTGCTGGCTCTACATCTCACGCGGTGTCTTCAAGCAGAAGGTGGTTGCCGGCGAAGTCGGTTCCTCGACCATGCCCCACAAGGTCAATCCCATCGATTTTGAAAACGCGGAAGGGAATCTTGGTCTTTCCTCGGCGCTCTTCACGCACTTCGCCGAGAAGCTTCCAGTGAGTCGCCTTCAGCGTGATCTCTCGGATTCCACCGTCCAGCGCAATATTGGTGTGGCATTCGGGTATCACTTATTGGCGTTACGATCTCTCAATAAGGGGATGTCCAAAGTGACATTGGATCTCAAAGTCGTTCGCAAAGAACTGGATGCGCACCCCGAGGTGATCGCCGAGGCGATCCAGACGGTGCTTCGTAAGCACGGTGTCTCCGGAGCATATGAAAAGCTCAAGAAGCTCACGCGAGGGGAGAAGGTCACCAAGGAGATGCTCGGGGATTTCATCGAAGAGCTGCCGATCCCGAAAGGGGAGAGGGAGAGGCTCCTGAAGATGCTGTAGATGTTGTTTGGTGCACTAAACTGTACGAAGTGAGAACCATGGTGAGGTCTCGATCAATGTTTTGTTGGGCCCTTCGATTCGTTTTTGCTCCGCAAAATCTCACTCAGGGTCATTCGATTCGCTCAAAGCAGCACTCGTGGTTCATCATGAGTGAGCAGTTCGCGCACGAACTGCGAATCGAATGGTGCGCCAAACTGTACGAAGTGAGAACTTTTCTGGGGGTTCTTCCGCCTAGGAGGTTGTGTCCATGAATGGCTGAATCACTTTCGCAATTTTTCCGTTGTTCTCTGCTGATTGCTGATAATGGTTTCCTCATCAGCGGTTCGTAGCTCCCCATTCATGACAACGGTCTTTCCATTGATCATAACGTGCCAAGCGCGAAGTGGTGAGCAGGAGAAGAGACTACCGGGGCGGAAGAACGCCCCTGCATGACTTATGGCATGATCATCGAAGATCGCGATATCGGCGAGCTTTCCGGCTTCTAAACTTCCGATGACATTCTCTCTGCCGAGCGCCTTTGCACCATGCAAAGTGCCAACCTCGAAGAGCCGATCAATGTTGAGATAAGAGGTGCCTTTCAGTTCAGCAGCTATCGTGCAACGCGTCTTCGGGTCTTGATCGATGAGGTAGCTGTTCAGTACGCCCTCCCGTGCACCCTGTAACGTGCGGAGCATCCTCAGTTCAGATTGGATGTTCGACGTGTCGTTCCCTGCTGCACCATCGACACCAACACCGACAGGAATCCCCGCCTGCAAATACTCCGTGACCTTGGCGATGCCTGCACCCCTAGAGTTTGCGGAAGGACAGGATGCGATTGCTGTGTTTGTAGCAGCAAGGATTTCAATGTCCCTTCGTGTCAAAAAAATGCAGTGTGCCAACCACACATCCTGTCCCAGACAGCCGATGCTCTCCAAGTACCCAATGGGTGTCTTTCCTGTCTTTTGCACGGTATAGTCGAACTCATCAATCTCTTCGGCAGCATGGGTGTGCATACGGACGCCATTCACCCTGCACAGTCGCATTACCTCTTTCATTTCCTCTTCACTGGAAGATACAGGGAAGACAGGGAAGCACGGACCTGCAGCCACGTGGCACATAGAATCGGAAGACGGGTCATGGTGAGTATCAATCACCCTCTGAATCTCGCGTATCACCATGTCGAGAGATTGACAGATGTGCGGAGGGAAGATCGTCCCTTCGTTTGCAGAAAGCGTCATGCTGCCCCTCACAGGATGGAAACGCACGCCAAGGTCTTTTGCAGCGCGAACTTCCTGATCGAAGAAGTCATTACGATCATGAGGAATCAAATAGCAGTGGTCTGCTGTTGTCGTGCAGCCGGAGAGCACAAGTTCAGCCAAGGACGTAGCCGAACAGTTGTACCAATCCTGCTCATTGAAGTTTTTGGACCGTTCACCGAGGATTTTCACCCACTGGCCGAGCGGTGCACTTTGCATTTCGGGTACAAAGCGGAAGCCCGTCTGAAAGAAGTGGTGGTGCGTGTTCACAAAGCCGGGGAACACGAGCTTGTGTGTAGCATCAATGATCTCATCAGCTTCCGTTACCTGTGTCGGACATTCCACTATGCGGTTGCCGCTTATGAGCAGCGACGTATTTTCGAGAATCTCTCGGTTGTCGTTCATTGTTATCACGTAGTCCGCGTTCTTGATGAGGGTGGTCTTTTCTGACATGGAATAGGAGAGAATAGAGTTAATGGGAAGTCTGGTCATCGTTCTTCCGAGTGCAGAGGTAGTTTTCCAGCACCAGATAGTCCATTTTCGAATCCAAGAAGGTCTTAATGGCATCTTCTGGAGAGCAGACAATCGGCTCTTGGACATTGAGAGACGTATTGAGAACCATCGGAATCCCCGTCAGCTTTCGGAACTCTTCGATCAATTGCCAGTATTCAGGCGAAGTCTCTTTGCTCACTGATTGGATGCGGCTCGTGTCATCGACGTGAACCACGGCAGGAATCAAGTGTTTCTTATTGGCCTTCGTTTTGAAGGCCATGAGCATGTACTTCGCCGGGTCAGGAATTGTGCGTCCAGTCTCAAACCACCGCTGCACATGCTCTTCAAGGACGCTTGGAGCCAACGGACGGAAGTCCTCACGCCTCTTCACTTTACTATTGATCCAATCCATCGCTTCTCTATGTCTTGGGTCCGCAAGAAGGCTCCTGTGACCAAGTGCACGGGGACCGGCTTCCATTTTCCCTTGGAACCATGCAATGAGCTTTCCATCCGCAAGTAGTTTGGCAGTTGCTTCTGCCATTTTTTCGACAAACCTGTATTCCACGGCATCGCCATGCGCTGCCAATACTTCTGCGATATTTTCGTTTGCATACTGCGGTCCTTGGTAGGCATGAGGCACGGGTGTAGGTCTGTCGAGACCCAAAACATCTGTGTGAATCTGGAAAGCTGCACCCACTGCACCTCCTGCATCGTTCGCCGCAGGTTGGATGTAGATTTCATCGAACAATCCTTCCTCGGCCAATCTCGCATTCGATGCGACGTTGAGAGCAGTGCCTCCCGCCATACACAGTCTGCGTTCACCCGTTTGCTCTTTGACCTCTTTGGCAAGGTTTAACACAACTTCTTCCGTGACACGCTGCAAGGCAGCGGCGATGTTCTTGTGCTTCTGCGTCAGCGGTTCTTCCTTCTTGCGACGAGCAATACTGAAGAGTTGTTCTATTTTGGTGAAGTCTCCTGTGCGGAACAGCATAATTTCGTTATTGACCTTGAAGGTTCCGGGCAGAGAGGAATCAACGATCATCCGGATACCCGGAAGTTCGTTATCAGCATCTCCGCAGGACGCTAAACCCATCACCTTCTCTGCGTCGTACTCGCTGAACCCAAGGAATTCCGACATCTTTTCCCAAAGGAAACCAATGGAGTTCGGATAATCAATTTCGCTCAGCTCACTGATCTCTTTTCCTTTGCCTGCGCCAATCCACGTACTCTTCGATTCCCCAATTCCATCGACGATCAGGATGGCAGCGGAAGGGAAACCCGAAGAATGATATGCGCCAGCGGCATGAGCGACGTGGTGCTTCACGTAATGGAAGATCGATGAAATATCTCTGTGGAAGAGTTCATTCAGCTTCTGCACCGCTCGCTGATTGCTTTCGAAGAACGCCTGTTCGCCTTCCGGTGTTCCCCAGCTGCCCGCCGCAATGTCGTGACCATTATCTGCACCGACCTGTTGGCGCAGACGTTCCTCCGGTTGGAAGTTGTAGGCAATCGCATCGATTTTATCGAGATCGATTCCAGCAGCCTCAACACAGTAACGAATGGAGGCGACAGGAAGGTCATCCGCATTATCGACTCGCGCAGGCTTGGAGTGCTTCTTCCTATTCAATCGCTCTTCCTCAATGAAAGAGATCAGTTCTCCGTTCTTCACAATGCAGGCGGAGCTTTCATGGTAGGCGCTATTGATGCCGAGGATGTGTACTGGTCTATTCATGAAAATTATTATATTATATACTATCAATTTTCCTAATTCTTACTCATATTGATAGTTATTTTTGGCTTATATAAGCCAAAATATAGTGTCGATTTTTTCGGCAAATCTAGATATACTGGTTCTATGATAGAACAAATCCTCACCCAGAACGGTTTCACGGACAAGGAAGCCAAGGTCTATTTGGCTGCTCTCGAAATAGGGGAAGCTACAGTCGGCAGCATTGCTACGAAAACGCGCCTCAAACGCAGCACGGTCTACAGCCTTGTGGAGGAACTGCTCAGTAATGGCATCCTCTCAATGCAGAAGCGCAGGGGAATCAAAAGAATCTCCGCCTTGTCACCACAGGTCCTTATTGAGCGTCTTCGCCATTCCCTGGCCTTGGCAGAGGGTGCGTTACCCGCTTTGCTCGACATGGCGTATTCATCACCTTTGAAACCGCGTGTGCGCTTCTATGAGGGCGTCGAAGGCATCAAGGAAGTCCTCCTAGAAGTGAATAATGCAGCCAAAGTCGAACCCGGCATGATCTTCACCGATTATGAACTCATGCCAAAGGAGGTTTTCGATTTCATTCGCCAGCTTGTCCCTAACCGAAAATCCACACAAAACTTTCTTCGCATTATTGTTCCACCCAATGCAAGAAACATTGCTGTTCAGGAAGAAGAGGATCAACTGCACTACGCAGAGCATCGCATCGCCAACTTCCCACTTGAAAATAATCCTATCGAACTGACACTCTTCGGCAATACGAAGGTAGGCTTTCTTTCTTATACGAATAATGAATTCTTTGCTGTGGTAGTTGATTCAAAAGCTGTCTACCACACACTGAAAAACCTATTCTTGCTTGTGTGGGCTAATGCGAAGGCAAAATAACAAACTTCGTAACGCTCCTCAGTTTTGCTGTCCAAGAGTAGCCTCCTAAGGATTTCGATAAAATAGGAGGATGCAAAATACGACATCGCTCCAAAAAGTTCCGCAGGGATTCGCCTCACTACACTCCATAGACGATGGTGAAGAGAAGGCCTATTGGAAGCTCAAGGAGAAGAAGAAACGTACAAAGAAAGAGCAGGAAAACCTCGTGAGGCTTGAGAGGAAAATGCACGATGAAACACAGGCAGACCGACAATATGCGCCTGTACTTTCACTATGGTGCCCAGGAGAGGACTCGAACCTCCACAGGATTGCTCCCACACGCCCCTCAAGCGTGCGCGTCTACCAGTTTCGCCACCTGGGCATTGGATACAGAAAGATCGTCTGAGTCTGACTGAGAAATATGAGCTTTGAGCCACTCTTTTCCACAACCTGACTTCGAGTATTTTTCCCTATCCCTAGCCTCCTGTCGAGTCTTGAACGGGCAAACATTGCCCAAAAAGCCCCTCTTAGGGCATGGGGGGCATTTGAACCTCCTGCAGCTTCCGTACGAGACCGCTGGTTATTTCTTGGAATGTTCCGCGGATTTCGGCGTGGAGCGTGAGGAGTGCCTGCTCCATACCCCCCATATCGGAGATGCCGATGAGTGCGTGTGGCAATATTCCTGCGTTGTGTCGCAAGAACCCCTCTCGGACACTGTTGCAGAGCACCTCGACAGTCGCACACTTACCGCGACATGCCAGATTGTGGATGTGCTTTCTCGTCGCACGGATGCTGTGATCGATGCCGACCAGTCGTTGTCGTAGAGCACGATACGCCAATATTTCTTCTCTGAAAGAGTGTCCGTGGTGTCTTCCAAGAACAACGTATGCTTCCTCAATGGGGTCGTTCCCTTCACGCGCATCGTTGAAGTGGGGACAGGCGGGCCTGCCGAGCTTCACGTCAGCAGAGCAGAGGGGGTTGAGGTGACGTGTGCTGATCACGGGAAGGAGTACGGTTGTCTGCCGTACTTCCAGTTTCAATTGTTCGTGGCGCAATCCACAGTCGGGAAAGGAAAAGGACTGCAACTCGGCGATGAGTCTTGACTCCTCACACATATGCACGAGCGTAGACATTTTGGCTTTCCAGACAAGAGATTTCACCCTGCAATCGTCGTCAGCCCAAGGACAAAGAGGATCGTAGAGGCCACAAAGGTCCATTTGCAGGGCTTGCCACAGGACTTGCATACGGGGGAGTACACTGTAGGTATCGGGAGACTTGAGCACGCGCCATCCGGCCTGCACGCTTCTCCGACTGCGACACTGCAGCCTAAGGACTCCAGCCGTCTTTTCCGTTTGACACTCGCTGGTGGGTTGGTGCTTCCTGGATGTGAGCCACCGCGCAAACCTGCTCCTCCCATGGCGCATAAGCCGGCCGAGGTGAACCCACAGTCATTTCCAGATACAGAGGAAGGTGAGGAGCTTCTTGCCCTTGTCGATACCTCTATTCTACCGATCCCGCAAACCGTCCCTGAAGTTCTTCAGCAGATCCAGCCCGATATCCGCGAGGAAGGGGACAGGCCGCTGACGCTCGGTGAGGGCGCCTGGGTGAAGCTCCCAGACGGCCGCCAGATCAAGAAGGTGTACTCAGCGGACGGCGCCTTCTTGTTCGCCGACGGTACTCGCTGATGGTGAGATTCCCAAATTTCCTGTGAGCACCCCGGCAACGGTCGGGTTCATCGTCAAGGATGAACCGGAAGAGCCGTAATGCATTGTCGGACGGGAGTTATTTTGCGACAATCGGCGCTATGAAGCCCCAAATCCCCACCTCTCCGAAGCCCTTTTTCGACACCGTTTTCCATGCCGTGAGCTCTGCGGAGGCATGTAGAGTGCTCGGAGCCGATCCCCACCGGGGGCTTTCCCCTGAGCAGGCGCGGCATCGTAGTGAAATCTATGGGGTCAATGCTCTTCTGGTGACGAAGAAGGCATCGCCGTTCAAAATTTTATTTGCACAGTTCTGCAATGTCCTCACGGTGATCCTGCTCCTCGGTGCCGGAGTCTCGGCTGCGCTGGGGCATGCGGTAGAAGCAGTCACGATTGCCGTGATTGTTGTTTTTTCTGTGCTGCTTGGATTCATCCAGGAATTTCGGGCCGAGAAAGCCATCGATGCCCTCAAACGGATGGCGGCGCCTTCCGCAATCATCCTTCGCGATGGTGAAGAAATGGACGTTCCCGCCGAGGAGATCGTCCCCGGAGATATGGTCATTCTTACGACAGGAGACCGTGTTCCAGCGGATGGGCGTGTAGTCCTTTCGGTGAATATGCAGACCGATGAGGCTGCGATGACAGGGGAGTCCCTTCCCGTGGAGAAAGATGCTCACGCAACGATCTCTGAAAAAGCGTCGCTCGGCGATCGCAGGACGATGGTATATGCGGGAACTTCCGTGAGCTACGGTCGCGGAACGGCCGTTGTCACGGCGACCGGAATGCACACCGAGTTTGGGGCCATCGCCGGGATGCTTTCTACGGTGGAGACCGCCGAGACACCGCTTCAAAAAAGTCTCGATCGCATGGGACATCATCTTGCGCGCGCGGCGTTTGTCATCATCGCGATCATCGCTGGCCTCGGACTCATGCGCGGCCAGCCCATCATCGAGGTGCTGCTCTTTGGCATCGCACTCGCCGTTGCGGTCGTTCCGGAAGCGCTTCCCGCTGTGGTCACCATCTCTCTCGCTATCGGTGTACAGCGTATGGTGCGGCGCCACGCGCTCATCCGCAGGCTTCCCGCCGTGGAGACGCTTGGGTGTACGTCGGTGATTTGCTCGGATAAGACCGGAACGCTCACGAAGGACCAGATGACGGTGCGCAAGGTATTTGTAGGAGACAACTTTATCGACGTGACTGGCGCAGGGTACGAACCACACGGTTCCTTCTTGCTTGGCGAGAAAGAAATCACGCCAGATGCATTGCTCATCGAGCTCCTGCAGGCCGGCGCTCTC
This sequence comes from Candidatus Peribacteria bacterium, assembly GCA_016866875.1. GTDB lineage: Bacteria > Patescibacteriota > Gracilibacteria > Peribacterales > Peribacteraceae > 2-12-FULL-55-11. The sequence continues at coordinate 26,055 of VGKY01000006.1, forward strand.
GCGAGCGATGCCCGCCTTACACATATCGAGGGGGATGGTTGGACGGTGCGGGGTGACCCCACCGAGGGTGCGCTGATTGCCGTTGCGGCAAAAGCCGGTCTTAAAAAAGAAGCTCTCGATGAGCGCTTTCCCCGCATCGCGGAAATTCCCTTCACGTCTGAAAGCAAGCGGATGACCACGATCCACAGTGTCGATGGACCGGACATTGCCTACACCAAGGGCGCGCCGGAGATCGTGCTTTCAGCGTGTACGGGCATCCGCACAGAAAAGGGCTACGCGATGCTCAGTCCAGATGATCGAGAACGCATTCTCTCCGCTGCGCAAACGATGGCGGGCAAGGCTCTTCGGGTACTCGCCGTTGCGTCCAAAGAGGGGGATGACGTCGCGACCGCACAAAAGGATATGACGTTTCTCGGTCTTCTCGGCATGATCGATCCTCCGCGTCCCGACGCCGCTGATGCCGTGATGCGCTGCAAGAGCGCGGGGATCTCCGTCATCATGATCACCGGCGACCATCCCGTGACTGCGCAGGCGATCGCGAAGGAGCTTGGGATTCTCGATGGTGGACGCGCCGTGACGGGATCGGATCTTGATGCCATGGACGATGCAGAGCTTGCCGGCAGCGTTATGGACATCGATGTCTTCGCGCGTGTGTCCCCCAGTCATAAGCTGAGGATTGTCAGTAGTCTCCAAGGTCTCGGGCACACCGTTGCCATGACGGGCGACGGGGTCAACGATGCTCCAGCGCTCAAGAAAGCGGACATCGGTGTGGCGATGGGCATCAACGGCACGGACGTCACGCGCGAAGCCGCCGCGATGACGCTCACAGACGACAACTTCGCCTCCATCGTCGCAGCCGTGGAGGAAGGGCGGCAGATCTTTGCCAATATCCACAAGTATCTGCTCTACCTCCTCTCGTCCAATACCGGGGAGATCGTTCTCATGACCGCGGCGACGCTCGCGGGTGTTCCGCTGCCGCTCACCGCGGCACAGATCCTCTACGTGAACCTCGCAACGGATGGGCTTCCCGCGCTTGCGCTCTCTGTGGAGCCACCTGAGGAAGACCTCATGCGCAAGCCGCCGCGATCGAGTCGCTCGGGCATCTTCTCCCGTCGCACCCTTACACTCATGGTGCTCGGCGGCGCGTGGTCTGCGACCGTGAACCTCGGTCTCTTCCTCTGGGCGCTCTCTTCGGGACGGCCTCTTCCCGAAGCTATGACGATGGTGTTTGCTTCACTCTGCATGATCGAGTTTCTGAAGGCCTACTGCTTCCGCTCCGACCGTTCGTCGATCTTCCGCAGGCCCTTTGCAAATCGCTGGCTGAACCTCGCGACACTTTCATCGATGCTGCTTCTCGCCTGCGTGATGTACGTGCCTTTCTTCCAGGGTCCGTTCAAGACCGTGGCCCTGCCCGCAGATGATCTCCTCTTCATCACGCTCGCAGCTCTCTCCGTCGTTCCGGTACTGGAAATCGGCAAGATCCTCACGTGCCGGTGGATGCCGGAGCGGTAGGTGAGGTATACGAGCGGTTACTTCCTGCCCTTTGCCGAAGCGACGAACTGTTCCTCGGTCATGGCGGGCGACACGCGGCGCACTTTCGAGAGGATCTGCTCCCTCGCCATGCCCGTCATCGAGGCGTACTGGGCTCGGAGCTTTTCCAGTTTCGCCTGTCGCTTGCGGCGTGCGTGGATTTCGCGTTGTCGGATGCGGGACATGGAGGGGAGGAAGGAGACCGGACAGTATTATCCGATAGAGGGTGGGAAGGGAAGCGGGGAAAGGGAAGAAATGGCAAGCACATAGGTACCGAGTGATTGACATAAATATATTTTTCAATATATTTTTTCCGTTCTTTTACAGCTTGCGTTGGGGTGTTTGCAGCAAATCGCCTGACATGTATCGCTTGGCGGAGTGCCGGGCAGGTCAGACACTGTTTGTTGCAATGGACCCCAGAAAAGGAGCATCGAAGATGACGAACGTCATGGATGACCGGGAACGTGTCTTGTGGCGTCTGGAGCAGATGGAAAAGGAAGGCACCATCGACAAGTTTGATTTTGCCGTCCTACACATTCTGCGAGTGTCGCTTTTGACACTCTCAGATGCCATTAGACTGGCGGATATTCTGGTCTAGTCTGGGAGCCCGACCCGGCGACCGCAAGTCGCCGGGTCAACCTTTCGCGCCTACGGACGCTGTGTCGTAAGGGCAAAGGGACTTGACATTTATCACATAATCAATAGAATGTTACGGCTCTTTTACAGCTTGCGTTGGGGTGTTTGCAGCAAACCGCCTGACATGTATCGCTTGGCGGAGTGCCGGGCAGGTCAGACACTGTTTGTTGCAATGGACCCCAGATCGAGGAGAGTTCGTATGGAAAGTCGTAGTGATACGATCGCTAGGCTGCGAAAGCGGCGAGAATCCGGTGAGATTGATGAGTTTAATCATGTGGTACTCAGTTTTCTCGAGGGCTCAGAGATTAGTATCGAGAGGGCCTTTGAAGAAGCGGACCGATTGGCCAGCGAATCTTCATTGGATTGATCTGGGGGGCGAACCCGGCGGCTTTCAGCCGCCGGGATCTCCCTTATGGAGGTAGACAGGGGAGTCTTGACATTTATCAACTAATCAATAGAATGTCACGGCTCTTTTACATGACACTGTGGGGTATTTGCAGCGCATTTGGCAGTTGGTGGAGTTGCCAAACGGAATGCACTGCAATGGACCCCAAACGGAGGAGTTGTAGAATGAGATTACGTCAGCATAGGGAGGATGCGCTGACCGAGCGCTTGCTCTCGCATCTCGCGAGCGCCGACGCTCGCAATTGGAAGCTGAGTCTCTACGAGACGAAGCTGCTCAATGCTCTACGCGCGGGCATGCGGTTTGTGCAAGCGGACCTTTGGGTACGGTTCGCAACTCTGACCCCAGAGGAGCGTGAGCTTCTCAAACACCTTTCGATGGGGTTTGGGCAGCTGCGCATGCTCCTGCACCGCTTGGAGGATATCGGTCGCCTGACCGATCCCCGCCAGCGCGTGACCCTCGCGGCTATCCGCGAGGGATGCAAAGACCCCTACCAGATTCAGTGGTATCTGGAGCTCTTCGGGCCGCCGATCGTTACTGAGGCTGCGTAGGGGAGGGGGAGTTTGGGTCTCACGCCGGCGTGCTTGCACGCCGGCTCTTTTATGATCAGAGGTTTTTTTGAAGGATTGCAATGTCTTGCGTAGTCAGTCCCGGGAGGTTCCAGGGTGTCATTGCGGCTTGTGGGAATCTCTGCTTCCACGCGCGAAATGCCGCGCGCTTCCGGCCGCGATTGTTGAGAAGGAGATGCACCCATCCCCATTGCAGTGTTCCCTTCCCAATATCTGCGGCAAGGAGGATCTCGGGCAGCGTGCAGGGCAATTTCTCCGGAGCCACCGTGGTCGATGAGTCGATGAGTTTGATCATCTGTGTGAGACTATCAGCTGCACTCGAAGCGGGCATACGGTCTCTTGCGAAGCGCGACATCGACGTGCCGACCCGCCCGATGCAGTGCAGGATCGCAGCCGAGAGCGGTGCGTGCTTGCGTGGTTGCATGATCCACTTGGGGATTGGGTGGAGTGCCGGGTACTGCGCTTCGATCTCCGGTGGCACGACGAGCTTTCCCTGAAGCTGCAGGGCGAATCTTTCCGCCCAGTCTTTTTCGAGAGCCTTGCATGCGCGCTTGTCGACAACTCCTCCGGAGCCTAGGAGATGTTGCAGCACTGGGAGAGAAGGGACTTCTATGCCATCCGCGTAGCGACGGATGTGGAAAGCTGTGCAGTACGCTCGGATACTTGGATCTGCGATCACACTTTGCTCTTTCGCAAGGCGATGCAGCGGTCCGAATTCACGGGGCTTATGCGCTCTTCTCGCATCCGCCGCATCTTCTGCCATGCGAACCATTGCTTCTGTAATGCTACGTGGCGCGGTGTAACTGTCGCGATGTTCAATGGCAGTACGAGCCCTCTGCATTCCAAGATGATTGATCACTGTACGCAGATGCCCCTGCAGGATTTCCTCTCGCCGTGTGTTGTGCGGTGAAGTGCAACTTAGATGTGACTGTTCGTTTTCTGCGCGCATCAGAATTTGTTGTGGCCAATGCTTGCGCTCTTTGCGCAGGGCGGTGATTGCAGGAAGGGCATCACCCCATATTTCAGCATCGTTCTTCGCTGGTTTGCTATTGAGAGTCCTGGAAAGAACCCCGTTCGTTATTCCCCATTGTTCGCGCTCCAGACGTACGGGGTTATCAAACGTCGGGTAGCCCATCCGCCTGCGCCAGAGGGAGCGGTTTTCCCTAAAGGTCCGGATGAGTGCTCGTATCTCGCCTTGCGTGCTTCCGACGATATGTGCGAGAACCGCTGGAGGGGCTTCTGTATTCGTATCGGACTTTCCTTCGATGATGGGGTCGCGCATCAGCATGGAAGGACTCGTTCCCTCGGCGCCGAGGATACGTTTCATTTTTAGATCTGAGAATCCACGATGATGTTGCATGCGCAGGAGTTCCGTATGGAAATCGGGACGCCCTGATTCCTTCGCAAAATCCCTTGTCCACTGTTCCCGAAAATCCGCCAGATCATCTGCGTTGATGAAGGATCTCGCGATGCCCTGTGCATCTTCCCACGGCGTCATTTTGAATCTACTGATGAGCGTTGCTGGAGTTGGTTTTGTGTTGCGGAGCATTTTGCGGCTACTCAAGAGGTCGGATTGCTGTAGCTCTGCCTGTACATGCAGTTCTGCGAGTGATGGGGGAACACCCCGTTTCTCTGTGAGAATGCTTCGTGCTTCACTTGCCCAAACACTTTGCAAACGTTCGATGGTGAATGTTTCATCGCAATTCTCTTTAGCTACAGCAATACGTAGCAGAGGTGCAAATGGCGGGATGTAGGGCTTGTCTCGGTACGCACGTACGGCATCGAGCGTGGTGCCCCTGTTGGATTCCACGGCGCCCTTGCCGTAGCGATATTCGTATTCCATATACAACCCCTCGATGGTTCCCTTGCGTCTGCCGAGGATGGCATCGATCGCCGTTTGGACGTGCTCTTTGGTGACGATAGCATGGTGTTGCCGCCAGTAATCCAGCAGCGCATGCACCGTCGTGTAGCGCCAGTCGAGAGTGTGCGCATGCGAGGCTCTCTCCATGACTTTGATCGTGCTGCGGTCGATGCCCGTCTCCTGCGAATACTGCTTGCGGCCGAGGTGCAGGAGCTTCCAGCGGATAGCGGCAAGGAGTGAACAGACAGTGCTTCCTTGTTGGACAACATCGTTGAAAATCGTGTTGTTGCGGATTACCCGATCGGGGCGGTCATTGGATCCAACGAGAAATTCCTTCTCTTCCACCGGTGCGATGAGTGCATGGAGTTCTTTCGTTGAGAGCGTGCTGGGATTCAGCATAAAGGGGGCTATCCTCCCACAGTGTTGCGCCGTGTCAATTATTCTTCTCCTACGATCACACACTGACATCTTTTCTTGTCATACCCTGCGATTCTGCGTAGCATCTGCCGCCTCACTATGGATATCGATCGTCTGCCACAGCCTCCCAAGCTTCTCACGTTTGCACGGAATGCAAACTTCGATCCTACGGAGGAATTTGGAAGGCAATACCGTGCGTTGTACGCGGAAATGCTCGGAGCATTCCCTTTGGAGAGCGATGCCTGGAGTGGGCCCACGGGCAGGAAGCCGTATCTTCCTCTTCATGATCCCGCGGAGTTTCTTAAGAAACAGTATGCCCTAGCAGATCCACCAACGCAGTTACGGACACAGGAGTACTTCTCCGGCGTCGTGGATTTGAAGCTGCGCAAGTGGGAGGCTAACGGGCTGACGCTCCGGGGTTACCAAAAGAGCATCCTCTCCTGGCAGCCGATGGCGTGGTGTGCCGAAGGGAGTAAGCGCTCTTCACTGTTTATTGATGTTACCTACGGGGCAGGGAAGTCGATCATGGGCGGCGTCAATATGAAGTTTGAGCGCAACATGCAGACGCGGATGCTGAAGGACGGAGTTCAACCCGAGGATGTACCGATGGCGGGGTACATGGTGATGCGCAAGGAGCATGCACTCCAAAATGCTCTCGGAGAGCAGTGCATCGTCCAAAATCCTCCCTACACCTTCGAGCGCACGCACATCAATCAGTACTACAGCGATTTGACTCTCCTCTATGGCGCTGCGTTCACAGGTTGTGTGGACCGCAAGGCATGGACAGCACTCTTTGCCGATGAGTACGCTTCCTACGCAGCCGCTGCCAAGGCGGCCCGCGGCGTTGCCGGAGGAGGGAAGACATCCCGGGATGAGGAGATGATTGACGCTATCGCCGGCGTCCTTACCGGAAAGATCATCTATGTTCCGGGCCCCGGAAATCGTCCCGTGCCGAAGTCTCCTCCGCCGCGGGCAGGAGACATAGATACCGATACATACAAGGGTGATGCGCTCTACGGCACTCCACCGATCGATGTCTACCCCGTAAAGGCATCACACAAAGACCTTCTCCCGGGTCGCAAGCTCGCGCTTCCGGAAGATGAGGGCAGAGAGCTTCTGTACGTGATGGGAAGTAGCGTGATCACCGGTACGCGTACGCGCACACGAGAGAGCATTCGCCAGGCTCTTCAGCGCATTGGCAATGGCGGGGCACTTATCGGTGATGAGATGGGCAGATTCAGCTCCGAGCAAATCCTTCATCCGTTCACCGAGCGCAGTGAGATCGGCGCCTCGGCCCGGCCACACCTGGTTGGTCTGGCAGCGGATGACAGCGGGCGCCCCGGCTGGACACGCTCTCCCCGGCTCACCAAGGAACGTGGCGTGGAGCTCGGGGTATTGCCCCGCGTGGGGTATGAGTACATCGTGCCGAAAAGCGGCAAGCTCGTTTCGCCGGGGACCGAGGAAGCCTTTGAGCAATTCCTCGAAGCCCGCCTTGCAGATGTGCCGCTGGCAAGCGCGCTCAAGCTCAAGCAGCCCCGCGAAAGAAATACCATTGTCGCCGTTTCTTCCGCCCGGGAAGCAGTCGAATACATGGAGCGCTATGCCATTCACTGTGACAAGAAAAAAATTCCGTGGGATGTGTCGGCCTACTGCGGATCACATCGCCGGTACAAGGAAGCGATTCGCGCATGGTTCACCGGTCCCGGAGGAGGAAAGACACTTTTCTCAACCCTCTCAGACATCAGCCATGCCATGCACCTGCCCACGTTGGAAAACATCGAAGTCGTGGGGCCGGCCAATGTCCAGCTCCTCGGGCGCTTACTTCACAATGCAACGATGATTCCTGGGCAGGCAGGTTCTGCCGCCGCCCGCCGCGTCACGTTCCGGGAGCATGCCCTCCTTGGCGTGAAGCCTATCTTGCGGCAGGTTGCTGATGAGCAGGGAATTGCACTTCCCGCAGAGGGTCTTACCTGGGTTCCGCTAGAGGTACTCGTCGACAAATCGGGATACGGACAAGACGAGAAAAGGCCGCAGGTGCAGAAGTTAAAAAAGAGTGCACCTGACATTCCAGATGCCTCCGCTCCGCGCCCTTTCACACGCGTAGGTACCCCACTGAAGTTTACCAATCCCTTCACTCAAGAGCAGCAACGTAAGAAGGAGGGGAAGGTGCCGCGCACGTACGACTATACGCCGGATCGCGACGGACTTATTTCAGAATTCACGATAGCTACGTGGCTTTCCAATGAGAAGCTTGGCACGGCTTGGGTCGGTTCCGTGCGCATGGCTGTGCGTGACGCGTTTAGGAACGATAGGCGCGGCAAAGACCTTGCCCTTGCCGCGTATGCAAAGATCGATTCTTTGCTGGAGAAGCAGGGGGACAGGAGCACGAATGGTAACAATGGTACCCACGAAGACCGCGGACCTGCTGTCTACAGATTACGTTCATAATCCCTATGCCACCCATCGATCTTCGTCAGCCTGCACTTGTGGACATAGAAAGTTTTCCACCCGGTCATGATCGACGCCTTGCCGGAGTCAATAACCGTGTGATCGGCGAAGTGTTTTTACAAACGCGCACAGACGCTCCCAAGGTGCTCGCGGCGATCCGGTGGAGCCTCCTCCATCTCTTCCGCTCACACTTTGCTGCCAACGTGGGCATTGGCAAAGCAACAGCTGCTCAGATAGAGAAAGATCGTCCTGATGGCTCCAGACCACAGAGAGATGTGTATACAAAAGTTATTCAGTACTTAACGCCTGAGCGTATAGGTCACGATATCCGCGAGCAACTGCTGAAGGCAGTTGTCCCCGGAGAGGGTACGCTGGATTTCGAGGAGCGCGTCGGGTACGAAGTCGGTTTTACCAGGATGCTGGAAATCATCGGCATCGGTGACAAGGCGTGGTACCAGAGGCGCAAGATGAATGTGATTGCCGACCCCGGCGAACTTCTACATCTTGTCGGGAAGGCATACGCAGGCACAAAAAAGGGACGGCCGAAATTGCGCGAATTACGGATGCAGCAGGCGATGCTGACATGGAAAGATGAAACTGTAGGAAGATACCGCGCGCGTACTCTCGAGGAGCCTCTCGCACGATTACTTACTGACTTGGAACTTCTCTGTGTCCGTGATCATAATGCTTCGTTTTGTGTACGCACGATATGCGATCTGACCCGCTGTACGGAGGACACAGCGGCGGATCTGCTCAATGCCCGTCTCGTGCCGTGGGAGCGCGTGGAGCCGGTTGCTGATGCGCTCTACGGTGGAGATTGTGAAGTCCACTCGGCTTGGATGGGAGCAGAAGAAGGCGACAGTTATCGCGAGCGTTTTGCAACGATGTTCACGGACATCCGTGATCATCATGGCATCAGAAATCCCGATCTTACTGCCTGCCTCGGTATCGTAGCGCCCGAGCATCGCATTGAAGGTTATACAGCAAATCGTACCGAGGGGTACCGGCCGTCAGCAGAGGTGCGTCGTGCCATCCAGCTCAGCAGCTTCTTTGGTCAGGTGCAGATGCGTGCGCTTGTCGGCCTCGTGTCACAGACAGCAGCTGAAGGTGTTGATCTTGAACGAATATTTCGCCTGGAGCGCGAGCGGCACTACCGGCGCACAGGCAGTGCGTTGGCAGGAGAGAGGTTGCAACTGCGTATTGATCGTGAGTGGAATGGCGTAACGCTCGAAGCTCTTGCCTGCGCGCAATCTGAGCACACGTTGCATGACAATCAGGTTGCCGATGAAGCAAAGGCTCTGACCAATATTGAAATCGCTCACGGCGCCGGAGGCGAGGCATCGGATCACCTGCTTCCCGCACTCCGCAGCGCGGTGGACTGTCTCGGTCAGCAGCATCTGGAGGAGGTATTGCAGCAACAACGCATACGTAGGGGGGAGGTGGCATCCACTGCCTGTGCGCAGGCAACAACGGTGAAGGGATTTGTTCTTGCGCTCCGGGATTGGCTTGGTTCTTTCCGTAAAGTGCAGCAGAGAATATCTGACAATACGACCGATCGTTCACTCAAGCTCTCGCAGCCGCGTATGAAGCGAATATTGAGCGGTGAAACCATGCCAACCCTTCCGATTTTGATGAACATGTCCCAAGCTCTACTCAGTACTGATCTGCCCGAGAGAGTGAGGCAGGACTGGTATGATCAATTTGCCGAACGTGGATCATTTCGTGGAGATACCATTGTTGAGTCTCCCGTGGAGCGTGCGCTTGCTACGGTTGTCGCCTCATGTGCACTGTCCCCTGCCGTATTTGCTGAGCAGCGCATGGCCATGAGTGCGCAGCTGTTCTGGTCGACGCTGCATCCCAATAGTCGATGCCCGAAGCTGCAATGGCAGAATGTGGAAGCGATTCTTCTTGCTGCAGATATCACTTCATCAAAACCGACGTGGGGGCTTCTGCGAAAGGTGGTGAACGAGGGCATGCAATTCCGGTCGGCTCTTCAGTCGACGGTAGCGCAAATGAATAACAAAAGGATGAGAGTTACTCCGCATTCTCTGATTGGAGTTTCATGGGAACAGCTGAAAACCGTCGGAGTGAAAAAACCGAAAGATAAGGAGGAGTAATTATTTTTTCAGCAAGCTCTGGATCCTCCGCAGATGCTCCGCTGATTTTTCATACTCGGGGTTTCGCGAAACAACGATGGCGAGATTCTTTTGAGCCTCTGAGAGTAGTCCAAGCTCCGCCTCCATCGCCGCAAGTCGGTAGCGCCCTTCGATGTCGTGGGGACGGAGATCGAGGTAGGCGAGGAGCTCTCGCCGCGCATCCTCCCGTCGCCCGTACTTCTGGAGCATCACGCCGTAGTTGTAGTGTGCGTCGGGGGACTTTGGCGCGTGCTCTGCGCCCTTGGCAAAGGCCGCCAGGGCATCATCGATATTGCCCTGCTCGTCGAGGAGCGTCCCGAGGAGGGACCAGGCGGTTACCTCTTCTTCGAGCGCTGGGCGGTGCGGTGGTATCTGTGCGATGCCCGTGCGTAGCATCTTCAGAGCTCCTGCCCTGTCTCCTTGTTTGCGCAGGTGCAGGGCGATATTGATCGATGCGGAGGTCAGCGAAGGGTCACTCTCTAGGGCTTTGCGCTGTAGGGCAAGCGAACGCTCCTCATCGCCCGCTGCGTAGAATGCAGCGCCAAGGTTGTTGAGCACCGGAGCGAAGTTTGGGTCGAGCGCGAGTGCTCGCTCGTAGAGGGCGATGCTACTGTTCCATGTCGCTGATTGCACGAAGGAGAGCGAGGCAAGGACCAAGGCCAGCCCCACTCCGGTGCTCTGAGCAATCCGCTTGGGCAGGCGCTCAGAGGCGCGCAGCAGCACCGATCCGAGAGCGACGGAAAGCCCGATGATCCCGAGGTATCCATAGCGATCCGTGGTCACGTACAGAGTGCCCTTCTTCCAGAAGTTCATGAAGCTCGGAGTCATCATGAGGGCAAAAAATGCCATGCCCCATGCTGCAACCGGCAGGCGGCGCCTCTGTGTCCATGCCAGAACTCCCATGAGCGTCACTGCAGCTGCGACAGTGAGAAATTCCCCGTTTATGCCGATAGGTGTGCGCTGCGGATAATACGGGTTGAGCCCTATGGGAAGCAGAAATCTCGATACTGTAACTGTGAGAGCCTTCAGGGAAAGCAGCAGCTGATCGCCTGGCCTCATCACTTCTATCTGCGTTGTTTTCCCGAAGAGTGCGATCGCACCGAAGAGGAGCATCAGGCCGAAGAAGGGAGCGTAATCCTTCCAGCGCTTCTGTGTGTTCTCTCTGCCCTCCAGAAGCATCCATGCAACGGGCAAAAGGATCACGGATACTTTTGCGAGGAGTGCCAGAGCGAACGTCGCGATGCTCGTGTGGTACCACTTCCGGTCTCCCTCTTGTCGGAATCGTAGAAAGCTCCAGAAGGAGAGGAGAGCGAAGAACCCCGAGAGTACGTCTTTGCGTGCCGCAGCCCAGGACACCGCTTCGACGTTGAGGGGGTGGAGAGCGAAGAGCATCGCACAGAGTAGCCCCAAGCTCTCGCTCGCGGAGATCCGCTTCACACATGCGTACACGAGTACCACGCTTCCGAGGTGCAGCAGGAGATTGTCGATGTGGTAGAGCACGGGGTGTAGTCCTGTGATGCTGAATTCCACCTGGTATGTGAAGAGCGTCAGCGGCACGTAGAGCTCGGGATCGTAACTGGTGAATGCACGCCAGAGGAGCGTGGGAGAAAGCCCGTGCACCGTTTCATTTTGGACGATGAGGAGGAGGTCATCGAGCGAGACGAAGTCATGGGTGAAGACCCCGCGCAGGTACACGAGTGCAGTGATGGTGAGGATGCCGAGAAGGATTCTACAATGACGTTGTATCATCGCGGTCGTTGGCAGAGATGAAGTGTCACGCTGAGCGTAGTCGAAGCGTGATACGAATGCATGTGTCTATCCTTCGACTACGCTCAGGATGACACATGTGGAATGCTCAGGATGACACATGTGGAATGCTCAGGATGACACATGTGGAATGCTCAGGATGACACATGTGGAATGCTCAGGATGACACATATGGAATTCTCAGCATTATTCATACATTCCTCTATAGCATAGACCGGAATTCCTCCTCGGAAATGATCGTGACGCCGAGATCCTTAGCATCGCGGAGTTTCGATCCGGCATCTTCCCCCGAAAGGACGTAGTCGGTCTTCTTGCTCACGGCGGAGCTCACTTTTCCCCCGCGATCTTTGATCATCGCCTTCGCTTCCTCGCGGCCAAGCGCAGGGAGTGTTCCCGTGAGCACGAAGGTCTTTCCCGCAAAGACCTGTCTGACGCCGCTCCCCTTGGGCAAGAGCGCAATCACGCCGCCGTTGCCGAGCTTATGCAGCAGCGCGCGATGGTCCTCGCCGGCGATCCATTCCGTGAGAGACTCCGCCACCGCAGGTCCGATGCCACTCAGCCCCGCAATAGTTTCCACGGTAGTGCTCTGGAGCGTTTTCGCCATGTCTTCCATCGTGATGCCCTGTATTTCCACCGTCTTCGTTCCGGCTCCAAAAAGGGATGTCTGCAGTGCCGCATTTTCCTTTTCCTCGATGTTCAGAGTGTGCTCGGGCCACGGTAGGCTCTTGCTGAGGATTTCCGCGGTCTCCCTGCCGATGTGCCGGATGCCCAGGCCGAAGAGGAGGTGATCGAGCGGAATCCTGCGCGCCCGGTCGATCGCCGCAAGCAGCTTCTCCGTTTTGCGCTCCTTGAAGAGGGGGAGTCCCAGGAGATCTTCCGCAGCGAGAAAGAAGATGTCTCCCGGATCCGAGACCAGATCTGCAGCCAGGAGCTCTGCGACCGTTTCCTTCCCAAGACCTTCGATGTTGAGCGCGTAACGCGACGCGAAGTGCTCGATCCGCTCCTGCCGGACGGCGCCGCACTGCGGGCTCTCGCACCGGTGCACCACTTCCCCTTCCGGTCGCACAAGAGTACTTCCGCAGCTCGGACAGTGCTTCGGGAAGTGAAAGGGCTTGGAGGATTGCGGTCGCAGGTTCTTCAGCACCTCAACAACTTCCGGGATGATGTCACCCGCCTTACGGACGATCGCCGTGTCGCCGATGCGTACGTCGAGCCGCTCGATCTCATCGGCGTTGTGGAGCGTCGCTCGCGTGACGGTGGATCCTGCAACGAGCGTCGGTGTGAGGTGCGCGACCGGGGTCACCGCACCGGTGCGTCCCACCTGGAGCTGGATGTCGAGGATCTGCGCCGTCTTCTGCTCCGCCGGAAACTTGTACGCGCGTGCCCAGCGAGGAGCCTTCGCCGTGGATCCGAGCTCTCGTTGCAGCCGACGATCATTCACTTTGATCACCACGCCGTCGATGTCGAAGGGGAGCTTTTCCCGTCGCTTCTCCCACTCTCGGTAGGTGCTTTGCACCTCGTGAGGATTGTGGCAAAGGTGATACTCGCGGTGGGTGGGCACACCATGCGCATGGAAGAAATCGAGGATGGACTTCTGACTGCGCAGCTCCAGGGCTTCGGCGGATGCTTCGTCCAGGGCATAGCACAGCATCCGAAGATCCCGCGCGGCGGCTACCGAAGGATCGAGTTGTCGTACCGATCCTGCAGCAGCGTTGCGTGGGTTTGCGAAGCGATCCTCCTCGGGCAGATCCGCATTGAGCTTTTGCAGTGCAGCTTTCGGCATGTAGACCTCGCCGGAGATTTCCAGACAAGTTGGTAGTTGGTGGTTGGTAGTTGGTAGTGCGATGGAAAGGGGGATCGATTCGATCGTGCGGATGGTGTGGGTGATGTCTTCGCCCTCGATGCCGTTCCCACGCGTCACCGCCCGCACCAGATCATACGATATGCCTCTTGCCTGTTTGTCCTCTTGCCCTTTTGCCCTCTCATATACCAGCGAGACATTCAGTCCATCGATCTTGAGCTCGACGATGTGCTCAAACGCCTTCTGCTCTCCCCCGAGTGCTCGCACGAGTTGCTCCTCCCATTCCGTGAGCTCCGCTTCGGAGAAGATATCCTGGAGCGACTCCTTCTTCGTGAGGTGCCGTACTTTGGGCAGGCGTCCATCGAGTGGCGCGCCCACGCGCTGGGTGGGGGAGTCCTCCGTGATGAGATCGGGAAATGCTTCCTCGAGTGACCGAAGTTCCTGCTTGAGGCTGTCGCGGACGTCTTCGGAGACATCGGAGCGGTTCTCAATGAAGTATGCGCGATTCAGCTGCCAGATTTCCTCTCGGAGTTTTGCGATTCTTCCCTGCGCTTTTGTGCGGTCCATGCAGTGATTGTATCGAGTATTCCTTCATTGAAGAATACGTAGAATTATAACATAATATATTTGAGATCATCACAGACTCCATTCTTCATTTTTTATGCCCTCCGGTCTCCACCAGCTCTTTGCCGCAGACGCTAGGTTGGCGCATCCGACATCCATCTTACCGCAGGAAGCCCATCGTCTTTTGCATGGACGGAGAGCTGCAGGAGTAGGGAAAGACGAGGCTCACGTCCGGAGACGTTGAGCGTGCTGTGAAGGCAGTACTTGGTGCCGAACGCTTCAAGCTATGTGAAAAAAACACGCGAGATGGATAGTGCGAACAGCGTCGGCGATATGCGTTTCCACGTGAATTGTCATTTTCAGAAGGATGCTCCGGTTCTTGCGGCTCGCAGCGTTCCGCAGACGATTCCAAGCATCGAAGAGCTTGGGTTTCAGGAGTCAGCTCCGTGAGTGTGTGTGTTGCCTCCAAGACGGGCTCGTACTCTTTACCGGTCCTACAGGATCGGGAAAATCCACATCGCTTGCGGCGCTCATTCACAAGATCAACGCCGAGCGTGCCGAGCACATCATCCGCAATCACCGCGCTGCAAAGCTGAAGTTCGTTCTCCAGACAGTGAGTCCCGTCGGCATGGTGACCGTCGAAGCGGATGCCAAGAGGCTCCTCAAAGAAAGAAAGATCAGTAAGGAGACGTTTGCCTGGGCGAGGTTGTAGCGAATGTGAACTGTACCAAGCCCCCTAGCCCCAACGAAGGGGGAAATCAAAATATTCCCTCTCCCTACGGGAGAGCCTGCCTGCCAGCAGGCAAGGGCTAGGGTGGGTCTTAGACGAATGGCAGGGGTTAGGGTGAGGGGTCAGACCACAGAAAAGGTTAGGGTAAGGGGGGGGGTTCTATCATCCTATAGAACGCCTTCAATCGGCTTTCCATCGCAGAATTACCGTGCCAATCTGTGAAGTGCATTTATCACCACATCACCTTCTTGATTCTTGTAAAGAACAGCGTAGCATAGGGAGTTGTCGTGACTACGTTGCCTGCATCCGTCGAGCAGTATCTCTCCGAGTCCGGGTTTTCCGGCACGGAGATCCTCATCTTAAAGCACCTGCTTGAAGGAGGCGCGATGACCCTGCGCGAGCTTGCTGCGAAAACCGGTAAATCGACCGGCGTTCTCGACTCGGCGAGCAAGAAACTTCTTTCCAAGGGTATTCTTGCAAAGGGCATCATCAACGATACTCCGAAGCTCAAGCTCTCTTCATCCGAAGCAATCGTGGAGTGGGTGCGTGAAGATAGGAAGCAGAAGCAGGCGGTATACGAGCGCAGAGAGAAGGATCTGGAGTCTTTTATGGCCTCTCTTTCCGTCGATGTCAGCCGTGCGGACATCCAGCACTACGAGGGGTTGAGCGGTCTGGAAAAGGCCTACAGGAAACTGCTGGAGGAGTGTGGCGGCGTGATGTGTCACTTTTTGCCGGTGCGTCACATAGAGACCGAGGATCCACTCAGGGATTTCCTCATGCAGTTCTTCTGTCTACGCTACCGCCAGAAGGTGATCACCCGCGTCATCGCTCACGACACGCCGCTCGGGAGGCGCTACCAGAGTCGCGATCCCTTCGAGCATCGCCAGACAGTGCTGGTTCCCGAGGAGGTGTATGCGTTTAATACGGAGAAAGTCGTTGCAGGTGATTGGGTTGGGACATTCAATCATGCGGAGCAGAAAGCGTTTCTGATTCGCAGCAAAGAAATGGCACAAACAGAGAAAGTGATGTTTGAGGCGGTATGGAAGCAGGAGATGAAGAAGACGGTTCAGAGTGGTGCTGCGGTGGCATGCGCGCCGGCCGGTTGTTAGAGAAATGGAAGTACGAACGAAGATGGTATCTTCTGCGTGGGAGTGTTCTTGAGCCGGAGGAGCGTAATGGTGTTTGCGATTTGCGCGGTGCTTGCAGCAAGTCTGACATGGGGGATGTACAGGCATACGTATCATCTGAATCTTGAGCGACTGCGCGAGCGTGCCATGGGTATAGCTGCTACTGTCGCCTTGCAGTTTGATGCAAGCGATCTTGAGGAGCTGAAGACCTACAGAGACGTTTCCAAGCCTGTCTACAAAAAGGTTGTGGACATGCTCAACGATATCCGGGAGCAGAACCCATGCGTGAAGTACGCATACATCATGCGGCCCACCGAGAATCCGTACTATTGGAAGTTGGTAACGGACGCGGATTCATATCCCTTATTACCTTTTGTTGATCTCGATGGCGATGGCCTTTTGAACGATCAGATTGCTCCGGGACATATGTGGTTGGATGAAAGGCCGAAAGAATCAGCAAAAGTGCATGGCTTACTCAAGCCAACAGCCGATCAACATGCTCATTAAGATCCTTGGGGCGTATGGATTGGGGGAGTAGCACCAATTACGAAAGACAGTAAGCCATTTGCAATTATTGGGATAGACTTCAACGCCAGTGATGTAACTGACATGACATGGTCTGCGATTACCCCCTCAGTGCTGATAGCTTTCTTCTTGGCAACCTTAGTAATGTTTAGGCTATTGGCACATAACTTGTTTACATTTAGGGCACTGCTTACTCAGCACTAAACTTTAGTTTTTGCTCCAAATACCAAGACAGATATTCCTTATTTTTTGCAATAAACTCGGGATTCTTCCATGCTGTTCCGTCAATATTTTTTCTACAGGTGATACTGTTGCACTTGCATACAAACATCAAACCGATTCCACTCGTCTCAGCTGTCTCGTAATCGAAACAGATTTCTTCTCCCACGGCGATATCACGTCTCGCAACGAGAATGATTTGCCCCTTTATTCCAGCATTTGGGCTGCATGAATGATTAAATCTTTCAGAATCCTCTATGGGATCCTGTGGTCTTATAGGACCCATATAATATCCCCAGTAAACACCGAATGGATTTAATAGCATTTTTGGATACTTCTTTGCCAGATTTACCATATCCTTCTCGGCATAAATTTTCCCACCCCAAATCGCAATAACTTCGTCCTTTTCTATCTTCTCTGAAGCGAAAACACCAAAGTTGTCCAATAATGAACTGCCTATAACACACTTTTTACTCAATGCGGAGTGGCTGTTCGGCATTGCCGCGTAGCGGGTAAAATGGTATCTTAGTACGATATGCGTGAACCACAAGAGCTAGCAGTGGGTAGGTTGCGTAATGCAAGCGTCATTGTTGCACTCATAACATCTGCTGCTGCTCTGATTCTTATCATCGGCATGTATTGGTATACAAAGTCTCTGCTGAATAAGCGGTTGGATGCACGCATGGTTTCTATGGTCTCAACAGCATCACTGTTATTCTCCGGAGAGGATATTGGGGCATTTTTAGCACATCCAGTAGAGTCCAGGCTAAAACTGCCCTTTCATCGCTCATTGGTACTGCAATTGAGGAGCATCAAAAGAGCCAATCCAGATATAACTTTTGCCTATCTCCTTGAGCCCACCCAAGAAGCGGATTCAATGTTGTTCATTGCGGATGCAGATGTATTGGCTCTTAAGCCGGAACTCAACTTTAATAAAGATGAAGTTACAGACGAAGGATTTCCTGGTTCCGAGTACGATGTATCAGAAATCGAAGCTATACAAAGTGGTAAGGCTTTTGGTGAGGCAACAACGAGTCCTGAGATTTACGAGGATTACTGGGGACTTTTGTATTCTGCATATGCGCCAATCAAAAAAAAGAATGGAGATGTAGTCGCGATGTTAGCGATCGATATTGATATTTCTGATTACAATCGTCTGATAAAAGCAACTTTTCTGCCATTTGGACTAATTTCCATTGTCATGATTGCTCTGATATCCGGCCTTGCATTTGGACTCTTAAAGTTGTGGGGAAGCCGCATGGAGCTCATGCAAGAGCTCGATCGTCAAAAAGATGAACTCCTTGGCATCGTCAGCCATCAACTTGCTACACCGATCTCCGCATTGAAGTGGGACTTTGAAATGCTCCTTGATGGAGACTTTGGAAAATTCAATAAAGAGCAGGAGGAATTCTTTGGAAAATTGCAGGGGGTCGCAAAGCATCTAGCCGATCTCGCTTCGATGATTCTCGATGTATCGCGCATCCAGCTCGGACGCGTCAAAGTGGATCGCACGGATCTAGATCTCAAGGAGTTCTTCGGCGAGATCATGACGATCATGGAGGCCAAGGCGCAGGAGCGGAAGGTACACCTCACGTCGACGATTTCCGACAAGGTCGGCATCGCCTCGCTCGATAAGCGCCTCATGCGCATGATCGTGGAGAACCTGATGAGCAATGCCATCAAGTACACGCCGGAAGGGGGCAAGGTGAAGCTGGATGTCTCCTCAACACACCAAGAGCTCAAGATCGTTGTGAGCGACACGGGATGTGGTATTCCAAAGCAGGATCAAGACAAGATCTTCGGCAAGCTTTTCCGTGCGAGCAACGCCTGC
Organism: Candidatus Peribacteria bacterium; assembly: GCA_016866875.1. Classification (GTDB taxonomy): domain Bacteria; phylum Patescibacteriota; class Gracilibacteria; order Peribacterales; family Peribacteraceae; genus 2-12-FULL-55-11. Next base: position 44,618 of record VGKY01000006.1, read on the forward strand.
AATGTCGACGGTAATGGATTCGGGTTGTATGTGGTGAAGGGTGCCGTGGAGGCGCAGGGCGGCACTAGTCGTTTTGAAAGCGCAGAAGGCAAAGGAAGTACCTTCATTGTAACACTGCCAATTTAGAAGTTAGGAAACCATCCAAACCCCCAGAACCATCACGCAGATATTCGTTAATCGCAAGAATAGTGTTTGATAGTGCTTTGAGGCGATATTTCGGACTTTATTTTTGAAAAATAGCATGGAAAAGATAAAGGCAAATCCCGGAGCGGTGCCATCTATAGCGGCAACGAGAGACGGTTCACCGCTCAGGTGAATGGATTTTTGTAACGATCCGTATGCAACTAGGTTCATGATTTCCACACCTATAAATATGTTGATCGACGAAGAAAGTTTTTGGTAATTTTGAGAGAATGACCTTCTCACACTTGGCATGAGTAATGGAAAAACACCTGCCACAATCATTCCAGTAGTTATACTTAAAAATCCGCTATGAAAATCTACTCTCTTAAATATGTATGCCATGAGTAATAACGCTGTCACTTGTAGAACCACAGCAACAAGCATGAGTAAAAGGGCAAAGATGTTTTCTGTTGATTTGGTATCCAATGCACTGAGTCCGATTGACGCAAGAACAATGAGATATATTCCTCTGTATTGATCAAGCTCAAGTACACTTCCGAGGAATAAGTAACTCAGTATGGGCAACAGCGCAGGCACCATATTCCAATATCCAGCGATAGTGCCGGCAGTGCTGTATGAAAGTGCCTTAAAATAGAGCCCTTGGTTTATCTGTATTATTACACCAACTATCAGGCATAGAAGAAGATCCGCATTTTCTGGAAAATGTATTACTTTGACAATTGGTAAAGTGAAAGGTATTGCAAAAAAGATGGATATTGATGCTAGGGCGCTAGTTATGACACCCATGTAAGGTTTTTGTAAAATGTTATCTACGCAGTATTCATCCACTACATATACCGTTGCAAAACAGATCGCCGAAAATAGAGCAACTGCCAGCCACACAATATTTATTTATAATATAAATATATTATTTAGTCAAAATATATTGCTGTGTTGCACAATGCACCGACCCATATCCCCAAATCAGCTCCCGACAGTCGATTCCCACTACCCTACGATCTGGGAAGCACTTTTGAAGGGTGTCTAGGGTCTCGGAATCGGCATTTTGGGAATAGATAGGCACTATAACAACGCTATTGGCGATATAGAAGTTGGCATAGCTCGCCGCCATGCGTCGGCCATCCACGATACACGGGCGAGGCATGGGGAGGGAGACCACGGTGAGCGGAGTGCCGTCTTCGTCGCGCATGGTTTGCAGGCGGTGCAGATTTTCCTGGAGTGGGGCATAGTTTTCATCCTGTGGGTCGTCCTCCACCACCGTCACGACAGTGCTTTTTCCGGTGAAGCGCGTGATGTCATCGATGTGCCCTGTGGTGTCGTCTCCCGCGATGCCTTCTTTCAGCCAGAGCACGTTGGTGACGCCGAGGTAGTCGCGGAGTTTCTGCTCGATTTGTTCTTTGGTGAGCCCGGGGTTGCGGTCAGGACTGAGGAGGCAGCTCTCTGTGGTGATCACGCTTCCCGTGCCGTTGACGTCGATGGATCCTCCTTCGAGGACGATGCCAGCGTCGAAGCGCTCACTGCTTTGCAGTGGCATCTTGTCGGGAACGTCGTTACCGATGAGGAGGTCTTGGTACTTGTTGCCGTAGGCGTTGTATTTCCATTTGCTGTAGCCCACCTCTCTTTTTCCGTCCCTTTCTCGCACGAGAAAGGTGGGGCCGAAGTCACGAAACCACACATCGCCGGTTTCGATGCGGTGGAGAACGAGGTTGTCAGGTTTTCCCTGTAGCGCCTTCAGCGCACGCGCTTCCACATCGGCATTGGCAACGGCGAGATGCACCGTTTCATGAGGTGTGAGTGCAGCGATCATCTGTGCAAACGCTTTCTCGGCTCCCTCGAGGTGCCCTTCCCATGTCTCCATATTGTACGGCCAACTCAGCCACGTCCCCTCGTGTCGCTCCCACTCCGCAGGCATGCGGTATCCGAGATCTGCGGGCGATCCGGTCGTAAACGGCGATTCACGAAAGCGTGCCATTGCGGGGGGAGTGTAGGGGGGATTGTTAGTCGATGGAAAATGAATCAAGGATTTTATTGGCAATACCTCCCTCAGGATTTCTTTCTGTTACGCGGAGATAGATATCAATGCCAGGTTTTTGAATACAAAGTGCAAAGGAAGTTCCACTTGATTCATATACATCTTCGATTCCTCGATGGCCGATAATTCTCGAAAATTCAACTGACTTTTTCTGAGTTAATTTATCTGAGCATGATGTGTAAATCACACTATTTTCAATACGTGCATATTTTTTTCCCTGTGTGTGATCCCAGATAAATAATTCCAGATGATATTCGCCTTTGGAGAGTTGGCCGTGAGAATCTTCAGAGACATAATTCTGAATTCTCGCCCCTTTAAAATTACGATCATCTTTTGATGTAACTACAGAATTTTTTTCTGGATAACAGAACGAAAAATTATATGCATCTAGCTTATAGGTAGTCCAATCCAGAGGGCATGTAGCCTCAGATAACTGCGTAGTGCATGCACTTAGAACCATTGCCAAGATAATAGTAGCGGTACGCATGACTAGGATTTGTAGGGTGAGGTGCCAGTTGCTCGCTCATTTGCATCTTTGATGCCATGCAATTGCAATAATTTTGAAATGTCGACTGCAACACCGTTACTTCGCACAACAAAGTGCAAATGTGCACCGCTGGCTTTACCCTCTTTGCCTACATTACCGATGAGTGTACCACTCGTAATCAGGGCTTCTGATTCATTGGAGGGGATGAGAATGTTATTCATATGTCGGTATTCTGTGTACCAGACCATTGTCTGTAGTTGACCATTAATGGTGATGTCATTTCTATGTTCAATTTTGATAAAGCCAGTAGTGATATCCCAATCCACAATCTTTCCGCCTGCTGCAGCAGTGACTTCCGCACCTAGGTCACTGCTTCCAGGAATATTCAGATCAACAGCAAAGTACTCAGTATTATTGTGGTAGGTAGATCCCAAATTGTTCGTCCATTCCCCAGCTTCCTGACTCACGGGTAAATGCAGTCTTTGTAGAATCGCATTCTCGATGTGCCACTGTTGTGACCCCACTTCAGCCGTGGACAAGTTTTCATTGTTAACGATTTCTCCCTTACTCCACATCACCCCCTCCGATTTCGTGAAGATCCGTGTTGCATCACCTTCTCCTTTGAACCATGCGACGAGCTTCACCTGCAGGTGCGCGCTCTCCTGCGTGCCGATGCGCTCGCTGATGACAGCAGCTGGGATCTTTACGGACAAACCATTCACAGTGACCGGAAGAGCATCGCCGATTTGCCCCTCGTGTCCCTCCAGATAGACAAACACATGATCAATCTCTTTGCCTGCGGTCGCGAGGTCGAAGCGTACGAGCATGTCCTCCCCACGGTATTCCGATTTATGGTTATACGTCGAGAGGAATTGTGGCGCCGTGGCGGTTGCCGGTTCCTGTAAATGCCGGAATCCCGCGTCATCGAATAACCTGAGGAGATTCCCCGCGAGGACGCCACTGTCGCCATTGGCGCTCTGGGCTGCCTGAGCGATCTTCCACCACGGGATGGCCGTGGGGATCTCGGCGGATTTGGCGACCGCTGCTATGTCTGCAGATGCCGTCGGTGCGATGCCCTGCAGGCTATGGATGATTCCCAGGAGTGCCTTTCCTGCCGTGCTGTCATTGCGGATACCTTCCGGGCTCTCTCCGGTGTACCCAAGGGTGGCGGATGCTTCGGCGAGGAGGACGCGCTTTTCGATCATTGCTCCGAGCGTTCTTCTTTCTTGTGCAATCCGTGCGGCAACCGTCGCCATCGTTTTGCCCATCGCTGAAAGCGTCTCTTGGAGCCCTGCTGCGGCTTGCCCCGCATAGACGGGGCTACTGCGTGCGAGATCTGCCCAGTACTGCGTAGTGCGCACAAATGCTCCCTGTTGAGCCTCTTCGTACTCCTTGTCGCGTTCGGTGATTTCCTTTGGCGAAGGTCGATCGGGATTGCGTCCGACGTGTCCTGCACCTTCTTCCGCGATTACCGTACCATCCGGTCCGATGATTTTGACGTACGCGTACGAAGAGCGGTCTCTCTTCGGGAGATCTGCACGGAAGCGCAGCGTGAGTACATCGGAAGCGGAGATATTGCCTTCGATGGTTTTCTGCAAGACGCGCTCGGGGTGGATATCTGAAGACACATAGATCTCGGCGCGGATCGCTCCTCCAAAGCTTCCTGAGTTTTTCACACGCATGGTGGTGACGATAGCGCTGCTCTCCGGCGATGGGTGGCTGACGACGCCCGGCGTGAGCGCCTCACGGAAGAATCCTTCCCGTGTTCCTTCTCCGGCGCTCACGGTATCCAACCAGTCCACTCGCATATCCATGCCTTCTTTTGGCACGAGATCGAGGATATTGGCTGACTGTTTTTTCTCGAGGAGGATGCCGCCGTTTTGACCTTTCCTCGTGCCGACGATCGTGCCGTCACCGACATTCACGTAGAGGGCGGCGGGGTATCCAGGCAGGAGGATGGCCGTGCTCGTATCGATACGGATGAACGCGGATTCGGGAAGTGCCGATCGCGCGAGAGATTTTGTAAACCCGGATCTGTAGTGGACATTGGTGTGGTAGGTAAAGCCATAGAGCGTTCCTCCCGTGGCGCGCACGAGCATGGGGAGCTTTGGGTCACCTTCCACGGCTGCCATCTGTGAGCGATAGTCCAGCCATTTGTCGTCCCACACCTCATCGGTATCCGCCCACGTTTGTGCGAAGAGATCATTGGAAAGAAGCCCCAGCTCCTTACTGTCGGCAGGAGCCGCACTTGCGAGCGTCGAGACATCCATTTGTGCAAGGGCAATAGGGCCGTTCCACCCTACGCCCTGTACGGCTACGGCAGATATACCCTCGGCGTTGGACACAAAAACCACTTCGCCTGCATTTGCCGATTGCGATGCGAGGCGTCGCGTTCCCATAAACGGCGTCACGGTGAACTGCGTGCCTGCAGGAGCGCCCGTGATGCGAAACTGCCCTTGTGTGACAAGCTCATGGACTGTGGAGTAGTCGAGCCAGACGGTGCCATCACCTTTCCCTTCTACTGCGGGCACTTGTTCTCCGTTGGTGACAATGGCAGGAAGCCCCGATGCGCGCAGGGATACAGAGCCTCTGTCGGTGCGGCTGGTGATGTACCCGGGTGCTCCTGGGTGGGCGAGGATGGAGTCGCGCGTGTCGTAGGTGCGCTGCACCAACGGTTCGGTATTGCCATTGCGAAGACTGTCTACGGAGAACTCACGCAGTTTGCCCGTGTTGTCTGTGATGATGATGAGCGAACCGTTATGGCCGAACTGTGCGCGTGCATCACGGGTTCCTGCGGTCGGAGTTATCGTGGTGATCTTTTGTCGAGAGGTGATATCCCAGATATGCACGATGCCTCCTCTGTCCCATGTCAGCAGGGTTTTTCCATCGGGACTGATGGCGAGATCGCGGACGGCATTGCCTGTAGCGAGAGCAGGCAGCCTTCGCTCCTGTTGGAAATCGTAGAGCTCCACGGTATCTCCGGGGTCAAAGCGACCTCTTCCAAGATTTACGATGCGTGGTGCTGCCGCGATGGATTCACTCACGGCGAAGCGTGGCCAGACTTCCTCGAAGATCCGGTCGCCACCTCCATCGACTTTATTCCAAGAAACAAACTGACCATATTCGGTGGCGTACAGAAGATCAGGTGCATTGCCAGGTCGAAACGCCATCTGGGTGACGTACTCCGGTTTCTGCGTTGGTCCGATTTGTCTACCGGTTGCGGTGTCCCAGATGCGCATGCTGTTGCTGCTTCCTGCGCCGCTGATTGCGGTGACCGCCCGTGATCCGTCTGGGCTCAGCACAATGTCCGCACTCCCCCGAATTCTCCCTCCTAAGTCGCGTATCCCACCTGTCGCAAGGTCGTGCACTATCGGCATGCTGAATCCGTCGTTGTATACGACGCCCCCAATGTTCTTTCCGTTTGTATCAACAGATGTCATACTGAAGGATTCGATTTTTTTTGTTCTCCAGTTGATGACGGAGGAGGGGATGGTGCTTTGCGATGCTGCAAATCCATGATCTGGGTTGGTCACCAGTGTCGGTGGTTGCGTCCATCGGATTTCTTCCTGCAGGGATGCAGTGGATGATTTTCCACGGGGAACCACGATGGTGATATCGCCTTTCGTAGGATCGCTGAGGGGAACGGTTCCTCTTGCCGTACGATTTCCTTCACTCGGAGACAAGGCCGTGAGATCGACGGATGATGTTTCCTGCGTCAGCAGATCATGGATGGATGATCGCATGGCACCTTCGAGGGATTGCGTAGCATCGATGGCGTGTTCCAGTGAGCGCATCGTTTCCATGAGTTGTTCTTCCAGTGCCTGCTGTCCTGCGATGTTTTCAGTGCTCATCTGGTTTAGGGCGCTTGTGAGCTGCTCGCCGTATGTTGCAAGTGCAGAGATTTCCTCAAGAACTGTCTCGGTTTCAGAGAGATTGTCGAAGCTGCCATCCCATGCCGGTGCGGATGGTTGTGAGCCGGAAAGAAGCTGTGCCAGAGAGGATGTATCACTCATGAGAGCATCGATCTGTGCGGTTTCTAGAGTGGAGCTAGAAAGCAGTTGCTTTTGCTCTAGTAGTTCGATGTCTGCTGCGACAGGGGAAAGGGGTGCATGTCTGCGTGTCATGGGGATGGGGGGAAAGATTCGGCATCAGTGCAGCGGAGAGAAGGGATTGCCGAGAGAGCATCCAAATCTTCTGAAGATGTGCATGGCCTGTATTTGTTTTCAGATTGCCGAAATATGGGTTCTCTCTGGGTAGGGAACGAAAGGGGGAATAGTGTGATGGCGAAAGAGATTCTCGGAAGTGTCTGTGGAGGAGGCTTTACTTTTGGATTTTCACTTTCTTTGCTTGTGAAAGCCTTCCAGCTTTGTCCGGCGACAAAGGTGGAGCTAAAACGTGGTTCGACAAGCTCGCCACAAGCCCGGCGCGCCAACCACCTCTCCGCTCGGCTCTGTGTCTTGCTGGAAACGCCTCCAAGGCTTCGGCGTTTCCATCCCGACTGCGCTGCGGCGCATAGCAGAGCCTTCCCCTTCACCCCTGCCTGCCGGCAGGCAGGCCCCGTGGCGCGCCACCCACCCACGGCACCTATCCAACGCGACAGATTACCTCTTTACTTCGTCAGACCACCGTACATGTCGGGTCTTCGTTCTGCGAGAAACCGCCATGCTTCCTGCATTTTTTTTGGATATGCGAGATCGATGTCCGCGAGGAGGATCTGCTCGGTATCGTCCCCCCGCGCAAGCAGGCGCGCGTTGGGATCAGCCACGAACGATCCGCCGAAGAAGTGCGTCGCACTCGGCTTTCCGCTGTCTTCGGGCGGCTGCCCCTCGTGTCCGACGCGGTTCACTGCAGCGACGTAGAGGTCATTGCTTGCCGCGTGTCCTACCTGCGCAGCTCGCCACTTCTCTTCCCAGTTCTCGGGAATTGCTTCGTCCACGGGCGGTACGTCTGCGGTACCGATGGCCGTCGGGTACACGAGGAGCTCTGCGCCCTGGAGTGCCGCTAGCCGAGCGAACTCCGGAAACCACTGGTCGTAGCAGATGCCGACGCCGATCCTTCCATGCGGTGTATCGACGACGAGTGGTGGCTCGTTGCCACTGGCAAAGTAGTGCTGCTCGAAGAATCCGGGGTCGTGCGGGATGTGCAGCTTGCGGTACGTACCGAGGATGCCTCCATCGGGACCGAAGATGCAGCACGTGTTGTACCGTGTCTTTCCGGCAAACTCGTAGATCGATCCGCCGACGAGAACGATGCGACATTCCTTCGCGAGAGAGGCCAGGGCTTCAGTAGAGGTGCCAGGAATCTTCTCTGCGCGTTCGAACGCGGCAGCATTGTTCGCCTCGACGCAGAAGTACGGGCCGAGGAAGAGCTCGGGGAGGGCGACGATCTTTGCGCCCCTGCCGGCGGCGTCGCGGCTCATGGCGATCGCCTTCTCCATGTTGCGCTCCGTGGCATCCTCCATGGACATCTGCACGAGGCCGAGGGTGACATTGCGGTGCTCGCTCACCAGCGCATCGTAGGGCTGCCTTTCTTCGTGCGCCAGACGGATCGGAGAAAATTGTTGCATTCCAACGTAGCAGTCGTACACTCCGCGCTGTTTTCCATGCGAAAGCCTCCGCAATGATCGCAGTATCGATGGAACACCCTCATGTTCCCCATTTTTCGCGCCGGCGCAGGCACGCGGAGAAACGCTACATCCGGGATCGTTGGGCGCACTTCCTCTCGGTGGATCACCGGGGATTTTTGACCGTCGAAGGAGTGCCTGTCGACCGGATCGTGCGCAAGTTCGGCACACCCATCTACGTCATGGTGGAGCGCGAGATTCGCAGGAACTTCCGCAGGTTCAAGAAGGTTTTCGGCAATGACATCAAGCTTCAGTACGCGGTGAAGTGCAACAGCAACCTCGAGATCCTCCGCATGGCCCGCGAAGAGGGGTTTGAACTCGACTGCGCGAGCGTCGGGGAGCTGATCTTAGGACTCCTCGCGGACCTCAAGCCCCGCCAGCTTTCGTACACCAATCTCTACAAAACGGATCAGGATCTCCACTTCGCCACGAAAGTCGGCGTGCAGAGCATCACCGCGGACAGCGTTGAGGATCTGGAGCACATCGCGGCCACTGCCAAGAAGCTTCGCACCCAGGTGCGCACGGTGATCCGCGTGAACCCCATGATCGACATCCGCAACTACTCCACGAAGGGTAACAAATATGGCATTCCCTTGAAGCAGGTGCTCAAAGCGGTCGACATCGCGGCCAAAAGCCCCTTCGTAGACTTCCGCGGGTTCCACTTCATGGGGGGGTACATCTCGAGCCCCTGGACGCTTCGCGCCGCTGCCCGTGTGCTCACCAAGATCATCCGCGATTGTCAGGACAAGAGGATCCCCATCAAGACGCTCTCGCTCGGTGGAGGATTCCCCGCAGCCATCGGCGACCAGACGGCGTTTCCCATCGAGGATCTTCGGTCTTTTCCCAAGTATTTCCGCCGCCTCCTCGAGGGGGCGAGAGTGACGATGCCGATCCAGCTCATCTTTGAGCCGGGCAAGTCCATCGTCCTCAATGCCGGTATCGGCCTGATGCACGTCGTCGCCAACAAGGAGATCCACCACTTCAATCGTATGATTATCGCGGACGGATCGACCTACAATTTCATCCCCGATGCTCTCGTCCAAAGCAACATCCACTACGACATCTTGCCTGCGAGCAAGATGTTCTCGCCGCGCGTTCACAAGGTCACCGTCGGTGGCAACACCTGCGACTGCTGGGATCTCATCACCAAGGGCATCACGATGCCCAAGCTCGAGGCAGGGGACATCCTCGCGGCGATGGACGTGGGCGCCTACGCACAGGTGCTCGCCAACAACTTCAATACGATCAAGCGCGCGGCGGTCGTGCTCATCCATGAGGACGGGACTTTCAAGCAGATTCGTCGCCGCGACCGCTACAGTGAGATGTTTGCTCCGGAGCTCGACGTGCTGAAGATGGCCGACCCCAACGAGCTTGAGCGCTACAACAACCTCTACCGCGTCAACATCGACAAGATCTGGAAGGGGCAGAGCCGGAAGAATGGAAAAAAGTGAGCCGTGCCACTGAGGAGTCAGCCGTGAGCGGTACTGCCGTTTGGGTGCTGCTATCCCTTCGCCATTCTTTCCTGGAAGCACCGCGCTCCTTTGTGCGCGTGCTCCAGGGCTCCTTCTAGACCACGCAGTAGCACGGTGCATGCACATTGGAGCTCGATGGGCAACATCCTCTGCATGGATCGAAAGAAAGGCGCGTAGTGACGCTGGGTCGTGTCGATCAGGCGTGCTCTGCGTGGGCGGGCGAGTGTGTGCGCCGTCTGCAGATTATGGATGCGGTCGGCGAGCTTGATGAGTAAAAGCCCCGGCGCGAAGGGAAAGACGATGCGCATTTGGGCGATGTAGCGCTCTTCCCATACTTCCGACGATTCGCCTGCGACGCGCTGCGGACGCGTGAGGCCCAGCACCATCGTCGCAGCCTCCCGTCCTACACGCGCAGCGAGTTCCGCGTAGCTGAGGTGCGCGTCCTCCATCACGTCATGGAGCATCGCGGCGGAGTAGACGGCGGTCGGGAGATGGGTACTGCTTCCCATGAGGATCCGCGCGACCGCCATCGGGTGCTCGATGTAGTCTCTCCCGTCAGCGCGCTTCTGGCCGCTATGGGCGCGCACGGCTATGGCGGTGGCGACGGAGAGGGGAGGCATGGATGAAGGAGCAAGGAGCAAGGAGGAAGGAGGGAGTAGGGAGTAGGAAGGAGAAGGCAGGAGCGTGTGTCAGGGCAGTGTGTGCTGAGAGAGGGTAATGTGTGGTAGGAGCGTGCCCGATTGGCGCTCTTGGGCGACGGCGAGCACGGTGGCAATATGGAGTGCGAGCAGGAGCGCGAAGGCGAGAGCTGGTGGGGCGTTGCGGTGCATGGCTCCAGAAAACCATGAGAGGGAGACAGAGAGCAGAGGGCAGAAGGTAGATCATGCTTGAAACATATGTAAATGTCTTACATAAGCCAAAAAATGAGTTCTCTGCGTGTGTGGAACACGGGGAAATTTCGCCTGTCGATCCGAAGTGGATCACCGGGGACGACCCGGCAGAAGTCATCTTGCATCGTCTGCGATCTCCATCGGGAAAATCCCGAAGTAAACGACGACAACCACTTCATGCTCACACAGATCACCACAGCATTCCTGACGACCGATCTCGGCACACTGCGCATCACGGGGACCGATCGCGGCATCGATTCCGTTACCTTTGCTTCTCCACCCCATACAAAACCTGTGCAGACAACGGATATTTTGGAGCGCGCACTGCAGGAGCTCCGTGGATATTTTCTCGGAGATCTTCACCGCTTTTCCGTTCCCCTCGTTATGCGAGACACCGATTTTCAGCAGCGCGTGTGGGATGCGCTCCTCACCATCCCCTTCGGCAGCACCATAACGTACGGAGACCTTGCGAAGGAGATCGGCAAGCCGGACGCCGTGCGCGCCGTCGGTACTGCCGTTGGTGACAATCCACTCACCATCGTCATCCTGTGTCATCGCGTGCTTCCCGCAAGCGGTGGCATCGGCAACTACGCCTCCGGCAGCGATAAAAAGGAGTGGCTGCTGAAGCACGAGGGGGTGGTGTGCTAGGTGAAGGGTTTTATGTTGCAAAGAACGGATCGTCACCCGTGCCTTCCGGGGTGTTCTCCCAATCTGCATCATACGCATTGTTCCTCCACTCATCGCCGTCGACGTAGTCTTCGAGGAGGTCGCCTTCATCGTCGGAGACATCTATCCCTGCTTCAGAGAGAGCTGCCCGGATCGTCTGGTGGTCTGCCGGAGAAACACCGGAGATGCCGATGGAAAATTCTATGACTTCATCGTCGCTTGCACCGCGCTCAGCGACGACCTCGGGCTGCGTATCGAGGACATTGGCGAGTTGTGCGCGGATATCGGTGGCGATGGCATTTTCCCACGTATCTTCCGCAAGGCACTCCAGGTGCGAGGTGGAGATGCCGATGGAGCAGCGAAAGCGACCGAAATCTTCCATGGCCAGGCAGTATGGAGACCCCCCTTCTCTGGTTCAACAGTTTTCCCTAGGAAGTGT